>NZ_AP018365.1:3675000-4275000 GCF_016756395.1 Streptomyces sp. SN-593
CCTGACCGTCACCCAGATCAGCCGTGCCACGCTGCTGGCCGACCACCCGTTCGACTGGGGGATCGTCCCGCTGCCCTCCGGCCCGGCCGGCGCGTCGCAGGTGATCGGGCAGGCCGGCATCGGCGTCATGGCCAAGGGCGCGCACAAGCAGCAGGCCGCCGACTTCCTCGCCTACTTCTCCGACCCGGCCAACTCCGCGAAGCTGGCCCGCTACTTCCCGCCGGCCCGCACCAGCCAGCTCACCACCGCCGCGCTGGCCAAGGCCAACCCCCTGTTCACCGCGCAGCAGTTGCAGGACGTGGTGATCGACGGCATCAAGGACGGCGCCGTCCTGCCGTCCCACGAGGACAGCGCCAAGATCGCCAACCTGGTCCAGAACGCGCTCGACCCGATGTGGAAGGCCGGGGCGAACGTCGACTCCGTGCTGGCGGGCGTGTGCAAGGCGATCAAGCCGGCCCTGTCGGAGTGACCGCCATGAGCGACACACCGGTGACAGGCGCACGCGCGGGCACAGCCGAGCCGCGGGCCGGGTCCGGGCCGCGGGCCGGGTCCGGGCGGCGCCGCACGCTGCGGCGGCAGGACACCCTCAGCGGCTGGCTGTTCGTGCTGCCGCAGACCCTCGGGTTCCTCGCCTTCGTCCTCTACCCGCTGATCGCGGTCGTCTACTACAGCTTCCACCACTCCAACGTGCTCTCCGGCGTGACCACGTACGCGGGCACGAAGAACTACACGCAGTTGATCCACGATCCGGCGACGCCCGCGGTGGCGCGGGCGACGGTGCTGTTCTGCCTCGGACTCGTGGTGATCAACATCTGTCTGGCGCTGCTGCTGGCCGTGCTGCTGAACCAGCGGCTGCGCGGCACCACGCTGTTCCGGACGCTCTTCTTCTCGCCCGTCGTGGTCTCGCTGGTGGCGTGGACCATCACCTGGAACTTCCTGTTGCAGAACAACGGCGGCATCAACTCACTGCTGCACGTGGTCGGCGTGCACGGCCCCAACTGGCTGCGCGGCGACGACTCGGCGCTGGTGTCGGTGGTGGTCGTGCAGGTCTTCAAGAACGTCGGGCTCAACATGGTGCTGTTCCTCGCGGCGCTCCAGGGCGTCCCGCGCTCGCTGCTGGAGGCCGCCGAGATCGACGGCGCGGGGGCGTGGCGCCGGTTCCGCTCGGTGGTGCTGCCGATGATCAGCCCCACCACGCTGCTGACCACGATCGTGACGGTCAGCGGCTCCCTCCAGGTGTTCGCGCAGATCCAGATCCTCACCGGGGGCGGCCCGGACAACCACACCAACGTCCTCGTGTACTTCTTCTACCAGCAGGCCTTCGACAACCACGACTTCGGATACGGCAGCGCCGTCGCCGTCGTCCTGTTCGCGATCATCCTGGTGCTCACCGCGATCCAGTGGCGCCTGCGCAGGAAGTGGGTGTTCCATGAGTCTTGAGACAGCCGCCCGCCGACCGGTCGCGCCGCGGGACGCGGCCGCGGCACCGCGGCCACCGGCCCGGCGCGGCGGCCGGTGGCGGAAGCCGCTGCTGTACGCGCTGATGGTGCTGCTGGCGATCCCCTTCGTGTTCCCGACGTGGTGGATGATCACCTCCTCGCTGCTGCCGGAGAACGAGGTGCTCGGCTATCCGCCGAAGCTGCTTCCGCTGCACCCGCAGTGGTCCAACTACCGGACGGCGTTCGCGCACTACCCGCTGGCCCACCAGTACCTGAACAGCCTCTACATCGCGGTGCTCGTCACGGCGGGCACGATGGTGGTCGCGTCGCTGTCGGGGTACGCCTTCGCCCGCATCCCGTTCCGCGGCAACAAGGTGCTCTTCCCGCTGATCCTCAGCGGCCTGCTGATCCCGACCGAGGTCACCATCATCCCGCTGTTCAAGATGGTCGACCGGCTGGGGCTGACCAACACCCACTGGCCGCTGATCGTCATCCCGGTCCTGGGGGCGCCGAGCGTGCTCGGCACCTTCGTGATGCGGCAGTTCTTCCTGGCCGTCCCCGACGAGCTGGAGGACGCCGGCCGGATGGACGGCCTGAACCGGTTCGGTCTGTACTTCCGGGTGGCGCTGCCGCTCGCCCGGCCGGCACTGGCGTCGGTGGCGATCTTCACCTTCCTCAACAGCTGGAACATGTACCTGGAGCCGCTGGTCTACGAGACCGACAAGCGCAACTACACGCTGCCGGTGGCGCTCACCCAGTACACCGACGCGTACGGGACCCACCTGTGGAACGTCCAGCTCGCGGCCTCCGTGACCACGGTCGTGCCGGTACTGGCCGTCTTCGTCGCCGCCCAGCGGCACTTCGTCGAGGGCCTCGCCCAGACCGGTCTGAAGGGCTGACCGGCGACGGCACCGCCGCGCCGACCGGTGGCCGGAGCAACTCGGCCGCCGCGCGGCCCTGTTGCGCGCGCGGGGTCCGCGGCGCCGGCCGGGCGGGCCCCGCGCGGCGGAACGGCCGACCCGCCGCACCCCTTGACGCTGCCGATCCGCAGTGGAATGGTGCGGGCGACAACGTTGTCAGATGGTGGCCCGCCGCCGCGAAGCGTGCTGTGAAGACCCGTTCGAGGCTTTTCGCGTCGAGTTGAGAGGTTGGGACGATGGTCGGTATTCGCCAGTTCGCCGCGCACCTTCGGGGGAGGCCGGACGCGCCCGCGGCGCGGCGGGCCCGGCGGGGGCGCGCGGTGGCGCGGCTGCTCGCGTCGGGCGCGCTCGCCCTGTCGCTCGGGGCCGCGCTCGGCGCGGCGCCCACCGCGACGGCGTCGGCGGCGGGCGCCGCCCCGCCGCCCGGGCACGCGGCCGACGCGGCCGCGCCCCCCGCCAGCGCGGCGGAGGACGCGAGCTACACCGCGGCGAACATCCCCGACTGGGCCATCGGCCCGTTCACCCGCAGCGCGCACAACCCCCTGATGACGCCGAGCGGCAGCGGCTACGAGGCCGCCGACCTGTACAACCCGGGCGTGATCGACCGCGGCGGCCGGTACCGGATGCTCTACCGCGCGCAGGGCACCGACGGCGGCCCGTCGCAGATCGGCTACGCCTCCGGCACCGACGGCGTGCACTTCACCGAGGACACCGCGCAGAACCCGGTGATCGACTTCGGCCTGGCCGGGCAGCAGGACAAGTGCGGGCTGGAGGACCCGCGCCTGTTCGAACTCCACGGCACCTACTACTCCTTCTTCACCGCCGTGCACCCCAAGGCGGACGGCAGTTGCTACGGCTCGTACGACATCGCCGAGTCCACCTCGACCGACGGGGTCCACTGGAGCACCCCGTGGACGGTGGAGCCCGCCGGCGGGAACAACAAGGACGCGGCGGTGGTCACCGACTCCGACGGGACGCCGCGGAAGGTGAACGGCGAGTACGTCATGTACTTCGGCCAGGGCGACACCGGCACGGACATCGCCTACTCCTCGGACCTGCGCACCTGGCACGCCGAGGGCAGCACCACCCCGCGCACGGCCGACCCGCTCGACGTCCACTACCCCAAGGGCTGGCAGCCGTACGAGGTCTCCGTGGCGGTCACCGACTACCGAACCGTGGTGGGCCGGCCCGCCCACCAGGACATCGTGGTGTTCACCGCCGGGACGCTGATGGCCAACGGCCGCTGGTTCTACGCGATCAGCGAGGAGGAGTTCTCCGGCCAGGACCCGACGGTGATGCTCCACCAGCTCAGCGACGCGGTGCTCACCCCGACCCCGGACGTGCCGTACGAGTGGAACGGCCAGACCCCGAAGACCGCGTGGACGAACAGCGTCTTCTTCCACGACGGAAAGTGGATGATGTACTACGGCGGCGGTGACACCGTCACCGCGCTCGCCACCGCGGGGCTGCGCCGGCCGCAGCCGGCGCCCTCGGCCGGGACCCTGTTCAGCACCGGCTTCGAACACGGGCAGCCCGCGCCGGACTGGGTCGACGGCGTCGACACCTCCGCCGCCGGCGGCGGGATCGCCGGCGTCACCGCGTACCCCGGCGCCTCCGGCCCGGAGGCCAGCGCGCGCCAGGTGGTCGACCACGACGGCACCAACGCGCTGATGTACTCCGGCCAGGCCACCGGCGCGGCCGACGACCACGCCTCCATGCGGCTGTTCGACCTGGCGGACCGGCCGGTGCGCACCGGCCGGGACACCACGCTCAGCTACTGGATCTACCCGCAGGCCGCCGGCTCCGCCGCGCCCGGCGTCAGCGGCGACAACAGCACCTGCGTGGCGCCCGACCTCGTCTTCTCCGACGGCAGCACGCTGCACGGCCTGCGCGGGTCGCCGCTCACCCCGGCGTCGCAGTGCGGCACGCTGAAGGCCGACCAGTGGAACCGGGTCAGCGTGGACATCGGGAAGGCCGCCGCGGGCAGGAAGATCGTCCGCATCGACCTGGGCTACGACCAACCGGCGAGCAGCGGCGGTTACCGCGGCTACGTCGACGACATCGCGCTCACCGACGCCCCGGCCCGGCCCGCGACGATCACCGGCGTCGCACCCGCGCAGGCCGCGCCCGGCCAGCGGGTCACCGTCACCGGCAAGGGCTTCGGCTCCTCCCCGCAGGGCCGGCACCTGCTGCTGTCCGACGCCGGCGTGCACTGGGGCGGCGCGGGCGACCTCGGCACCCTCACGATCGACCACTGGTCGGACACCTCCGTCACCTTCACGGTGCCGAAGCCGAGCGGCCCGGCGGTCTCGACGTCCTCGGGGCCGGGGAACATCTGGCGGGTCGAACCCGGCAGCGTGGCGAGCGTCGCGGTGGTGACCGGGCCGGGCGGCGGGACGTCCGGCACCGGGCAGTTCACCGTCGCGGCCACGGACGCGCTGTCGGACTACTACAACGACGTGGGTATCTCCCCGGACACCAACCGCGGGTGCGGCGCGCTCGACAACGGCACCGACACCTACTCGGCGGACGCGCTCGGGACGGCCGCACCGCACCCGCTCACCCCGGGCGCCCGGGTGGACGTCGACGGACTGGCCTTCACCTGGCCGCAGGCGCAGCCGTGCAACGACGACAACGTGCGGGCGCTCGGCCAGACCGTCCTGATGCCGCACCGCTCCGGCGCCACCCGGATCGGCTTCCTCGGCGCGGCCACGGACGGCGCCCACTCCGGCACCGTGACCGTCCACTACACCGACGGCAGCAGCGGCACCGCGACGCTGGCGCAGTCGGACTGGGGCAACGCGCCGGGCACCGGGAACACCGAGGTCGCCGCGATGACCTACCGCAACCAGGCGCTCGGGGCCCAGGAGCACGCCTTCCACGTCGACGAGCAGAGCATCCCCGTCGACCCGGACCGGGTCGTCGCGTCGATCACCCTGCCCACCGACAAGGACCTCCACGTCTTCGCCACCGCGCTGGACGGCACACCCGCCGCCGGGTGACCCGGCGCGGGGGAGCGCCGCCCGGCGCTCCCCCGCGCCTCCCCCGCCGTCCCGGCATACCCCCGCCCTCCCGGCCTGCCCCGCACCGCGTCCTCCCCCGGCCTGTTCGTCCGACCAGATCCACGGCCCGACCAGATCCACCCCGTCCCACCAGATCCACGAGAGGCGTCGCACGTGTCCCCAGTACCTCCTCCGCCCGTCGATCGGCGCCGGTTCGTCCAGTTGCTCGGCGCCTCGGCCGCCCTGGCCGCCCTTCCCACCGTGCTCGCCGAGGGCACCGCGTCCGCCGAGGGCACCGCGTCCGCCGAGGGCTCCTCCTCCACCGCCGGGCACGCCGGCGGCGCGGCGGCCCCCGACCCGGTGGCCGACACCTACTACCGGGTCCTGCTCGACCACACCCGCTGGTCGGAGACCCAGTGGGACGCGGCCAAGGGCTACTACACCGCCACCGACTTCGGCTTCGCCGTCGTCCTCGGCAACGCGGTCCTGCTCACCCACGGCAGCTACGACGCCGACAAGGCCGGCATCGACGCGGCCACGCTGAAGGACCGGACCGTCGCCTCGATCGCGCACTTCGCCGCCTCCAACCGCAACAACGGCGGCACCGAGTGGGGCAGGACGCTCTTCTTCGACACCACCTTCCAGTTGTACTTCGCGCTCGCCGCCCGACTGCTGTGGAACGACCTCGACACCGCCACGCGGGGACTCGTCGACTCGCTGATCCGCGACCAGGCCGCGTACACCACCTCGCTCGGCACCGGCGACGACCCGCTGTCCTCCCCCTGGACCCCCAACGGGCTGAAGGGCGGCTGGCAGGGCGACACCAAGGTCGACGAGATGGGCGTCTACGCCCAGTCGCTGGTGCCCGCGCTGGTCTGGGCGCAGGACGACCCGCGGTACCCGGACTGGCTGGCGTCCTACCGGGCCTGGTCGCGGAACGAGACGGGCCTGCCGGCGGCGGACCTGGCCAACCCGGCGACGGTGGACGGGACCGCGGTCAGCGCCAACACCGGGCACAACCTGTGGGACACCTTCCTCGTGGAGAACCACGGCTCCTTCGAGCCGCACTACCAGGAGGAGGTGTGGCGCACCTCCGCCCGCACCGCGATCCACTACCTGACCGCGGGACACGCGCTGCCGCAGGTGGTCACCGACCAGCCCAACACCGGCCCGCTGTGGCGCAGCATCCTCAACGTGATGAGCGACGCGGGCGAGCCGTTCATGCCGATGATCAACGACCGGGAGCACCTGTACGGGCGGGACGTCATCCCGCTGGCGTTCCAGGCCCAGGTGATCGGCGACCGCGCCGCCGCCCGGGCCGAACAGGCCATGGCCGAACGGCTGGAGGCGTACCAGGCGTACCCGCCGCAGTACCGGCTGGCGAAGTTCTCCGGCGAGCCGAAGTACGAGCCGGAGGCCCGCGCCGAGGTCGCCATCAGCTACCTGCTCCACCTGTGGGCGGCGCGCTCGGGACGGACCGTGCGGGCGCTGTCGGAGGCGGAGTTCTTCCGGCAGGCGTCCGGTGTCATGGACTTCGGCGCCGGCCCGGGGCTGGTCTCGCACCAGTCGTCCGGCGCCTGGGCGGGGGCGGTGAGCAAGGCCGGGTTCGTGAAGTTCCCCTGGCAGCCGGCCCACGACGACTGGCTGTTCAAGCTCAGCGCCGCCACCGCGGTGTTCCTGCCGGCGGTCACCGGGACCGTCGCCGGCCGCCGGGTGCGGGTCTACCAGGCCGTGCGCGACGGCTTCGACGGCAGCGCGACCGTGCTGGACCTCGGGTCCGCCGGCCGCGCCGGCCTCACCACCCTGCCGTCCGGCGCGGTCGTCTACGCCACCACCGGGACCGGCGCGGGCGAGGGCCACCTGGAGGTCTACAACCTCACCATGCCGGGCATGCCCGGCCTCACCGGCTCGCGCACCTACCGGTACGCCGAGGGCAGCCACACCGTGGCGGCCGCCGACGGCGACGGCGGGACCGCCGGCGGCCGGGTGGACCAACTGGCCTTCCCCCGCACCGAGGTCCGCTACCTGCGCATGCAGGGCGTCCAGGGCGACCCCACCTACGGCTACTCGGTCTACGAGTTCGAGGCCCGGGACGGCGCCGGCGGCGCCGACCTCGCCCAGGGCGGCACCGCCACCGCGTCCTCCTCCGACACCGGACTGGGCGCCCCGCTGGCCGTGGACGGCAGCACCACCACCCGGTGGGCGGTCTCCCGGGCCGACCGGCTGCGGGCCGACAGCTGGCTCCAGGTGGACCTCGGTTCCGCCGAGGCGGTGGACCGGGTCACCATCCGCTGGGAGGCGGCCGCCGGACGGAAGTACCTCGTCCAGGGCTCCTCCGACGGGCAGACCTGGACCGACCTGGCGTCCTGGCCCACCCCGGACCTGACCAGCACCGGCGGCTGGCTCGACGTGGACGGCCGGGCCGGGTTGGTGGTGCGCGGCTCGGCGCTGCCGCTGTCGGTCTACGGGGACACCGTGGTGCTCGCCGACGGCCCGTCCGCGCCGCTGCTGGTCGAGGGGCTGCCCGGCGCCTCGGCCGGCACCCTGCGCGCCCTGGCGGGGCGGCCGGTGCCGCGGCCGGCGGCCGACGGCGTGCGGGCGGCCCTGACCGAGGACCACCTCAGCCTGTTCAACCTGACCGGCTCGGCGGTGTCCACCACGGTCGCGGTGCCGTCCGCCGGCACCGGACGGGTGCTGTTCGACGGCCGGCAGACGGTCACCTCCGACGGGACCTCGCTGGAGGTCCGGCTCGACGCCGCCTCGGCGGAGCTCCTCGCCCCGCGCCTCACCCTGGAACCGCTCTCCGGCCGCCGGCTGCCGTCCGGCCTGGTCGCCGAGGTGGTCGACGGCGCCACGGTGCGGCTGTCCGGGGCGTCCGGCCAGGTGCGGGTGACCGGCCAGGGGCGCAGCGCGGTGGCGACCGTCCGCGGCACCGCCACCGTCCGGTTGGCCGGGGCCACCGCCTTCCCGCTGGACGACCTGGCGCTGGGCCGGACCGTCTTCCCGACCGACCCGCTGCCCGCGGGGATGTCCGACCCGCGGACGGCCGTGGACGGCGACCCGCACACCGCGTGGACGCCCGGCCCGAAGGGGCGGATGGTGGTGGACCTCGGCGCGTCGGTGGCGTTCACGCAGGTCAGCGCCGAGTGGACCGGCGGCCGCGTGCCCGTCGGCCGGGTGGAGGTCAGCGACGACGGCGTGAGCTACCGCGCCGCGGGCACCCTGTCCGGGTCCGGGCCGCGCCGGCAGCTCGCCGTCGGGGCCACCGCCCGCTACGTCGCCCTGGCGACGGACGCCGCCGACCACGGCGGCGCGCGCCTGGTGGCCCTCTCGGTGCGCTGACGTGCGACGGGGGTGCCGCACCGGTGGCGGTGCGGCACCCCCGGACGGGACGGGCCGCTACGCCCGGCGGGCCACCGTGAAGTGGTCGATGCGCTCGCCGCTCTCCGCGATCGCGGAGACCGTCAGCGTCGACTCGCCCCCGGCGTGGGCGGGTTGGACGTCGACGGACAGGAACGAGTAGCCGGTGTAGCGCACCCGCGACCAGTGCACGGTCTCGGCGACGTGGCCGCCCTTGGCCTGGTAGTAGGTGGGCACCGAGTCGAGGTCCTGGACGTGGCCCTCGTAGGAGTCGGGGACCGGGAAGGAGTACAGGCTCTTGCCCGCGCCGCCCGCGGTCACGTAGACGACGCCGTCGGTGGCCGGACGGACGGTCGCGCCGATCGGCAGGGACTTCGACACCGAGCCGGCCCGGATCGCGTCGGTGCGCTCGTAGACGTGGTTGTGGCCGTTGATCACCAGGTCCACCTGGTACTTCTCGAACAGCGGCACCCAGACGTCGCGCACCCCGCCCTCGGAGGCGTGCTGGTTGGTGGTGGAGTAGGCGCAGTGGTGGAAGAAGACCACCAGGAAGTCGATGCCGCGCTGCTTGCGGTAGGCGGCCAGGGTGTGGTCCAGCCAGGCGGTCTGCCCGCCGCCGCTGATGCCGTAGTTCGCCGGGATCTCGTACGACACGTCGTTCGCGTCGAGGGCGACGACCGCGGTGTTGCCGTACACGAAGGAGTAAGCGCCGGGCTGGTTGGCCGGGCGGGGGCCGTTGGCCGGGAGGGTCCAGCGCGCCTCCTGGCCGCCGTAGCCGTTGGGCGAGTACCACGCCTCCATGTCGTGGTTGCCGGTGGTGACCATCCACGGCACCCGGGAGGCCACCGACTCGGTCTGGCCGAGGAACTGGTCCCAGGTCCGCGCGTCGTAGTCGCCGGAGTCCGCGGACGTGCCGTTGCCGTCGGGGTCGGCGTAGCAGATGTCGCCGGCGTGCAGGTGGAAGGAGGGGTTGCGGCCCAGGATCAGCGAGTCGTTGGCGAGCGCGTGGTAGCTCACGCCCTGGTCGCCGAACGCGGTGAAGGTGAACCGCTCGCTGCCGGACGGCGCGGTGGTGAACGAGCCGATCGTGGCGAAGGCCGCGGCGTCGGCCGGGTCGAACCCGTCGTGGCCCACCCCGTAGTAATACGTCGTGCCCGGGTGCAGGCCGGTCAGCGTGACGTGCTGGTAGTACTGGTCGACCGCGGGCAGGCTGCTGCCGGGCAGTTGCGGCGTGTGCAGGTCCCGCACCTCCGCCTGGATCTTGTGGCTCAGCGCCCACGGCTTGAGGCCGTAGCGGACGAACGGCCTGGTGACCGCGAGGGGCACCTGCCAGGAGACGGTGAACTGCGTACGCGGGTCGGCCCCGTACTGGAGGTGCCGGCCGAACGGGGCGACCAGCGCGCCGTCCACGCCGTGCCCGGTGGCCGGGCGGCCCACCAGGGTCGGTGCCGCGGCGCTCGCGCTCTGGCCGAGCAGCCCGGACGCGGCGACGGTGCCCGCCGCGACCGCGCCGCCCAGCACCAGCCGCCGCCGGCTCAGCCGGGACCGCAGGTACTCGTGCTGTTCCGCCATGCTCAGTTTCCCGGCGAGCTCGGCGCCGATGCCCATGCGAGGAGTGTCCATGACGGGGAAGCTGCCATCGCGGGCGGATGCCCGGGCGTACGGAAGGCGAACGGCCGGTGTCGGAAGGCCGTCCGCACGCCTCCCCCGGCGGCGGGGTGGTGCGCCCGTGACGGGTGGGACGGGCCGCGCGGAAGGGACGGCCCACAGCCGGGCGGGCGCCTGGCCGGCAGGCCGGCGGGTCAGTCGGCGGACGCGGGGAGCGCCGCGTCCGCGGGCACGTCGCGGACCCCGAGGCGGAGGTGCTCCACGTGGTAGAGCGCCTGGTCGAGGAGTTCGGCGACGTGGTCGTCGTAGAGCGCGTAGATGATCGAGCGGCCGTTCCGCTCGCCGGCCACGAGCCCGAGGTTGCGGAGCAGGCGCAACTGGTGGGAGCAGGCCGACGCTTCCATGCCGACGGCCTCGGCGAGGTCGCCCACCGAGCACGGCCCTTCCTGGAGGCGGGCCAGGATGTGCAGCCGGGAGGGCGTCGCGAGTGCCTGGAGGGTGGCGGCGACGTCCGCGGTGCCGACCGCGTCGAGGCGCTCGCGCGTGGTGGCGCCGCTGTCCTTGGTGACGCGTCCGTGGCCCATGGCACCATCATAACGATGACACTTGAAGAACTCTTCAGATGTTCATGTACCATACGGAAGGCGTCCGGCCCGGTCTCCCGGGCCCGTGGCGTGCCGACCGGTCACGGGCCCGTCCGTCCCGCCTCCGTCGTACGCCGTCCACCTCCTCCGCCCGTGACGGGCTCGCCTCGAAGGGTCGGTCTTCCGTGCCTCCTGCCCTGGTCCAGCGGTCCGCGCCGCCCGCGAGCGGTCCGCGGCCGACCGCGCCGCCCCGGCGGCGCACCCGCGTGCTGGCGCTGCCCGAGGCCCGGTGGGCGCTCGCGGCCGTGGTGTCCTTCCTGCTCGCCCTGCCCCTCCACCTGTCCGGCGGGCCGGCCTGGCTGGGGGGCACGCTGTTCGCCGCGACCTACGCCACCGGCGGCTGGGAACCGGGCTGGGAGGGGCTCAAGGCGCTGCGCGACCGGACGCTGGACGTGGACCTGCTCATGGTGGTCGCCGCGCTGGGCGCCGCCGCGATCGGCCAGGTGCTCGACGGCGCGCTGCTGATCGTCATCTTCGCCACCTCCGGCGCGCTGGAGGCCGTCGCCACCGCCCGCACGGCGGACTCCGTGCGCGGGCTGCTCGACCTCGCCCCGGCCACCGCCACCCGGCTGCTTCCCGGCGGCGGCGAGGAGGTCGTCCACACCGAGCGCCTGGCGGTCGGGGACGTGGTCCTGGTCCGGCCCGGGGAGCGGATCGGCGCCGACGGCGAGGTGCTGGACGGCGCGAGCGACGTCGACCAGGCCGGCATCACCGGCGAGGCGCTGCCGGTGGTCAAGGAGGCCGGCGACGAGGTGTTCGCCGGCACCGTCAACGGCACCGGCGCCCTGCGCGTACGCGTGGCGCGGGACCCGGCGGACTCGGTGATCGCCCGGATCGTGCGGATGGTCGAGGAGGCGTCCGGTACGAAGGCCCCGACCCAGTTGTTCATCGAGCGGATCGAGCAGCGGTACTCGATCGGGATGGTGGCCGCCACGCTCGCCGTGTTCGCCCTCCCGCTGCTCCTGGGCGAGGCACTCCGGCCGGCGCTGCTGCGGGCGATGACGTTCATGATCGTGGCGTCGCCCTGCGCGGTGGTGCTCTCCACCATGCCGCCGCTGCTGTCCGCCATCGCCAACGCCGGACGGCACGGCGTCCTGGTCAAGTCCGCGGTGGTGATGGAGCGCCTCGGACAGGTCGACGCGGTCGCGCTGGACAAGACCGGCACGCTGACCGAGGGCACCCCGCGCGTGACCGGCGTCCTCGCGACGGCCGCCGCCGGCGCGGGCGGCCAGGACGCGGTGCTGCGGCTGGCGGCGGCGGTCGAGCACCCCAGCGAACACCCGCTGGCCCGCGCGGTGGTGGACGCCGCACGGCAGCGGGGCCTCGACCTCCCGCCGGTGGAGGGCTTCGACTACACGCCCGGCGCCGGGGTGAGCGGCACCGTGGCGGGCCGCACCGTCCAGGTCGGCAGCCCGGCCCGCCTGCTCGCCGACGCGGCGTCCGTCCCGCGCGGGGCGGACGTCCGGGCGGACGCGGTCGGGCGATCCACCGAGGTCGCGCAACCCACCGCCGTCGCGCACGGCGGCCCCGCCGTCGGGGCACGCGCCGCCGTCGACGCCGCGCGGGCGGAGGCCGCCCGGCTGGAGGCGGAGGGCCGTACCGCCGTGGTGGTCGTCGCCGACGGGGTACCGCTGGGCGTGCTCGGCATCGCCGACCGGCTGCGCGACGAGGCCGCCGCGGCCGTCCGCGCGCTCGGCGAACTGGCCGGCGGTACGCCCCTGCTGGTCACCGGCGACAACCCGCGCGCGGCGGCCCGCCTGGCCGCCGAGGTCGGCATCACCGACGTGCGCGCCGGACTGCTGCCGCAGGACAAGGTCGACGCGGTACGGGAGTTGGCGGCGGCCGGACGGAAGGTGCTGGTGGTCGGCGACGGCGTCAACGACGCCCCCGCCCTGGCCGTCGCCCACTCGGGCGTCGCGATGGGGAAGGCCGGGTCCGACCTCGCGCTGGAGACCGCGGACGCGGTCGTGGTGCGCGACGAACTCACCGCGATCCCGTCCGTGGTGCGGCTGTCCCGGGCCGCGCGCCGGCTCGTGCTCCAGAACCTGGCCGTCGCCGCGGTGTTCATCACCGGGCTGGTGGTCTGGGACCTGGCCGGCAGCCTCCCGCTGCCGCTCGGCGTCGCCGGCCACGAGGGATCCACCGTCGTGGTCGGGCTCAACGGCCTGCGCCTGCTGCGCGAGGCGGCCTGGCCGCGCCCGTCCGGCTCCCCGCGCACCCCGCCCACCCCAAAGTGAGCGAACCCGCCGAGAGCGCGCGGCCCGGACGCGGGGTCGGGCCCGGACGCCGGGTCAGGGGCCGGGTCAGGGGCGCGCGCGGGGCCGAGGGCACGGGACGCGACCGCGGGCACGGGATCAGGCCCGGGGCCGGGGGCGGGCACGGGATCAGGCCCGGGCGGTCAGCGGCGCGGGATCAGTCCTGGGCCGCACTGCTCAGGGCGTTGCTGATCAGGCGCGTGGCGAACTGGCGGTCGTCGGTCAGGTGGTTGATCCGCTCGGCGAGGAGGAAGGCGGTGACCTCCAGCGGGGTCATCTCGCTCTCGGTCCAGTAGCCGTACTGCTTGCGCCACAGGCCCGGGCCCAGACCGCCCGCGGCGGCGATCACCATGCCGGCCATGGTGGGAATCGCCTCGGGGCGGATACTCCGGGGCATCTGCCGCATCGTGGCGACGAGGTCGGGCACGACGTACTCGACGACGTCCTTGCCGTGGTCCTCGTAGGCCGCGGTCAGCCACCGGGCGTACAGGTAGACGAGCGTGCAGGCCCCGTCCAGCACGTCGTCGGCCTCCTCGGGGCTCATCGACGCGGTGAACTGGTCGATCAACTGCCGCTGCCGGGGGTCCTCCTCGGCGCTGCCGTCGTGGACGGCCTTGAGCCGGGAGTCGACCATCAGCAGGGCCGTACCCACGTCGCCCACCGGGGCGTACTGGGGGTCACAGGGCGATGGCACCGGGTTCCTCCTCAACTCACCGCGCCGGGCGCGGCGTTCTGGCGTCGTGGTCCCCGACGACTGTAGGGCCGCGCGGTCCGCCGGGACCGGGCCGAGGCGTTGCCCCGTCACACAGGCAGGCCGTCCGGGCACGCTCCGTGCGCACCCCGCCGTCCTGCGGCCCGGCGCGGCGGAGGAGGCCGCGCGCGGGAGACCCGCCGCGCCGGAGGCGTACACGGCCGCGGCCCGGTCCCTCCTCGGGCCCGGGCCGCGGCCGGCGGCGGTACGGAGTGCGTCCGGCTCAGCCGGTGACCGGAACCGGCACGAGCGTCGCCCGGAAGTGCCGCAGGATCGGGGACTGCTCGGTGATCCTGAACCCGTGGACGCTGCCGGCGTTCTTGACGATCTTCTCCAGCGTCTCGCCGACGTGGTCGTAGTGGCTGCGCGTGTAGACGCGGCGCGGCAGGGCGAGCCGGACCAGCTCGTAGGGCGCGCTCTTGGTCGGGTTGCCCTCCTCGTCCTCCTCGCCGAGGTAGAGGGAGCCCAGCTCCGCGGAGCGGATGCCCCCTTCGAGGTAGAGCTGGCAGGCCAGCGCGTGGCCCGGGTAGTGGTGCGCGGGGATGTGCGGGAACAGCCGGCCCGCGTTGAGGTAGAGCGCGTGCAGGCCGGGCGGTTCGAGGATGTCCACGCCCGCCGAGCGCACCCGGTTCGCCAGGTGGGTGGCGATGTCGGCCCGCTCGGCGAGGTAGGACGGCTCGGTGACCTCCTTGAGGCCCTGGGCCATCATGTCGAGGTCGCGGCCGGCCAGGCCGCCGTAGGTGGCGAAGCCCTCGGTGGCGATGAGCAGCAGCTCGCACCGCTGGGCGAGTTCGCCGTCGTTGAGGCCGATGAAGCCGCCGATGTGGACGATGCCGTCCTTCTTGGCGCTCATCACGCAGCCGTCGGTGAGCCGGAACGCCTCCTCGGCGACCTGCCGCGGGGTGCGGTCCTGGTAGCCGGGCTCGTGCCGGGTGACCAGCCACGCGTTCTCGGCGAACCGGGCCGCGTCGAGGAAGAACGGCACCCCGTGCGCGCGGCACAGCGCCGAGGTCTGCTTGATGTTCTCCATGGAGACGGGCTGCCCGCCGCCCCCGTTGTTGGTGATGGTGAGCAGCACCACCGCGACCCGCGAGCCGTCCGGCCCGGTGAGCGTGCGGCGCAGCTCCTCCAGGTCGATGTTGCCCTTGAACGGGTGCGTGCTGTCCAGGTCCCGCGCCTCGGGACACGGCAGGTCGCGTGCCTCGGCGCCGGACAGCTCGACATTGGCCCGCGTGGTGTCGAAGTGCGTGTTGGCCAGCACCAGCTTGCCGGGTTCGAGCAGCGTGTTGAACAGCACGCGCTCGGCCGCGCGGCCCTGGTGGGCCGGGAGGATGTGGGAGTAGCCGGTCAGCTCGGTGACGGTCTCGTGGAAGCGGTAGAAGGAGCGCGAACCCGAGTACGACTCGTCGCCCGCCATGCCCGCGGCCTGCTGCGCGGCCGACAGCGCGCCGGTCCCGGAGTCGGTCAGCAGGTCGATGGTCACCTCCTCCGCCCGCAGGTCGAACAGGTTGTAGTGCACCCGCTTCAGCGCCTCCTCGCGCTGCTGCCGCGTGGTGACGGGGATGGGCTCCACTACCTTGATCCGGTAAGGCTCCATGAGGACCGCTGCTCCTGTCTTTCGGTCGTGCGAACTTCCGTCGTGCGAAGGTTCCTCGGGTCGCGCGGGGTGGTGCGCGAGTGGTGCGCGGGTGGTGCGCGGGGGGTTCCGGCCGATCAGCGTCCGATCCCGGGCCCGGTGGCCAGCGCGGTGCGGGGCGGCTGCACCGCGTACGCCTCGGAGGAGACGTAGACGGTGACCCGCGGGTCCCGGCCCAACTGGTGCACCAGCGCCACATAGGCGACGAGCCCCACGCCGTCGTCCAGGGGGCGGGGGGTCACCGCGGCGAGCGCCCGGTCGAGGGCATCGTTGTCCATGCCGTAGCGGCGCAGCACGTCCGCCGCCCGGTCGCGGGCCCGGCCGTCGTGCTCGACGTAGCTGCGGACGGGCATGTGCAGGGTGAAGCCGCTGGGGCGGCCGGTCACGGTGTCGGTGAAGGAGTGGCAGGTCAGCGCGCGCCGGGTGGACGGCTGCCCGGTGCCGCCGGCGTCCGTGCCGGCGACGGCGTGGAAGAAGTCCGTGGTCTGGTCCCGGCCGTCGGCGGCCGCGAGGCGGGAGTACTCGCCCGCCTCCTGGGCGGACAGGCTCTCGTGGGTGCAGTACACCTTCACCCGCGGAGCCGCCCACTCGCCGAGGTCGAGGGCGAGGAAGGGGTAGTCGTCGGCCGGCGGGAGCGCCGCGAACGCCTGCCGGTGGCCGAGGCGGTCGAGCGCCTCGCGCAGGGTCTCCGCCCGCCGGTCCCGGCCGCGCGCGGCCGGGTTGAGGTAGACCTTCACGCCGGGCACGCCGCCCGGACGCAGTTCCAGCGCGCACCACAGGGCGAACGGCCCGGCGGGTGCGACGGGGAAGAACAGGTCTTCCAGCAGGTCGAGTTGGTCGGTGGAGAAGTTCCAGCGGTCGGCCATCGCGCGGATCGCCCGCAGTCCGGCCCGGCCGTTCTCCGCCAGGTCGCCGCTGTCCCAGCCGGGTTCGACCAGGACGCGCAGCGCGGGCGTGGCGCCGGGCAGGAAGGCCAGCGAGTACTCCACCGGCGTGTGGTCGTCGGAGAGCAGGGTGGCCGTGGTCGGTGGCAGCGCCAACGACCGTTCCGCGGCGGTGCCGAGGCTGGTGGCGAGGGTCTGGACGTAGGTCTCGGTGTCGGTGCGGTCCAGCCGCGCGACGTCGCACAGCCGGGCGAGCTGGTCGGTGACGAGACCACCGAGCTGCGTCGGCTCCAGCCTGGCGAGGCTGGAGCCGACGGTGTCGCACATCGGGGAGCGGCCGCCGGTCACCATGCGCCGCCCCTCGTGCCGGCGCGCGCCGGGAGCACTTCACGGCGGGCGAAAAGATACCCGCCCCGAAGGGCGGGTTCGGCAGGTGGAGCGCCGCCCGGTGGACACCTGCGATCGGGAGGGGAATACACGTTCGACATATCCGAATGATCGACGAGCCCGCGGGGTATGGGTAAAACAGCGGTGCGCGACGAGGCAGGGGGATCGGCGGCAGCAGGCACGGTAACAACTCCTTTGGTCCTGGCCAACGATTTTCGCCCTGGTGACTACCCCTTCGGTCTGACGATCATGTGGGATGCAGGCATATGCTCGCAGTGACCTGGGTCACGCATGCATTTCGGCCGTAAAAAGGGCTGGATCACACCTTCCACCAGGCCAGGAAGGAGCTCCACAGGCCGCCCTTCTGCTTCCCCTGTGCCTGCTGCGAGGCTGTGGCCTGCCGGTTCTGCGGCTGCTGCGGAACCTGCTCCCGCACCGGGGTGAACCGGGCCGGCAGCGTGGCCAGTGCGCGGTTGAAGGGCCCGGGCCGCCAACTGAGGCTGTCCACCGGCACCGCCAGCTCGATGTCCGGTAGCTGGTTGAGCAGGTTCTCGATGGCCGCGATGGTGATGAGCTGCGCCGGGTCCTTCGCCGGGCAGCCGTGCGGACCGGTGCTCCACGCCAGGTGGGCGCGCTTGCTGAGCAGTTGCCGCGAACCGGACAGCGCCGGGTCGGTGTTGGCGGCGGCGAAGCTCACCAGCACCAGCTCGCCGGCGTCGATCCGCCGTCCGGCGAACTCGATGTCGGCCACCGGGTAGTGCGGCGCGTAGTTGGACATCGGCGGGTTGTTCCAGAGCACCTCGTCGATCGCGTCCTCGACGAGCAGCCCGCCGTCGGAGTACCGGTCGTCGGAGAGGATCAGGCACAGGCTGTTGCCGATCAGGTTGCGCAACGGCTCGGCGCCCGAGCCGAGCAGCAGCACGAGCTGGTGGACCATCTCCTCGTCGTTGAGCTGCGCCGGGTGCTGCATCAGCCAGGAGGTGACGTCCTCGCCCGGGTGCGCGCGCCGCAGGGCGACCAGCTCGGCCACGGACTGGGCCAGCACCTCATTGGCCTTCTCGGCGTTGACGCCGTCGAAGATGCCGTTGATGCCGAAGATGATCCGGTCGCCGATCTCGGCGGGGCAGCCGAACAGCTCGCTGAAGAAGAGGATCGGGAGCATCTTGGCGTAGTCGTTGAGCAGGTCGACCGAGCCGCGGGAGCTGAACTGCCCGATCAGGTAGCGGGAGACCCGGTCCACCTGGCGCTTGAGCTGGTGGCTGTCCACCCGGGCTATCGTGTCGGTGACCGCCTGGCGCAGCCGCAGGTGGTCCGCGCCGTCGGTGAACATGCAGTTGGGCCGGTAGGCGAGCAGCGGCACCACCGGGCTGTTCGGGCTGACCTTGCCCTCGTTGAAGGCCCGCCAGCGGCGCGAGTCCTTCCGGAACGTGTCGGGGTCCTGGAGGAGTTGCAGGGCCGCCGAGTAGTCCGTGACGAGCGTGGCCTCCACCCCGGGCGCCAGCTCCACCGGCGCGGTCGGGCCGAAGTTGCGCATCCAGGCGTAGTACGAGTCCGGGTCCGCCTGGAACTCGGGGCCGTGCAGGGGCACCCGGCCGTGCGCGGGGCAGCCGGGCGGGGGCGAGGGGAAGCCTTGGTCGGTACTCACGTCGTGCTCCTAGTGGTACGCGTCTGGAGATACCGGACCAGGGCGATCAATGCGTCGGCGGATGACTTCTGGTCGCGGGCATCACAGGTGACGATGGGGGTTTCGGGCAGCAGGTCGAGCGCGTCGCGCAACTCCTCGTCGGAGCGCACCGGCGTGTCGTCGAAGTGGTTGACGGAGATCGCGTAGGGGAGCCCGTACTGTTCCACCAGGTCGATGACGGGGAACGACTCCTGCAGGCGCTCGGGGTCGACCAGGATGAGCGCGCCGAGCGCGCCACGGGTCATGTCCTCCCACACCTGGACGAAGCGTTCCTGCCCGGGTGTGCCGAAGAGGTACAGCACGAGGTGCTCGCTCAGCGTGATACGGCCGAAGTCCATCGCCACCGTGGTCGTGGTCTTCCCCCGCACCCCGTGGAGGTCGTCGACCAGGGCACCCGCCTGGGTCATCCGCTCCTCGGTGCGCAGCGGGGGAATCTCGGACATGGTGCCGATGAACGTCGTCTTTCCGACCGCGAAGTGCCCCACGACCAGGATCTTGGCCGCGGTCTTCACCGCTCCGTCGAGATAGACGCCATCAGCCGAATCGGGCCTGGAGCCCATTCAGCACCTCCTGCAGGAGCGATACGTCGGCGAGTTGGGCACGAGGCACCGGCGGCCGGACGACGAGGTAGCCCTCCGACGCGAGGTCGGAGAGCAGCACCTTGACGATGCCGATCGGGAGCTTCATGTGCCCTGCTATCTCGGCCACCGAGAGCATTCCCCCCGAACACAGGTCCAGGACACTGTGCTTCTCGGGGTCGAGATGGACGGGGCGCGGTTGGTCGGACGCGGTGACCAGCGTGATCAGGTTGAACTTGTCGTCGGCCGGCAGTCCGCGCCCGTTCGTGATGACGTACGGACGCACTAAATCCGTGGACTGCGCGACGGGCTCATCCGGATGGTTCATACCTGGGTACTCGTGTTTTCGCGAGGCGGCGCGGTCAGGACCTTGCCGAGTTGGCCGACGAGCTGCTGCATCCGGAAGGTGATCGCCGCCATGTCGACGTCCGGGGCGGACGAGACGGCGAGGTAGGCGCCCGCGCCGGCGGAGATGAGGAACACCCAGCCGCCGTCGAACTCCACCAGGGTCTGGCGCCAGGACATGTTCACGTCGCCGCAGAAGCCGCCCATCGTGCGGCTGAGCGACTGGATGCCGCTCATCGCCGCGGCGACGGTGTCGGCCTCGTCCTTCCTGACCTGCTGGGAGCGGGCCATCAGCAGCCCGTCGGCGGAGATCAGGACCGCGTGACGTGCCCCGGGGACCTCCAGGGCACTCTCAAGCATCCATGACAGGTCGTTGTTCACTGCGATTCGTGCCCTTCCCTGTTTGCGGAGCGCCGCCCGGACTGAGTACCGAGCTGGAAGGCGCCCATGATCGAAGCGGCCTCCTCGTGGGTCCGGGTGGGAGGCGCGGCGGGGGCGTCCACACTCGGCACGATGGAGATGGAGCCCTTCCGGCTCCTTCTCGGCAGGCCACCGGGGGTCGACGTGGCGGACCGCTCCGCCGGTGCGCCGGGTCCGGTCGTCGCCCCGTGGGATGCGGGGGCCGCTGCCGCGCTGCGGGAGGCCGGGGGCTCTTTCGGCTCGGGCATGTTGGTCAGAAGCTCCTCGGGAAGAAGCACCACCGCACGTACGCCGCCATAGGGGGAGGAGGAGTCGACGGACACGTTGAAGCCGTACCGCTGGGCGAGCACGCCGATGACCGCGAAACCGAACTGCGGCGGGTTGCCCAGTCCGGCCACGCCCACCGGGCCCTGGCCGGACAGGAGTTCGTCGGCGCGCGCCTTCTCCTCCTCGTTCATACCGACACCGGCATCGTCGATGATGATGCAGACACCCTTGGGCACGGAGCGGGTGGTGATGTCGATCGGGGTGTCAGGGGCCGAGTAACTGGTCGCGTTGTCCAGCAGTTCGGCGAGGGCCAGGGCCACCGGCTCGACGGCCCGGCCGATCAGCGCGAAGTTCGTCTGCGAGCGGATCTCCACCCGGGTGTAGTGCCGGATGCGGCCCTTCGCGCTGCGCACCACGTCGTAGACGGACGCGGCGACGCGCTGCCGGCCGAGCCACCCGTCACAGAGCACGGCGATGGACTGGGCCCGCCGGCCGAACTGCGAGTTCATGTGGTCGATCTCCAGGAGGTCCTGGAGCACGTGGTGTTCGCCGAACTTGTCCTGGGCCTTGGAGATGGTCACCTGCTGCTCGTTGGCCAGACCCTGGAGGGTCCGCATGGCCGACTTCAGCGCGCTCTTGGTGGCGTCCTCCGCACGGACCCGGGCCTCCCGCACGGACTCGGAGTAGCCGCCCTCGAGTTCCGCGTAACGGTTCTCCAACTCGGCCTTCTCGGCCCGCAGTCTGGCCCGCGCCTTCCGCCCCCGGAAGATCACGGTCGCGGCGGTCGGGGCCCCGACGATCAGAGCCCAGAGCGCTGGATCCTGTATGTAATGCGTCATGAGACTCTCTTCAAGCGACTAGACGACCACCAGGCACGGAAAGGGGCTGCGTCCTGGCCTCCGGGTAGTACTGATGTGCGAAGATGCCCGTTCCGGCACCCGCGCGACCACGGGGCGTCGCACGCGCCTTGCCGGCGGCAGCGCAGACGCGTCGGCATCACGAGCAACACCGGTATGCCCGACTGCGGCATGGTGCTCCTCGGTGTGATGGACCCTCTCGAACCGATCGCCGTCTGTCCTGCACGCTCATTGGCTAGCCTGGCAAGCGGGCCGATCGTACCACCATGATCAGACACGGGGCCCGCAAGTGCCCGCGGCACGTGAAATCCTGACACTTCGTCAGTACAATGCCCCGCCGCCCGCGCGGACGGCGGCCGCCCGGGAGCGCCGCTTTGCCCGGATGCGTGCCGTGTGGGACGCGGCGTGCAGGGGTGACGAGAGGGTCGCGGGGGCTGAAGTGCCCCGTCGCGCACACATCTGTGAACGTTCGGCGAAGATCGGCCGGAAGGCGCGGGAGCCCGCCCGGGGGTGTCCCGGACGGGCTCCGCGGCGCCGGCCGGCCCGGCGGCGGCAGGCGCCGGCCGGGCCGCCGGATCAGACGTTGACGCCGAAGTCCGACGCGATGCCGGCCAGGCCCGAGGCGTACCCCTGGCCGATGGCGCGGAACTTCCACTCGGCGCCGTGCCGGTACAGCTCGCCGAAGACCATCGCGGTCTCGGTGGAGGCGTCCTCGGTCAGGTCGTACCGGGCCAGTTCGCGGCCGTCGGCCTGGTTGACGATCCGGATGAAGGCGTTGCGGACCTGCCCGAAGCTCTGCCCGCGGCCCTCGGCCTCGTAGATGGAGACGGGGAAGACGATCCGGTCCACCTGGGGCGCGACGCCGGCCAGGTCGACCTTGATCTGCTCGTCGTCGCCGTCCCCGCCGCCGGTGAGGTTGTCTCCGCTGTGCTCGACCGAGCGGTCGGGGCTGGCGAGGTTGTTGAAGAAGACGAAGTGCTGGTCCGACAGCACCTTGCCGGCCGTGTCGCACAGCAGGGCCGAGGCGTCCAGGTCGTAGTCGGCGCCGGTGGTGGTGCGCACGTCCCAGCCCAGCCCGACGGTGACCGCGGTCAGCCCGGGCGCCTCCTTGCTCAGCGAGACGTTGCCGCCCTTGGAAAGAGTCACGCCCACGCTCTACCTCCGGTTGATCTCGTGGTGCCGGTTTCGGCCGCCTGCCGGTCCCGACGCGGTGGGGCGCGCCGCGGTTCCCGGCCCGCGCCGGGCCCCGGGCGCCCCGCCGCGCGGCGGGCCGGGGTGGCCGATCTCACTCGTCGGAGTCCTTCTTCCCCGGGGAGGCCGCGTACGCCTGCCCCGGCGTCATCGGGACGCCGTTGATCTCGACGGTCTTGTAGGTGCTGACCTGGGCGCAGGTCGTGGACTTGTCCGCGGTCTCGGCGTGCGCGTCGGCCAGCGCCTGCTTGGTGTCGCTGGACGACGAGGTGCCGCCCGGGAAGCTGGTGCCGGTGGACCAGTCGGAGCCGATGACCAGCGTGACGCCGTCGGACGTGCCCTGCTTCAGGTGCGAGGACGGCAGCCCGAGCGCCTTGGCCACGGTCTGCGCCTGGGCCTTCTGCCCGGAGCCGTAGGTCAGCGCCGTGGTGTCCGTGGGGTCGGCGTTGCCGCTGCTGGTGGCCGGGTTGAAGCCCTTGGCGACCAGCGCGTCGGCGATGTCGCCGGCCCGGCCGGGGACGGCGGTGCCGTTCTGCACCGAGACCGTGACCTGCGAGGCCGGCACGGTGGGGGTGGGGCTCGCGGTGGCCGTGGCCGCCGCGGACTTGCCGCCGCTCGCCGTGGTCAGCGACTTGTCGTCGGCGATGGTGGAGAAGAGCGTCTCGGCCCCGGCACCCACCACGACCCGGTTGGCGTCGGTGGGGTCGGCGGCGGTCTGCATCGTGGTGAAGGTGATCCGCTTGGTGGGCACCTTGTTCACGTCGCCGGCCAGGCCGATCAGCTTCTTGATGGTGCCCAGCCCGGTGTCGACGGTCAGCGCCTTGGTGGCGGCGTTCGCCAGCTTGTACACGGAGGTCGGGTTGGTCAGGGTGCCCGCGCTCTTGAACTTGCGGATCAGCGAGCTGAGGAAGGCGTGCTGCGCGTAGGTGCGGCCGAGGTCGCTGCCGTCGCCGAAGCCGTGCCGGGAGCGCAGGAACTCCAGCGCGCCGACGCCCTTGAGGGTGTGGGTGCCCTTGGAGAGCTTCAGGTGGGAGTAGGTGTCGTAGACGTCGCCGCTCACGCACACCTGCACGCCGCCGACCGCGTCGGACATGTCGACCACGCCGGAGAAGTCGACCTGGATGAAGTGGTCGATCGGGATGTTCGTCAGCTTGTGCACGGTGGCCACCTGGCACGCCTGGCCGTACGCCAGCGCGCTGTTGATCATGCCGTGGTAGCCGGCCGTCTTCGCGCCGGTCTTCGGGTCGGTGCAGGCGGGCACGTCGACCTCGGTGTCGCGCGGGATGCTCATGACGGTGGCGTTGGAGCGGTCGGCGGATATGTGCAGCACCATCTCCACGTCGGCGTTCTCGCCGGTCTGCACGCCGGTGGTGGCGCAGCCGCCGCCCAGCTTGCAGTCCTCGGCGGAGGTGCGGCCGTCGCTGCCCATCACCAGGATGTTGATCGGCTTCCGGCCGAAGGCGTCCGCCTTCTCCGTGCCGGCGCTGTCCTTCCCGACGCCGTCGGTCAGCGAGACGCTGGTGAGGTTGCCGTTCAGGTGCTGGTAGAACCACCAGCCGGCGCCGGCGGTGACCACGACCAGCAGCGACACGGTGATCGCCGCGATCCGCAGGAAGCGCCGGCCGCCGCTGGGGCGCTTGGCCCGGCTGCCGCCCTTCTTCCGCCGCGCGGACGAACCGCCCCGGCCGCGGGCGGCGGCCCGGGCCGCGGCCCGCCCGCCGGTCGGCGGCGCGTCGGCGGCGCGGCCGGCCCCGGCGGCGTGGCCGGCGGATATCCCGCCGCCGTCGGAGTCGGGGTCCGCACCGCGCGCGCGGGCGCGGCGGCCGCCGTGCCCGGCGTCGTGGGAGCCGCTGCGCGGCCCCGGCGGCTCCGGCCCGCGGCCGTGCCGTACCCGGCCCTCCGGCGGGCCTCCGGCCGGCCTGCCCCAGGGGTCACTCATCTCCCACTCCCTTGTCCGAGCAGCCCTCTTGAGGCCCGCGGCCGGTTACGTTGGGTGAAGCGACGGTTTCACTCCGTTTCACGCTTGCGCAATGCGGCAAGGATAGGTCATACCCCTGTGCACACCCGAAGGGAAAGGGGCCCGAGGGACGGCCGGGGGCCGGGCCCGAGCGGCCGCGGGCGGCCCCCGGGGCCCCGGGAACGGGGACGCGTCCGCCCGCCCCGCCACCGCGTCGCGGTTTCCCATGGTTCCCGGATTACGCAAGCTCTAAAGTGTTCGCCATGCAACCGACGGCGACGCGAAGCGGGAGGGCGCCGGTGACCTGGGAGACGGCCGAGCTGGAGGGGGGACCCGCGGACGGCACGCGGGTGCGGGTGGCCGGGCGCCCCCGGGTGCTCCAGGTCGCGGTGGCCTGCCCGGTGGAGGAGGGCGCGAGCGGGGTGAGCGTGACCGCGGTGTCGGTCTACCGCCGCAAGTCCGGCCCGGCGCCCCTGCGGTACGGGTGGGACGGCGCCAGCCCCTGAGCCGTGGGGGCCGCGCGGCGCACCCCCGGGAACCCCGACCGCGGGTGGGTGCCGCGCGGCACCCGCCCCCGGGAACCCCGACCGCGCGGGGACGGCATCGCACGTGAGAGCGAACCGCTCGGCACCACGCCCGGCCCCGTACCGCGCCGCACCCCAACTCGGGCGCGGCGCAAGGACGTTGCGCGCCCCCGCGGGGAGGGCGCGGTCCGACACCACCGGGTGACGGCCGGCCAAACCGGCCCCTGCCCCCACCAGGATTGCTAGGTTGCGCAATCGGAAAGCGGGGCAACCCGGGGAAACCGGATCATCCGGCGGTTCCGGGGGCATCCGGGGTCGCGGGGTCGGAGAGGGAGCACATGCCGGGTCGTCACAGCGGGGTTCCTGGAGCGGGTACGGGACCGGCGGCCGCGGCCGTCCCCCGGCGCCGGCGCAGCCGCCGGGGGCTGGTGGTGGCGAGCATGGTCTCCGCGCTGGTGCTGCTCGCCTCCGGGTGCGGGTGGATCGCCCTGCACGCGGGCGACCCGCACACGTTCACCGCCGACGGCATCAGCGGCAAGCGCCCCGCCTCGGGCGACGGCCAGAACGTCCTGCTCATCGGCTCGGACTCGCGCGCGGGCGGCAACCGCGCGCTCGGGGGCGGCAGCGGCACCGTCGGCCGCTCCGACACCACCTTGCTGCTGCACGTCTACGCCGACCGGCGGCACGCGGTCGGCGTCTCCGTCCCGCGCGACGCCCTGGTGGACATCCCGCCCTGCCTGCTGCCGGACGGGACCTGGTCGGCACCGCAGAAGGACGTGATGTTCAACGCGGCGTTCGCCACCGGACTGACCGCGGACGGCAATCCGGCGTGCACGCAGAACACCGTCGAGCAACTGACCGGGCTGCGCGTGGACCACACCGTCGTGGTGGACTTCTCCGGCTTCGCCGCCATGACGGCCGCGGTCGGCGGCGTCCAGGTCTGCCTGCCGCAGGACGTCTACCAGCGGGACCTCAGCCCGGGCCGGACCACCCGCGGCGCGCTGGTCTTCCACCGGGGCCTGCAGAGCGTCTCGGGCCAGCAGGCCCTGGACTACGTCCGGATCCGGCACGGCATCGGCGACGGCTCCGACATCGGCCGGATGAAGCGCCAACAGGCCTTCCTGGCCGCCCTGTTCCGGAAGATCAAGGCCAAGGGCTTCAACCCGACCGTCCTGCTGCCGCTGGCGAACGCCGCCGTCCACTCCCTGACGGTGGACCCCGGCCTCGGCTCCGCGCCGGACCTTTTGGAGTTCGCGATGTCGCTGAAGGACATCGACCTGGACAACGTCCGCTTCGTCACCGCCCCCTGGCGGTACGACGGCCCGCGCGTCGCCCTCGTCCACCCGGCCGCCGACCGGCTGTGGGCCGCGCTGCGCGCCAACCGCCCGCTGCCGTCCACCGGTTCCGCCCCCGCGCCCACCTCGGCCGCACCCGCCGGCTCCCCCTCCGCCGCGACGGACCGGCCCGGCGCCGGCATCGACGTGGCGGTGGACAACGCCACCACCGTCTCCGGGCTCGCCGCCCGGGCGGCCGCGGCGCTGACGTCCGCCGGCTTCACCGTCACCCGCACCGGCAACGCGCCCGGCCAGGCACCGGCCGCCACCGTCGTCGAGTACGGCACCGCGAGCGGCGACCGGACCGACGCGGCCGCCGTCGCACGGCAGTTCTCCGGCGCCGTGGTCCGCCCCTCCCCCACCGGCGCCGCCGGCGTCCGGGTCGTGCTCGGCCCCGACTACGCCGACGCCACCGCCGCGTCCGCGCCGCCGGAGGACACCAGCCCGCCCCGCGCCGCGAGCGACAGCCCCTGCTCCGACCTGTCCTACGGCGGCCCGTCGGCCACGCCGTCGTCCGCCCCGTGAGCCGGGTCGGCGGGCGGCGGGCGCCCGTTCGCTCCGGCGGCCGGCCGAACCCGGGTGCGTACCCTGGGGGCTGCACATCGCCGCGGTCTGGGAGGTTCACGTGACAAGGTCTGGCGGACAGCTGGGCGAGCCCTCGGCAGAGGTGCTGCAGAGCGTGGCCGCCGCCTTCGGTCTGCTGGCCTCGCCGATGCGCCTGCACATCGTGTGGATCCTGGCGCAGGGCGACTGCGACGTCACGGGCCTGGCCGAGAAGGTCGGCGCCACGCTGCCCGCGGTCAGCCAGCACCTGGCCAAGCTGAAGCTCGCCGGGCTGGTGCACGCCCGGCGCGAAGGGCGCCGCCAGGTCTACCTGGTGGACGACCCGGACGTGGTGACGGTGGTGCGGCTGATGCTCGGTCAGCTCGCCGAGCGCACCGCCCCGGCACGGGGCGTCCGTGGCCTGGGCGCCTGACCGGCCCGCCGGCTCCGCCCGCCCGCCGACCGCCCGCTCCCCGACCGCCGGACGGCACGACGCCCTCGCCGACGCCCCCGCCCTCGCCGTGCTGCGCGGACTGGACAGCGGCCCGCGCGGCCTGACCGAGGCCGAGGCCGAGGAACGCCTCGCCCGGCACGGCGAGAACACCATCCCCGGCCGCCGCCCCGCCTCCTGGCCCCGGCGCTACGCGCGCGCCCTGCGCGACCCGTTCACCGCGGTGCTGCTGGCCCTCGGCCCGGTCTCCGCGCTGGTCGCGGCGTGGGGCACCGCCTGCGTGATCACCGGACTCGTCCTGGTCAGCAGCGCCCTGCGGTCCCGCACCGAGTACCAGGCCGACCGTTCCGCGGACGGGCTGCGGCACCTGGTGGCCGCCACCGCGACCGTCCGGCGCCGGTCCACCCCGACCGCGGCCCCGCGCTTCCGCGAGATCCCCGTCGAACTGCTGGTGCCGGGCGACGTCATCCGGCTGGGCCCGGGCGACGTCATCCCCGCCGACGTGCGGCTGCTGCGCACCCAGAACCTGGCGCTCCACCAGGCCGCGCTCACCGGCGAGTCCGCGCCCGTGGCCAAGCGGCCCGACGACGCCCCGCCCGCGGCCGCCGGGGAGTTCGAGCGCGCGCACGCCTGCTTCCAGGGCAGCAGCGTGGCCTCGGGCAGCGGCACCGCGCTGGTCACCGCGACCGGCGCGGACACGCACTTCGCCCGCGCCTACCCCGCCCGGAGCCGGCGCCGGGAGTCCGCGTTCGACCGCGCGGTCAACGGCATCTCCTGGATGCTCATCCGGTTCATGCTGCTCACCCCGCCGCTGGTGCTGCTCGCCGACGCGGCGGTGCGCGGGCGGGGCCTGGAGACCGTGCCGTTCGCGGTGGCGGTGGCGGTCGGGCTGACCCCGGAGATGCTGCCGGTGGTGGTCACCACCGTGCTCGCGCGCAAGGCCGCCGCGCTCGCCCGCGAGCACGGCGTCATCGTGCGCTGGCTGCCGGCGCTGCATAACATCGGCGCGGTCGACGTGCTGTGCACGGACAAGACCGGCACCCTCACCTGCGACCGGCCCGTGCTCGACAGCGCGCTGGACCCCTTCGGCCGCCCCGACCCGGAGGTGCTGCACTGGGCGGCGGTCAACAGCCTGTGGACCCTCCAACTCGCCGACCTCCCGGTCCCGGACGCGCTCGACGAGGCCGTCCTCGACGCCGTCGCCGAACCGCGCTCCGGCACCGCGCGCCCCGGCCTCCCCCCGGCGTACGACACCTACGACGGAGTGGCCGCGCTGCCCTTCGACCCGGTCCGCCGCATGGCGACCGCCGTCGTCCGCGCACCGGGGCGGCACGGCCGGCACACCCTGGTGGTCAAGGGCTCGGTGGAGGAGGTCCTGGCCCGCTGCACCCGGCTGCACGCCACCCCGCCCGCCGGCGTGCAGGTGAACGGACCGGCCGCCGGCGTGCAGGTGCCCGCACCGGTCGCCGGCGTGCAGTCGGTCGAACCGCCCGGCACCGTACGGGCGAGCGCACCGGCCACCGCCGCACAAGTGCCCGCACCACCCGCCGGCGTACGGTCGCCCCAACCGCCCGACACCGTACGGGCGAGCGCCCCGGCCACCGCCGCGCACGCGGCCGCACCGCCCGCCCCCGGCGTGGTCGTCCGCGCGGAGGACCTGGCGGAGGACCTGTCCGCGCCGGGCGCCCCGCTCCTCCGCGCGGTGCCCGGGTCCGGACCTCGGGAGGCGGACGCCGACCGGCCGACCGGCGGCGCCGCGACCGGCGCTTGCGCCGCGGAGCCGGCCGAGGACCGCGGCGGCGAACGGCAGTTGGACGACGCCGAGCGGGAGCGCCTGCTCGGGTTCGCCGCCGGGCAGGCCGGGCAGGGCCTGCGCCTGCTGGCGGTCGCCCTGGCCGAACGCCCGGCGCGCCGGGGGCGCTACGGCCCCGCGGACGAACGCGACCTGGCCTTCGCCGGCTTCGTGGTGCTACGGGACGCGCCCGCGGACACCGCGGCGGACGCGCTGGCGGCGCTCGCCGGCCGGGGCGTCGCGGTGAAGGTGCTCACCGGCGATCACCCGGGCACCGCCGCCCGCGTCTTCCGGGACCTCGGGCTGGAACCCGGCGGCGTGCTGACCGGGGCCCGTATCGACGGCATGGACGACGAGGAGCTCGCCCGGCGGGCCGAGCGCACGGCGGTCTTCGCCCGCTGCACCCCGCAGCACAAGGTCCGGGTCGTCCGCGCGCTGCGGGCCGCCGGCCACACCACGGGGTTCCTCGGCGACGGCGTCAACGACCTGCCCGCGCTGCACGCGGCGGACGTCGGGATCTGCCCGCGCGACGCCGTGGACGTCACCCGGGAGGCGGCCGACGTGGTGCTGGCCGCCAAGGACCTCACCGCGATCGACCACGCCGTCACCGCCGGCCGGCACGCGACCGGCACGATCGCTACCTACCTGCGCATCGCGCTGTCCTCGAACCTCGGCAACGTGATCGCGATGCTCGCCGCGGGCGTGCTGCTGCCGTTCCTGCCCATGCTCCCCGCCCAGGTGCTCCTGCAGAACCTGTGCTTCGACGCCGCCCAACTCGCCCTCGCCTACGACCAGCCCGCCCCGGACGCGCTGCGCCACCCCTCCCCGCTGCGGCCGCGCGACTTCCTCCGCTTCATCACCGCCTTCGGCCTGGTCAACGCGGCCGCGGACCTGGCGACCTTCGCGGCACTGGCGCTGACCGTGCCCGCCTCGATCCACGCGTCGGGCCAGGCGGCCTTCCACTCCGGCTGGTTCACCGAGAACCTCATCACCCAGGCGCTGGTGATGGTCCTGCTGCGCGCCGGCACCCGGGCGCCGGCGCCGATCCGCGCCGCGGCCGGCGCGCTCGCCGCGATCGGCCTGCTCATCCCCCTCCCCCCGCTCGCCGGCGCCCTCGGCGCGGCCCCCCTCCCGCTCACCTACTACCTGCTGCTCGCCGCGATCCTCGCGGTGTACGCGCTGGTGCTCCTCGCGGCCGGGTCCCGTCACGGCGGCGGGGCCGCGAGGTGGGCCGCGGACCGGTAGGCGCCGGGTGTCTGGCCCATCGTGCGGGCGAACGTGTCGATGAACGCGCTGGTCGTCGCCCACCCGCAGCGACGGGCGGTGGCCGTCACCGACGCCCCCTCGGCGAGCTGGATCATGGCGTGGAAGACCCGGGTGTTGGTCCGCCACTGCGGGTAGGTCATGCCGAACTCGGTGCGGAAGAGCCGGGTCAGGGTGCGCTCGCCGACGCCGACCCGGCGGGCCAGCGCGGCCACCGTGCGGGGCGTCCCCAGGTCCGCCAGCACCAGCCGGCAGGCGTGGGCGAGCCGCGGGTCGCGCGCGGTGGGCAGTGCCAGCGGCTGGACGTGGGCGCGGCGCAGCCGGTCGCCGAGGACCGCCCGCAGCCGCCGTGACTCGGGCTCGGGCAGGTCGGGTTCGGTGCAGGCGATGAGCAGTTCGCGGAGCAGGCCGTCCACGGCCAGGATGGTCGGCCCGTCGAGCCGCAGCGGCGGATCGTCGGCCGGGAAGCCGACGGTGTGCACCGAGCTGTGCCCGTAGACGCGGTGCTCGTGCCAGACGTGCGCGGGGTTCCAGACCGCCCGGTCGCCGGAGGCGACCCACGCGCCGGCCTCGGTCTGCACCGCGAGCACGCCGGTGCTGACGTAGATGAGCTGGTGGTAGTCGTGCCGGTGCCGCCCGATGACCTCGCCGGGCGCGTGGTCGTGGGCGTTGGTGGGGGGCAGGGCGGTGCCCGGCGGCAGGGCGGGGCCGGGCTGTCGGCGGCTGTTATGCGACACAAGTAGGCAGAATATGGGAAGTGTGCCAGCCGCTGCGCGTGACAGCGTGGCGCCATGGACACCGTGCGAGCGGACCCGGCCGCGCCCGACCGGCCGACCGAACCCCGCGTCAACCTCGGCGATCGGCTGCGCGCCGCCGCGGTGGACACCCGCCCGCTGTCCGTGCGGGCCTTCCGGCGGGTGCTGGTCGGGCAGGGCGCCTCGCTCGTCGGCACCATGATCACCGAGGTCGCGATCCCGGTGCAGATCTACGCGATCTCGCACTCGTCGTTCTACGTCGGCCTGGCCGGGCTCGCCGGCTTCGTGCCTATCGTCGTCTTCGGCCTGTACGGCGGCGCCGTCGCGGACGCGGTGGACCGCCGCCTGCTGTGCCTGTGGGCGTCGCTGGTCACCTGGGCGGTGACGATCGCGCTGCTGGCCCAGACGCTGCTGGGCGCGCGCTCGGTGGGCCTGGTCCTCGCGCTGGTCGCCGTGCAGGGCGCCGGCTTCGCGATCTCCTCCTCGACCCGGGGCGCCATCATCCCGCGCATCGTGCCGCCCGACCTGGTCCCCGCGGCGAACACGCTGAGCTTCACCGTCGGCAACGTCGGCCAGGTTCTCGGCCCGCTCGCGGCCGGCGTGCTCGTCGCCCTCCCGCACGGCTTCGCGTACGCCTACGGCGCGGACGCGCTGCTGTTCACCATGTCGCTGTACTCCACGGTCCGGCTGCCGTCGATCCGGCCGGCGGGCGCCCTGGCCCGGTCCGGGCTGCTCGCGGTGCTCGACGGGCTGCGCTTCATCGGCGGCAACCCGGTGCTGCTGATGTCGTTCGGGGCGGACATCGCCGCGATGGCGCTGGCCATGCCGAGCGCGCTGTTCCCGCAGGCGGCCGCGGACCGCTTCCACGGCGGGGTCGGCCTGCTGTACTCCTCGGTCGCGATCGGCTCGGTCCTGGCCGGGCTGTGCAGCGGGTGGATCGGCCGGGTGCGGCGCCAGGGCGTCGCGCTCACCCTCGCGGTGGCCGCCTGGGCGGTCGCGATCGCGCTGGCCGGCTTCGCCCGGGCGCTGTGGCTGGCCGTCCTGCTGCTCGTGCTGGCCGGCGCCGCCGACCTGGTCAGCGCGGTGTACCGGCAGACGATCCTCCAGACCCACGCCCCCGACGAGATGCGCGGCCGGATGCAGGGCGTCTTCACCGTCGTGGTGTCCGGCGGGCCCCGGCTCGGCGACCTGCGGGCCGGTGCGATGGCCGCGACCACCACGCTGACGGTCGCCTGGTCGGGCAGCGCCCTGCTGTGCGTGGCCCTCGTGCTGGTCGCGGCCCTCGCGGTGCGGCCGTTCTGGCACTACGACGCGCACCGGCCCGGCTGACGGTGCGGCGGCCCGGCGGCCCGCACGCGGCCGTGGCTACGGCTACGGCTACGGCTACGGCTACGAGGATCGAGGGGCACTGTCGGGGTCGGGGTCGGGACCCGCGGTCGGCGCCTGTCCGGACGGGGCGAGGCAGTGCTCCAGACCCCAGGCGCGGCCGAGCGCGGCTCCGGTGAAGTCGGCGCGGCCGTGGAAACGGGCGCGCCCGCAGGTGCTGCCGGGCAGGCAGAAGTCGGCCCCGGCCGCGTAGGGCCCGGTGCCGAAGGACGCGTCCGCGAACGTGGTCGTCCCGTGGAACTGGGTGCCGGTGAAGTCCCCGTACGCCAGTCGGCACCCGCTGAGGTCGAGGTCGGTCAGCACGGCACCGGACAGGTGCAGCCGCAGGTCCTCCCAGTACGTCCCGCCCGTGCCGGGCCGCGTGCGGTCGGCGAGCAGCCGCTGGGCCGCGTGCCGCACCGCGCGCTCGCCGTCGTCCAGGGACACCGGACCGGTGTCGGCGGCGCGGGGCAGCGGGGACCGCAGGTACGCGCAGAGGGCGTCGGCCGCCGGCTGCCGCGACGCGGCCCGCGCGTCCCCGAGTTCCCCCAGGGCGCGTACTCCGGCGAGCCGCACTCCGGCGTCGGGGTGGGCGAGTTGGCGGCGGTACGGCGCCACGGACCCGTCGGTGACCAGGCACGCCCGGTTCCCGTCGCCCGCTCCCGCCGGGACCGGCTCGCCGTTCTCCGGCCCGGCCCCCGCCGGGGCCTCGGTCCAGCCGAGCGGCCAGTCCCGCTCCTCGGCCCCGGCCGTCGCGGCGACCACGGCGCCGGCGAGGTCGGCCGCCGGCTGCACGAGGTGGACCCGCCCGCCGAAGACGGCGCGCCGGAAGTCCGCCGTGCCGCCGAAGCGGGCCTTCCAGAACCAGGCGGCCGCCGCGAAGCGGGCGCCGGCGAACGACACCGGCCCGTCGCACCACGCCCCGTCGCCGCCCTCCTCCCAGCCCTGGTAGTCGCAGTCGAGGACGGCCAGCGGCCAGCGGGGGTCGTCCGCGCCCGGCTCGTCCCAGGGCACCGGGCGCCACCCCTCGACCTGCTCCCAGACCTCCTCGTCCTCGGGCAGTGTCTCCTCGCCCCGGCCGAACCAGGCGATGTCCTGGAAGCGGGCGCCGGAGAAGTCCGCTCCCGCCCGGAACCGGCTCCGCCCGAAGACGGCCGCGCCGCCGAACCAGGCCCCCGCGAAGCGGGCGTCCCGCGCGAACACCGCCCGCGGGAAGAGCGCATCCCGGGCGAAACGCGCCCCCTCGAACGAGCAGCGGCCGCGGAAGTGGACGTCGGCGAAGCCGGCCTCGCCGAACCGGCAGCCGCCGAAGTCGACGTCCGCCAGGACCGCGCCGGACAGGTCCACGTCGAGGCAGTCCGCGCAACCGGGTCCGCACACCGCGTCGTCCTCGGCGCCATCGCCGGTGCCGGTGCCGGCGTCCGGTACGGGCGGGTGCCACCGCGCCAGGGCCGCGAGCACCTCGGCGGCGGCCGCGGCGGCGGGCGCGTCCGGGCCGCGCAGGTGGCGGCAGAGGGCGTCGGCCACGGCCGCGCGCCGCGCGGGGCGCTGCTCGGCCAGCGCCGCCAGTTCCCGCAGCGCCGCGAGTCGGACGCCGGCGTCCGGTCCGGCCAAGCGCTCGGTGGCGTGTTCGTACGCCCCGGAGACGTCCGGCTGCATCGTCGTTCCCCCGTCGTCGGCCCGTCAGGCCCACACCCTACCGAACAGGTGTCCGATCAGAAGGCGGACGAGTGGCCGCTGCCGCGATCAGGCGGCGGGCTCGTCCGGGCGCCCGGGGCCCGTGGCGGGGTCGGGACCAGGGCCCGTGCCGGAGTCAGGGCCAGGGCCCGTGCCAGAGTCAGGGCCGAGGCCCGTGCCGGAGTCAGGACCAGGGCCCGTGCCGGAGTCCTTCACCGCGCCGGCGGCCCCGCCGTCGCCTCCCGCGGCGCGGGCGTCCGCGCCGTCGGCGTCCGGGCCGGCGGGCTCCGGGTCGACGGCTTCCGTGTCGGCCGCGTCCCCGGCGCCACCGGGGGCGCCGGCGGTCGGCCGCTCCGGGAGCCGCACGGTGACCGTCCCCGAGGAGAGGTCTATCGGGCCCCGCGCCGGATCGCTGCTGCCCTCGTCCTCCCGGGTCAGCTCCAGCCGGTTGCGCTCCTCCTCGGTGTGCCTGCGGCCCGGAGCGAACAGCTCGTCGAAGAAGTCGAACACCGCGACCCTCCGATCGCCTCGGCAATACGCCCAGGCTACGCCCCGCCCCGCGGCAGTGGCGGGCCCGTCGCGGGAGCCGTCATCGCTCCGTAAGCCCGCTCGCCGCCATGCCCGCGGCGACCCGGCTCCGAGGCCCGCCCCCGCCGTCCGGTTCCGGCCGCGGCGCCGGCAGAAGGGGAGCGGGGCGGCCCGGAGCCGTACGGCCGGCCGGTCGTGGCCCGGCCGCCGGGCCACCACGCACCCGCACCGCGGGCGCCGCTCCGACCCGGCACCGGGCCGGACCCGGACCCGGACCCGGACCCGCCCGACGGAACGTCCGATCGTCAGATCGTCAGATCGTCAGCAGTGCCGGATCGGCCGCCTTGTCCGACGGCAGGAAGTCGTCCGGCACCGGGTACTTCCCGAGCACGAAGTTGAGGATCGCCGCGTGCATCGCCTCGACCGGCGCGATGGTCGCCGCGGTGGCGATGCCGGCCTCCGCGCTCACGCTGTAGGTGGCGAACAGGTACGTCTGCGCGGCCTGGTCCTCCAACTGGAGCGCCAGGTTCGCCACGTCCCCGACGGACCTGGCCTTGCCCAGCGCCGCCAGGGTGGCGGGCTGGTTGGACAGCGGCACCCCGGTGATCGCGGGCTTGCCGGCGCCGGTCAGCACCGAGTTCCACGCCTTGGCGTGGTCGGCGTGCTGTTCCATCGCGGTCGTCACGAACGTGGCGACGGCCGGCGGCACCGTACCGAGCGTGCCGGCCTTGGCCGCCTTCAGCGCCGCCTGGTAGGCGCCGACCGCCTGGTTCTCCAGCGCCACCGCGAGGGCGACGACCTTCAGGTCACCGGTGTAGCGGCCCTTCGCCGCGCCAGCCGATCCGGACGGCGCGCCGCCCTTCGTGGCGGAGGAACCGTGCTTGCCGCTGCCGGAGCAGGCCGCCAGCGCCGTCGCGGCCGCGAGGCCGCCCGCGCCCACCAGGAAGCGGCGGCGGCCCGGGTCGCGGGGGCCGTCCACGGGCTCGGCCCGGCGGCCCGAGGCCCCGCGCACGTCGTCGGCGAGGTCCGCCGCGCCGGCCCGCATGGCGGGCAGGCTCTCGCGGTGGGCGGCCTCCATGTCGCGGGTGAGCCGGGCGAGTTGGTCCTCGCTGATCGGCAGGTCCCAGTTGTCGCGCGCGGTGGTCACTTCACGGCTCCCTCAGTGATCGGCGAGGCGTTCGTGGTCGGGTAGAAGGCGTCGGGGAAGCCGACGGCGCCGGCGGCCGCGGGAAGCTTCGCGGCGTCGGTCGGGACGGCGACCAGGTCGCCCATGCCGCCGGCGAGCAGCGCCTGCACCGCGAGCAGCGTCGCCCGGTGCTGGGCCTCGACCGGGGCGACCGAGGCGAACAGCCGGCGCAGTTGGGCGTTGGTGACCTGGCCGACGTTCTTGGCGTACGTCTGCGCGGCCACGTCCTCCAGGGTGATGGCGAGCTTCACCACGTCGGCCGAGGTCCTGATGGTGGGCAGCGCCTTCTTGACCACGGCGGCGTACTTGGGGTCCGCGCCGGTCTGCCGCGTGCCGCCGGCCTGGGCGACCGCGGAGTTGAACGCCTTGGCGTGCGCCTGGTGCTGCGCGGTGGTCTTCGTGATGAACGCCGCGACCGTCTTGTTCCCGTCCTTGACGAACGGCAGCCCCGCGGCGGTCCGGTAGACGCTGATCGCCAGGTTCTCGATCGACGCGGCGGTCTGCAACGCCTTGACGTCGTCGCTCGACGTGGCCGCGGCGGCGCGCGCCGACGCCAGCAGCGCCGCGGCTCCGGCCGCGCCGGCGACCGTGCTCCCGCGCCGCCACCAGCGGCGCGGCCGCGGGCCGGTGGCCTCCGCGAAGTCGGCCAGCGCGTCCTGGGTGATGCGCACGGCGTCGCTGTCCAGGTCCTGGGACTGCTCGGTCAGTTCCTCGAGCAGACGGGTGTCGATGTGCTCCACGCCCCTCACGCCCTTCTTCTCCCGGCACCCGCGCGGTCCACGGGCACTCTGGCTCTCCTTCGCCACGGCGGACGGCGCGGATTGGTACGGGTACCGGGTGTGACCCTCCGGGGTGAAAGCGGCGCCCCGGCCTTGACGGCGCCGCCCCCGCGGACGTAACGGGGCGGACCGTCCGGCCGGTCCGCGGCCGCGCCGGGTTAGCGTCGCGGTGGGCGGCCGCCGCCGGTCGGGCCCGTGCACCCGTACGGGGCCAGTGGTCGTACGCCCGTCCGGTCCGGGACCAATCCGCCCGCCGGACGGCGACGAATGACCGGTGTCCGCATGACAGTCCGGAGGTGTCCATGCGCGTGGCAGCACGTGACGGCCAGTCCCCGGCGCCCCGCTCCGGGGTGCTGGAGGCGTTGCTCGACCGGATCTCCCGGGGGGACCAGGAGGCGTTCGAGCACCTCTACACGGCGGTGGCCGGTGCCGTGCTCGGCCTGGTCCGCCGGGTGGTGCGCGATCCCGCGCAGTCGGAGGAGGTCGCGCAGGATGTCCTCATCGAGGTCTGGCGGTGCGCGGCCAGGTTCGATCCCGAGCAGGGCAGCGCCATGGCGTGGATCATGACGATGGCGCACCGCCGCGCCGTCGACCGGGTGCGGTCGGCGCAGGCGGCGGCCGACCGGGAGCACCGGGTCGGGCTGCGCGACCGGGAGCGGGCCTTCGACGAGGTGACCGAGCAGGTGGAGCGGCGGCTGGAGCGCGAGCAGGTCAGGCGCTGCCTGGAGCGGCTCACCGAGCTCCAGCACGAGTCGGTGACCCTGGCCTACTACCGCGGCTACACCTACCAGGAGACCGCGAAGCTCCTCGGGGTGGCCCTGGGCACGGTCAAGACCCGGCTGCGGGACGGGCTCATCCGGCTCCGCGACTGCCTGGGGGTGGCGTCGTGACCGACACCGACCTGCACACCCTGACCGGCGCCTACGCGGTCGGCGCGCTGGAGGAGCGGGAGGCGCGCGACTTCCGCCGGCACCTGTCCCGGTGCGAGGCGTGCGCCCGCGAGGTGCGCGAACTGCGGGAGACCGCGGCGCGGTTGGCGCTGGCGGTGGCCGAGGTGCCGCCGGCGGCGCTGCGCGGCCGGGTGATGGCGGCCCTGCCCGAGGTGCGCCAGCTTCCGCCGGAGCCGGCCGGGCCGCAGCGGGCCGGCCTGCGCAACTGGCGCCGCCGGATGCCCTACCTGGCGCTCGCGGCCTGCCTGGCCGCCGCGGTCGTCTCCGCCGGGATCGCGGTGCGGGCCGAGCACGGCGCCGACCGGCAGCGGGACCGCGCGGTGCGGGCCGAGCGCGAGGCGGACCGGCTCGGCACGCTGCTCGCCGCGCCCGACGCCGCCTTCCACACCGGGCGGTTGAAGGGCGGCGGCACCGCGACGGTGGTGTCCTCGGCGCGGTCGGGGCAGGCGGCGGTGGTCTACCACGGCCTGCCGAAGCTGGCGGACTCGCGGGTCTACGAGCTGTGGTTCAGCCGGAACGGCACGATGGTGCCCGCGGGTCTGGTGCCGCCCGCGACCGCCTCCGGCTCCACGCTGCTGGCGGGGAAGGCGGACGGTGCCGACGCGGTCGGGGTGACCGCGGAGCCGCGCGGCGGCTCGCACGCGCCGACCTCCGATCCGCTGGCCGTGCTCCCCCTGTGACCGGCGGCCGCGCCCGCACCGGCCTCCCGGCGGGCGCGGCCGCCTTCCCGGAAGGGCAGCCGTTCCGCGCCGGCGGGTCGGTCACTCCTCGCCGTAGGTGATGACCCCGTTCTCGTCCATCGTCGGGCGGATCTTGGACGGGCCGTACGCGTCGGTGTCGGAGGGGCGGGGCGGCTCGGGGCCGTCCAGGCCGATGCGGACCACGCGGCCGATCCGGACGACGAAGAAGAGCCGGTCGTGCACGGCCAGTTCGTCGGCGCGGCCGGCGGCGCGGAACCGCGCGGCGATCCGCTCGTACTCCGCCGTCTCCTCCGCGGTCAGCGAGTGCATCCGCGGCCACATCTCGGTGAGCGCCGTCACCAGGGTGCGGCGGGCCGCGTGCGGGGTGGACAGGATCGTGGAGAAGGGCTCCCAGCCGTCGGACGTGCGCTCGACCACGCGGAAGGTGGCCGGCAGCACCACCGTGCCCGGGTGGGTCTCCAGCGCCTTGAGGGAGTCGGCGCGCACGTCGGCGGGGTAGCGGTCGCTGCGGTAGCGCAGTTCGCGCAGCGCCAGCCGCTCGGAGCCGGCCGCCACCCCGGTGACCGCGGCGTGGTCGATCACGAAGCCGTCGTCGACCGGCGGGTCGTCGGAGGGGTCGTACCAGTCGGGCACCAGGGCGTCCCGGTCGGCGGGGCGGGGCGGTTCGAGGCCCTCGCTGTTGGTGTAGACGTACTCCTCGGCGCGCACCACCCGGTAGCGCACCCCGCACACCGTCAGCTCGTCGACCGTCTCCTGCTCCAACCGGCTCACGGCGGCGAGCAGTTCGCGGCGCACCGCCGGGTCGTCGGTGTCGTCCTTGGCCTTCAGCCACAGGTAGGAGTTGAGCGCGTCGCGGGACTCCTGCGGGAACCCCTCCACCACCGGTGCCACCACCCGCCAGCCGACCTCGCCCGGACCGCGCGCGGCCACCCCGAACAACGGGCCGCGGATGATGTAGTGCGCGTAACGGCGGGCGGCGTCGGCCGCGTCGGCCTCCTCCGCCGCCGCCACCGGGTGGTCGACCGGCTGCACCCGCATCACCAGCCCGTCCGGGCCGGCCCACTGATCGTCGCTACTCATACGAGCATTGTGCTCACACAGGGTGCATCCTTGTCAGCCGTTCCCGCCGACTCACAGGCGCTCCGCCAACTTGCCCGTGAACAAACGCAGTTGGGGCCACATCGGGCGGCCGTCGCCTCTTCTCCCGGACAATCAGCGGACCCCGCCGAGCACCGCCCGCAGCCCCGCCGCACCGTCGTAGTGCACCCCCGTCATACCGGCCGCCTCGGCGGCGGCGACATGGCCGGCGGTGTCGTCGACGAACAGGCAGCGCCGCGGGTCGGCGCCGGCCAGTTCGGCCGCGGCGGCGTACACCCGGGGGTCGGGTTTGGCGGCGCCGAGGCGGGCGGTGTTGAGCACCGCGTCGAAGGCGCCGGCCACGCCGACGGCCTGGAGGTAGGACTCCAGCCGGGTGGTGGCGTTGGAGACCAGCACCACCGCGGCCCCGCGGCGGCGCACGGCGGCGAGCAGCGCCAGCATCGCGGGGTCGACTCGGCCGGTTCCGGCGGTCCACTCGGCGACCATCGCGGTCGCGGCGCGCGCCGAACCGCAGGCGCCGGCCAGGTCGTCGGCGACCCGCGCCCGCCACTGCTCGTCGGTGATCGCGCCGGTGACGGCGCGTTCGAGCAGCGCGGGCCGGAACGCGGCCCGGGCCAGCGTCCCTTCGGGCAGGCCGCGGGCGAGGTCGAGCGACGACATCGCGTCGGGCGGCCACAGGTGGACCACGCCGTCGAAGTCGCAGAGCACCGCGTCGTACGCGAGGCCGTCCAGGTCGCCGAAGCCGTCGGCGGTGTCGCGCGCGTCGCGCGCGCCGCGGCTGTTCGCTCTCCCCCACGCGTCCACGCTACCGCCCGCCCACCGGACGGGAAGGACGTCCGGTGGGCGGGCGGCGCGACGGTGCGCGGTGGACGGGGCGAGGGGCGGACGGTACGAGGCGCCCGCGTCTCGGACGCAAGGCCCGAGGACGTACGGCTCCTCGGACGTACGGCTCCTCAGACGTGCGGACCGCCGACCGGCCCGCCGCGCCGTCCGAGCCCGGCGCCGGTGAGCGGACCGAGCGGCACCACCGGGCGCTTCCACGTCGCGTTGGTGACGACGGCGAACGACGCGTACCAGGCGAGCACCGCGGTGACCAGGCCGATCCAGCCGCCGACCTTGGTGACGCCCACCGACGTCGCGAACTCCCCGACGGCGAGCACGATGAAGGTCGCGGACAGCGCGACGAAGACCGCGAGCAGCGCGGCGTTGGTGCGCAGCGCGGCGGCCGTCATGTAGACCGTGAAGATCGCCCAGACCAGCAGGTACAGGCCGGTGGCCTGATGCGCGGTGTCCGGCGGGAGCGTGCCGACCACGAACTTCACGTAGGCCGCGTACGACAGCCAGAACGCGCCGTACGACGCGAAGGCGGTCGCCCCGAAGGTGTTGCCCTTGCGGAACTCCCACATGCCGGCGAGGAGTTGGATCAGACCGCCGTAGAACAGCGCGAGCGGCAGCACCACGGTGAGCAGGTTCTGGTCGATCAGGTGCGCGTTGAAGGAGCTGAGCACGAACGTGGTGGACGCGAAGCCGGCCAGGCCGAGCGGCCCGGGGTCGGCTATCGCGTCCGCGGCGGCGGGTGCGGCGGGAGCGGGTGCGGCGGTGCTCATCTGCGGTGTTCCTCCTCGTCGAGGAAGGCAGCGGGGACGGCGGCGAAGTGCCGCCGGGGGCCGTGCCCGGCCCCCGTCCACGCTAGGCCGCGCCGGCGCGACGTGACCTCCCTCACACCGCGCCGGTCGCCCAGCGGTCCCGGCCGCTCGGTGAACGGTCCCCCATCCGCGGCGAACGGTCCGTCGCCGGGAACGCGCGGAACCGCGCGAAGGGAATTGTGGGGCGCCTGTCACGCCGACGCGTCGCGCCTCATGAGGACGGCTCCGTGGCGGTGCGGTGGTGGGCTTCCCAGTCCCGGTGGATCACGGTGAACGCGGGCAGCACGTGCCGGTCGAGATAGTCCGTGTGCGCCCGCAACCGCCCGATGAGAACGGCCAGTTCGCCCGGATCGTGGCACACGGTCTCCTCGCTCCCGCTGACCTGCACGGTCAGCACCGGGTGCGCCGGCACTTCGGGGGCCTCGCGGTCGGCGAAGGGGCGGCAGGTCACCGCGCAGAAGGGCGTGATCACGCCGTCCTCGTCCACACCGTCGTCCGGACCGGCCAGCGAACCCGCCACGCCGTCGAAGTACCGGAACAACTCCACATCGACCAGGGCGACAGGAAGACCGGGCGGCTCCACCGCGGTCATGCTCGGGTCCTCGAACGCCCACGGCGGCAGATACCCCGACACCGTCACGCCGTTGGTCGCCGTGACCCGCCAGGTCCGGGGCGCGCCGCAGGTGCGTAGCGCGGCGACGGCAGCCGCTTCGGGTGCGGCGATCACGACGCAGCACCCTCCGCCGGGCCGGTTCCGGTGTGCTCGGCCAGCAGCTCGCGCAGGAACGCCAGCGAGTCCGCCGGGGACAACGCCGCGTCCCGCAACCTGTCGTACGCCAGCCGCAGTGGCTCGACCTCCTCCGGCTCCTCCACGACACGATCACCGCAACTGCTCGGCGCGTACGCGACCGTGCGCCCCTGCGGAAGATGAATCAACTCCAGCGACCCGCACAGCGGATGCGGCCCCACACCGAACGGCACCACATGCAGCGAGACGTCCGGGAGCTGCGCCACCTGGAGAAGGTGCTCCACCTGCTCGGTCCACGTCCGCGCATCCCGCGCCTTCCTGCGCAGCACCGCCTCGTCGATCAACGCCCGGTAATGCACCGGGTCCGGATCGGTCAACCGCTCCTGCCGCGCCAACCGCCCCGCCACCCGCGCGCCCAACCGCTCGGCGGTGCCTGGACGCAGGGCGCGCACCTGCTCCTCGGCGTACGCGCGGGTCTGGAGCAGCTCCGGCACCGCACCGGCCGCGTACTCCTGCATACTCGCCGCCACCGCCTCCAACGGCGCCAACCCCGCGAACGGCCGCTCCTTCGCCTCCCGCTTCGCCAGGTGCCACAGCCGCACCAACAGGTCGCCCGTCCCGTACACCTTGTCCAACGCGGCAGCCGCCTGCACCGTCCCGAGCCGCGACCCCCGCTCCAACCTGTGCAGGTAGGACTGCTCGTACAGGCACAGCTCCGCCAACTGCACCAACGTCAGCCCGGCCTCCTGCCGCCGATACGCCAACTCACTCGCATACCACTCCCGCGCCGACAACCCCTCCCAGTCGATGCCCTTCACGCCACCGTCCGTGTTCATCGCAGACCTCCTCCTGCCCGTACGCCCGGTACGAGCACCACCAAGGGAACGGTCACAGAATGTCGCCGCTACATCGCTTACCGCGACGGCATTCGAGGCGTCATTCCGGCGTCACCAAAGGCGTCATTCGGGTGTCATTGCGACGCGTCAGGGGCTAGCGTGATCGGCATGACGACAGCGACGCCGAACAGTACGCTGCGGGCCATCCGCATGGGATTGCTCATGAGCCAGGACGAGTTCGCTCGCGCCCTGCGAGCGGCGGGTGAACGTGCCGGGCAGCCCAACGACGCGAGCAAGCGACTGGTGCAGCGTTGGGAAGCGGGTACCACCGCAGCGCCCCGGCCCGTCTACGCACGCGCCTTGGAATCCATCACCGGTCTGCCCATCGAGTCCCTCGGCTTCGCGACGGCGATCCCGCAGGGGCGTGTGGTGGATGACGGCGACGGCGGTCACGACCTCACGCCCGCCACGACCGGCAGCGCTGCCCGTGTCGCTGCCGCGCCCGGCCACGGGCGCGCCCCGCAACCGGTGTTGCAGGGCAACTACAGCGGGGTGTGGCTCAGCCGCTACGAGTACTACTCCAGCAGCCGGGGCCAGACCTTCACCGGGCTGCACTACGTCGTCGTGCTCCAGCACGGCAACCGGCTGACGGTGCGCAGCATTCCGGGCTCGTCGGACTCGGACCTCACCGTGGACCTCACCGTAGACGGGAGTGTCGTCACCGGGACCTGGGTGGAACAGACGGCCGGTGAGAGCTACTACCGCGGTGCCCGCTACCACGGCGCCATTCAGATGCTGGCCGAGCCGACGGGGCGTCGCATGGCGGGCAAGTGGGTCGGGTTCGGCAAGGAGATGGACATGAACACCGGGCCTTGGGAGCTGACCTTCGAGGACCCGTCGACGAACAGGGCCACCCTCGCCCGATACGCCCGCCTCCCCTCTGACGACACGAACACCCCGAGATAGCTTTCACAGCAACGCGCCTCAACTCCCCGCGCGGCTGGGGCGACGAAACGGGGGGATCGCCACAGGGATGTTCCGTCCCACTTTCGGGACGCTGAGCGGCAACTCCCAGGACCTCGGCCAACGGCCTCATCCGCCTGCCGAGGGCGCCCGGAACCCGGACGAACCCCGCGGACGCGGCCCCGTGCGGCTCGGCCCGGCGGATAATGCACAGCATGCTCACGGTGTCGGTCACCCTGGTGGTCGCGGGCGTCGCGGCGGCCCTCTTCTGGCTGGTCCGCGGTCGGCGGGGCTTCGGCACCCCCGCGGACAGGGCCGCGTACGCGACGCTCCACCAGGCGTCCCTGGCGGCTCCGCCGCTGCGCGACGGCCTCAACGCCGACTCCGCGAAGCGCGCCGCCCGCCATCTGCGCGAACTGCTGGGCACGCCCGCGCTGGCGGTGGTCGGGGAGGAGAGCCTCCTCGCCTGGGAGGGCCCCGGCCGCAGGCACGCCGCGCAGGCCGTCGCGCACGCCAGGGACGCGATGGACGCCGGCCGCCCGTGGGTGGTGCCGGCCGACGCGATCGCCTGCGAGGACCTGGACTGCCCGGTGCGCAGCGCGGTCGTGGTGCCGCTGGTGGTGGACGGCCTGGTGGTGGGCGCGCTGTCGGTGTACGCCCGGCAGGTGTCGGCGGGGCTGGTCCGGGCGGCGGGAGAGGTCGCGCACTGGGTGATCTCGCAGCTCGAACTCGCCGAGCTGGACCGCTCCCGGACCCGGGTGATCGAGGCGGAGTTGAAGGCGCTGCGCGCCCAGATATCCCCGCACTTCGTCTACAACTCGCTCACCGCCATCGCCTCCTTCGTCCGCACCGACCCGGACCAGGCCCGCGAACTCCTGCTGGAGTTCGCCGAGCTGACCCGCTACAGCCTGCGCCGCCACGGGCAGTTCAGCACGTTGGCCGAGGAGTTGCACTCCGTCGACCAGTACCTGCGCCTGGAGCGCGCCCGGTTCGGCGCGCGACTGCGGGTGGACCTGCTGATCGCCCCCGAAGTCCTCCCGGTGGCCGTGCCGTTCCTCTGCCTCCAGCCCCTGGTGGAGAACGCGGTCCGGCACGGCCTGGGTCCGAAGGCCAGTTCGGGCCGGATCACGATCCGGGCGGAGGACGCCGGTACGGAGTGCCGGATCAGTGTGGAGGACGACGGCGTGGGCATGGACCCTGAGCGGGTGCGCGCGCAGCTCGCCGGAAAGGCCGGCGGGGACTCGCTGGGCCTGGGCAACGTGGACGAGCGGCTGCGCACGGTGTTCGGCGACGAGTACGGACTCGTGGTGGAGACCGCACCGGGCGCGGGGACGAAGATCAACGTCAGGGTGCCCAAGTACCGGAACGGGGTGCACGCTTCGTGAGACCGCTGCAGGTCCTCGCGGTGGACGACGAGCCGCCCGCGCTGGAGGAGCTGACCTACCTGCTGCGCGGCGACCGCCGGGTGGGCCGGGTGCTGGCGGCCGGCGGCAGCGAGGAGGCGCTGCGGCTGCTGGAGGACGGCAGCACCGACGCCGTCTTCCTGGACATCCGCATGCCGGGCCTCGACGGCCTGGAACTGATGCGGGTGCTGGGCCGGTTCGCGCACCCGCCGGCGGTGGTGTTCGTCACCGCCTACGACGACTTCGCGGTGTCGGCGTTCGCGCTCAACGCCTGCGACTACCTGCTCAAGCCGGTCGGCCCGCAGCGCCTGGCGGAGGCGGTGCGGCGGGTCGCCGCGCTGATCGAGAGCGGGGGCGCCGCCCCGGGCGGCCCCGGGCCGGAACCCGGCGGGCCGGCCGCGGCCGGGTCCGACAGCGTTGCCACGCACGCCCGTTCGGCGCCGGACCGGCTCGCGCAGCCGGCCCCGCCCGACGACCGCATACCCGTCGAGGCCGGCGGCGTGACCCGCTTCGTCTCCCGTGACGAGGTCTCCTACGTCGAGGCCCAGGGCGACTACGTGCGCCTGCACACCCGCGGCGGGGCGCCCCTGCTCCGGGTCCCGCTGGCGGTGCTGGAGGAACGCTGGGCCCCGCACGGCTTCCTCCGCATCCACCGGCGCTTCCTGGTGTCGCTGGGCCACGTGGAGGAACTGCGCTCGGACGCCGGGCACTGGACGGTACGGGTCGCCGGGGGCGAGCTCCCGGTCAGCAGGCGGCACTCGCGCGAGCTGCGGGAGTTGCTGACCCGGTGGGCGCCGCGGCCGGGGCCGGGCGGCCGGACGTGAGCGCCGGGCAGCAGCCGGGGCCGCCGCCCCGCCGGACCGCGGTCTCCGGCCCGCGCAGGCACCGCCCGGGCGGCTGGTCGGCGCGGGCCCGGCCCGCCGACCTGCACGCGCAGCCGCGGCTCGCCCAGGTCTACGTGCGCTCGCTCGTCCGCGACCAACTGCGGCTCGCGCTGGGCGTGCTGGCGGTGCTGGCGGTGGTGCTCGGCGGGGTCCCCGCCGCGTTCGCGCTGCTGCCGGGGCTGCGGACCGCCGAGGTCCACGGCTTCCGGCTGGCCTGGCTGCTGCTCGGCGTGGTGGCCTACCCGGTGCTGCTCGGCATGGCCTGGTTCCACGTCCGGCACGCGGAGCGGGTGGAGCGGGACTTCACCGACCTGCTGAACGGACCGGACCCGGGGACGGCACCGGGCTCCACGGGGGTGATCGCCGACTCCCCCGCCGTACAGCCCGGTTCAGGGCGCGCTGCCTCCGACACCGGTGCCGTATCCCCCGGTTCCGGTGGGACCGGCCCCCACCGGAGGGGCGCCGCCCCTGCGGAATCCGGTTCGTGGGACAGCGGTTCGCGAAACGCCGGCGCGCAGGACACCGGTTCGCCGGACGCCGATTCGCGGGACAGCGGTTCGCCGGACGCCGGCACGGCGCGTTCCGGCTCCGCGGACCCCGGCCAGGCGTCCCCCGGCCCGCCCGGCACCGCCCCGCCCGGCACCGGTTCGGCCCGTTCCGGTGCGCCGTCCTCCGGGACCGCGAACTTGGGCCCCACCGACTCCGGTTCGGCGAATCCCGGTGCCGGGTGAACCCCGCGCTCGGCCTCGCCGCGCTCGGCGCCGTCCTCGTGGCGACCGTCGCCGTCGGGGTGTACGGGCTGCGGCTGTCCCGCGCCACCTCCGACTTCTACGTGGCCTCCCGCGAGGTCTCACCGCTGTGGAACGCCTCCGCGATCAGCGGCGAGTACCTGTCGGCGGCGTCCTTCCTCGGCGTCGCCGGCCTGGTGATGGCCTACGGCGTGGACATGCTGGCGTACCCGGTCGGCTACGCGGCCGGCTACCTGGTCCTCCTGCTGCTGATCGCGGCGCCGCTGCGCCGCTCGGGCGCGTACACGCTGCCGGACTTCGCCGAGGAACGGCTCGGCTCCACCGCGGTGCGCCGGGTGGCCGGCCTGCTGGTCGCGGTGATCGCGTGGCTCTACCTGGCACCCCAACTCCAGGGTGCCGGGCTCACGTTGCAGACGGTGACCGGGGCGCCGCGGTGGGCGGGCGCGGTGGTGGTCGCGGGCGCCGTGGTCGTGGTGTCGGCCGCGGGCGGCATGCGCAGCGTCACCCTCGTGCAGGGCCTGCACTTCTGGCTGAAGCTGATCGCGATCGCGGTGCCCGCGCTGTTCCTGGTGCTGGCCTGGCGGAACGCCGGGTCGCCCGCCCTCACCGGCGACGGCGTGCCGCGCTTCCCGCACCGCACGGTGGTCCGCGTCCAGGACGCGGTGCGCTTCGACGTCCGCGCGCCGGTGACCATCGAGGTCAGCGGCTCGCTGGACGGGCGCACGTACCCGGGCGCGAAGGCGGGCGGGGGCGGGGGCGCCAGCGGGGGCGCCGGCACGGACGACGAGGCGAGGGCGGGCGCGGCCGCCGGCACGGGCACGACCGCGGACACCGGGCCGACCGAACTCCCCGCGCGGGGCGGGGAGTCCGCACCCGCCGGCCGGGGCGGCGGCACCGTACGGCTCGCGGTCGGCGAGCACTCCGCGGGCGCCGGTGCCCGGCTCACCTTTCCCGCCGGGGTGCCGGTACCGCACCAGGTGGGCCTCGCGCCCGCGACCGGGGCGCGGTGGGCCCGCCCGCTGTCCGGTGCCGGCGGCCGCGCGCACCCGCTGTACGCGGTGTACTCGATCCTGCTCGCCACCTTCCTCGGCACCATGGGCCTGCCCCACGTCCTCGTGCGCTTCTACACCAACCCCGACGGGCGGGCGGCCCGCCGTACGACGCTGCTGGTCCTCGTCCTGCTGAGCGTCTTCTACCTGCTGCCGCCGGTCTACGGGGCGCTCGGGCGGGTGTTCGCGCCCCAACTCCTGCTCACCGGGAGGACGGACACCGCGGTGCTGGTGCTGCCGCAGATCGTGCAGGGCGGGGAGGCCGGACGGCTGCTCGCGGCGCTGGCGACCGCGGGGGCGTTCGCCGCGTTCGTGTCCACCGCGTCGGGACTGACCGTGTCGGTGGCCGCAGTGGTCTCGCAGGACCTGCTGCGCGGGTCGGCGCGCGGCTTCCGGTGGGCCTCGCTGGTGGCGGGGGTGCCGCCGCTGGTGATGGCCACGATGACGTCCGGACTGCCGGTCGCCGACGCCATCGGGCTCGCGTTCGCGGTCGCCGCGTCCTCCTTCTGCCCGCTGCTGGTGCTCGGGATCTGGTGGCGCGGGCTCACCGACCGCGGGGCGCTGGCCGGGCTCGTGACGGGCGGCGGGCTCGCCGCGGCGGCCGTCGTCGTCACCAGTGTCCGCGGACCGGGCCACGGGTGGGCCGCCGCGCTCCTGGAGGAGCCGGCCGCGTGGACGGTGCCGATCGCCTTCGCGGTCATGGTCGTGGGGTCCCTCCTCACCCGCGACCGCGTCTCGGCCGCCGCCGTGGACCGGGTGATGCTCCGCATGCACCTCCCCGAGGAGGTCACCGGCCCGGCGCCGGAATGATGTCCGTCCAGCACCGGGAACACCCCCGCGGTGTCCCGAACGTCCGCCGAAGACCGCCGCTCCGGCCGTCCACGGCGAATGCGTGGGGTGAGCGGGTAAATAAGTTCTGGGTGAGTCATGGGAATGCGGAAACGCCCGCCCCGTTCACCGTCCGATCTTTTGTGATTGCCTGTCACCTGCACACATGGTTCCCTCCCGTCGATGAATTTCGCACCGCTCGCAATTAAGCGTCATCTCAGCGAATACGGTGGATTCCACGCCGGATTCCGTCGTACGTTTTTCTCGTCGCCACCGAACGGGGCGGCAAACGGAAACACCCACCGAGGAGATGCCATGAGCTTCCGCAAGATCGTTCCCGCCCAGCACAAGGCCGCGCCGAAGCGTCCGGCCCACAAGCCCGCGCCGACCCCGCGCCGGAAGCGTCCGCGCCGCTGACGCCGACGGTGTCGAGGCGGGTTCCGGGGCCGGCGGCCCCGGAACCCGCCTCGGCGACGTGCGGGCGAGGGCCCGTGCGAGGAGAGGGTGGAGAGGTGGAGCGGAATGGACACGCTGTCGCAGGGCCTCGCCCGACGACCGGAGCCGGGCGCGGCCGTCCGGACGGCGGTGCGCCGTTTCTGGCCGCTGACGGCGGGCGACCGGGTGTGGATGCTGGTGGTCTGCTGCCTCTCGCTGCTGACCGCGCTCGGCGAGACGGCGGCCATCCTGCTGTTCGGCGAGCTCACCGACGGCGCGCTCCGCGAGGGCGACCTCGACGGCTTCTGGACGCCCGCGGTCCAGTGGCTGGCCGTGGCCGTCGTGACCGCCCTGCTCGGCTACCTCGGCAACTCACTCGCCGCCCTGCTGGCCGAACGCTTCGTCCTGCGGCTGCGGGCCGCGGTCTTCCGGCACCTCCAGACCCTCCCGCCGCACTACTTCCAGCGCCACCGCCACGGGGACCTGGTCGAGCGACTGACCGGTGACGTGGAGGCCGTGGAGCAGATGGCGGTCTCCGGCGTCCTCCAGGGCGTGTCCGCGCTGCTCGGCGCGCTGCTCTACGCCGCCGCCGCGCTGTGGCTGCGCTGGGACCTGGCCCTGGCCACCTTCCTGACCGCGCCGCTGTTCCTGTACGCCGCCAAGGTCCTGTCCGGCCGCATGAGCGCGGTCTCCCGCCAGGAGCGCCGGGCGGACGGCGCGCTCACGTCGGTGGTCGCCGAGGCACTCGACAACATGCCGTTCACCCAGGCGTACAACCGCGAACGCGCCGAGGCGCAGCGGCTGGAGGGCGCAGCCCGCGCGTGGCTGCGGGCGGCCGTGCGGGGCGCGCGGCTCGACGAGGGCTACCGGCAGTCGATCGAGGTGGTCGAGACCCTGTGCGTGCTCGGCATCATCGGCCTGGGCGCCTGGGAAATTTCCGCCGGCCGGATGTCGCTGGGCCAACTCCTCGCGTTCGCCGCGTTCGTCGGCTACCTCTACCCGCCGATCCGCTCGCTGGGGGGCCTCGCGCTGACCGCCACGGCGGCGTCCGCCGGGGCCGAGCGGCTGTTCGACATCCTCGACGCGCGGCCGGCCGTGCGGGACCCCGAGGTCCCCGCGGCTCGCGCCGACCCGGCCGGCCCACCCGGCGCGGTCGACGCGGACGGCACGGACAGCCCGCCCGGTGTGGTCGGCGCGGACGGTACGGCCCGCACGGTCGTTGCGGCCGGCCCCGGCGCCGGGAAGGCGCTCGGCACGGGCGAGCCGAAGTCCCCAGGGGGGCGCGGCCCGGCTGCCGCGCCGCGCCTCCCCGCCCGCTCCGGGGGCGGCCGGCTCGAACTGCGCGGAGTCCGCTTCGGCTACCCCGGCGCGGGTCGGTCCGTGCTGCGGGACGTGTCGTTCACCGCCGCCCCCGGCGAGGTCGTGGTGGTCACCGGGCCCAGCGGCGCGGGCAAGTCCACGCTGCTCGCCCTGCTGACCCGCTTCTACGACCCGGACGCGGGGTCGATCCTGCTGGACGGCACCGACCTCAGGGACCTGCCGCTCGACCGGCTGCGGGAGCACGTCACGCTGCTGCCCCAGCGTGCGCACGTCCTCAGCGGCAGCATCCGGGAGAACATCGCGTGCGGCCGGCCGGGCGCGACGGACGCGGAGATCGAGCGGGCCGCCCGCGCCGCCGGCGCGCACGCCTTCGTCCGCGCGCTCGACGACGGCTACTTCACCCCGCTCGCCCCGCGCTCCACCGGGCTGTCCGGCGGCCAGCTCCAGCGGATCGCGATCGCCCGCGCCCTCCTCCGGGACAGCCCCGTCCTCGTCCTCGACGAGCCCACCACCGGACTCGACGCATCCGCGGTGCACCACCTGCTGCCGGCGCTGCGCCGCCTGTCGGCCGGCCGCACGACCGTCGTCGTCAGCCACGACATGAGCGTCGCGGCTCTCGCCGACCGCGTGCTGGTCCTGGAGGCGGGGCACCTCGCCGCATCGGGCACCCACGCCCAACTCCTCGCCCGGGGCGGCCTCTACGCGAGCCTCCAACCCGGCACCGCCGCCGGATGACCCCGCCCGGGCGAAGCCCCGGCGGGAGCGGGGCGGCCGGAGCGGCGCGGCGGGCGGCGCCATCCGTCCCCGCCCGCCCGCCCGCGTGCGAGGAGGCGGGCCGGGAGGTCGGCTACCGGGCGGACGGGGCGCGGGGGGAGCGGGTGGCCGTGGCGGCGTCGCTGGAGGCGACGACGCGGGAGCCGGAGCCGGCGGAGCCGGACTGCTCGGGCGCGGGCCCCTGCACCGCGAGTTCCCGCAGCAACTGCCGCAGCCGGAGCAGCGGTCGCGTCACCGCGGGAAGCACCGTCCCCGGTGCGGGCCGGGCCGCGAGCATCGCGGCGTCGGCCGCCCGCAACGCCCGCTCCACCTCCGGCGCCGGCCGGCTCTGCGGGCTCGGCGCGAGCGCGAGCGCCGTCGCCGCGTCCGCCAACGCGCCCGCGGCGGCCGCGAGATGGGGCGCCGGGGGCAGGCCGGGGGCCCGCCGCGGGCCGACCGCGAGCGCCCGGATCTGCCGGGTCACCGCGGCGTACAGCGTGAGCCGGTGCCGCATCACCCGGGGGTCGTTCCCCCACACCAGCGGAAGCGTCAACGGCCTTGCGACGAGAGCGAGTTGCTGGAGCCGGTGATCGACCACCCGCACCTGCGCGTCCAGTCCGTCCGCCGCCCGCCCGGCGGCGGGCCCGGCCGCCGGCTCAGCGGCCAGCGACGCCGCGCACGCCCGCAGCAGCTCGCCGAGCGCCGTGTAGTAGCCGACCCGGGCGCTGTAGACGGTGTCGCGGGTGCTCGTCGGCAGGACCACCAGTGCGACGCCGATGCCGATCGCGGCCCCGATCGCGGTCTCCTCAAGCCGGAGCATGAGCAACCCCGCGGTGAACTCGTGGAGTTCGCTGTAGAGCTGCGACACCATGATCGTGACGAAGAAGATCATGGCCGCGTAGGAGACGCTCACCAGGTAGAAACCGCAGGACATGCTCAGGATGATGACCGTGATGATCCAGTAGGTGTGCCCCGCCGTCAGGTGCGCCAGCCCGATGCCCGCGCCGAGCCCGACCAGCGTGCCGACCACGCGGTTGCCCGCCTTGATGAACGTCTCGGAGCGGGTCGCGGTGCCGGTGAACGCGATGAACGTGGCGATCACCGCCCAGTAGTAGCGGGCCTGTGACAGCTCGCGCCCGACGAGGATCGCCAGGCTGCCGGCGACCGCGACCTGCACCGCCTGCCGGGTGGTGAGCGACAGCCTGCCGAGCGGGTTCCAGCGGCTGCGCGCGCTGACCGACAGGGCCACGGCCGCAGAGCCGGGCAGCACCCCCATCGCGAGGGTGACCGCGGGCTCGAAGTCCTCCTCGCCGTCCACGGCCGGGTCCGGCACCCCGGCCTCGCCGGTGAGCGTGGCCAACTCCCAGGCGGCGGAGGCCAGATGGTGCGCCAGGCCGTCGATGTCCCGTGGCGCCGGCTGCCCGGCGGCCTGCGCCGGGCCGGTCCGGCCGGCCTCGTCGTAGCGGTCCAGCAGCCGGCGGGCGGCCCGTTCGGCGGCGCGGTGGTCGCCGCCGGCCAGATGGTCCGCGATCTTCGCGGCCTCGGCGGCGTGGCGGGCGTCGGTGCCGGCCATCGCGTCCGCGGCGCCGGCCAGCGCGTCGACCGCCAGGTGGGCGTCGAGCACCCGCCGGCGCACGGTCGCGGCCGAGAAGCCCGCGGGTATCGCGCCCGGAGTGCCCGACCAGCCCTCTATCACCAGCGCGGCCTCGGCGAGCCGCAGTTGCCGCGAGTGCAGCTTGCGGCGCAGCCGGGCCAGCCGGCGCGCGTCGCGCGGGTCGGTCTCCAGCAGGTCGGCGCAGACCCGGGCGACCGAGCGGGCCCGGGCGGCGAAGGCCCGCCGGACCCGGGCCAGGGTGCGCTGCGGGTGGGTGCGCAGCACCGTCGTCATCAGCAGCAGCACCCAGGCGGCCGCGATGGCCACCGCGACGAGCAGGGAGGGCAGTTGGGAGAAGGTCGCGCCGAGGAAGGACGCGAAGAAGTAGCCCATCCACATCATGAAGCCGTAGAAGAAGAACGGCGTGCCGAAGCGGCGTATGAAGACCGCCGCGAACATCACGACGACGAACACCGCGAGCTTCGTGTCGGTGCGCCCGGCGACGCAGATCCCGACGACCATGCCGGTCCCGATCGCGACCGGGAAGAAGGCCGCGGTGCCGAGCTTCCGCAAGGGCCCGGCGGCGTCGCCCAGCGCCATCGACCCCATCATCGCCATGACCGTGCCGATCAGCATGACCACGAGGGTGCCCTGCGGTCCGCGGTCGGTGGCCCGGCCGTACACGTACTCGATGCCGAGCGTCGTGCTCATCGCGACCGCGGCGGCCAGTGCGCCGCGCAGCCGTTGCAGTCCCGGGTCGGAGCCGACCACACGGTCCCACGTCTCGGATAACCAGCCGGTTGCGGCCATACGTGTCCAGTGCCCCTCTCGCCGTGCCCTCGCTGCCCGCTCGCGGGTGCCGCGGTTCGCGCGCCATCAGCGGTCGTCGGTGCAGCCGTGCTCGCCACGCGCGCGGGCGGCCGGTTCCCGTGCCCCGCCCCGCGCCGATCGGCCCCGCCGCGGCTCCCCGCCGCACACCAGGACCGTGGACCGTGCCTATCATCGGTATAATGCCGATATTAACATGCATCGTACCGGCATTGGAGCGGTATCCGTGAACCTGGACAGCACGACCGGCGTGACCGGCGCGGACGGCGGCCTCGCGGCGCTCGACGTGATCGAACGCCAGACCGCGGTGCTGGTGCGCAACTTCGAGATGTTCCACCGGCGCAGCGACATCCACGACGACCTCGACCGCGCCGAGTACCTGCTGCTGCGCACGCTCTCCGAGGTCGGGCCGCAGGACATCAACACGCTGGCCGCCGCGCTCGGCCTCGACCCGTCCACCGTCGGACGGCAGGTCTCGGCGCTGTGCCGGCAGGGCCTGGTCGGGCGCGCGCCGGCCGCCGCCGACCGCCGGCGCAGCATCATCACGCCGACCGCCGACGGGCTGCGCCGCATGGACGCGGTACGCGCCGCCCGCGCGCAGAGCCTGGCCGACATGCTCGGCGGCTGGACCGAGGAGGAACTGCGCACGCTGGGCGCGATGTTCGCCAAGTACAACGGCGCGGTCACCCGCAAGTACCTCGCCGACACCGAACGCGCGGCCGCCCCGGCTCCCGCCGACGTCCGCTGACCGCGGGCCCGCCGCGCCGGACGCTCCCCACCCGCACTCCCGACCGGCCACCACCGCGCGCCCGGCCCGCCCCGCCTGCGGTCCCCACCCGTCCGCGGCCCCCACCCGTCCGCCGGCGGTCGTCCGCCCTCACCCGTCCGCCGGCGGCCGCAGCCCGTCGAGCACGAGGCCGAGCAGGTGCCGGGTGCGCGGCTCCCAGTCCGGTCCCTGGTCGGTGCGCCACAGGAAGTCGACCAGCAGCAGCACGTCCGGCGCGGCCACGTCCGCCCGCACCACGCCGGCGTCCTGCCCGGCCCTCAGCAGCGAGCCGATCGTGTCGATCACCGGCCCGTAGTACGCGTTGGACAGGTCCGCCCGGGTCGCCGCCTCCACCGCCTGCGCGACGCCGTGCTTGATCCGCCCGTACGCCGCGAGCCGGTCCAGCCACAACCGCAGTGCCTCCAGGGGCTGTCGAGCGTGGGTGCGCAGCAGTTCCGGCGCCGCCCGCAGCAGTTCCTCGATGTCCTGCCGGTAGACGGCCAGCAGCAGCGCCTCGCGGGTGGCGAAGTGCCGGTAGAGGGTGCCCTGTCCGACGCCCGCGCGCTTCGCAATCGAGTTCAGCGTCGCGTCGGCGGACTCGGTCAGCGCCACCCGGGCCGCGTCCACGATCCGGGCCCGGTTCTGCTCCGCGTCGGCGCGCCTGGTCGCTCGCTCGCCCATGGCTCCCTTCCTTCCGGCCCCGCCGAGCCGCCGCGCCGGAGCGGCGGGAGCCGGGTGCCTTGATAAGCGGACACGTGTCCACTACGGTGGAGAACGGAAGCGGACGCGTGTCCGCTTCTCGTCCGACGATACCGCGACCCCCGCGAGGAGCAGCACCCATGACCACCCCCGGCACCACCGCCACGCCCCTCCAGGGCAAGGTCGTCGCCCTCACCGGCGCCAGCAGCGGCATCGGCGAGGCCACCGCGCTGCTGCTCGCCGGCCGCGGCGCCCGGCTGGTGCTCGGCGCCCGGCGCACGGACCGGCTGGACGCGCTCGCCGAGCGGATCACCGCGGAGGGCGGCGAGGCCGTGACCGCCCGGACCGACGTGCGCCGCGCCGAGGACCTGGCCGCGCTGGTCGCCCTCGCCCAGGAGCGCTTCGGCCGGCTCGACGTCCTGGTGGGCAACGCCGGGGTGGGCCCGGTCGCCCCGCTCGACGACCTGAGGACGCAGGACTGGGAGGACATGATCGACATCAACGTGAAGGGGCTGCTCCACGGCATCGCCGCGGCCCTGCCGGTCTTCCGCGCCCAGCGGTCCGGCCACTTCGTCACCACCCTGTCCACCGCCGGCCTGCGCATCGTCCCCGGCCAGGTGGTCTACGCCGCGAGCAAGAACGCCGCCCGCACCATCTGCGAGGGCCTGCGCCAGGAGGCCGGCCCGCACATCCGCGTCACCTCCGTCTCGCCGGGCTTCGTGCACACCGACTTCGCGGGCAGCGCGGCCGACCCGCGGTTGCGCGCCGAACTGCTCGCCCGGCGCGACGAGATCGCCATCCCGCCGGACGCGATCGCCCGGGCCATCGGCTACGCGATCGAGCAGCCGGACGACGTGGACGTCAACGAGATCGTGGTCCGCCCGACGGCCCAGAGCTGACCCCGCCCCCTGACGCACCGAGCCCCCTCCCCCTCCCCCTGCCCGGCCCACCGGCCGCCGCCCGCCGGCCCCGCCGCGTCCGGCCGCCGGCGCTTCACGGCGGGTTCACGCGGCGGCCCCTCGGACGTGAACATGCGTCGGCACTATGGCGGTTGGCCGTTACCCACTGGTAATACGGAGCCGGGCGCGCACCGGAGCCACCCCCGGCGCGGGCCGCACCCCACCGGCCGTGGCGCGGTCGGCCGTACCCCGGCCGTACCGGACCACGACCGGCCGGACCACGACCGCGGCAGCAGCCGTCACGCGTGCCGACCCGACCACCGTCAGGAGACTTGTCCATGGGCGCAGCCAGCAGACGCCAGTTCCTCTCCGGTGCCTCCGCCGCCGCGGCCGCCGCCGCCCTGACCCTGGTGGACGGCCCGTTCGCGTCGGCGGCGGCCCGCGACCGCGCGGTCGCCGCGTCGGCCGCCCGCGCCGTGGCCGTCGAGGGCACCACCCTCGCCCAGGCCGCGACGGCCACCGGCACCGGCGCGTACAAGAGGCTCGCGGCCGGGCCCGGTTGGCCGCTGGTCGTGCGCACCGAGCTGGCCGCGGGCGGCGCCGGGCGGGACACCGCGCGCACCGGCCTCGCCTCCTTCGTGCAGTTCACGGACCTGCACCTGGCCGACACCGAGTCGCCGGTGCGCTTCGAGTACCTCGCGAAGTACATCGACTCCGCCTACCGCCCGCACGAGGCACTGACCGTGCGCGGCGCCGCCTCCCTCGTCGACCGGGTCAACTCGCTTTCCGGCGGCCCCTACACGGGCCTGCCCTTCTCCCTGGTGATGGCGACCGGCGACAACACCGACAACCACGAGCAGGTCGAACTCGACTGGTACCTCACGGTGATGAGCGGCGGCGCGATCACCCCGAACACCGGGGACACCTCCCGCTACGAGGGCGTGCAGAACTCCGGTTCCGCGCTGTACTGGAACCCCGAGTCGTCCTTCCAGGACGACTACAAGGCGGCCGGCTTCCCGCAGGTGCCGGGCTTCCTGGCCGCCGCCGGACGGCCGTTCACCGCGAGCGGGCTGCGCACCCCCTGGTACACCACGGTCGGCAACCACGACGACAGCATCGAGGGCACCCTGCCCGACCTGGGCCTGCTGGGCTCCCTCTACACCGGCGGCGGCAAGATCGAGGGCGTGGACGACGCGACCGCGGCCAAGCTCGCGGACGCGATCCAGCACGACCCGGCGTCCGCGGTCGCCCTCCTGCTCGGCCTGCTCGAAGGGGGCGGCCCGGTCCGCCCGGTCACCCCCGACGCCCGCCGCGCCCCCTTCACCCCGAAGCAGTTCGCCCAGGCGCACCTCGACACCGCCCGCACCGGCCCGGGCCCGTACGGCCACGGCTTCACCCAGGCGGCCGCCGACAGCGGCAAGCTCTACTACACCTTCCCGATCTCCGACGGGGTCCTCGGCGTCAGCCTCGACACCACCAACCGCGCCGGCTGGGCGGACGGCTCCATCGGCTCCGCCCAACTGAAGTGGCTGGAGTCCGTCCTCCAGTCGTACAGCACGCACTGGTACGACACCGACGGCACCGTGGTGCGCCGCGGCTCCCAGGACCAGCTCGTTGTCCTGTTCAGCCACCACACCAGCACCACCATGGGCAACACGCTGCCCGACCCGTACAACCTGTTCGACGGCCGGCACACCGGCACCGAGCTGGTCGCCCTGCTCCAGCGCTACCCGAACGTGGTGGCCTGGGTGAACGGCCACACGCACGCCAACCTCATCACGCCGCACGGCCACGCCGTCCCCGAGCGCGCGTTCTGGGAGATCAACACCGCCTCGCACGTGGACTTCCCGCAGCACGCGCGGCTCATCGAGATCGCCGACAACCACGACGGCACCCTGTCGCTGTTCACCACCCTCGTGGAGTCCGCCGCGCCCTACGCGACCGACTTCACCGCCACCACCGAGCCCGACCTCGCCGCCCTCTACCGCGAGCTGTCCTTCAACGACCCCTACGCCACCCCCGCCGCCAAGCTCGGCGGCTCCGCCGACCACAACACCGAACTCCTGCTGGCCAGGCCGGGCGCCTGAGCCGGGCACCGGGCGTACGGACCGTCCGTCCGAACCGGGCGGCCGGACCGGGCGTACGACCGCGCGTCAGTCCGGGATCGGTACGGCCGCGCCGCGCACACCGATCCCGGCGGCCGGGTCCGCGGGGACGGCGACGGTCAGGACGCTCGGCCGACCCAGGTCGTCGCCCTGGTGCACCGTGAGCGTGGCCGGCGGCGCGACCAGGCCCAGCTCGCGCAGGTAGCCGCCGAACGCGGCGGCCGCCGCGCCCGTGGCCGGGTCCTCGACCACGCCGCCGGGCGGGAAGGGGTTGCGGGCGTGGAAGACCGTCTCCGACTCCCGCCAGACCAGGTCGACCGTGGTCCAGTCGCGGCGGCGCATGAGGTCGCCGAGCGCGGCCATGTCGTAGTCGAGCGCCGCCAGCCGCCGGCGGGTCGCGGCGGCGATCACCGGGTGCCGGGCGCCGGCGTAGGCGACCCGCGGCGGCAGCGCCGGGTCCAGCTCCGCCGCGGACCAGCGCAGCGCGGCGAGCAGGGCGGCCAGGTCGGCCGCGGACAGCGGCTCCGACCGGGGCGGAACGCTCACCAGTTCGGCGGCGCCGACACCGTCCGGGCCGAGGGAGGACACCACCCGGACCGGACCGGCCGCGGTGTGGAGGACCAGCGTGCCCGGACCGTGGACGTGCGCGTGGGCGACCGCGGTGGCGATGGTCGCGTGCCCGCAGAACGACACCTCGGCCAGCGGGCTGAAGTAGCGGACGTCGAGGTCGCCGTCGGGGCGCGGCACGGCGAACGCCGTCTCCGAGTAGCCGACTTCGGCGGCGACGGCCAGCATCCCGGCCTCGTTGGCCCCGCTCGCGTCCAGCACCACGCCCGCCGGGTTCCCCCCGGAGGCGTCGGTGGCGAACGCCACGTATCTGAGCACGTCCATGGCCGCACGCTAGCCAGCGCGCCGCGGCGCCGTCAAAGCCCTTACGGCTGCTTACCGGCCGGCTCCGGCGCCGACTCCCACGCCCGCCCCCACCCCGTCCCACGCCCGCTCCCACGCCCGCTCCCACGCCGGCTCCGTGCGCCCGCCCGGCACGGCGCGCGTGCAGGGGCACCGCCCCGATTCTGCTACGCTGATCAAGCGACATCGGCCCGCCGAAATGTCCGAACGGCAACAGGAAGTCCCCCGGGATCTCCGGCGGCCCGGAGGGCATGGCGCAGGCGTCGCGGAAAACCGGTGCGGAAGCACGGCACATCATGTGTCACACTTGTGCCGCACCACGCAAGGTCCTGTGGAGCAGTTTGGAGTGCTCGCCACCCTGTCAAGGTGGAGGCCGCGGGTTCAAATCCCGTCAGGACCGCTGCGGCTGGGTAGCTCAGTTGGTACGAGCGACCGCCTGAAAAGCGGTAGGTCGCCGGTTCGACCCCGGCCCCAGCCACCGCACGACGAAGGGCCCGCCTCCATCGGAGGCGGGCCCTTCGTCGTGATCCGTGTCACCCCGGTCCAGGACGGGCGCCCCGGACGCCCCGAATACCGTGGAAATGGGTTGGCCGCTCCTCGCCGGCAGGTGCGATGCTGGATCGCGTATGTCTACGCAACCCTCCTCCCCCGCCGAGTTCTCCGAACTCGCCGCGCGGCTGCCCGCGCTCTCCTCGCGCGACGAGCAGCGGCTCGGCCGGCGGCTCGACGGCGCCCGCCGCATCCGCAAGCCGGAGGCGCGCGCCGCGGTGCTCGCCGAGATCGACACGGAGATCGGGAGGGCGGAGACCCGGACGGCCGCGCGCCGGGCGGCCGTGCCGCGGATCACCTACCCCGAGGCGCTGCCGGTCAGCCAGAAGAAGGACGAGATCCTCGCGGCGATCCGCGACCACCAGGTGGTGATCGTCGCCGGCGAGACCGGCTCCGGCAAGACCACCCAGATCCCCAAGATCTGCCTGGAGCTGGGCCGCGGCGTGCGCGGGCTGATCGGCCACACCCAGCCGCGCCGGATCGCGGCCAGGACCGTCGCCGAGCGCGTCGCGGAGGAGCTGCGCACCCCGCTGGGCGAGGCGGTCGGCTGGAAGGTCCGCTTCACCGACCAGGTGGGCGACTCGACCCTGGTCAAGCTGATGACCGACGGCATCATGCTCGCCGAGATCCAGACCGACCGCGAGCTGCGCGCCTACGACACGATCATCATCGACGAGGCCCACGAGCGCAGCCTGAACATCGACTTCATCCTCGGCTACCTCGCCCAGTTGTTGCCGCGCCGCCCCGACCTCAAGGTCGTCATCACCTCCGCCACCATCGACCCGCAGCGCTTCTCCCGGCACTTCGGCGACGCGCCGGTGGTGGAGGTGAGCGGGCGCACCTACCCGGTCGAGGTGCGGTACCGGCCGCTGCTGGAGGAGGGCTCGACCGAGGCCGACCGGGACCAGATCACCGCGATCAGCGACGCGGTGGACGAACTCCAGGCCGAGGGCCCCGGCGACATCCTGGTCTTCCTCTCCGGCGAGCGGGAGATCCGCGACACCGCCGACGCCCTCACCAGGCGGCAGCTCCGCGGCACCGAGGTGCTGCCGCTGTACGCGCGGCTGTCGTCGGCCGAGCAGCACCGCGTGTTCCAGCAGCACACCGGCCGCCGGATCGTGCTGGCCACCAACGTGGCGGAGACCTCGCTGACCGTCCCGGGCATCCGCTACGTGATCGACCCGGGCACCGCCCGCATCTCCCGCTACAGCCACCGCACCAAGGTGCAGCGGCTGCCGATCGAGCCGATCAGCCAGGCCAGCGCCAACCAGCGCAAGGGCCGCTGCGGCCGCACCTCCGACGGCATCTGCATCCGGCTGTACGACGAGGACGACTTCCTGTCCCGGCCGGAGTTCACCGACGCGGAGATCCTGCGCACCAACCTCGCCTCGGTGATCCTTCAGATGACCGCCGCCGGGCTCGGCGACATCGCGAGGTTCCCGTTCATCGACCCGCCGGACAGCCGGAACATCAAGGACGGCGTCCAGCTCCTCGAAGAGCTCGGCGCGCTCGATCCGCAGCAGAAGGACCCGCGCAAGCGGCTCACCCAGACCGGCCGCAAGCTCGCCCAGCTACCGGTCGACCCGCGGCTGGCCCGGATGGTGCTGGAGGCGGACCGCAACGGCTGCGTGCGCGAGGTGATGGTGATCGCGGCCGCGCTGTCCATCCAGGACCCGCGCGAGCGCCCCGCCGACAAGCAGGCCCAGGCCGACCAGCAGCACGCCCGGTTCAAGGACGAGAGCAGCGACTTCCTGTCCTTCCTGCACCTGTGGGCCTACCTGCGCGAGAAGCAGAAGGAGCTGTCCTCCTCCGCCTTCCGCCGCACCTGCCGGGCGGAGTTCCTCAACTACCTGCGCATCCGCGAGTGGCAGGACATCTACAGCCAGTTGCGCAGTGTCGCCAGGTCGCTCGGCATCACCGTCGGCCCCGAGCCCGCCGGCGACCAGGACGCCGCCGATCCGCAGCGGGTCCACGTGTCGCTGCTGGCCGGCCTGCTGTCGCACCTGGGCCTGAAGGACACCGACAAGAACGAGTACCTGGGCGCCCGCAGCGCGAAGTTCGCGGTCTTCCCCGGCTCCGCGCTCTTCAAGAAGCCGCCGCGCTGGATCATGTCCGCCGAACTGGTGGAGACCTCCCGGCTGTGGGCGCGGGTCAACGCGCGGATCGAGCCGGACTGGGTCGAGCCCCTGGCACAGCACCTGGTCAAGCGCAGCTACAGCGAGCCGCACTGGGAGAAGGACCAGGCCGCGGTGATGGCCTACGAGAAGGTGACGCTCTACGGCGTCCCGCTGGTCGCCCAGCGCAAGGTGAACTACGGCCGGATCGACCCGGAGACCTCCCGCGAGCTGTTCATCCGCAACGCCCTGGTCGAGGGCGACTGGCGCACCCACCACCAGTTCTTCCACGACAACCGCAAGCTCCTGGGCGAGGTCGAGGAGTTGGAGCACCGCGCCCGCCGCCGCGACATCCTCGTCGACGACGAGACGCTCTTCGACTTCTACGACGGCAAGCTGCCCGAACACGTGGTGTCCGGCGCCCACTTCGACTCCTGGTGGAAGCACAAGCGGCGCGAGGAACCGGAGTTGCTCAACTTCGAGCACTCCATGCTGATCAACGAGAACGCGGAGGCGGTCACCAAGGCCGACTACCCCGACTCCTGGCGGCAGGGCGCGCTGAAGTTCCGGGTGACCTACCAGTTCGAGCCGGGCGGGGACGCCGACGGCGTGACCGTCCACATCCCGCTCGCGGTGCTCAACCAGGTGGTGCCCGACGGCTTCGACTGGCAGATCCCGGGCCTGCGCGAGCAGGTCGTCACCGAACTCATCCGCTCGCTGCCCAAGCCGATCCGCCGCCACTACGTCCCGGCGCCGAACTACGCGAAGGCGTTCCTCGACCGGGTCGCGGCCGGCCCCGACCCGCTCCCCGTCGTCCTGGCGCGGGAGCTCCAGCAGATGGTCGGGGTGCGGGTCTCGGCGGAGGACTTCGACCTGTCGAAGGTCCCCGACCACCTCAAGATCACCTTCCGGGTGGTGGACGAGCGGCGCCGCAAGGTGGCCGGCCACACCGAGGACAAGGACCTCGACGCGCTCAAGCAGCGGCTGCGGCCGAAGACGCGGGAGGCGATCACCAAGGCGTTCGAGCGGTCCTCCGACCCGGCGCTGGCCACCGCCCCGCAGCGCACCGGCCTCACCGACTGGACGGTGGGGGCCCTCCCGCGCACGTTCGAGGCCCGGCGTGCCGGCCAGCCGGTCAAGGCGTACCCCGCCCTGGTGGACGAGGGGGCGTCGGTCGCGGTGCGGCTGTTCGACACCGAGGCGGAGCAGGCCGAGGCGATGTGGCGCGGCACCCGCCGGCTGATCCTGCTGAACGTGCCGGTCAACCCGGCCAAGTTCGCCGCCGACAAGCTCTCCAACCAGCAGAAGCTGGCGTTGTCCCGCAACCCGCACGGCAGCGTCCAGGGCCTGTTCGAGGACTGCGCCACGGCGGCAGCGGACCGGCTGATCGCCGAGCACGGCGGCCCGGCCTGGGACGAGGAGGGCTACCGCAAGCTCTTCGACGCGGTGCGCGCCGACCTGGTCGAGCTGACCGGCCGCGCGATCCGGCAGGTCCAGCAGGTGCTGGCCGCCTGGCACTCCTGCGAGGGCCGGCTGAAGGACACCGGGAGCCCGGTGCTCGCGGCGAACGTCCAGGACGTCCGGGAGCAGCTCGCCGGCCTGGTGTACCCGGGCTTCGTCACCGCGGCGGGCCTGAAGCGCCTCCCCGACCTGATGCGCTACCTGGTGGCCGCCGACCGGCGCCTCCAGCAGATGCCGACGGGCGTCCAGCGCGACACCACACGCATGGAGAAGGTCCGCGAGATCCAGGCGGAGTACGCCGAACTGCTGGCCGCACGGCCCGCCGGGCGCCCCGTGCCCGCCGCGGTCCGCGACATCCGCTGGATGGTCGAGGAACTGCGGGTCAGCTACTTCGCGCACGCCCTCGGCACCGCGTTCCCGGTCTCGGACAAGCGCGTCTTCAAGGCCCTGGACGCCGCCTGGTCGCGGCCTGGCTCCTGAGTTCGACCCGACCCCCTGACCTGCTGTACAGTCTGTCTCGCGACGAGGTCCTGTGGAGCAGTTTGGAGTGCTCGCCACCCTGTCAAGGTGGAGGCCGCGGGTTCAAATCCCGTCAGGACCGCCGTAGATGAGACAGCCCGCCCCGGGAGACCGGTGGCGGGCTTTCCGCTGTTCAGCGGGCGTGCGGACACCCCTCCCCCCGCTCCCGCCCCGCGTCGCGGGGCGGCGGGAAAGGACCCCGGAGCCCTCGGCACGGGACGGCGGGCGAGGGGCCCAGGGGGCCGCCTGCGGGCCGTTCCGGGGGATGCGGTGATCACCTTCGCCCGGGGCAAGTCCCGTCGGTCACAGGTGAGTTGAGGACGTCCCGGATCCCGCACGGGCGACGGCGGGGCCACGGGCGGGAGACGCACCCCCGTCAAGCCCCCGACAGGCGCGGGCTGTTCATTACCGCATCGCCGGCACCATCCTCAAGTCCCCCGCATGTGACGGGAGTCACGCCAAGTTGTGCGTCACGTAAGGAACTGGAGCCCCCTCACAGAGTGCTCAATTTAATATGTGCAATGGTACGTACCTCTCCTGGGTGTGACCGGGCGCACAAAAAAGAAGATCGCATCGGACCCGGCGGAGTCCGATGCGATCTTCTTACGGTCATACGGTCGTGCGTCCTGCTGTTCGCCCCTTCCCGCCGGCCGCCTGATGGGGGCAGGTGGCCGTCGGACGGCGACGTATGGGGTAGGGGCCCCACAAGCCGCCCAAAAGGGCTGTCAGGCCTCGCTGCGCTGCTGCGGGATCCCCGCAAGCAGCGCGCGGACCTCCGCCTCGCGGTACCGGCGGTGCCCGCCGAGCGTGCGGATCGACGTGAGCTTGCCAGCCTTGGCCCAGCGCGTGACCGTCTTCGGGTCGACGCGGAACATGGTGGCGACCTCAGCAGGTGTTAGCAACGGCTCGGCATCAGGGGTGCGAGCGGTCATGAGCGGCCTCCTCGAGAGAACCGAACCAACGCGGTTCTTTCCTCTTAAATTCTGCACCTTGACCCGCGTTGCCCGATATGGGCGAACGCGGGCCGAGTCGGTAATAGGACGAACGGCTTGTCCTCGGCACTACAACTACACCATCCGTCCAGCCGCGTCGGCCAAACCGATGGATTTGCCCTCTCAGGTGTTCAAGCTCGACGGAAGCCGATGGACCGTGCCATAGCGGACAGTCACCCCAGCGTGACGATCAGTCACAGTGCGATCATCCGCCACATCCCCACCTCCGATGCGAGCCCGAGACGGACCCGATGTCCCATTTTGGCATGACAGATGGTGATGCAGGCAAGAGTCCGCTTACGTGCTCTGCGTCACGCTTGGGCCAATAGCACCACCACCAGGGGCCGGAGCACCGCACGGGCCGGACCGGAGACAACACCCGACCCACCCGGAGACAACAACCCGTCAGATCCACGCCGCCGACCCCGCCCGCGCACCCGCCCCGGCCCGCCCCGCACCACCTGAAGCGCACCTCAGTTGGCGAACTGCAACTCCCGCACCGCCCGCCACCGGTCGGTCAGCCGCTCGTACGCCGTGCCGGCCGCCGCGGAGTCGCCCTCGCGCAGCGCCGCCAGCCCCTCGGCCGCGTCCGCCGCCGAGTGGTCCGCCGCCAGCGCCTCCGGGCCGATCACGTGGACCAGGCCGCCGTAGTCCAGCTCGACCAGCGAGCGCGGGTGGAACTCCTCCAGCCAGCGCCCCACGTCGATCAGCCCGTCCACCAACGGGCTCTCGTCCAGCGCCTCCTTGAGCACCCGCAGGCCGCGCGCCACCCGGCGCCGGGCCTGCACCATCGGGGTCCGGTAGCGCATCACGGGCCGCTTGGACCCTCCCGCGGGGTCCGCCGCGCCGACCGGTTCGTACTCCCGCTCGTCGTCGCCGACGAGGATGAACCAGCGCACCGGCACGTGCCAGGTCGCCGAGCGGATCCACGGCCGCGCGTCGGGGTGGCGCTCGCGCCACGCCTCGTGGTCGGCCGCGGCCTGCCGCCTGACCACCGGCGGCACCATCGCGTCGAGCACCGGGCCCGGAAGCTGTCCCTCCAACTGCTCCAGCGCCATCCAGCCGCGCAGCCGGGTCCGCCACGGGCAGACGTGGGTGATCCCGCCCACCTCCGCGACGAACGCCTCCCGGCTCTCGTGCACCGGCACCGCGATCGGCGGCACCGGCACCAGCCCCTCCAGGGACTGCCGCAGCTCGTCCTGGGCGCCGCGTGCCCGGCCCGCGGCCGCGTAGCGGTGCCAGTGGGTGCGTTCCGGCTCGGGAAAGGCCGCCAGCGGCTCGTACACCCGCAGGTACGACGCGTACGGGACCTGTACCGCCGAACCGCCCACGCCCGCTCCCTCACCGCCGTACCGCCTGCCGACGTCTCTGATCGTCCCACGGGACCGACCCCGCCGGAGGTGATCCCGGCCACTGCGCCCAGGGCCTACGCTGAGGCCATCGAACCCTCCGCCACCCTTACGGGGGGCGAGACCCCCGAACCCAATGGGACCGCGAGCACCACCGGACTATGGGAGTCACCACCGTGACCGACGTACGTCAGACCGACGACGGCAACGGCGCCGCCGTCATCGCCAAACTGTTCCGATCGGACCAGGGCGGACACGAGCAGGTCGTCCTGTGCCAGGACCGGCCGACCGGCCTGCGGGCCGTGATCGCCGTCCACTCCACCGCCCTGGGCCCGGCCCTGGGCGGCACGCGCTTCCACGCCTACGCCTCCGACGAGGAGGCCGTGGACGACGCCCTCAACCTCTCCCGCGGCATGTCCTACAAGAACGCCCTGGCCGGCCTCGACCACGGCGGCGGCAAGGCCGTCCTGATCGGCGACCCGGACGCCTTCAAGACCGAGGAACTGCTGCTGGCCTACGGCCGGTTCGTCGCCTCGCTCGGCGGCCGCTACGTGACCGCCTGCGACGTCGGCACCTACGTCGCGGACATGGACGTGGTGGCCCGCGAGAACCGCTGGACCACCGGCCGCTCCCCCGAGCACGGCGGCGCCGGCGACTCCTCGGTGCTCACCGCGTTCGGCGTGTTCCAGGGCATGCGCGCGGCCGCACAGGCGCGCTGGGGCGAGCCGACGCTGCGCGGCCGCCGGGTCGGCGTGGCCGGCGTCGGCAAGGTCGGCCACCACCTGGTGGGCCACCTCGTCGACGACGGCGCCGAGGTGGTGGTCACCGACGTGCGGACCGACGCGGTCGCGCGGATCACCGCCCGCCACCCGGGGGTCACCGCGGTCGAGAGCGCCGAGAAGCTGGTGCGCACCCCGCTGGACGTCTACGCCCCGTGCGCGCTGGGCGGCGCGCTCGACGACGCGACGGTGGCCGCGCTGACCGCCACCGTGGTCTGCGGCGCGGCCAACAACCAGCTCGCCCACCCCGGCGTCGAGAAGGACCTCGCCGACCGCGGCATCCTCTACGCCCCCGACTACGTGGTGAACGCCGGCGGCGTCATCCAGGTCGCCGACGAGCTGCACGGCTTCGACTTCGAACGGGCCAGGGCGAAGGCCGCGAAGATCCACGACACCACGCTGGCCATATTCGAACGCGCCCGGACCGACGGCGTGCCGCCCGCGGTGGCCGCCGACCGGCTCGCGGAGCAGCGGATGGCCGACCGCACCCCGGCCGCCGAGTGGCTGCGGCCGAGCCTGGGCTGAGCCCGCGGTGCCTTCGCGGGGCCCCGTCGGCCCCGTGAAGCACCGCGCCGAGGTCCCCGGACGGGGTCGTCCGGGGACCTCGGCGTGACCGATAGCACGGCCCGATAGCAAGTTCGCGCTAGAAGAAGGTAAAATCGGGCCTGACCAGGAACGACAGGGCCGCAAAAGTCCCCTGTTCCGACGCGCGTCGTGCGAGCGACGTACCGTGCGGCGTCGGAAGCAGGTACCGTTGAGGCCCTACGGACAGGTCTCTCTCCGCGGAGGCCGTCCGGGATCATGAACGCGTGTCAAGACTCGGGGCCGTCGAGCCCCGCCGTTAAGGGGGTCGAGCCATGGGGCGCGGCCGGGCCAAGGCCAAGCAGACGAAGGTCGCCCGCCAGCTGAAGTACAACAGCGGCGGTACTGATCTCTCACGTCTGGCCGACGAGCTGGGCGCATCGCCGTCGAGGCCGGTTAATCCGGAGCCAGTCGAGGACGATGACGACGAGTTGGACGACGACCCGTACGCTCAGTACGCGGATCTGTACAACGACGAGGACGAGGACGACGACCAGGACGAACAGTCCGAGCCGTCCCCGTCGTCTCAGCGCCGTCGCGCTTGACGCCGCCAACGCTTGAGGCCCGGCCCGGGGTCCACCCCGGGCCGGGTTTCGTCGTCGGCGCGTCCCCACGCGACGTGTAGCCGGAACTCACCGCGCGCATCCGCCCGGGTCAGGCGCCGACGCCATGGTCGCCGACCAGCTCCACGGCCGGTGCGCCGCTCTCGCGCGCCCGGATCTCCCCGGCCACCCAGGCGTCCACGTCACGGTCGGCGAGCACCGACAGCGCCACCTCCGCGGACTCCCGCGGCAGCACCGCCATCATGCCGACACCCATGTTGAGGGTCTTCTCCAGCTCCTCGCGGGGCACCGCGCCCAGCTCGCCGACCACGCCGAAGACCGGCCCCGGCGTCCAGGTCGCCCGCTCCACGACCGCCTGGAGGTGGTCCGGGATCACCCGGGCGAGGTTGTTGGCCAGCCCGCCGCCGGTGATGTGCGAGAAGGCGTGCACCTCGGTGGCGCGGGCCAGGGCCAGGCAGTCCAGCGAGTAGATCCGCGTCGGCTCCAGCAGTTCCTCGCCCAGCGTCCGGCCGAACTCCGGCACCTCCCGGTCCAGCGCCCAGCCGGCCCGGTCGAAGAGCACGTGCCGCACCAGGCTGTACCCGTTCGAGTGAAGTCCGGAGGACTCGATCGCGACCACCACGTCGCCCGGCCGGACCCGGTCCGCGCCGAGCAGCCCGTCGGCCTCGACCACCCCGGTGCCCGCGCCCGCCACGTCGAAGTCGTCCGCGCCCAGCAGCCCGGGGTGCTCGGCGGTCTCGCCGCCGACCAGCGCGCAGCCGGCCAGTACGCAGCCCTCCGCGATGCCCTTGACGATGGCGGCGACCCGCTCCGGGTACACCTTGCCGACACAGATGTAGTCGGTCATGAACAGCGGCTCGGCGCCGCACACCACCAGGTCGTCCACGACCATGCCGACCAGGTCGTGGCCGATCGTGTCGTAGACGCCCATCCGGCGGGCGATGTCCACCTTGGTGCCCACCCCGTCGGTGGCCGAGGCGAGCAGCGGGCGGGCGTAGCGCTTCAGGGCCGAGGCGTCGAAGAGCCCGGCGAAGCCGCCGAGTCCGCCGACCACCTCGGGGCGGGACGCCTTGCGCACCCACTCCTTCATCAGGGTGACGGCGCGGTCGCCCGCCTCGATGTCGACGCCCGCGGCTGCGTAGCTGGCACCGGTTGTCTCAGACATGGCTGGGGAACCTTCGTGTCGGTCGTACGGTCACCGCACCCGGCCCCGGCCCAGGTGGCCGGGTCGGGTACGCGGGTGGGGGCTGCGGCGCGGGCCGGCGGCCCGCACCGCGGATCGGTGCGAGGTCACGGCCTGCGCAGCGCGTCGGCGGCGTCGGCGCCGCCCGCCAGCTCGACCTCGAGCAACTGCTTGCCGAGCAGCTCGGGGTCGGGCAGGTCCATCGGGTACTCGCCGTCGAAGCAGGCCCGGCACAGGTCGGGCTTGTCGATCGTGGTCGCCTCGACCATCGCGTCGATCGAGATGTACGCCAGCGAGTCCGCGCCGAGCGACTGGCCGATCTCGGCCACGCTCATCCCGTTGGCGATCAGCTCGGCACGCGTGGCGAAGTCGATGCCGAAGAAGCAGGGCCACTTCACCGGCGGGGAGGAGATCCGCACGTGCACCTCGGCGGCACCGGCCTCGCGGAGCATCCGGACCAGCGCGCGCTGCGTGTTGCCGCGGACGATCGAGTCGTCCACCACCACCAGCCGCTTGCCGCGGATGACCTCCTTGAGCGGGTTGAGCTTGAGCCGGATGCCGAGCTGCCGGATCGTCTGCGACGGCTGGATGAAGGTCCGGCCGACGTAGGAGTTCTTCACCAGGCCCGAGCCGTACGGGATGCCGCTGGCCTCGGCGTAGCCGACCGCGGCCGGGGTGCCGGACTCCGGGGTCGGTATCACCAGGTCGGCGTCGACCGGGGCCTCCGCGGCGAGCCGGCGGCCCATCTCGACCCGGGAGAGGTAGACGTTGCGGCCCGCGATGTCGGTGTCGGGGCGGGCGAGGTAGACGTACTCGAAGACGCAGCCCTTGGGGCGCGCCTCGGCGAAGCGGGAGGAGCGCAGCCCCTGCTCGTCCACCGCGATCAGCTCGCCGGGCTCGATCTCGCGGACGAAGCTGGCGCCGCAGATGTCCAGGGCCGCGGACTCCGAGGCCACCACCCAGCCGCGCTCCAGCCGGCCCAGCACCAGCGGGCGGATGCCCTGCGGGTCGCGGGCCGCGTACAGGGTGTGCTCGTCCATGTAGACGAGGCTGAAAGCGCCCTTGATCTTCGGCAGCACCTGTGGTGCCGCCTCCTCGACCGACAGCGGGGTGCCGTCCGGGCCGACCTGGCCGGCGAGCAGCGCCGTGATCAGGTCCGTGTCGTTGGTCGCCGCGACCTTCGTGGCCCGCCCGGGGCCCTGCGGCAGCGCGGCGACCAGCTCGGCGAGCTCGGCGGTGTTCACCAGGTTGCCGTTGTGGCCCAGGGCCACGGAGCCGTGGGCGGTCGCCCTGAAGGTGGGCTGGGCGTTCTCCCACACGGAGGCACCGGTGGTCGAGTAGCGGGCGTGGCCGACGGCGATGTGGCCGGTCAGCGAGCCGAGGGAGGTCTCGTCGAAGACCTGGGAGACCAGGCCCATGTCCTTGAAGACCAGGATCTGGGAGCCGTTGCTCACTGCGATGCCCGCGGACTCCTGTCCGCGGTGCTGCAGGGCGTACAGCCCGAAGTAGGTGAGTTTGGCGACCTCTTCCCCGGGCGCCCAGACACCGAAGACACCGCAGGCGTCTTGGGGGCCCTTCTCGCCGGGAAGCAGGTCGTGGCTGAGTCGTCCGTCACCACGAGGCACGTTGTCGAGTCTAGGGCAGGAATGCCTCTCATCCGAACGGACGAACCTTCGTTTCTGCGGGTCTACGCGCGTAATCCCTTGCGGGGCAAGCCATGTGATGTTCGCCGTACGCGGCGGCCGGTCCTGGCCCGCGGGGGCGTTTTCCGGCCATCCGCCCTTCCCGCGGGCGTCTTCGTGGGCGCCGGGCGGCCCGGCGGCCCCTCCGGTCCGGAGCTACCCCAGGACCGGGAGGTGGGGGGCGAGGTCGGCCCGCTCGCCGGAGGCGGACACCCGGGCGGCGTCCACCTCGTCGGCGAAGGTGGCGCGCCCCGCGGCCAGCCGCAGCCAGGTGACGGGGTCGGTCTCGACGACGTTCGGCGGGGTCCCCCGGGTGTGCCGCGGCCCCTCCACGCACTGCACGGCGGCATACGGCGGGACCCGCACCTCCACCGAGTTCCCGGGCGCCTTCGCGGCGAGCGCGTCCGCCAGCACCCGGACCGCCGCGGCGACCGCCTGCCGGTCGAGGCCCACCTCGACCCCGGTGGCCCGGGCGAGGTCGTCGCCGTGCACCACCAGTTCCACCAGCCGCGTCACCAGGAAGTCGCTCGCCCGCATCGCGCCGAACGGCGCCGGCACCAGCCGGTCGCCCCTGGTCGCCTCGCCCTCCAGCGCCGCGAGACCCTCGGCGGCGGCGTCGAGCGCCACGAGGGGGTCGGCGGTCCGCGCCTCCTGCGCCCGGGTCGACGCGTCGAGTTCCGCGGCGATCCCCGCGGTGCCCAGCGCCCAGGCGTCCAGGCCGGCCGTCCTCGCCCCGGTCGGCGGCGGCTCCGCCTCCAGCAGCGCCCCCACCGCCTCGACCTGCCGCACCATGTGGACCACCAGCAGGCGTACGTCCCAGCCCGGCAGTCCCGAGGGCCACTTCCACTGCTCCCCGGTCAGCCCGCGCACGGCGACCCGCACGTGCCCCACCTGGGCCCGCAGCGCCCGCCAGGTCCGCGCGGGGTCGTACGTACGGACGCGGCGACGGCTCTCCTGCGGGGTCGGCATACCCCGAGCTTAGCTTTCGGCCCCTTCGGCCCACTCCAGCAACTGCCGCGTATCCAGGTCGATCCCGACCGGCTCGGGCAGGACCACGACCTTGCCGAACGGGACGAGGTGCTGCTCGTGGTACTCACCCGCCGCCGGTTCGCTGTGGACCTTCATGGCACGGGCGTCGCGGTCGATCAGCAGGTAGACGGGGATGCCGGACTCGGCGTAGGCGCGCGGCTTGTCGACGCGATCGCGCTGATTGGTGTCGCGGTTGTGGGACGTCACCTCGACGGTCATGAGCACACCGTCGGGGTCGGCCCACTCGCCGGCCGTGAGGAAATGGCCGATCGGGGCGAGGGTGCCGTCGGGGATCGCCCGCCCCTTGCGGCAGGTCTCGACCGCGAGCCCGCGGTCCACGTAGAGACCCGTACGCGGATGGTGCTGCATACAACGCTGCTGAAGCCACAGCATGATCTCGCCGTGTAGCCCGTCGGGCACCGTTTTGCCCCCCAACCTTCCGCCGATGAATTCAAGGCGGAGACCCTCGACATCGCGGGCCGCGTCGGCAGCGAGGATCTCGAACTCCTCGGGGCGGAGCTCCCCTCGCACCCACGCCTGCGGCCGGTCGTCCACGGCGGTCACCCTGTACCTCCCTGTGCCCGGATCTTCACGCTCGGCTGCTGATCGTATAGACGTCCATCAGCCGAACGTGACCACGCGGCCACGCTCACGTATGCCCTTTCGGTTGGACAACGAGCGTGGCCGCGTGGGTCGCGGGGTGCGGGGCGGTCAGCCCTGGCGGGTCCGTTCGAAGGTGAGCAGGAGGCCGTCCACGGCACCGGGGCCGATCCGGCCCTTCACGTCGCCCGAGGTGATGTCCTTCAGCGCCCAGCCGTCCTCGGCGTGCTTGTTGAGCACCTTCTCCAGCTTGTCGCTGTCGAGCGCGTCCCCGATCAGCGCCTCGCGGAAGGTGACGACCTTGTACTCGTACATGTACGGCCTCTCTCGGTGGTGCGGAACGCCATGCCCCGTCACCCCCTGCTGACGCCCGACGCCCACCCAAAGGTTCCACCCCGGCCACCGGGGTCGGGCGAACCCGGGAGCGGCGGTGCGAAGCCCGGCCGCCTCCGCCGCCTCCGGCATCCGCTTGTCGTGGCCGACGAGGACGTCCGGCGCATCACCCAGCACCTGCGCGCCGGCCACGTGGACGGCGTCGAGCGTGCGCGCCCGGCCACGGACGCCGACGGCCGGCCCGCGGGTCAGGTCGTGGTCACCCGGAGGTTCCACCGTACGACGCCAAGCGTCCGGGCAGGGAATCAGATACTCTGATTCCATGAAGCTGATGACCGCCACCGAGGCATCGCGGAACTTCGCCTCGCTCCTGGACGCCGCAGAGCACGGCGAGACCATCGTGATCACCAGAGCCGGACGCCGCCTCGCCCAGATCGGGCCCGCCAGCGCGGGAAACGGCGCCGCACTCAACGACGTCCTCGCGACGCTCGCCACCGACGACGAGTTCTCCGCCGATGTGTCGGCCACCCGCGAACTGCTGACCGACGAGATGACGGCGACGTGGCCCGACGCCTGATCCTCGACACCGGCGTGCTGATCGGCATCGAGCGCACTGGCACACCCATCACCTTCGCTCCCGACGACGACGTCTCCATTGCCGCAGTGACCGCAGCCGAGCTGCTCCTCGGCGTCGAACTCGCCGATGACGTCCGCCGCCAACCACGAGAGGACTTCGTCACCGCGGTCCTCGCGGTCGTACCGGTCGAGGAGTACGGCCTCGACGTCGCCCGGGTCCATGCCCGCCTGCTGGCCCACGTGCGGCGCACGGGCAAGCCGCGCGGTGCACACGACCTGATCATCGCCGCCACGGCGGTGGCGACCGCCCGGGCCGTGGTGACGCTGGACCGGAAGGCGGCCTTCGCCGAGTTGCCCGGCGTACGCACCGCGGACCCGCACACCTGACCGCGCCGACGCCGAGCGGCCCGCGAGTCAGGTCGTGCTCAGGAGGTAGGCGCCCAGGACGGTGGCGGCGATACCGGCGAAGGTGACGAGGGCGAGGATGACGAGGCCGGAGCGGTAGGGGTCGGTGTCGTGGGGGCGGTCGAGGACGACGGCGGCGGGGTCGGCGAGGGCGTAGCGGACCGGGATGTCGTGGCCGGGCCAGGCGCGGCGGGTGGAGGTGTGGAAGGCGCACAGAGCGGTGACGGTGCGGCCGTCGCCGGTGGTGAAGGTGACGATCGGGGAGTACGGGCGGGTCCCGGTGTCGTCGACCTCGGGATCGGGCCTTTCGAGGACGGCGACCACGCGGGCGGTGGCGCGGGCGGACGCCTCGCGCAACTCCCGCCGCAGCCGGACGTCGCCGGCGAGGGTGCGCCGAACGGCGATCCGCATGAGCCCGCACCACCCGAGCCCGCACAGCAGCAGCAGCCACCCGGGGCCGGAACCGGGCAGGAAGCGGGCCGCCACGGGAACGGCGGCCAGATACACCAGGCAGCGGGCCCCGAGCAGTTCGAGGGGCGCGGAGGGGCGGCGGCCGTCGGGCGCGATCCGGAAGTCCTCCGGGGCGTGGGCGCCGTAGCGCACCCGGACGGTGCGGCCCTCCCACGCCGCGTCCAGCCAGCCGTAGGTGCCGCCGCGGGTCGGTCCGACCACCTCGCGCCCCGACAGCCGGTCCACGAAGGCGAGTTCGGCGGGCACCCCGTCCCGCGGCCTCCCGCCGTGCTCCGGCGGCGTCCCCACGCTCGTCACGGTCGCCTCGGCGTACACGATGCCCGGCCCGCGGAAGGAGCGGTGCCGGCCCCACAGGCGCAGCCCGAAAGCACCGGCCACCGCGCACCACACCAGCACCGCGGCGTCGTACAGCACTTCTCCCCCGCTCCGCCCGGGTCCCGCCTGCCTGGACGCGGCCGCGTCCCGTGCCGGTTGCGGGCGCCGCGGTCCCTACCGCGGCCAGCCGTGTTCGGTGAGGGCGGGGCCGCGACCGAGGTAGGCGCGCAGCGCCAGGTCGGTGCTCGGCACGAACTCCCGCGGACACGCGTCGACGTCGAACCAGCGGACCTCACGGTGCTTGCCGGGCTCGCGGTTCTCCGCCGTGCCGGTCCAGCGGTGGGCCGCGAACACCACGGTGAGGTAGCCGTTCGGCGACTGGGTGCCGTGCGCGCCGTGCAGGACGTGCACGACCTCCAGGTCCCGCGGCTCCACCCGCACCCCGGTCTCCTCGTACAGCTCGCGCACCGCGGTCCGCGAGATCGGCTCGCCCGGGTCGCTCTTGCCCGCGGGCAGGTCCCACAGCCCGTCGCCGTAGCGCGCCCCGGGCCCGCGCCGCAGCAGCAGCACCCGCCGCCGGTCCAGGTCGTGCACGACCACCGCGGCGGCCAGCAGCGTCATCGCCTCGTAGGCCACCGGCGCCGCGCCCCGCGCTTCCCCGCCCGTCTCCCCCACCAGACCCGCCTCCCTGCGCGCGAAGGCGCGGTGATCCGACAACTCCCGCCCGACGACACCCGCCCGACAACTTCCGCCCACACGAGCGGTGTTCAGGAGAAACGCGCGGGCCGGAATGCGCACGGGCGATTCCGCCACGGCGGTTCCGACGACCGTGCCCCCGGCGGGGATTCACCGGGGGCACGCCGTACTCCTTCGACGACGGGGCCGTCGGCCCGCGCCGTCCCTGCGAACGGACGTTCAGGAAAGCAGGTTCGGAATCGCCGAGTGGTGCGCCTCGGAGAGTTCCGCCAGGGAGATCGCGAACTCCCCCTGGACCTCCAGTTCCTGGCCGTCGACCACACCGACCCGGGTCGCGGGCAGACCCCTCGCCCCGCACATGTCGGTGAACCGCAGCTCCTCGGAGCGCGGAACCGCGACCAGCGCCCGGCCGGCCGACTCCGACAACAGGAAGGCGAACGCGGACAGCCCGTCCGGGACGACCAGCCGCGCGCCGTGTCCGCCGCGCAGGCAGGACTCGGTGACCGCGGCGAGCAGCCCGCCGTCGGACAGGTCGTGCGCGGCGTCGACCATCCCGTCGCGGGACGCCGAGATCAGGATCTCGCCGAGCAGCCGCTCCCGCTCCAGGTCCACCGCCGGCGGCAGCCCGCCGAGGTGGTCGTGCACGACCTGGGACCAGACCGACCCGCCGAACTCCTCCCGGGTCTCCCCGAGCAGGTAGAGCAGGTGGCCCTCGTCGGCGAACGCCATCGGGGTGCGGCGCGCCACGTCGTCGATCACGCCGAGCACGGCGACGACCGGGGTGGGGTGGATGGCCGCCTCACCGGTCTGGTTGTAGAGCGAGACGTTGCCGCCGGTCACCGGAGTGCCGAGCTGCAGGCAGCCGTCGGCCAGGCCGCGGACCGCCTCCACGAACTGCCACATCACGTCCGGGTCCTCGGGCGAGCCGAAGTTCAGGCAGTCCGAGATCGCCAGCGGCTTCGCGCCGGTGGCCGCCACGTTCCGGTACGCCTCCGCGAGCGCGAGCTGCGCGCCGGTGTAGGGGTCGAGCTTCGTGTAGCGGCCGTTGCCGTCGGTGGCGATGGCGACCCCGAGCCCGGTCTCCTCGTTGACCCGGATCATGCCGGCGTCCTCGGGCTGGGCCAGCACGGTGTTGCCCTGTACGAACCGGTCGTACTGGTCGGTGACCCACGCCTTGGACGCCACGTTCGGCGAGGAGAGCACCCGCAGCGCCTGCGCGCGCAGCTCGTCGCCGGTGGCCGGGCGGGCCAGCGCGCCCGCGTCGTCGGCCTGGAGGGCGTCCTGCCAGGCCGGCCGCGCGTACGGGCGCTGGTACGTCGGGCCCTCGTGCGCGACGGTGCGCGGGTCCACGTCGACGATCTTCTCGCCGTGCCAGAAGATCTCCAGCCGGTCCCCGTCGGTGACCTCGCCGACGACGGTGGCGATGACGTCCCACTTCTCGCAGATCGCCAGGAAGCGCTCGACCTTCGCCGGCTCCACGACCGCGCACATCCGCTCCTGCGACTCGCTCATGAGGATCTCCTCGGGCGAGAGCGTGGAGTCGCGCAGCGGGACGTCGTCCAGCTCGACGCGCATGCCGCCGGAGCCGTTGGAGGCCAGCTCGCTGGTGGCGCAGGACAGGCCCGCCGCCCCCAGGTCCTGGATGCCGACCACCAGCTTCTCGGCGAACGCCTCCAGCGTGCACTCGATGAGCAGCTTCTCCTGGAACGGGTCGCCGACCTGCACCGCGGGCCGCTTGCTCGGCTTGGTGGCGTCGAACGTCTCCGAGGCGAGGATCGAGGCGCCGCCGATGCCGTCGCCACCGGTCCTGGCGCCGTAGAGGATCACCTTGTTGCCGGCGCCGGACGCCTTGGCGAGGTGGATGTCCTCGTGCCGCATGACGCCGATGGCGCCCGCGTTGACCAGCGGGTTGCCCTGGTAGCAGGCGTCGAAGACCAGCTCGCCGCCGATGTTCGGCAGGCCGAGGCAGTTGCCGTAGCCGCCGATGCCGGCCACCACGCCGGGCAGCACGCGCTTGGTGTCGGGGTGGTCGGCCGCGCCCATCCGCAGCGGGTCCACCACCGCGACCGGTCGCGCGCCCATCGCGATGATGTCGCGCACGATGCCGCCGACGCCGGTCGCCGCGCCCTGGTAGGGCTCGACGTACGACGGGTGGTTGTGCGACTCGACCTTGAAGGTGACCGCGTAGCCCTCGCCGACGTCGACCACGCCGGCGTTCTCCCCGATGCCGACGAGCAGTGCGTCGGTCTTCGGGGCCTTCGCGCCGAACTGCTTCAGGTGCACCTTGCTCGACTTGTACGAGCAGTGCTCCGACCACATCACCGAGTACATCGCCAGCTCGGCCCCGGTCGGGCGGCGGCCCAGGATCTCCCGGACCCGCTGGTACTCGTCCTCCTTGAGGCCGAGCGCCTTCCAGGGCAGCTCCACGTCGGGGGTCTGCTCGGCGTGCTTCACCGTATCGAGAACGCTCACGCGCTTACCAACTTCTTGAGTACCGAAGTGAAGAAGCCGAGCCCGTCGGTGCGGCCGGTGCCGGTCAGCGCCTCGACCGCGTGCTCCGGGTGCGGCATGAGGCCGACCACGTTGCCGGCCGCGTTGGTGATCCCGGCGATGTCGCGCAGCGAGCCGTTCGGGTTGCCGTAGCCGTCCGCGGCCGGCCCGCCGGTGGCGTAGCGGAAGACCACCCGGCCCTCGGCCTCCAACTCGTCCAGCACGTGCTCGTCGGCGGTGTAGCGGCCGTCGATGTTCTTCAGCGGGATGGAGATCTCCTGGCCCGCCGCGTAGTCCGCGGTCCAGGCGGTGCCGCTGGTCTCGACCCGCAGCCGCTGGTCGCGGCAGACGAAGTGCAGGTCGGTGTTGCGCAGCATCGCCCCGGGCAGCAGGTGGGCCTCGGTGAGCACCTGGAAACCGTTGCAGATCCCCAGCACGGGCATTCCGTCCCGCGCCTGCCCGATGACCGACTCCATCACCGGCGAGAAACGGGAGATCGCCCCCGCCCGCAGATAGTCGCCGTAACTGAACCCGCCGGGCAGCACGACCGCGTCGACCTGCTTCAGGTCCTTGTCGCGGTGCCACAGCGGGACCGCCTCGGCGCCGGCCACCCGGACCGCCCGCTGGGTGTCCCGGTCGTCGAGGGTGCCGGGAAAAGTGACGACACCAATGCGTGCAGTCACGACTCCACCTTTACGGCGAAGTCCTCGATCACGGTGTTGGCGAGAAAGGTTTCCGCCAACTGCCGAATACGGGCCAGCGCTGCGTCGTCGACGGGACCGTCGACTTCCAGTTCAAAGCGCTTTCCCTGACGGACGTCGGAGATCCCGTCGAAGCCCAGCCGGGGCAGCGCGCGCTGAACGGCCTGGCCCTGGGGGTCGAGGATCTCCGGCTTGAGCATGACGTCGACGACGACGCGTGCCACTGGCACTCCCGATGGTGTGGTGCGTGAGGTTCTCTCAGCCTACCGGGTGGGGAAATCTACGCGTGTAGATATACCGCAACGTCACATCGGCCGGAGATCGCCGATCACGTTTGGATATCGGCTGACGAAATACCTGGGTGAAGCCGCGGCGGAAAACATAGGGTCCCGGAAGCGAAGAGGCTTGCGGCGTGGATGAAGCGGGAATTAACTGCAGTAACGGGTAACCCCACCGCCCCCATTCCCCCCTCGGGCGCCCCGGTCGCGGACCCTGCCACGGGTCCGCCCCCGTCGCGACCGCAGGCAGCCGGCTCGAGAAAGGACCGATCCCGATGGCGCAGCGCGTACTGGTCACCCTTGCCGACGATCTCGACGGCGGCGACGCCGAGGAGACGATCGCGTTCGGCGTCGACGGCCAGTGGTACGAGATCGACCTCTCGACGAGGAACGCGGACAAACTGCGCAAGGACCTCGCTCCTTACGTCGAGGCAGGGCGTCGCCGCACCCTTTCCGGGCACGCCTACAAGCGCACCCCCATCGCCCCCACCCCGGCGACCGTCCGCGCCTGGGCGCAGTCCAACGGCTTCGAGGTGCCCGCGCGCGGCCGCATCCCGAAGAAGGTCTACGAGGCGTTCAACAAGGCGAGTTGACCCGCGGGGCGGCGGACGACCGGGGAGCGGCGGCCACGGCCGCCGCTCCCCAACGTCCTTCCACCGCCCGGCAGGTGTCGATTGGACAGGCACCCCGGGTCGTCCGCTACTGTGGGGGCACACCGCAGGACGGGGCCGAAAAGCCCAGGTCAGCGGAGGTCACGCGGGTGTAGCTCAGTAGTAGAGCGCCCCCCTTCCAGGGGGGAGGCGCAGTGTGCGATCCCTGTCACCCGCTCTGATCACCGGCTCGTTCGGCCCTCCGGGGCCGATCGGGTACAGTGGTCGCAGCACATGCGGACGTGGCTCAGTTGGTAGAGCATCACCTTGCCAAGGTGAGGGTCGCGAGTTCGAATCTCGTCGTCCGCTCCAAGGGGAAGTCCCCGGACCATCGGTCCGGGGACTTCTGCCGTTTCCGGGGTTCCGGAGGCGTTCCCGTGCCGTGCCGGGTTGGGGCGCCGGCGGGCTTCGGCACGCCCTCCGGCCGCGGGAACCCTTTTTCCGCCGCTGGGGCGCATCGGGTAGAGTGTGGGCACGCCCTGCGGACGTGGCTCAGTTGGTAGAGCATCACCTTGCCAAGGTGAGGGTCGCGAGTTCGAATCTCGTCGTCCGCTCCAGCAGGAGGAAGGCCCCGGTTGGTGCGACCGGGGCCTTTGCCGTGGGCCCGCGCCTCAGTGACGTGGGCCCGCGCCTCAGTGACGTGGGCCCGCGCCTCAGTGCTTCGGCAACCGCGCGGTCAGCGCGTAGAACCGGGTGACCTGCGTGGCGCTCTGGTTGTCGTCGCTGACGAGCAGCAGGCGCAGCCCGCCGCCGGGCGCGTGGCCGGTGACGGCGATGCCCTCGATGTTGTCCAGCAGCGGGTTCGGCTGGGGCTGCTTGGCGGTGGCACCCAGCGACGGGCAGGAGCCGATGTCGGCGAGCAGCGTCTTCGGCATGACCTTGACGTCCTTCTGCCCGGTCAGGTCGGTGACGCGGCTGACGTCGGTGGCGTGGGACGGGTCGGCCAGGTACAGCCGTACGGTGTTGCCGACGCCCGCGGTGTAGCCGCGCTCCAGCACCAGCAGCCGGCCGTCGCCGGTGGCCGCGATGTCGGACACCCCCAGCAGAGTGCCGTTGGCGTCGGTGTCGACGTGGTAGGCGTACTGCCGGCCGAGCGTGAAGTCCGCTCCCCCGCCCTCGCGTTGCCAGGTCTGGAAGCGGACGAGGCCGGAGTCGTCGCCGGACAGCGCGCCCTCCATGGACGCCACCAGGGTGCGGCCGCCGGGCTGGAACGCCAGGCCCTCGAAGGTCAGGTTGGAGGTGGCCCGCCCGGCGGGGGCGACCTGGAGCGACCCGGGCACCGGCAGGCTGCCGAGTATCCGCGACCCGTCGCGGCTGTAGCGGCGGATCGACGGCTCGGTCTCGGAGGTGATCAGCCGGGTGCCGTCGCGGTCGACGGCCAGCGCCTCGGAGTCCAGCGGCTGGCCGTTCTCGTCGGCGAGCGGGACGACCTTCTCCGGCGTGAGGCCGGCCAGGGTGCGGCCGCCGAGCGTGAAGAGCTGCGAGCGGTCGGACAGGGCGTCCAGGGTGCCGTGCGCGTCCGGCGCGAGCGCGGAGAGGTTGCCGACGTAGGCGCCGTCGAAGGTCGTCTTGTCCAGGGCGTCGGAGAAGCCGTCGAGGGTGACGTCCGCGGAGCAGGTGCCCGCCGCCGGCCGGCCGGGCCGGGCCGCCGGGCCGCCGCCGTGGGCCTGGGCGGTGCCGGTGCCGGCCAGGCAGGCCACGGCGGTCAGCAGGACGGTGGGGGCGGCGAGTAGGGCCTTGGTGCGCACGGTCACACTCCACGTTCGGGTGGCAGGAGTCCTTACGCCGCGCGATTCTCCACGATCCCGCCGGTCCGCGGGGTGAAACCGGGCCCACGGGCGGACGAACGGCCGGCTGCGCGGGGCCGCCCGGCGTCGCGCGCTCCGGGGGCCCCGCGTGCTCCGGGGGCTCCGCGTGCTCCGGGGGTCCCGCGTATCCCGCGGTCCGCGCGCCCGTGTCGGTGCGGCTACGACCAGGGCAGCCCGGTCAGCCGCTCGAACGCCTCGACGTAGCGGGCGCGGGACTGGTCGATGACGGCCTGGGGCAGCTCCGGCGGGGGCAGGTGGCCGTGCCGGTCCCACCCGGACGCGTCGGAGGTGAGCCAGTCCCGGATGAACTGCTTGTCGTACGACGGCTGGGCGTGCCCGGGCTCCCAACCGTCCGCGGGCCAGAAGCGGGAGGAGTCGGGGGTCAGCACCTCGTCGGCGAGCACCAGCGGCACACCGCCGCCGTCCCGCGTCGTCGCGCCGTCGTCGTAGCCGAACTCGAACTTGGTGTCCGCCAGGATCAGCCCGCGCTCGGCGGCGATGTCGCGTGCCCGGGTGTACACCGCGAGGGTGTGCTGCCGCAGCAGCGCCGCGGTCTCCGCGCCGACCTGGCGGGCCACCTCCTCGTACGAGACGTTCTCGTCGTGCTCGCCGACCGCGGCCTTGGTCGCGGGGGTGAAGATCGGCGCGGGCAGTTGCGAGCCGTCGACCAGGCCCTCCGGCAGGGCGACCCCGCAGACGGTGCGGGCGCGGTCGTACTCGACCAGGCCGGAGCCGGTGAGGTAGCCGCGGGCCACCGCCTCGACCGGGACCATCCGCAGCGAGCGGCAGACCATGGTGCGCCCCTCCCAGTCGGCGGGGGCGCCGGCGGGCACCTCGGTGGAGATGACGTGGTGGGGCACCAGGTCGGCGAGCTGGTCGAACCACCACATCGACAGCCGGGTCAGCACCCTGCCCTTGTCCGGGATGAGGCTGGGCAGCACCCAGTCGTACGCGGAGGTGCGGTCGCTGGCCACCATCACCAGGTCGCCCGCGTCGTTCCGGTACAGGTCCCGTACCTTCCCGGTGTGCAGGTGGGTCAGGCCGGGCACCTGTACGGGCTCGGGCTTGTCGACGAATCCGGGCATGGGCGGGTTCCTCCCCAGGTCGGTGGCTCGCCTCCGATTCTCGCCTACCCGCCCGGCCGGGGCGCGGCAGGGCCCGACCGGCGGTCCCGGCGGCGCGGCCCGGCGCCGCCCGGGCCGGTCAGTCCCGCTTGCAGATCCGGTCCAGCAGGTTCGCCGTCGCCCGCTGCACCCGCGGGTCCACGTGGCCGGGCCGGTCGAGCGCGGGCGACCAGGCGAAGGTCCCGGACGCGAAGACGTACGCCCCGCTGGGCGCGCGGTACAGCGACGTCTCCTGGTGGCACCGGCGGCCGTCGGTCCCCTCGTACGGGGAGTGGGCGAGCAGGATGCGCTCGATGGTGTCCGGCAGCGGGGTGCGCGGGAAGTAGCGGTCGGCCTCGCCCGCCACCAGTCCGGGGATCTCCGTGCCCTCGGTGGCGCCGGTGGCCTCCCACAGCCAGTGGTCGGCGTTGCGGACCACCAGCGGCGCGGGCTGCGGCACCCGGCCGGCGTACTGCACGCCGATCAGCGTCTGCTCCGGCTCGCCCTGGTCGCGCCACAGCGCGGTGCGGCCCTTCGCCGCCTCGCCCTGGCCGCCCTCGCCGCGGCGCTTGCGGCAGGTCAGCAGCCGGTCCGGGCCGCCGTCGGCGGCCGGCGCCAGCTCCACCTGCCAGTACATGGTGTTCGCGGAGAGGAAGACCAGCGAGGTGCCGCCCTCCCGGGCCCGCTCGGCGGACTCGCGCATCGGGCGGGACCAGTACTCGTCGTGCCCGGGGAAGACCAGGGCCCGGTAGCGGTCGGGGTCGATCCGGCCCGCGTGCAGGTCGCGGGAGTCGGCGTAGGCGAGGTCGTAGCCGTACCGCTCGGCGAACCGGACGAAGTCGTAGGCGTGGCCGATGTGCAGGGGCAGGCCCGCGCCGGCGTAGGGGCGGTCGAAGGAGACGGTGGCGGCCGCCTCCTGCTCGCCGAGCAGCCGGCCCTCGTCGTCCCACGCGTGGTAGAGGCTGGCGCCGGTCCGGCCGTCCTCGGGGTAGAGGTTGTACGCCTGCCAGGTGATGTCCGGCAGCAGGAGCAGCAGGTCGGCCGGCGCCTCCAGGTCCCGCACGGTGAACGGCACGTGGCTGCGGTAGCCGTCGGCGGTGGTGAGGACCGCGACATAGGCGCCGGTCTTCCAGTACGGCGGGATGTGCAGCCGCCAGGACTGCCACCAGTGGTGGCACGACACGGTCCGGCCGGCCACCAGCGGGGCGGGCTGCGCGATGCCGGACAGCCGGGGGCTCGCGGTGACCTGGGCGGCGCCGTCGCCGCCGTAGTGGCCGATCCGGTAGACGTCGACGGTGAACTCCTGCGGCGGGTCCACGGTGATCCTGAAGTCGATCGCCTCACCGGGGGCGGCCGCGGCCTGCGTGGCGAAGCCCTTGATCTGGCGGCGCACGTCGTCCGCGGTGCGCGGTCCGGGCAGGTGCGGTTTGCGCGGCGCCCTGCCGTTGCTCGCGGCGAGGTCCACGTACCACGGCACCACCCGGCCGTCGTCGCCCGGATACTGCGGTTCTCCCGTCAGCCAGGGCAGCGGCCCCTGCCCGAACGGGTCCGAGACCCCGTGTGCCAGCGCCCCCGACTCCCACCGCCGTACTTCCCCCACGTCCATCGCCTCCCGCGTTCGCGCTCCGCCCGGTGCAACCGTGCGGTGTGGCCGCCCTCAGCAGATCACACAACGCAGCGCCCCAGTCACTTTTCGTGCGGTTTCCCTTGTTCGTGTGTACGCCGACCGCGCGGCGGGCATCACGGGTCGCCGCCGGGTGCCGCCCACGGGGGCGCCCGGCGCCCGGGTGGGGGCGGCCGTCCTCCGACGGGTGCCGTGCCGCGTGGGTGGCCGTACCGGCCCGGTGGCGCGGTGCCTCCGTCCGTCAGGGCAGGCGCAGGGCCTTGTCCGGGCGGATCGGGGTGGCGCCGAGCCAGTCGTGGAGCGGTACGGGGTCGCCGCTCTCCACGAGGTGCAGCACGGCCGAGGACAGCTCGCTGCGGCGCGCCCCGGGCATCCGCAGGGCCGGGCCGTCGAGCCAGTCGAGCCCGGCGCCCGCGCCCGCGGTGTCCACCGCCGCGCAGCACACCAGCGCCATGAGGTGGTCGACCAGCAGTTCCCGCCCGGTCCGCTCGGGCACCAGCGGGTAGGCGGCGGCGGCCTTCGCGTACGGCCCGGGGGGCGGCGCCGCCTCCAGCCGGGCGGCGACCGCCGCGCCCTCGCGCCCGCCGGGCACGGCGAGCCGGTCGATCACCCGCTCCAGCGTCACCTCGTCGAAGGGCGTCTCGCCCTCCCCGCCGACCAGCAGCGCCCGCCCCGCGGGCCCCGGGAAGGAGCGCGCCGCCGCGGGCTCGACGGACGGCCGCGTCTCCCCGATCACCCGTATGAGGCGCCCGGCCTCCTCCCGCCACAGCCGCTCCACGACCTCGGCGGGGTAGCGGGCCCAGCTCACCGGCTCCCAGCCGGGCCGGGAGCGGTCCGGGCCGCCGTGGAAGATCCGCGCGGCCAGCAGCGAGACCGCCTCGTCCACCGCGCCGGGTTCGTCCAGCAGGTCGCAGGCCGGGCGCTCGTTCAGCCGGGTCTCGAAGCCGTCGGCGAGCCGGTCCCGCCGGGACAGCTCGGTGAGCGCGGCGACCACGCCCGCGTGCAGCCGGGACGGCCAGCGGCCGGTCCGCCAGGCGGGCAGCGCGACGCGGGTGAGCAGCCGGTCCCAGCCGGCGTAGGCGAGCCCGACCTGCTCCTGGGCGACGATCCGCATCCCGTAGTCGACCGCCTGGGCGCGCTCGGAGGCGGACGCGGCGACCCCGCGCTCCATCTCCGCCGCGTGCACCCGGCAGGCGCGCAGCAGCAGCCGCACGGTCCAGCCGAGGACGGCGTGGAACGGGCGGCCCAGCACGCCCCGCCCACCGGAGCGGACCCGGCCCTGGGCCGCGACGGCGGCCGCGGCGTCCAGGCCGCGCACGAAGCGGCGGGCCGCGGATATCTCCGGGTCGGCGGAGGGGGCGGTGCCGGCGACGACCGGTGCGAGCAGGGCGCGCAGCTCGGCGACCCGCATCCACCACATGAAGGGCGACCCGACCACGAGGACCGGCCCGGGCCGCCGGGCGGCGCCGGTCCCGCGGTCCTGGTGCCGGCGCTCCTCCAGCCAACTGTCGCAGTCCGGGGTCAGCTCCAACGAGGAGGGCGGCGGGACCTGGAGGCGGTCGGCGAGGTCGCGGACCATCAGGTACAGGTCGGGCGCGGCCGACTCGGCGACCGGGACGGTGGGGCTGACCGCGGGCTCGGCGCGGGCGATCACGGTGCCGATCGCCGCGGCCGCGGCCAGGACCAGCAGGGCGAGGCCGGTGACGCCCCAGCGCACCCCGTCCCACGCCGACCCGTCCATCCGTCCGGTGGCCCGGCCGGTGTGCAGCACCACCGCGGCCGCCGCCGGCAGCAGGGCCACGGCCAGCGCCGATCCGCGCAGCCGCAGGACCGCGCCCGCGCGTGCCCGCGCAGCGGCCTCGCCCGCTTCTCCGGCCATCGGCTGGCACCCCCTGCGCTGGCGGTGGCCGCCCCGGTGGCGGCCTCTCCCCACTGTCGCACCGCATACGGACATCGCAATGCCGCGCGGCTGTTTGCCGCAATGCCCCCGGGGTGCGCCTTTCGGGCACCCTAGTTGGGCGCCGGGGAGGAGTCAGCCGTATGGCCCACGCATCACTCCTTGGAGTGGCTTTCGTGCCGGACGTTGCACTTTTCCCGCCGGAGGCTGCCGGGGGGAGCCGTTCGCACGCGAACTGCGGGTTGAGTGTGGAAGCCGGGGGCCGGGCCACCGACCTCCCCCCGGCCCGCCCGTGGTAGCCGGGGAGCCGAAGGGCGCGCCGGTGTCGAAAGGGAGCACACGCGGAGGTTTCCGAGGAACGAGGAAACCGAGCATGATCGACCTCCCCCAGGGCTCCGCTTGGGAGGTGCCCCCACACCGGGTCAAAGCGCCCGGAGGCGAGCCGGCGGCAAAAAAAGGGGCTGAGCGGGCGCCCTCACGTGAGAACGGCTCCCACGTCACCCGCGCAACCACGTACGAACGGCTTCCCGCCTCGCGTACGAGCGGCGCGGCCACCCCGGGGCGGGCGGGGGGAAGGTCGTCACCCGCACCGGGTCGGGCGCCTACCGGGCAGGGGTCAGTGGTCGGCGGCGGCCTTGGCCGCGATGTCGCTGCGGTGGTGGGCGCCGTCCAGGCCGATGCGGGCGACCGCGCGGTAGGCGCGCTCGCGGGCCTTGGACAGGCTCGACCCGGTCGCCGTCACGGACAGCACCCGGCCGCCGGCCGAGACGATCCGTCCGTCCTGCTCCGTACGGGTGCCGGCGTGCAGGACGTAGGCGTGCTCGTCGTCGGCCGCGACGTCGGCGAGCCCGGTGATGGGGTCGCCGGTCCGCGGGGTGCCGGGGTAGTTGTACGACGCGATGACCACGGTCACCGCCGCGCCATCGCTCCAGCGCAGCTCCGGCAGGGTGGCGAGCTGGCCGGTGGCGGCCGCCCGCAGCAGGCCCGCCAGCGGGGTGCGCAGCCTTGCCAGCACCACCTGGGTCTCGGGATCACCGAAGCGCGCGTTGAACTCGATCACCCGCACGCCGCGCGAGGTGATCGCCAGCCCCGCGTACAGCAGCCCGGCGAAGGGCGTGCCGCGGCGGCGCAGCTCGTCGACGGTCGGCTGGAGCACGGTCCGCTGCACCTCCTCGACCAGCTTCGGATCGGCCCACGGCAGCGGCGAGTAGGCCCCCATGCCCCCGGTGTTGGGACCCTCGTCGGCGTCCAGCGCGCGCTTGAAGTCCTGTGCGGGCTGGAGCGGCAGCACCGTCTCGCCGTCGGTCACCGCGAAGAGCGATACCTCGGGCCCGTCGAGGAACTCCTCGATCACCACCCGGCCGCAGGCGAGCGCGTGCGCCCGGGCGACGGCCAGGTCCTCGGTCACGACGACGCCCTTGCCGGCGGCGAGCCCGTCGTCCTTCACCACGTAGGGCGCGCCGAACGCGTCCAGCGCCGTGTCGACCTCCTCCGGCGTGGTGCAGACGTACGACCGGGCGGTCGGCACCCCGGCGGCGGCCATCACGTCCTTGGCGAACGCCTTGGAGCCCTCCAGCGCGGCGGCCTCCCGGGACGGGCCGAAGCAGTCGATGCCCCGCTCCCGTACGGCGTCGGCGACCCCGGCGACCAGCGGCGCCTCCGGGCCGACCACGACGAGGTCGGCGCCGAGCTCCGCGGCGAGGCCGGCGACGGCGGCACCGTCCAGGGCGTCGACCGGGTGCAGCGCGGCGACCTCCGCGATGCCGGCGTTGCCGGGCGCGCAGTGCAGCGAGGTGACCTCGGGGTCGAGGGACAGGGAGCGGCACAGGGCGTGTTCGCGGGCACCGCCGCCGATGACAAGGACCTTCACGCGCACCAGGGTAGTGGCCCGGCCGACCCCGGACGCCGTCACTCTTTCGAGGGACCGCGACAAACGCCCTATACCTGATCACATGGCCTTTCACGGGCGAATTCCGGATATCGGCGCATCCGACTCAGCCGTTCGGCGGTAAGAAGAGGGCTTCAACGGGCGCGCGCCGAGCAGGTGGTGGGCGCCCGGTACGCCGGGCAGCCGGTGGGCCCGGTACGCAGCGGTCGAGGGAGCACGCGCAGTGAGCCAGCCTGACACGTTTCCCGGGGGTCCGTCCCGGGACGAGCCCTCGCGGCGGGCGCGGCGCCACGGCCACCCCCGGGACCTGCGCACGGCGCCCCTTGCGCCCGGGGACTGGGGCGAGCCCGCCGCGCGCCTCGACGAGATGTACCGGTGGGTGGAGGAGGGGGCGCTGCGCACCGCGGAGTGGTACCTGCTCGGCCGGCTGCCGAAGCGGCGGGCGGCCCGCGCGCTGCGCTTCGGCGCCACCGTCTGCGGCGCGGCCGCCGCCGCGCTGCCCCTGGTCGAACTCGCCGGCACCGGGGCGCCGGCCCGCTGGGGCTACCTGGCGCTGCTGCTCGCCGGCGCCTGCGTCGCCGCCGACCGGCTGTTCGGGCTCACCACCGGGTGGATGCGGGACATGGCGACCGCGCAGGCGGTGCAGCGCCGGATCGAGGCGCTGCGTTTCGACTGGGCCGCCGAGGGCGTCCGGGAGGTGCTGGGTCCGGCGGAGGGCACCGGGGCGGAGGCGGTCGAGCGCTGCCTCGGCATCCTGCGCGGTTTCTGCGAGGACGTCGCGGACCTCGTCCGCGGGGAGACCTCCGAGTGGATGGCGGGCTTCGGCGCCCACACCGCCGCGGCCGCCGCCCGCACCCGCTCTCCCTCACGCACCCCGCTCCCGCTCCCGCGCCCGGCCCCACCCCGCCCGACCCGTCTCACCATGCCCCGCCAACGCCCCCCGGAGGGACCGAGGTTCTGACCGCGCCTCCGTCACGACGCCCCCGGCCGCCCCGGCCCTCAGCTGAAGACGATCATCGAGCCCTGGGCCAGGGAGCGGGTGGCGGCGGCGTGGAGGCCGAGCCAGACGTGGTGTTCGCGGGCGAAGGGTCCGGTGGCGGCGGGGGTGGTCGCGGGCTCCTCCAGGGTGGTGTGGCGGGCGGGCGGCTCGGGGGCGGCCGGTGGCCGCGCCGGGTCGATCCCGATCGCGGGCGCCACGAGGTCGAGTTCGCGCAGCAGGCCGTGGCTGGAGCCGAGCGGGCCGCCGCCCTCCAGCAGTTCGTCGTTGACGACGGGGTGCGGGAAGTCGAGGGGCACGTAGGCGCCCGCGTGGTCGTAGTGCCACACCAGGTGCGAGGACTGCGCGGTGCCCTCGAACATCTCCAGCAGTTCCTCGTAGTCGCCGCCGAGCGCGTCGACGGGGGTGACTTCGAGGCCCTGGAGGGCCAACAGGTAGGCGCGGCGCAGGAAGTGCAGCGCGTCGTAGTCGAAGCAGGCCACGGGCGCCACGTCGCCGGACAGGCCCGGCATGTAGCTGTAGACGGGCACCGGGGACTGGCCCGCCTCGGCCAACGCCTTGTCGTAGCGGGCGAGTTCCTCGGAGAACGGGTTTTCCGGGCTGTGGCACAGTACATCCACGAGCGGCACGAGCCACAGGTCACAGGCCACGAAGCAACTCCATCCGGTCGGGGGCGTACAGCCTAAGGCGGCGAGACCGGTCGCGTCAGGAGCGCGCCGTCGCGAGCCTCTCGACCAGCGCGAGGGTGTGCTCGCCGTACTCGTGCGTGAGGTGCAGCGCGGTGGCGGTGTCGCGGTCGGCCAAGGCGTCGGCCAGGGCGATGTGGTCGGACCAGCACACGCCCGCGAGGTCGGCCAGCGAGCGCAGGTGCGGCACCGCGTAGATCCACGCCTGGGCGCGCACCCGGTCCAGGAACTCGCTCAGGTGCGGGTTGCCGCCCATGACCGCCAGCTCCCGCCAGAACCGCAGGTCGCAGCCGATCAGCACGTCCAGCACGCCGGTCTGCGCGGCCCGCGCGGCGGCCTCGGCGCGGCGCCGTACGGACGCGATCGCCTCGGGCGACGGGTCGGCGGTGCCGTACTCGGTCATCCAGCGGAAGGCCGCGTCCACCACGAAGGTGCGCGCCTCGGTGAGCGAGCGGAAGTCGGCCGCGGTGAACTGCCGCACCTGGAAGCCGCGGTGCTGCTCGACCTCCAGCAGGCCCTGCGCGGCGAGGTCGACGAGCGCCTCGCGGACCGGGGTGGCGGAGACCCCGTACGTCTCGGCGATCTCCTTGACGGTGAAGCGGCGCCCGGACTGGAGGCGGCCGGTGAGGATCTCGTCGCGCAGCGCGTCGGCGATCTGCTGGCGCAGGCTGCTGCGCCGCACCTGCGGCCCGCCGCCGTCCCGCATGCCGCCTCCTCGCCGTACCCGTTCGCGCCACGAGGCGCCCGCACTTCGCACACCATAGGCGACTGGCGTTCGTATGCTTATTCTTCGCCGTACTGGGTGTGCCGTGCTGGCCGACGGCGGGCCCGCGGCCGGGCGGGGAGCGGGAGCGGACGGGGCGATGGAAGAGCTGAAGGCCGACGATCCACGCTGGATCGGCGCGTACCGCCTGCTGGGGAGGCTCGGCGTCGGCGGCATGGGCCAGGTGTTCCTGGCCAGGTCCGAGCGGGGCCGCACGGTCGCGGTGAAGCTGGTGCGGCCGCACCTGGCCGAGCAGGACGAGTTCCGCAGCCGGTTCCGGCGCGAGGTGGGCGCGGCCCGGCGCGTCGGCGGGCGCTGGACCGCGCCGGTGCTCGACGCCGACACCGAGGCCGCCGTCCCCTGGGTGGCCACCGGCTACGTGCCGGGCCCGTCGCTCCAGCAGGTCGTCGGCAAGGACCACGGGCCGCTGCCGGAGCGCTCGGTCCGGGTACTCGCGGCCGGGCTGGCCCGCGCGCTGGCCGACATCCACGGCGCGGGCCTGGTGCACCGCGACCTGAAGCCGTCGAACGTGATGATCACCATCGACGGCCCCCGGGTGATCGACTTCGGCATCGCCCGGGCCCTGGAGACGGTCACCGACGCGTCGCTGACCGGCCCGGGGGCGATGGTCGGGTCGCCCGCGTTCATGTCGCCCGAGCAGGTGCGGGGCGACCGGGTCACGCCCGCGTGCGACGTCTTCTGCCTCGGCTCGGTGCTGGCCTACGCCGCGACCGGCCTCCAGCCGTTCGGCGCGGCCGGCAGCGGGGTGCACGCCCAGATGTTCCGGATCGTGCAGGAGCCGCCGGACCTGGACGCCGTGCCGGAGGGGCTGCGCGACCTGGTGGCCGCCTGCCTGACGAAGGACCCGCAGGGGCGGCCGTCGCTCGCGGAGGTGGAGCGGATGCTCGCCCCGGCCGGCGCCGACGGCCCGTCGGGTCCGGAGGGTCCGGAGGGTCCGGAAGGCCCGGGGCGTGGCGACGGCCCGGACGGCCTGGAAGGCGGCGACGGGGAGCCCTGGCTGCCCGGGGCGATCGTCGCGCAGCTCGGGCGGCACGCGGTGCGGCTGCTGGAGCTGGAGGCCGAGGCGGAGGCACCGGCGGAGTCCGCCTCGGGCGCCGCGCAGACGGAGACGCCGGCCGAGGCACAGTCCGCCGGGCCGTCCAGCGGCCCGGGCGGTGCCCCGCGGGAGGACGAGGCGCCGCCGACCGCGCCGCCGCCCCCGACCGCCTACGCGCCGACGTACACCTCGTGGCCGGAACGTCCGAGCGCGCCCGGGACTCCGGCTCCCGCGGCGACAGCTCCCGGGGCAGCGGCTCCCGCAGGCCCGGCCGTCGCACCGCCCCTGCCGCCGGCGCCCTCGCCAAGCGCGCCGCCGGCGGCCCCGCGGCGCCGGCGCGGCTCGATCGCCGCCTCGGTCGCCGCCCTGGTCCTCGTGGCCGGCGGGGCCACCGCCTACGTCGCGGTGCGCGACGGCGGGAAGGACAGCGCGGGGCCAGAGCCGGACCCCACCGCGAGCACGCACGCGCCGACCCCGACCGGCAGCGGGACGCGGGATGCGGCGCCGGCGGGCGCCGGCGGGTTCCAGGACATGGTGGGCACCTGGCGGACGTCGTTCACCAGCGACGACAACGGCGACAACACGCGGACCCTGACCGTGCACGCGAGCGGCGACGTGGAGCTGTCGGGCGACAGCGCGTCGTACGCCTGCTTCTGGGACATGAAGGTCACCGCGGACGGGCCGCCGGTCCGGCTCAGCCCGTCGAAGGTGGTCACCGGCACGCCCGCGTCCTCCTGCTCCCCCGGCGACGCCAGCACGCTGAGCCTGGTCGACCCGACCCACCTGCGGCGCAGCGACGTCGACGACGGCAAGGCACCGCTGACGTACACCAAGGTCACCGACTGAGGTGCCGCCCGCGCGGACCGGCCCCGCCCACCGGGGTGGGAGCGGACCGTTCCGCGCGGGCGGCGGGGAGCGGTACGGGCTCAGAGGAAGGAGTTGATCTCGATCGTCTGGTTCCGGCCGGGACCGACCCCGATCGCCGAGATCGGCGCCCCCGACATCTCCTCCAGCGCCCTGACGTACTCCCGCGCGTTCTTGGGCAGGTCGTCGAGGGACTTGGCGCCGGTGATGTCCTCCGACCAGCCGGGCAGGTACTCGTAGATCGGCTTGGCGTGGTGGAAGTCGCTCTGGCTGTAGGGGAGTTCCTCCACCCGGCGGCCGTCGATCTCGTAGGCCACGCAGACCGGGACGCGCTCCCAGCCGGTGAGGATGTCCAGCTTGGTGAGGAAGAAGTCGGTGAGGCCGTTGACCCGGGTGGCGTAACGGGCGATCACCGCGTCGAACCAGCCGCAGCGGCGGTCGCGTCCGGTGGTGACGCCGAACTCGTGGCCCACGGTGCGCAGCTTGTCGCCGTCCTCGTCCAGCAGCTCGGTGGGGAACGGTCCGGAGCCCACACGCGTTGTGTACGCCTTGAGGATGCCGATCACCCGGGTGATCTTGGTGGGGCCCACACCGCTGCCGGTGCAGGCGCCGCCGGACGTCGGGTTCGACGAGGTGACGAAGGGGTAGGTGCCGTGGTCGACGTCGAGGAGGGTGCCCTGCCCGCCCTCCATGAGCACCACCTTGCCGGCGTCCAGCGCGTCGTTCAGCACCAGGGCGGTGTCGGTGACGAAGTCCTTGATCTGCGCCGCGTAGCCGAGGTACTCCTCGACGACCTGCTCGGTGGTGATGGCGCGCCGGTTGAAGATCTTGACCAGGATCTGGTTCTTGTCCTGGAGGGCGGCCTCGACCTTCTGCTGGAGGATCGATTCGTCGAAGAGGTCCTGGACCCGGATGCCGACCCGGTTGATCTTGTCCGCGTACGCCGGCCCGATGCCGCGTCCCGTGGTGCCGATCTTCCGGTTGCCGAGGAACCGCTCGGTCACCTTGTCGATCGTCTGGTGGTAGGGAGTGATCAGGTGGGCGTTGCCGCTGATCAGCAGTTTGGACGTGTCGACACCGCGCTCGTTCAGCCCGCTCAGCTCGGAGAGCAGGACCTTCGGGTCGACGACGACGCCGTTGCCGATCACCGGGACGCAGTCCGGTGACAGGATTCCGGAGGGGAGCAGGTGCAGTGCGTACTTCTGGTCGCCGACGACGACCGTGTGACCGGCGTTGTTGCCGCCCTGGTAGCGCACCACGTAGTCCACTGAGCCACCGAGCAGGTCGGTGGCCTTCCCCTTGCCCTCGTCACCCCACTGAGCACCGAGCAGCACAAGTGCGGGCACAGGCGTACACCCCTTCCGGGCGGGGCATGTCCAACGTGCAGAGAGCCGTCGAACCTGCCCCGGAATAGACGAAGCCCCTGACGCAACGGCGCAAGGGGCTCTTGCACCAAGACTTTACCTGAGGAAGGACGAAGGTGTCGGCTCACGTCCCGGCCGGGCATTCCCTGCTCGTCGTCATCGACCCCGCCGCACGCGCCACCGACGGCGAATCCGTCCGGATCGCCAAGGACGTGCTGTGTGCCGGCGCGGCGTCGGTGAAGATGGCTTTCCCCGAGTCCGCGGAGGAGGCCGAGCGGGCGCTGACCCATCGCGGCCGGCGCCACCTGGTGGTGCTCGGCGACGACGCGGCCCTGCTGCGCACGGTCAACGTGCTGCGGCGCGAGCGCACCCTGCACGACTCGCCGGTGTCGATGGTGCCGATCGGGCCGCGCTCCACGCTGGCGCACGCGCTGGGGGTGCCGGCGCAGGTCCCCGCGGCGGCCCGCGCGGTGCTCGACGGGGTGGAGCGCGAGCTGGACCTGCTGGTCGACGAGAGCGGCGGCATCGTGCTCGGCACGCTCAGCCTCCCGTACGGCATGCCCGTCGCGCACACCGCCGCGCACTGGTGGACACCGGTGGAGAAGACCGCCCGCTCCCTGGTGCGCACCCTCACCTCGCCGATCCCGGTCAACGGCAGCGCGCCGCAGCACCGCCAGCGGCTGCGGGTCGAGGCCGACGGGGTGGTGCTCGCCGACCTGGACGAGCCGGTGCACGAGGTGTCGGTGCGGCCGGCGCCCACCGGGCTCGCGGAGGTCTCCGTCCGCCGCGCCCCGGGCTCCGCGCAGGTGTCCACCCGGGCGCGCACGGTCACCGTCTCGGGCCGCGACTTCCGCTACCGGGCCGACTCGGCGATCACCGGGCCGGTCCGGACCCGGACGTGGACGGTGGAGCCGTCGGCCTGGCGGCTGACGGTGCCGCGGTAGCGACGGGACCGGGAGCACTGTCGGCGTCGGGGCCCGGGGCGGCGGGGGCCGGTTCGGCGGGGAAGGCGCGCGGGGCCGGGGCTCGGGCCGGTGGGGCGGCGGAGGCGGGGCCCGGGCCCAGTGGGGGTGGCGGGGGGCGGGCGTCACCAGGTGACGAGCAGTTCCTCCGGTCCGCGGATCACGTAGCCGGGGCGCCAGGCGGGCTCCTCGACCAGCCGCATGCCGGGGGCGTCGCGCAGGAAGGCGCCGAAGGACGCGGCCAGTTCGAGCCGGGCCAGCGGCGCGCCCAGGCAGAAGTGGATGCCCGCACCGAAGGTGACGTGCTTGTTCGCCGCCGCGGGCCGGGTGATGTCGAAGCGGTCGGGGTCGGTGAAGCGTGCCGGGTCGCGGTTGGCGGAGCCGAAGAGCAGCGCCACCTCGCTGCCGCGCGGGATCGTGGTGCCTCCGATCTCGATGTCGTCCAGCACCCAGCGCTCGAAGAGCTGGAGCGGGGTGTCGTAGCGGAGCATCTCCTCGACGGCGCCGCGCAGCAGGTCGTCTCCGGCCGAGCCGCCGGTGCCTGTGCCTGTGCCTGTGGACGCGCCGGGGCCCGTGGACGCGCCGCGGACCGCCTCGCCGAGCAGGCGGAGCTGGTCGGGGTGGCGGAAGAGCTGGAGCCAGCCGAGGGTCGTGCTGTTCACCGTGGCCTCGTGGCCGGCGTTGAGCAGCAGTACGCAGGTGGAGACCATCTCCTGCTCGCTGAGCACGTCGCCGTCGTCGTGTGCGGCGATCAGCGCGCTGATCAGGTCGCCGCCCGGCGCGCGGCGGCGGGTGGCGATCAGGTCGCGCAGGTAGGCGGAGAACTCCTCGCTGGCCCGCACCGCGCGCCGCGCGGTCTCCTCGCTCGGGTTCAACTCGAACATCCCGGTGATCGCCGAGGACCACGGACGCAGCAGCCCGCGGTCGGCGGGCGGCACCCCGAGCATCTCGGCGATGACCGCGACCGGCAGCGGCTCGGCGACGCGGGCCAGCAGGTCGCCCCCGCCGTCCGCGCGCAGCCCGGCGATCAGCTCGGCGGCCAGCCGGTGCACGGTCGGCGCGAGGTCGTCCACCATGCGCGGGGTGAACGCCTTGGCGACCAGGCGCCGGATACGGGTGTGCACCGGCGCTTCGAGGTCCAGCATCCCGTTGCCGTTGAGGGTCGTGAACGGCTCGTGCTCAGGCGGCGGAGGCGTCCGGCCGAACTCCTCGTGCGTGAAGCGGTGCAGGTAGGTACGGCCGAGCCGGCGGTCCCGCAGCAGGGCGCTGACGTCGTCGTGGTGCGGCACGAGCCACTGGTCGGTGGGGTCGAAACGGTGGGCGCGGCCGGCCGCCCGCAGGGCCGCGTAGGCGGGGTACGGGTCCTGGACGAAGGCGGGCGACCAGGGCGCGAACAGGGCGGTGGCCGTGGCGGGGTCGGTGGCCGCGTCCGAGGTCGGGGGCGGTGCGGCCGCGGGCGAGCCGGAGTCGCGCCGGGCCGTCGGGACGGGCGAGGCGGAGTCGCGCGGCGCCGACGGCGCCGTCGGGGCGGGCGTGGGCCGGGGGGCGGGTCCGGGCAGGTGCGGAGAGGTCATGGCAGTTCGATCAGTCCGTGTTCGCGCAGGTAGTCGAGTTGGGCGCGGACCGACAGCTCGGCGGCGGGCCAGAGCGCGCGGTCGACGTCGGCGTAGACGTGGGCGACCACGTCGGCGGCGGTGCGCAGCCCGGACTCGACGGCGGTCTCGACCTGGGCCAGGCGGTGCGCGCGGTGGGCGAGGTAGAACTCGACGGCGCCGCGCGCGTCGTCGAGCACCGGGCCGTGGCCGGGCAGGACCGTGTCCACCTCGGCGTCCACGGTCAGCGACTGGAGCCGGCGCAGGGAGTCCAGGTAGTCGCCGAGGCGGCCGTCGGGGTGGGCGACCACCGTGGTGCCGCGGCCCAGCACGGTGTCGCCGGTCAGCACCGCCCGGTCGGCGGGCAGGTGGAAGGAGAGTGAGTCGGCGGTGTGCCCGGGGGTGGCGATCACCCGCAGCTCCAGGCCGCCGGTGGTCACGGTGTCCCCCGCGGCCAGGCCCTCCTCGCCCAGCCGCAGCGCCGGGTCGAGGGCGCGCACCGGGGTGCCGGTCAGCTCGGCGAAGCGGCCCGCGCCCTCCGCGTGGTCCGGGTGGCCGTGGGTGAGCAGGGTCAGCGCGACCCGGCGGCCCTGCTCCTCGACGGTGGCGACCACCCGGGCCAGGTGCTCCTCGTCCAGCGGCCCGGGGTCGATGACGACCGCCAGCGGGGAGCCGGGCTCGGCGACGACCCAGGTGTTGGTGCCGTCGAGTGTCATCGGCGACGGGTTGGGCGCCAGGACGCACAGCGCCCGGGCGGTGGCGGTGCCGCCGACGGTGGGCTGCGGTCGGCCCGGCGGCTGGGGGGCGGTCACGAATGCTCCCGGGTGAACTCGTCGTGGCCCGGCCAGGTCAGGACGACCCGGCCCTCGTCGTCCAGCGACGCCCGCGCGATGACCGGCGTCAGGTCGCGGCCGGACGCCGCGGCCAGTGCCTCGGCGGCGCCGCCGTAGGGCAGCAGCGAGCGGAGGGTGGCCAGCGTCGGCGGGAGCATCGCCATCTCGCCGCGGGCGTGGCCGTCCACCGCCTCGGCGGGCCGCAGCCAGACGGTCCGGTCCGCCTCGCCGGAGACGTCGCGCGTGCGCTGGCCCGGTGGCAGGAGGGCCAGGAAGAACCAGGTGTCGTAGCGCCGCCGCTCGAACTCGGGGGTGATCCATCGCGCCCACGGGGCGAGCAGGTCCGAGCGCAGCACCAGGTCGCGCGCGGCGAGGAAGTCGGCGAAGGCGAGGTCGTGGGCGACCAGCGCGGCGCGGTCCGCCTCCCACCGCTCCCCCGTGGTGTCGGCGACCACGCTCGCGCCGTCCGGGCCGGCCAGCAGCACACCGGCCTCCTCGAAGGTCTCGCGGACCGCCGCGCAGACCACCGCCTGCGCCTGGCGCTCGGGCACGCCCAGGGCCCGCGCCCACCAGTCCAGCGGCGGCCCGGCCCAGCGCACCGGCCGCTCGTCCCGCGGATCGACCCCGCCGCCCGGATACGCGTACGCCCCCGCGGCGAAGGCCATGGACGCGCGGCGCCGCAGCATGTGGACGGCCGGGCCGGCGGCTTCCCGCGCGGCACCGCCGCCGCCCGCACCGGCCGGCGCCGCCTCCAAGTCGCGCAGCAGGAGGACCGTCGCGGCCGGGCGCGCCTCGACCGGGACCAGTTCGCCGCTCGCCAGGGCGCGGACGCGGTCGGCCCAGTCCGCACCGAAGGGGGAACTGTTGTCGCTGCTCATGGCCGGAGCCTACGTCGCCGCTGCCCGTTTGTTCGAGAGTCACCCGAACGGCTGTGGACGAACGCGCGCCAGCACGCCCGCACCACGCGGGGACGTCTTCGGACCGGGTCCGGTCAGGCCCCCGGCCACGGCTCGACCGCGACCACCGCGCCGACCGGCAGCGGGCCGTAGACGTGCGGGAACTCCTCGGCTCCCGGGACCGGCGGCTCGTAGCGGACCGGCACGCCGAGCCGGGCCACCTCGATCACGAGGACGACCAGGTCGGCGCGGTCCGGCTCGGCGCCGTAGAGCAGCGCGGCGACCGCCGGGAGCTGGTGGCGCAGCGAGCAGTGGATGAAGCCCACGTCGCCGAGGGTGCGGCCGCGGGTGGACAGTTCGTAGCTGCCCACCGCGCGGGCCTGGTCCCACAGGGGGCGCTCGGTGAGGTGGAGGATCAGGTCCGACCGCGCGGGGACCGACCCCGGCCCGGCCGTACCCGCCCCCGGGTCACCGGCCGCACCGGGGCGCGAGCCCCCGGCCGCGGCGGAGTCCGCACCGGTGTCCGGGCCCGCGGACGCGGCGGAGTCCGCACCGGAGGTCGGTGGCCCGGACGTACCGGCGCCCTCTTCCGTGTTCCCGCTCATCGCGCGCTCCTCGTGTCACCGTCCGTGCGCCGCCCGTGCGCCGGACATCCGCCGGCCGGCGCGGGGCGGGCTCAGTCGGCCAGTTCGACCTGGATCTCGACCTCGACCGGCGCGTCCAGCGGCAGCACCGCGACGCCGACCGCACTGCGGGCGTGCACGCCGCGGTCCCCCAGCACCGCGCCGAGCAGCTCGCTGGCGCCGTTGACCACCGCGGGCTGGCCGGTGAAGTCGGGCGCCGAGGCGACGAAGCCGACCACCTTGACCACCCGGGCGATCCGGTCCAGGTCGCCTGCCACCGAGCGGACCGCCGCGAGGGCGTTCAGCGCGCAGGTCGCGGCGAGCTCCTTGGCCTGCTCGGGGCTGACCTCGGCACCGACCTTGCCGGTCACCGGCAGCTTCCCGGCGACCATCGGCAACTGGCCCGAGGTGAAGACGTACGCGCCGGAGCGGACCGCAGGCTGGTAGGCGGCCAGCGGCGGCACCACCTCGGGCAGGGTCAGCCCCAGGTCGGCGAGGCGCGACGCGACGAGCCCGCTCATTCCTTCTCCCGCTTCAGGTACGCCACGAGCTGCTCGGTGTTCGGGCCCGGAACGACCTGGACCAGCTCCCAGCCGTCCTCGCCCCAGTTGTCCAGGATCTGCTTCGTCGCGTGCACCAGCAGCGGTACGGTCGCGTACTCCCACTTCTTCGCCATACCGCGACCTTAGTGCCTCGCCGGCCCGCGCCCGGCCCGCTCCCCTCCGGTCGCCGGTTCGCCCCACCGGGGCCCGCCGGGACCCCCGTGGGCCCCCGCCGAACACGCCCGCGGCCCGGCATCCCGCCCGGCCCGCGCCCCGGCCGCGCCCCGCCCGTGCCGCGGCTCCGCACAGCGAACCGGTGGCCGGAGGGGTGACCGGGCCGCCGAATGGTTAGGCTCGCAAGGGTGAGCCCCCAACAGTCATCAGCCGTCAGGCTCCACGTCGTGACGGGCAAGGGCGGCACGGGCAAGACCACGGTCGCCGCCGCGCTGGCGCTCGCCCTCGCGGCCGAGGGCCGCCGGGTGCTGCTGTGCGAGGTCGAGGAGCGGCAGGGCATCGCCCAGCTCTTCGAGACCGAGGCCCTGCCGTACGAGGAGCGCAGGATCGCTTCCGCATCGGGGGGCGGCGAGGTGCACGCCCTGGCCATCGACGCCGAGCTGGCGATGCTCGACTACCTCGACATGTTCTACAAGCTCGGCCGGGCCGGCCGGGCGCTGAGGAAGCTCGGCGCGATCGACTTCGCCACCACGGTCGCCCCCGGCCTGCGGGACGTGCTGCTCACCGGCAAGGTGTGCGAGGCGGTGCGCCGCAAGGACAAGGCCGGCTGGCCGGTGTACGACTCGGTGGTGCTCGACGCCCCGCCGACCGGGCGCATTACCCGCTTCCTCAACGTGAACGACGAGGTCGCCGGGCTGGCCAGGGTCGGGCCGATACACAACCAGGCGCAGGCCGTGATGAGGGTGCTGAAGTCCCCGCAGACCGCGATCCACCTGGTGACGCTGCTGGAGGAGATGCCCGTCCAGGAGACGATGGACGGCGTGGCGGAGCTGCGCTCGGCGGGGCTGCCGGTGGGCGCGGTGATCGTCAACATGGTGCGGCCGGTGCTGCTGGCGGACGCCGAACTGGCCGAGGTGGCCGACGCCGAGGCCGGCGCGGGCGGTACGAAGTCGAAGGGCGGCGCGAACGGGAACGGCGCCGGAAACGGCAACGGCAAGCGCAGGGCCGCGGTCGCCAAGGCGCTGTCCCAGGCCGGGCTGGGCGGCGCGCGGCGCGGGGGCGTCGCGGAACGCCTCGTCGAACCGCTCCTCGCCCAGGCCCACGAGCACGCCCAGCGGGTGGTGCTGGAACGCGAGCAACGCGCCGAGATCGCGGCGCTCGGCCTGCCGGTGCGGGAGTTGGAGCTGCTCGGCGACGGCGTGGACCTCGGCGGGCTCTACCGGCTCGCGGAGAGCCTGCGCCACCAGGCGGTGGCCCCCGCGCGCGAGGACGCGCACGCGCCCGTCGCGCCGGACGAGCCGGACCTGCCGCACGAGGCCGCGGCCGTGGACGATGACTGAGCCCCCCGCCCGCTCCCGCCGCGCCGGGGCCGCCCCGTCCTGCCCCCGCGCCGGGACCGCCGGCGCCACCACCCGCGCCGCCGCCCGCACCACCACCCGCGCAAACGCCCGCACCGCCGCCCGCGCAAACGCCCGCACCGCCGACACAGACCGCGCACCACGAACCCGAGTTCCGAGGTCGTACGGATGAGCCTGGAAAGCCCCCTGCTGGAGATCGACCCGCTGCTCGACGACCCGAAGGCCCGCATCATCGTGTGCTGCGGCTCCGGCGGTGTCGGCAAGACCACCACGGCCGCCGCGCTGGGGGTGCGCGCCGCCGAGCGCGGGCGCACCGCGGTGGTGCTGACCATCGACCCCGCGCGCCGGCTCGCGCAGTCCATGGGGCTGACCGAACTCGACAACACCCCGCGCGAGGTGGCCGGAATCGATCGGTCGGCGGGCGGATCGCTGCACGCGATGATGCTGGACATGAAGCGGACGTTCGACGAGGTCGTGGTGCAGCACTCCGACCCCGAGCGGGCCCGGGCGATCCTGGAGAACCCCTTCTACCAGTCGCTGTCGGCCGGTTTCGCCGGCACCCAGGAGTACATGGCGATGGAGAAACTGGGCCAGCTACGGGCCCAGGACGCCTGGGACCTCATCATCGTGGACACCCCGCCGAGCCGTAGCGCGCTGGACTTCCTGGACGCGCCCAAGCGGCTCGGCTCGTTCCTGGACGGCCGCTTCATCAAGCTGCTGATGGCCCCGGCGAAGGTCGGCGGCCGGGCCGGGGTGAAGTTCCTCAACATGGGCATGTCGATGATGACCGGCACCCTGAGCAAGGTGATGGGCGCCGGGCTGCTGCGCGACGTGCAGACCTTCGTGGCCGCCATGGACACCATGTTCGGCGGGTTCCGCACCCGCGCGGACGCCACGTACCGGCTGCTCCAGGCGCCCGGGACCGCGTTCCTGGTGGTCGCCGCGCCCGAGCGGGACGCGCTGCGCGAGGCCGCCTACTTCGTGGAGCGGCTGGCCGCGGAGGACATGCCGCTGGCCGGACTGGTACTCAACCGCGTGCACGGCAGCGGGGCCGACCGGCTCACCGCGGAGCGGGCACTGGCCGCCGCCGAGGCGCTGGAGGACGCGGTCGCGGAAAATCCGGCGGACGGCGGCATTGTGGATCTCCCCGCCGGGAAGGCTGACTCCGGTGGTACCGCCGGCGCCGCGCGAGGCGCCGGGAAGGGCGCCGCGGACAGCGCCTCGGACCGCACCGGAACCGACCCCCAGGGCCGTACGGAACTGCTCACCGCCGGACTGCTGCGCCTGCACGCCGAGCGGATGCAGGTGGTGGCCCGCGAGCGGCGCACGCGGGACCGCTTCGTGTCCGTGCACCCCGAGGTGCCCGTGGTGGAGGTCACGGCGCTACCGGGGGACGTGCACGACCTGGAGGGCCTGCGGGCGATCGGGCTGCGTCTGGGCGGCGATCAGCCGGCCGCGGCGTAGTCCTCGTCCGCCTCCTCGCCGATCGGCAGCAGTCCGGTGCTGCGCTCGTACTCGGTACGGGCCGTCTCCAGCAGCCTGCGCCAGGACGTCACCGTCGGACGGCGGCGCAGCAGAGCGCGGCGTTCACGCTCGGTCATCCCCCCCCACACACCGAACTCGACCCGGTTGTCGAGCGCGTCCGCCAGGCACTCGGTCCGCACCGGGCATCCGGTGCACACCGCCTTGGCCCGGTTCTGGGCCGCACCCTGGACGAACAGTTCGTCCGGATCAGTCGTCTTGCACGCGGCCTGCGTGCTCCAGTCGGTTACCCAGCTGCTCATGCTGGCGCCGTCCTCTCCCGAATCGAGGCTCCCCCACGGCGGCGAACGGCATATTCACCGTTGCCAGTTGAGGACGTTACGGAAGGTAGGCGCGACGCAACAGCCCTTTCAGGCCCAATCTTGCATGGCCCGAATGGACTATGCGTGCGCGGCAGATCACCCAACGGAGTGATCCGCGAAGGAATCGGGCGAACGGGAGATTTCGGTCTCTCCCGTCACCCGGAGGCGCCAAGTCCCCCGGCATATACCGAAATTCGGGCAGTTCTCATCACTCACAAGAGTGACGATGGAAGGTAAGGGGCAGCGATGCCCTCGCGCCCCGCATGCAACAGAGTAGGCGACCACCCCGCCGCGCGTCCGGGAATTCGCGAGGCCCGTGCTCCGTGCGTCGCGTGCGGGGTCCCGAGCGGCGCCCGCCACGCCATGCGCCGGCGCACGACCCGACACTCCGACCGGTCGCGAGCCGGCGCGCGCCCCGCCCCGCCGACCGTTCGTGACCCGTTCCCGTCACGAAGGTCACAACCTCGCAATGTCACGGTCTCGTACGCGTCCGCCCGGAAAGGCACCGCTCCCTCCGGAACACCCAGGATCGGGGTTTAGGCTGCTCTGCATGGCTCACAAGCGTTCCGGTGGGGGAGTGTCGACGGCCCAGCAGGCCGCGAAGTTCCTCGGTGTCAGCGTGTTGGCCGGGGTGGTGCTCGCGGGGATCGCGTTGCCCGCCGCCGGCGCTCTCGGGCTGTCCGCGAAGGGCACCGTCAAGGGCTTCGACGACCTGCCCGGGGAGCTGAAGCAGCCACCGCTGAGCCAGGCGTCCAAGATCCTCGACGCGAACGGCGGGCTCATCGCGACCGTGTACTCGCGCGACCGCACTGTGGTCCCGATCACCCAGATGAGCCCCAACATCCTCAACGCGCTGGTCGACATCGAGGACTCGCGGTTCTACGAGCACGGCGCCATCGACCTCAAGGGCATCCTGCGCGCCCTGAGCCACAACGCGTCGGACAGCGGCACCCAGGGCGCCTCCACCCTCACCCAGCAGTACGTGAAGAACGTGTTCGTGGAGGAGGCCGGCGACGACCAGAGCAAGGTCGCCGAGGCCACCCAGCAGACCGTGGGCCGCAAGATCAAGGAGATGAAGTACGCGATCCAGGTCGAGAAGGAGCTCGGCAAGAAGAAGATCCTGGAGAACTACCTCAACATCACCTTCTTCGGCGAGCAGGCCTACGGCATCGAGGCCGCCTCGGAGCGGTACTTCAGCACCCACGCCAAGGACCTCACCCTCCCGCAGGCCGCGATGCTGGCCGGGCTGGTGCAGTCCCCGACCGGGTACGACCCGATCACCTCGCCGAACGCCGCGACCGAGCGCCGCAACACCGTGCTGGCGCGGATGGCCCAGCTCAAGGACATCACCGCGGCCCAGGCCGCGGCCGCGGAGAAGGCCCCGCTCGGCCTGAAGGTCAGCACCCCCAAGAACGGCTGCATCACCGCCGTCAACGGCGCCGGCTTCTTCTGCGACTACGTCCGCGAGACCTTCCTCCAGAACGCCGCCTTCGGCAAGACGAAGGCCGATCGCGCCAAGCTCTGGGACACCGGCGGCCTGACCATCCACACCACGCTCGACCCGAAGGCGCAGAAGTCGCTGATCAACGGCATCAGCAACCACGTCTACAAGAGCGACACCATCGCCGCGGCGATGACCATGGTGCAGCCCGGCACCGGCAAGGTCATCGCGATGGGCCAGAGCAAGCCGTACGGCCTCGACAAGAACGAGACGCAGATCAACTACTCCGTCGACCAGGACATGGACGGCGGCGAGGGCTTCCAGAACGGTTCGACGTTCAAGCCGATCACCGCGGCCGCCGCCTTGGAGGCGGGGTACAAGCCCTCGCAGACCTACCCCTCGCCGAACAAGCTCCAGTACCCCGACGTGACCACCTGCAGCGGGTCGGTCCTGCACAGCGACAAGACGACGCAGAACGAGCTGCCGTCCGAGGTCGGGCCGTTCTCGATGCCCGACGCGCTGAAGCAGTCGATCAACACCTACTTCGTGGCGCTCGAGGCCGACGTCGGCCTGTGCCCGATCGTGAAGATGGCCGACAAGCTCGGCGTGGGCCGGGCCGACGGCAAGCCGCTGGTGGAGGGCGCGTCGCTGACCCTGGGCACCAACGAGGTGTCGCCGCTGTCGGTGGCCGCCGCGTACGCCGCCTTCGCCAACCGCGGCGTCTACTGCACGCCGATCGTGATCAACTCGGTCACCAACGCCCAGGGCAAGCACCTGACGGTGCCCAAGTCGCTGTGCTCGCAGGCCATGTCGCAGCAGACCGCGGACACCCTGAACACCATGCTCAAGGGCGTCGTCGACGACGGTACGGGCACCGCGGCCAACCTCACCGGCCGGGAGACCGCCGGTAAGACCGGTACCACCGACAACCGCTACGCCGCCTGGTTCGCCGGCTACACCCCGAACCTCGCCTCGGCCGTGTGGATGGGCGACCCGGCGCACAGCCGGCAGATGATCGACATCACCATCGGCCCGACCAGCTACGACAAGGTGCAGGGAGCCACCGGTCCGGCGCCGATCTGGAAGGACGCCATGACCGGCGCCCTTGAGGGCTCGCCGGTGGAGAACTTCACCACGGTCCCGCTCAACGTCCCGGACCCGACCAAGTCCGACCAGCCGACGAACGGCGACACCACCGGGGACACCAACGGTGACGGCGGCGGAGACAACGGCAAGGGCCACGGCAAGCACGGCGGCAACGGCGGCTTCACGGTGATGGGCACGACGACCGGCGCGATCACCACCGTGGGCACCAGTACCGCCGGGGGGACCACCGGCGGGGCGGACGCGGGTGCCGCCGGCGGAACCACCACCGGTGGCACGACGACGACCGGGGGGACGTCGGACCAGGGCACGACGGACGGGTCGGGAGGCATCCTCCAGCCGTCGGGCGGGGGGACCGGCTTCCCATAGCGGCGGAGCACGCGCGGACGTAGGCACACGTAAGGGGCACCCACCAGAGTGGGTGCCCCTTACGTGTGCCTGCCGCCGTCGGCGGGAGTGGCGCGGGTGCCGAGCGGGCGGACCGGGCCGAGCGGGCCTGGTGAAGGTGGCGGGGTCAGCCCGCCGCGAGCTGGCGCTTGACCTCGGCGGCGACCCGCCCGCCCTCCGCGAGCCCGGCCACCTTCGGGTTCACGACCTTCATCACGGCGCCCATCGCCTTGGGCCCGGACGCCCCGGACTCCGCGATCGCCGAGCGTACGACCGCCGCGAGCGCCTCGTCGTCGAGCTGCTTGGGCAGGTACTCGGCGAGCACCTCGCCCTCCTCCCGCTCCCGCTGCGCGGACTCCGCGCGACCGCCCTGCGCGAACGCCTCCGCGGCCTCCCGGCGCTTCTTCGCCTCGCGGGCGATCACCTTGAGCACCTCGTCGTCGGAGAGCTGCCGGGCCGTGTCACCCGCCACCTCCTCCTTGGTGATGGCGCTGAGGGTCAGCCGGATCGTGGCGGAGCGCAGCTCGTCGCGGCTCTTCATCGCGGCGGTCAGGTCGTCGTGCAGTCGCTGCTTGAGGGTCGTGGTCATACGCCGATTTTCGCACTACCGGGGGGCGGGTGCGCCGGATTATCCGGGTGGGGGTGTGTGCGGGGGGGTGCGGCCGCGTGCGGGGGGCGCGGCCGTGTGCCGGGGCCGTGGCGTTGCCGTGCAGCCGTGCGGTGGTCGTACCGCAGGACGGTCGCGCCGCCGCCGGTGCCGCGGTCGTACCGTAGGACGGGTCGCACCGTACGACGGACCGCGGCGGGCCGTGCGGCGGTCGTACCGTCGTACCGGCTGTCGTACCGGCCGTCGCGCCGGAGCGTTACCGGCCATACCGTCGTACCGGGGCCGTACCAGCGCACACCGCGGGTGTGGACTCTGACACGATGGACGCATGCGCGCGCGATACGGAATCCCCCTCGGTGTGACGGCGGCTGGCGCGGCCTGCGTGGCCTACGCGGCAGGTTTCGAGGCGCGGTCGTTCCGCCTGCGCCGGGTCGAGGTGCCGGTGCTGCCCGAGGGCATGCGGCCGATCCGCATCCTCCAGCTCTCCGACATCCACATGGTCTCCGGCCAGCGCAAGAAGCGCCGCTGGCTCCAGTCGCTGGCCGGGCTGCGGCCCGACCTCGTGGTGAACACCGGCGACAACCTCTCCGACCCCACCGCCGTCCCCGAGGTGCTCGACGCCCTCGGCCCGCTGCTGCGCTTCCCGGGGGCGTACGTCTTCGGCTCGAACGACTACTACGGCCCCAAGTTCCGCAACCCGGGCCGCTACCTCGTCGAGAAGGCCCGCGGCCAGCACGGGCTCAACGGCAAGAGCGGGGGCGCCCACGGCGCGATCCGCAACCCCTGGGGCGACCTGCGCGACGCGTTCGACGCGGCCGGGTGGGTCGGCCTGAGCAACACCCGCGGCCGGGTCAAGCTCGACCACGGCCCCGTGGTCGGCCTCACCGGCCTGGACGACCCGCACATCAAGCGCGACCGCTACGCGGAGGTGGCCGGCGGCCCCGACCCGGACACGGACTTCAACCTCGCGCTGGTCCACGCCCCCTACCTGCGGGTGCTGGACGCCTTCACGTCGGACCGCTACCCGTTGATCCTGGCCGGCCACACCCACGGGGGCCAGGTCTGCATCCCCTTCTACGGTGCGCTGGTCACCAACTGCGACATCGACACCGACCGGGTGAAGGGCCTGTCCACCCACACCGCCACCGGGTCCACGTCGTACCTCCACGTGTCCGCGGGGTGCGGTGCGAACCGCTACACCCCGGTCCGCTTCGCCTGCCCCCCCGAGGCCACCCTCCTCACCCTGACCTGACCCCGCTCCCCCGGCCCACCCGCCCCCGGGGCGCCCCCGGCCCCTCCCCGAAACCGGATTTCGCCTCGGGCTCCGGGTCCGCTAGAGTAATCCTCGTTGCACCGGGGTGTGGCGCAGCTTGGTAGCGCGCTTCGTTCGGGACGAAGAGGTCGTGGGTTCAAATCCCGCCACCCCGACTTCGTAACAGCAGGTCAGGGCCGGTTTCCCTTCGGGGAGACCGGCCCTGACTGCGTTCCAGGAGCGTTCTGGGTGTCAACTGGGTGTGATCTTGGTCGGCCGGATCAGCGGGACGCGGCACGCTCTTGCAACAGCCGGTCGAGCACCGCGACCGGCGAACGCGGATGCAACAGCAGGCGGGAATCCAGCGACTCGAACCAGACCTCGGTGAGCTGATCCATGAGCGTGGCCCGCATGGTGTCGGTGACGTGGCTGTAGCGCGCGCCGACCGATCCGTCCTCGTGGCCCATCCGGTCGTCCATGAGGACCTTGGGCGTGCCCAGCTCCTCCATGAGCGTGCGGTGCCCGTGCCGGAGGCCGTGGCGGGTGAGCCGGTCCTTGATGGGCATCCAGCACGCCTCTGCGCGGCCGGAGGCCCCGCGGCCCCGTACGGGGACGCCGGGGAACGCCCCGCCCGTCACGGGGACGGGGTGGGCGTCCTGCGGCGCCTTCTTCGGGTACCAGCCGGTTGCGGCCGGCGTGAAGATCCACGTGGCGTGGCCGCTGCGCCGCCAGTGGGCCGCCTCGCGGGACGGCCCTATCTGGCGGACGAAGCCGAGTTCGGCGACGGCCTTCTCGACGCGGACGCGCGTGGCCTCGGCGACCCTCTCGGGCCGGTTGAGGACGTTGGAGACCGTGCCGGTCGAGACCCCGGCCAGCTCGGCGACCTGGCGGAGCGTCGGCCCGGCCTGCCGGGTGCCGCCGACGCCCCGGCCGCTGTACACGTACGTGCTGCCGTGGCACGAGCAGGGCTGCGGCTTCGTACGGGTCACGTGGTCGGCGACGAGGTTCGACAGCCAGAACGGCGAGTCGACGTTCCGGTAGCTGTCGTCCTTCGGCGGGCAGCGGACGAACTCGCCGGTGTCGAGTTCGTACAGCTGCCACTCGATCCGGAAGCAGCGCGATTCCCGTCGCGCGAACTCCGTTTCCAGGCCCACGAGTTCGCCCCAGCGCATGCCGGTGTACGTCTTCTGGATGTGGGCCACGAACTCGTCGTCGCGGCCGGAGAGCAGCGAGGCCCGCTCGGCGATGAGCAGGGAGCCGAGCATGGTGGTGATCTGCTTCTCCGGCCCGCGCCGCTGGCTCCGGCCGTGCCGCCGGCCCCGGCCCCGGCGGCGCTCGGCGACGTTCTTCTCGGCGTGGCCGGCGTCGACCGCGTCGGCGAGGATCAGGTGCAGGAGCGAGCGGTACGTGCGGACGCTGCTCACCGCGCACCCGCTCTTGAGCTTCGCCTTCTCCCACGCGGCGACCATCGGGCCGGTGATGTCGCGGATGGCCTTGTCGCCGAAGGTCGGCAACAGGTGGGCCAGGCTGCGCGGGTAGTTCTGCATCGTGGAGTCCGCGAGGCCCTGCTCGGCGAGCCATTCCTTGGCGAACTCCCCGAACGTGACCTGGGCGGCGGCGCGTTCCTGCTCGGGTGGAATCCAGCGGCCCCGCTTGGCTTCCTCGTACGCTTCGGCTTCGGCCTTCTCGGCCGCCTTCTGCGCGGTGGTCTTCGTCGGGTACCGGACGGCTCGGCCGTCCTCGTCGACCACGTACCCCTGGGCTTTGCGGTCTGGGCGCTGATAGCAGGCCCGGTAGTAAGTCTTCCCTCTGGCGACGCGTTTCTCGGCGTAGGCCACGGTGGCATCACCTTCCTGTGGTTGTGAAGGCGGCCATCACATCGGCCGCTGAGTAATCACCTCGCTCCAGCAAGTCGGAGATCGCTTCCGCATCGCCTGCGGTGAAGCACTGGTCGTTCAGCAAGAGCACCCCGGTCAGCCGGTCGTGATCGATCCAGGCGACGACTTCTCTTGGTACCCCGATGACGCGCTGTGCGCGGTGACATGGCTGTGACGTCAAGCCGTACCCCCAGCCCGAGAATGTGTGGCTCCTCCACCTGTTGTGCACATCTAACCGCGTAGACGCAAAAAGCGGGAAAAGTTATGGAGGGGTACGGCAAAACGGCCCGAAAGGGTGATTAGTGAGACTAATCGTCCGTCGATACGTCGATCTTGAGGGAGTCGAGGGCCGCCATCAGGTCCTCCAGCGGCGTGCCGTCCTCGCCTCGGATCACGATGGTCGCCCGGACGCGCCCGGACGGAGTGGTTACTTCTGCGACGCGGGCGTCGATCAGCGGCCCCTCCCGGAGGGACTTCTGCACTCTCGCGGATAGGTCGGATGGCGGCTCCGGCGCAGCCTCGGCCGGCACGCCCTGCTCGACGGGTTCGCCCCCGTCAAGCACGAGGTCTACAGACTCCGGGGTCCATCCCACGGTCCTGGCGTACGCGAGGACCGTGGGCGTGACCTTCCGGATGCTGCCCTTCTCGATGTTGTGGAGAGCGCCCCGCTTCACGCCGATCGCTTCAGCAACGTCCTGCTGCTCCACGCCGCGCGCGATACGTGCCGCCCTCAGCTTCTCGCCGAGCCGCGCCCAGTCTCTGGTCATGCTCCCCATCATGCCGCACAGCCATGCAACAGCAAGAGCGGACTAGCAGCGCACACGGGCGCATTTGTTGCACACGGGGTCGCAGAAGTCTGCACCTTTCCCTAGACATGCACGTTCAGTCATGTTCAGAAAATACACGCAGAAGTACCCGACATGTCTTGCTTGGGTGATCGCTTATGTCTAGTCTCTAAACGTGACACCGAACGGAACGGCGATTCGAGCGTTGCGTCAGGTTCAGGACTTGAGCCTGCGCGACCTCGCTCGACTCGCGAATACGTCCCCCAGCCAGCTCTCCCGCATGGAGCGGGGGTGTGTTGGGGCCGGTGACGCGCTGCTCTGCCGACTGGCGGAAGCACTCGCTGTTCCCGTAGACGACATCACCCAAGGAGGGGCCTTGGTGCCCATCACGACGGAGGACGCTGCGGCGCCTCCCCCGAAGACCGACAGCGGTCGGACGGTGCCGTACCCCGGCACCCCCGACGGCGAGGTCTTCCACTACACGCCGGACGAGGCCGCCAGCTTCCTGCCGTGGTCCGCGCTCCAGCTCAAGCGCAAGGCGTACCGGCGCGAGATCCCGTTCAACGACGGCGCGAAGCGCGTGACCTTCACCGGCCGCGACATCCGCGAGATCAGCGAGATGACGGCCGTGCGCCCGCTCGCCGAGACGGCGCAGCTCCGTAGCGGCTGACGCCCCAAGGGGCCGCCCGGACCGGGCCTGGTCCAGACGACCCCAGATCACCAGGCCACCTCAACACCACGAAACCGAGGTCACCTTGGCACGCACATTTAACCCCAGGACTGCGGCCCTCACGGCCGCCGAACTCCCCGCTCTGCTGGGAGGTACCCGCTGATGAGCGACGTCATCCTCGCCGCCATGATCGCGGCGTTCGTACTGCTCCCCGCGTCGGTCGTCGCGCACCGCGTCGCGACCGCCCCGCAGGAGGAGCCGCACGACCCGACGGACTGCCGCCACTGCGCCGCCTTGTTCGGCCAGTCCAAGCAGATCCCCGGCCAGCGTCACGGCGGTGAGCTGTGACGAACCACCAGACGCCGCACTGCTCGCGCACGTGCAACCTGTGCGCCCCGCTGCGCCACCCCTCCCACTTCAAGACGCGGCGCTCGCTCGTCGCGCTGCTGCCCCGGCAGTCGGCCCCGGCCGGCACCGGTCACGAGAACGGTGGTGGTCGCTGATGGGTACCTCCGGCCCCCGCAGCCGCATGAACCACCGCGCCGTTGCGCTGGAAGCCCGCTCCGACCGTGGGGTCTGGAAGCTGGCCGGCGTCTACCCGGCGAGCACCGGCGGCAGCAGCGCCGCCCGCCGTATCCCGAACGCGGTGAGGATGCCGTCGTACGCCCCGGCCGGGACGTTCGAGGCGTACACCGCCCCCGCCGGTGACGAGGGCTGGGCGGTCTGGGTCCGCTACGTGGCCGGTCTCCCGGTCCCGGATCCGCGGCCCGCGTCGATGACGTACCGCGTGTGCGACCGCGGGTCGGGCACCGAGTACGTCGGCGTGCGGATCGTGACCGTCACCGTGGCGCCCGAGTGCCCGGTGTGCGGCGGCCCGCGCGGATCGGCCGTGCCGTACCGGTTCCACGAGGACGGCGACTGGTTCGTGGTCGACAAGTGGAAGAACCCGTGCGGGCACGTCGACCCGTACGTCACGGTCCTGGCCGAGCACCGCAAGCGTGTGGCGCAGCTCGAAGAGGCGGAGCAGAAGGCCGCCGCGCACGCGGTCGCCATCGGCCCGGCCGACGCCGGTGAGTACACCGAGGCGGTCACCCTGCTCCACACCGCTGCGGCCGAGATCCGGGGCCTGCACGCGAAGCAGGCGGCCCAGTTCCTCGACCTGCGCGGCCACGGCGAGGCCGCGCGGCGGGTGATGGAGGAGATGAAGGCCCGCTCGGGCCACATGTCCGCCCGCCAGGCGGCGCTGTTCCTCGCCGACCTGGCCGCCGCCCGCGCCGCGTGCTCGGACTGCGAGGACGGCCGGATCAACTACCGGGGCGCCGACGGGGAGTTCGTCAGCCTGCGGTGCCGGGTGTGCCGGAAGGAGACGGTCCCCAGTGCCTGACCTCTACCTCACTCAGCAGCCCGTCGGCGAGGTCGCGTGGATGCGGGTCGCGTCCAGCGACGAGCCCGACCGGTTCCGGGCCTGCATGGCGCGGACCCTGACCGCCCTCGACCAGGGCGACGACATCACCACCGCGGCGTGGACCGCCGCCGACCCGATCCGGCTCGCCGCCGAGATCGAAGCAATGGCCGGCGCCCGCCGCCTCACCATCTTCCGGAAGGACTCGAAGTGACCACGATGACCACCCTGGTCGACACGGCCGACGCACAGGGCGGCGCCCTGGTCGACGCCCCGACTGCCCGTCTGCTCCTCCCCGCTGACGCCCCCGAGGCGCAGTGGCACGCCACCCGCGCCGCCGGGATCGGCGGCTCGGACGTCGCCGCCATCCTCGGCCTGGACAAGTACCGCGGTCCTCGGCACGTCTTCGAGGACAAGCACGGGCGCCCCACCTTCAAGGGCAACGAGGCCGCCGAGATCGGCACCGAGATCGAAGGGTTCATCGCCGGGCTGTTCAGCAAGCGGAGCGGGGTCCCGATCGCGATGCCGCCGGGGACGCTCGTGCACACCGAGCACGAGTGGGCGCGGGTCAACGTCGACCGGTACACCTGCGACGCGGACGGGTCCGTGACCGGGCTGCTGGAGTGCAAGAACCGCAGCGCCTACCAGCTCGATGACTGGGAGGACGGCGTCCCCGACGCCCCCGCGCTCCAGACGCACTGGGGCATGGCCGTGGGCGGCTGGACTCACGGCTACGTGGCCGCGCTCGTCGGCGGGAACCGGCTGATCTGGCACCGGCTGGAGCGCGACGAGGAGATGATCGCCTACCTCCTCGACTTCTGCGGGCGCTGGTTCCAGCGGCACGTCGTTGAGGGGTTCGAGCCCGAGGCTGACGGCCTGGAGGCAACGACCGACCTGCTGTCGAAGCTGTGGTCGGTCAAGCCGGAAGCCGTCGCCCAGGTCGACGTGACCAAGGCCAAGGAGCTGCGCGCCAAGGCCCTCGACCTCAAGGCGCGGGCGAAGGGCGTCGCCGAGGAGCTGCGGGCCGTCGAGAACGAGATCCGTCTCCTGACCGGCGAGAACGAGATCGCCCAGGCCGACGGCAAGGCCGCCTGGTCGTGGAAGGCCAACGGGACGTTCGCCAGCAAGCGGTTCACCGAGGACGAGCCGCAGCTGGCCGCCACGTACACGCACATGGTGCCCGCCCTCGACCTGGACCGGCTCAAGGCCGAGCAGCCCCAGAAGTACGCCGCGTACCGGGCCCGCGTCCTGCGTATCCCCGCGAAGGGAATCTGATCATGGCTCTGTCCACGCTCAAGGACCGCGTGCGCGCGGCCACCAACCCCACCGAGCCGACCGTCGAGGCGACGGTGACCCGGGCCGCCGACACCGCGCAGCAGACGTCGCCCGAGGAGCTGCACACCTCGGCGCAGGGCGAGAGCGGCCCCGTCGCCGACGTCGCGCTGAACTGGCTGGAGCGGTACGGCAACGAGTTCACGAAGGCCCTGCCGTCGCACATCGACACCGCCGCCTTCTTCACGGCCGTGCGGGCCGCGCTGCCGGGCCTGGTCCGGTGCACGCCGGCGTCCCTCCTCCAGGCTCTCCTGACCTGCGCCCGCTTCGGCCTGATCCCGGACGGCCGCCACGCGGTCATCACCCGGGAGGGCAAGACGGCGACGTTCGTGCCGATGGCCCAGGGCTACGTCGAGCTGATGTACCGGTCCGGCCGGGTCGGCTCGATCCACGTCGGGATGGTCCACGAGGGCGACGAGTGGAACTACGAGCCGACGGCCCCGGCGCCGTTGGACTTCACGCACAAGCCCGCCCTGACGAAGTCGAAGGCCGAGCGGGGCGAGCCGATCCTCGCGTACGCCTTCGCGTGGATGGAGTCGGGCGCCCGGTCGCAGGTCATCGTGCTGACGCGGGAGGACGCGGAGGAGATCCGCGACGAGTACAGCAAGGCGTACCAGCGGGCGCAGCACTCCGGGGCGAAGAACTCGTTCTGGCACACGGACTTCCCGGCGATGTGGCGCAAGAGCGCGCTGCGGCGGCTGCACAAGGTCGTGCCGATGTCGGCCGAGCTGGTGGCGCTGCTCAAGGCGGACGACGCCGGTGACGCCGGTGAGGTGCAGGTCGTGCACGCCCCGGCCGGGGACGCGCAGCTCCTCGATGAGGCGGAGACGGCGCACGACGCGGCCGAGGCGTCGCAGGACCCGGCGGACGCCGGTGTCCGGGCGCTGCCCCGGAAGCGGGTCCAGCCGAAGCGGAAGCCGCGCGCGGCCCGCAACGGCCGGAAGCGTTCCCGCCGGTGACCGGAACGACCTCCGGCGGCCTGGCCGTGCTCGTCACGGCCAGGCTGCTGGTCCCGGCGGCGCGGGTCTTCCCGCGCCGCCGGGGCGGTTCGCCCGCCGGTTTCCGGAGCGGCCCGCCGTACGCCTGGTGCCCGGCCGAGGGCCGCGAGACGCCGCACGCGCTCGACGCCGGCGGACGCCGCTGCCGCTCCTGCAAGACCACCACTCCCACCCCCGAGACAACGACGTCGGAGGAAACCCATGTCCGCTGAGACCTTCGGTCCGGAGTACGTGCGCCCCGCACAGGCGGACTGCCCGCGCTGCGCCTGCTGCACGGCCGCGCTGTGCGACAAGGGCCGGAACAGCATCACCCGGTGCGCCGGGTCCACACCGCAGGAGCACCGGCAGACCGTGGAGGGCTGCCCGTGCTCGGCGGAGACGACGCAGCGCACCGCGGCCTGGCGGGCGGCGCAGGTCCGCGCGACCCGCCTCGCCCGTGAGCTGCCGCTGCTGCCCGAGTGTGAGGCGCTGCTGCGGGAGCTGGCGACCGGCCGCGTCGCCGACGACCCGGCCGGCGTGTTCCCGCAGTTGAAGTTGCGCGGCCTCGGGCAGCTCGTGCACGCCCGCCCGGCGATCACGCCGCTCGGGCACACGTACCTCGCCGCCCGTGACGACGCGAGGGCGACGACCGGTGTGCGGGTCGTCGCCGTGGACGAGGCGACGCGTACGGCGCAGGTCGAGGTGCCCGGGTGGCGGCAGAGCGACTTGGCGACGGTGCTGCTCGACCAGGTCGTCACCGACTCGGGCCTGAACGCCGCCTCGCTGCCCGGCGTGTGGCTGGTCGCTGAGGCGAACTGCCAGGCGCCGAACCATGACCGGCTGGTGCTGACCGGGTTCCACGTCCCGGCCCCGGCGCCCGCCGCTGCCGCGGTTGCGGACGGCGGTGAAACGGCATGACGGAGGTCACCGCCGGAAGCCTGCTGCCCGCTGGCGGCCAGGAGTACGACCGTGCGCGGGCGCATCTCCTCGGCCAGGCCCTCGCGCCGGGCGGCACCCAGTTCCGGGTCGTGACGTTCGCCGGCGACCCGGCGAGCAAGGCCCGCCCCCGCTTCTCGAAGGAGGGGCGGACGTACAAGACGGACGCGGACACGGCGGCCGAGACCCGTACGGGCTGGCAGCTCCGCCGGGCGTTCCCGCAGCCGTGGACGGGGAACCTCGCGCTGGGCTGCGTGTTCTTCCGACCGGACCGGCAGCGCATCGACGTCGACAACATGGTCAAGCACATCTGCGACGCCGGGAACGGCATCGCGTGGGTGGACGACGCGCAGATCACCGCCGTGTACGGGGTGGCCGAGCTGGACGCCGCCAACCCCCGGACGCTGATCGTGGTCGCCCGGCACGTCTCCTCGCTGGACCGCTCGGACGTGGCGAAGACGCCGCGCGCCCGGCGGAAGGCCGGGTGACGGGTGACCGCTGACGAGATCGCCGCCGCGCTCGACGACGCCTCGGGCGCCGTCGAGCCGGGGCCGTCCGCTGCCCGCGCGCGGCAGCCGTCCGGGCGCGGGGAACCGGCCACGTCGTGGGCGGACGCGTTCGCCGCGCGGACCGTCGCGGTCGAGGGCGGACACCTGCACTGGACCGGGGCGACGGGGCACCGCGGTACGCCCGTCGTCTCGTTCCGGGGCCAGGTCGAGACCGGGTACAGGCTCGCGTTCCGCTGGCATCACGGCCGGGAGCCGGAGGGCAACGTGCGGCCGAGGTGCGACTACCCCGGCTGCGTGGCCGGCGGGCACCTGGCGGACCGCAAGCTCCGCGAAGGGGGCGGTTCGTGATGCTGCCCGGCGCGACGTGGGACAAGGGCATCGACCTGATCGCTGTCGAGCGTGCCGTGTCGTGCCGGGGGGTGTGCCCGGACCTCACGGACGAGGAACAGCGGCGCGTAGTCCTGGTGATGACGGAGGCCGGGCAGGGTGCCGAGGTCATCGGCGCCCGGCTCGGCCTGGCCAGCCGGACCGTGAGCCGCTGGCGCGGAGAGATGGGGCTCACGCCGTGACGTGGCTCGACGCCTTCGTGCTCTACATCGAGACGGTCGACGCCGTGGTGTCGACCGCCCCGGTGTGGGTGCCGCTGCTCCTCGGCCTGGCCGCCCTCGGCGTCGGTATCCGTCGCGTCCCGCGCCGCCGACATCGCCGGACACGGCATCCGGACGCGTCCGGACAGGACCCGGACAGCCCGCCGGACATACCGGCCCTGCTGTCCCCTCCAGATCCCTGACCTGCGCGGACAACGTCCGGACATGTCCGCCGAACACCGGCCGGACACGTCCGGACGCGACGAAAGCAAGGAGCAGACCATGCCGCGTGTTCCCCGCCCGCTCGACCACACCACGATGCCCCGGCCGTACCACTGGAGCGACGACGCCGCGTGCTCCGGCACCGAGACCGCCGTCTTCTTCCCCGTCGGCAGGAGCGGCGTGCCCGCCTCCGTGGACGCCGCCTACGCCAAGACGTTCTGCACCCCGTGCCCGGTCCGCTCCGAGTGCCTGACGCACGCCCTGAACCACCGCGAGGACTACGGGGTGTGGGGCGGGCTCGACGAGGACGAGCGCGCCGAGCTTCTGCGGCAGGCCCGGCGCGCGGCGGAGAGGCAGCGCCGCCAAGAGCGGGCGAAGGAGAAGGCCGATGCCTCCTCGGCGGCGTGAGCCGGCCGGTCGGAAACCGGCCCTCCCCCCGGGCGGGCTCCTCGACTGGTCGGACGACTGGCACTTCGACCCCGAGGCCCTGCCGTGCCGCCACTGCGGGGCGCCCACGCACCTGCGGGACTCGCGGGGCATCGCGGCCGACAAGGTCTGTGCCGAGGCGGAGCTGGCCGAGATCGACCGGATCGTCCGCGTCTACAGCGGGGACGGTCCGCCGTGCTGAGCCCCGGACTGCTCACGGAGTGGACACGGCAGGTTCTCGAGGCCGCGCACCGCGGCGACGAGGACCTGGTCGACGACGTCACCGGCCGGATCGCCGAGCGGGCCGACGTCCTCGACCTCCTGGCGTTCTGCCGGGTGGTCGCCGCCGAGGCGATGCGGGCGCTCCTCGTCCTCTACCGGGCTCCGGACGCGGCTGTCGGTGAGGCGTGGGTCCTCGACCGGCTCGGCAACGCCGAGGGGTATCCGGCCCGCCTCTTCGCCGCCCGGCTGGTGACCGCGTACGCGAACCGGGACCACGACCACGTCACCGCACTCGTCGCGGCGGCGGCTGGAGCCTCGCGCGACGAGCGGGCCGAGTCGCTGCGGGTGCTGGTGACCTACGCGGCCGGGCTCGACGCCCGCGCCGCTCACCGCATCAACCCCACGGAAGGAACGCACGATGAGTGACACCCAGCAGGAACGGCGCGGTGCACGGCGGGACTTGCAGCGCCGCCCGAGGCTGCGCGGCGACGACCGCGACACCAAGCGCACGGCCCTCGCGGAGGGGTATCGGGCGCGGGCGTCAATCCGGGCCCTGGCCGCCGAGCATGACCTGTCGTTCGGGCTGACGCGGACGCTGCTCCTGGAGGCCGGCGTCGAGCTGCGGTCGCGCAACCGCGAGCCGAAGACGGTGGTGGAGCAGTGACCGGCCGCCAGCTCGTCATCGGCGGGGTCGCCACCCTGTTCGTGCTGCTGCTCCTCGTCCTGGCCGGGTGCATGAAGGTCGCCGGGGACGACGACTGTGACGACGACTGGTTCGCGCTCGCCGCGGTCGAGAAGCCGAGCCCTCCGCGCCCGCCCGCGCAGCGGGCGCCGTCGCTGGAGAAGAAGCCGACCACCCCGAAGCAGCCGGTCACGAAGATCCCGGCGCCCCGCTCGCCGTCGACGTGGAAGGCCGGCCCGGCCAAGGGCCACGGGACGACCCACCACCACGGTCACGACGACCTGTGCGACTGAGGAGACCCGTGGACCCCCTTGCCCGCTTCCTGCTCGGTTCCGGCCTCGGCCTCATCGCGGCCGGCGTCACGTACTGCGTCACCACCACCCCGCCGTGGTGGTGGGCCGTCGGCCTGGTCGTCGCCATCCTCGTCTGGTTCGGCGAGCTGATGCTCGACGTCCTCTTCGACTGACCCCCCGCCCTGCCGCGTGCCGCCCTGCTCTCCAGGTGGGGCGGCGCGCGGCGCAGCTCGATCAAGGAAGGACCCATGCGACTCTCGACCTGCGCCGACTGCCGCCGCGAGGTGTGGTGGACGGTCACGGACGCCGGGAAGCGCTTGGCCGTCGACCCCGAGCCGAACCCCGACGGCAACGCGGCGGTCTACCGCGACGGCACCGGCACGCGCCGCTCGCGCCGCCCGACGGACGAACTGCCGCTCATGGGGTGGGAGCGGCTGCACATGCCGCACGTCGTGACCTGCTCCGCCCGGCCCCGCACGCCCGCCCCGGCCCCGGCTCCGGCCGGGCCGTTGCCGCCGGGCGTCTCCGACCTGTCCGCGTACCGGCGGAGGCGGACATGAGCCGCCCTGTCCCGCCGGTCGGCCGCTGCCAGGGCTGCGGGTATGCCCGCGCCCTGTCCGCGCACCGGTCCCGCGGGGACGGCCTGAAACGTCTCCTGTGCACGCCGTGCTGGTCGGCGGCCACGCTCACCGAGGAACGCGGGGAGGCCGTGACGTGGGCGCCTGGGCACGCGGAAGAGGCCGCCCCGGCGGAAGGCGGCCTGTGGTGAACGGGGCGTCAGTTGGTGGGGTCTTCGACCGGCACGGCGGTCTCGCCGAGAGCTTCCAAGGCTCGCCGGTAGAACTCGATCGGCACGATCGCAGCGGCCTCGGTGGTCCGGTTCATGACCACCGTCGTTTCTCCGCCGAAGCGGGTACGCCCCAGGACTTCGCCGAAGACGTTCCGTACCTGGGCGACTGTCGCCCTGTGCTCTTTGCGCTCCACCGTCATGGGGGCAGCGTAGCCGCCGTTCATGACTTTGATGTACATCTTGCCCACATTGACGTGCCTAAGTTGCCTAAGTTAGCTATGGTGGCACCATGCTTGACGATCTTCAGCCACGGCATGAATGCGGCCCGAGACGTGCCCGCTCGCGAGCGGCTGCCCGGTTCTTCCACGACCCGGTTGAAGCCCCGCTGAGCACCGAGGAATCCCGCGGAGACCATCCGCTCCCGCCCTGGGCGGAGTAGCCCCACCACCCCGCCAGCACGACCGAGAAGAGACCTGATGAGCAACGAGGTAGCAGCGCCGCAGAGCGCAGCCTCGCTGTGTGACGCGCCCGCTGGGGGGACCCAGTGATGACGAGGCCCGATGAGCCGGTCACGGGCGACGAGGTCGGTATCGATGACGAGTGGCCGGCGACGTTCGCTCAGGTTCCCGACTGGATCACGCTGCACCCGGAGTTGAAGGCGCAGTCGGTGCGCGAGTACGCGTTCCTGATGGCGCACGTGCCGACGGACGGCCGCCGTCGCGTGGCGTTCCCCGGGCAGGCGTCGATCGCCCGCGTGCTCCAGCTCGGCCGCAGCGACAAGGTGACGCCGTACACCCGGGCCCTGGTGAAGGTCGGCGCGGTGCGGATCGAGGAGATCCCCACGCCGAAGGGCCGCGCGTACAGGTACGTCCTGCGCTTCAACCCGCCGCGTGGATACGCCGGTCCGAGGTGCCTCGCGGACTTCTACGGCACCTCGAAGGAGGAGCTGGATTCCCGGTGGGCCGGGTTCTCGATGGCCACGGCGCCGGTCACTCCGACGGCGGAGGGGTCCCCCCAAAAAGAGGGAGACCCCTCCCCCCAAAAAGAGGGCAACGGGTGTCCCCAAAAAGAGGGCCCTAAGAAGACCAACAGGAACCAGACCAACTTGAAGAACAAAGACGCTGTGGCTGACGCCGTAGGCAAAAGTGCGGGTGGTTTCGCGTCTGCGGGCGGGCGCGACGGTGCGGCTGGTGAAACCGGCGAGGCCGAAGGCGGCTCCGCCGCGTCCGGGAAGAATCTCCCCGGTCAGCGCAAGAGGTCACCACGGCCCGCGACGACGAAGACCCGGCCCCGCAAGGAGTCGGCGGGCTTCGAGCTGGTGCGCGCGGCGCTCCCCGCCGCTGTCGCTGCTCCTGGAACGAGGCTGTGGACCGGTCTGCACCGGGCGATCAACGATCTGCTGGACGGCAACCAGGGCGCGGGCATCCCGCGCCGGACGCCCGAGCAGGTCGTGGCCCGGATCAACCGGCGCTGGTACGGCGAGGACGCCGACGTGCGCTCGGCGCCCGGCTACCGCGGCTGCGACCGCTGCACGGCCGCCGGGTGCACGGCTCCTCGTCGCAGCCCGGAGAACCCCGAGGGCTGCGACCGGATCAAGAACCGGTGCGCCTGGCTCAAGGACGCGATCCTCGCGCAGGACTGCGCCGACCCCGGGTGCGAGGACGGCCAGATCATCGGCGGCGGAGCGTGCCACGCGTGCCAGGAGCGGGCCGAGGAGCGGCGGGAGGCCGCCCGTGCGGTCGCTGCCGCGAGGGCCAAGCTCCAGGCCGACACGGAGGCGCTGACGGCCGCCCGGCGGCTGGTCGACGAGTGGGCGGCCGCCGAGTCCGCCGAGGAGAACCGGCTCCGCGCGGAGCTGGGCCGGGCCGGGATGTACGGCGTGATGCTCGACCACCGGATCGGCCAGCACATGGCCGGATGGCGGGACCGGAACCCCCGGCCTGCCGGTCCTCCCGCTGAGGGCATCGACGAGCCACAGGCGGTGCGCGCGTGAACCCCGACTACCTGCCGCCGCTCGGCGCGTCCCTGCGGGCCCTGGGGGACTTCGCCGCCCGGCACGAGGTGAACGACGACACCCTGGCGGCGATCGCCGCCGAGCTCGACACCGCGCGGTCGCTGGTCCGCTCGGCGCAGGGCGAGGTGCGGGCGAACCGCTGCGCGCGGCACCCCGGCGGCCCGGTCGACCCGACGGCCCGGAACGGGTGCCTGCTGTGCGGCACCCAGCAGCGGCGGCCGGCGAGGCCGGTCCCCGACGACTTCGTGCCCGGTGAGGTCCTGCGGGTCCTCCAGGAGCACGGCCAGGACGCGGCCACCGAGATGTTCGGGCCGCAGGCGGTGACCCGGGCCGTCGCGCTCGGCGGCCGTCACCCCTCCACCCAGCAGCAGCGCGGCATCCCCGCCGTGCCGCACGACGAAAGCGAGTGACCGTGCCCGTGAAGCAGTTCACCGTCGGCCAGTTGGCCGACCTGGGTGTCCCGCCCGACCGCCCCGACGATGTCGCCTGGAGCGAGATCGTCCTCGTCGACGAGCACGTGGGCATGAGCAAGTACAGCCAGGAGCGGCGGTGCGTGTTCCGTGACGACGACGGCCGGACGTGGGCCGTGAAGTACGAGGCGCAGGTCGAAGCCGGTGACTACGAGGTCGGGCCGCCCCCGGACAACCACGGCTGGTTCGGCGGCACCGTCGAGGCCGTCGAGGTCGAGCAGCGGCCCGTGATCGTCGCCCGGTGGGAGCCCGTCGGCGACGAGCCCGCCGTCGACCGTCCGGCGCGCGGCGCGATCGACTCCCTGGCCGCCGTCTGGTTCCAGGAGGCCGGCGCCCGCGAGGACGTCGCCCGGGAGTCCGCCGCCGCGTGGATCATCGAGCACGCCGACGAGGTCGCCGAGCTGTACGACGCGTACCTGGACTCGGCGGAGGGCGGACAGTGAGCGCCGTCGGACCGAAGCCGCGCGGCGAGTGCCCCGTGTGCGGGCTGGACTACCAGCTCACGAAGGACGACGTCCTCGGCCGCCACAACGGCATGACGGCGGCCGGGTTCTCCACCGGCGAGCGCTGCCTCGGCGTCGGCGAGCCCCCGTTCGTCCCGGAAGGCGCCTGATGACCGGCCAGTCCCTGCCGCGCGGCGCGTACACGGCGACGCCGTGCCGCGCGTGCCGGACCCCGAAGCCGGCCCGTTGGTACCTGTGCGGCGGCTGCTGGGCGGCGCTCCCCGCACCGGCCCGTCGAGCCCTGAACCGCCGCGACGGCCACGCCCTGGCCCGCCTGCGCGAGCTGCACGCCCACATCGACAGCGAACAGCCCCTGAACGAACTGGAGATCACCCTGTGAGCGAGTCCCCCGAGCTGGACGACGAACTCAAGTCGCAGGCCGTGACGCTGCTCCTCGCGGAGGCCACCACTGCGATCGAGATCAACGCGCTGACCAGGGTCGCGCTGCGGGCCGGGTTCATGTGGCGCTGCTTCCCCTGCAAGCGCGATCACTACCTGCGGACCGAGAAGTGCGGCTGCGGCGCCGGACGCCCCGCCTGACCGTGCCCGCCCGCCCCGTCGGAACCGGGGCGGGCGGGCCCGGCCCCACCGTACGACCGGAAGGACCCCCGTGGACCACTGCGAGGACTGCAACCGCCCGCTCTGCCGGGACTGCGGCACGCACTACTGCTGCGAGCCCTGCCCGTGCGCCCGCTCCCACAACTGCGCCTGCGAATGCGGCAGTTACGACCGTCGGATGACCTATGCCGACTGACAGGAAGGACACCGAGCCGATGCCCGCACCCGACCCCGACGCGATCTTTCAGGCGGTCGCCCTCGGCGTCACCGGCAACCACCAGGACGGCCTGAACCTGATCCAGCCGTTCGTCGACGCCGGACCCGCCTCGACCTTTGCGCTGCTCTGCGCCCTCGCCGAGACCGCGTCCCACGAGGCCCGCGACTCCCACGCCCCCGGCACGTCGTTCGGGATCGTCGTGGAGGACCCCGCCGGCCCGGCCGACATCACCGTGCTGCCCCCGGCCGTGCAGTTCGGCGCCCAGTTCATCACCGCATGGGCGAACCGCGACCGGCCCATGGCGCGCGCCTTGTTCTGGGCCCTGGCCGAGCCCTCCGACCTCAACGGCACCGACGCCCTCGCTGACGGCATCACCGCGGTGTACGGCATGGCCGTGGCCGTCGCCGAGCGGGTCGTCATCGAACAGCGCCGCAAACGGGAAGAGCCGGGGCTCCGTTGAGCACCCGGATCACCGTCCACTGCAACACGGAGTGGGCCGAAGGCTCGTGCCCCACCAGCCTCATGACCGACGCCCACACCGTCGCCGAGGCCCGCCAGGCCGCCGTCGAACTCGGCTGGCGCGCTCACCCCGACGGCCGGGACTTCTGCCCCAGCTGCTCCGGAACTCGCCGGAGCAGCTACACCCCCGTCGTACACCTGCACCCCACAAGGACAACGCCATGACCCTCAACACCACCGTCGAGGCACTGCCGCGGCCTCCCATCGCCGCCGGCCAGGCCCCTGCGGAAGAGGTGCGCTCGATGCTGCCGTACGTGCTCGTCGTGTGCGACCAGGACCGCGGCGAATCGCCTTTTGGATGGTCAGACCTGGAAAGCAAGGAGACCGAACCCCGTGGCTGAGATCCCCGGCCTGAACGAAGAATGCTTCTGGCGTCACGTCGTTAAGCAGTGCCCCACATCGTGCTGGGAGTGGACGGCACGGCGGTCTGAGGACGGATACGGCCGATACACCTTCACCTCCGAGGGCCAGAAGAAGGACGTTGGCGCGCACCGCCTGGCCTACGTGCTGTCGATCGGTCCGATCGGCGACGGCCTCACGCTGGACCACCGATGCAGGAACCGAGGGTGCGTAAACCCCGACCACCTGGAACCGGTCACCCGGCGGGTGAACGTCCTACGCGGGGACACCTTCGCCAGCCGACAGGCGGCACAGACCCACTGCGCAAGTGGCCACGAGTTCACGCCAGAGAACACGTACGTATGGAACAACCATCGCTACTGCCGCACGTGTCGACGCGAAAATCGACGGCGAGCAGATGCCAAGAGGCGGGCGAAGAAGGCTGCCCTCACCTTGGAAGGGGCCGCCGGGTGAAGCTCCACGAGCCGCCCATCCTCGACACGCACTGGGAGGGCTACGAGCTGGGCGCCGACGCCACCCACCGGTACCTGTGGATCTGGCAGGGCTTCAACGCCCGGCTGATCGCCCTCCCGCATGGCGAGGACGGGCACGGGGCGTACGACCACGCATGGTGCTACCCGCGCGACCCCGACCTGATCGCCGAGCACGTCGCCGCGTGGGATCCGGAAACGCAGGACGAGCCGAACGGCTGGCACAAGCGGCCCACGATGCCCGCCCGGCGGGCCCCGCGCCGCGAGGAGCAGCCCGAATACAACCGGGACCGCTGCGCCCACGGCTGCTACCTCGATGACGGCTGCCGGACCCTCAACTGCCGCGACCAGATCGAACGCGCACGCGGGCGCGGATCGGCACCCTCCTGAACCCCCTACCATCCCCCGGCACCGCACGAGGTTCAGCGGCTCCTCGTGCGGTGCCCGCCACCCGCCGCGCAGCAGAGGACACCCCGATGCCCCAGACCGACCACCCCAGCAACACGGCCACCGTCGAGCACGACACGCTGCCGCCGTTCTCCGGCGAGGAGACCGAGTGCGTGAAGTGCTCCCACCTGGACGCGTTCACCCGGTTCCGGCCGGCGTGCCCGCGCGGCCTGTGGGAGTACAACGGCCGCACGGACATGCGCGGCCCGCTCCCCGAGCGCCTGGAGCGCCAGTGCCAGCGCTGCGACTACCAGTGGGACGAGGCGCTGAACCCGGCCCCGGGCACCCGCGCGGCCACGACGAAGGACATCGCGTACGCGCTCACCACGGCGGCACGCCGGTGGACCGTGGAGCTCCACCCCGGCCTGAGCGCGCAGATGGCGAGCGAGCTGGTCGAGATGCTGCACGTCCTGGTCCGCCTCGACCACCCGATGTGGCTGCCCCGCCCCGGCCGCCCGCTCGCCGTCCCGCCGGCCGAGGCCGCCGACCCCGACCCGCAGCTCACCGCGGCCGTCCCGGTCCCGCTCAGCGACCGCGCCGACCTCCAGCCCGGCCCGACCGCGTACACCACAGCGACCACGGCGGCCACGGAATGACCGGCGGACAGGCCCCGGACAGCCGTCCGGACAAGGTGGGCGGCATCGTCCGGACAGGGCCGGACATCGGAGAGAGGCCCGACTGCGGCCCCCTCCCGACCAGGCCGGACACCGTCCGGACACGGACGGACAGCGCCCCGGGCGGCGTCCGGTTCGCGTACACCGCGCGCATCCCCCGGCGACAGCTCGGCGCGGCCGTCGTCGAAGCCCTCACCCTCCTCGCCGCCGAGATCAGCCCGGACACCGTCCGGACAGCCCCGGACACGGACGCCCCGGACACGTCCGGACGACGGTCCGAGATCCGCGCGTCGATCGCCGACGCCTTCGACCTCCCCCCGAGCATCCTCCGGAAGGACCCGACACAGTGACCCCCGAGCAGGCCAGCGCCCGCGCCGCGCTGGTGCTGATCCACCGCCTCGTCCGCCGCCACGGCCTGAGCGTCGAGGACGCGGCGACCGCCGTCGCCCAGCGCCGCCGCCGCGAGGACGGCCCGCACACGCACCTCGTCGTCGCCGAGGCGCACGCCGTCCTCGCCGAGGCGATGGCACCGATCCGCACGTTCATGGAGGCGATGCGCCCCGTGGCCAAAGCGGCAGCGGCAGCGATGGCCGAACTCGCCCGCGCGCTCCAGCCCGTCGCCCGCCAGGTCGCCGCCGGCCGCGACCGGCCGGCCTGGGCGAGCCCGTACGGGCCGCCGCCGCGCCGCCGCTGAACCGCCCGACACCGAAGGACCTCCGTGAGCAACGACGACATCAGCGAGGCCCCGCCCAGCTACGCGCCCTGCGCGGCCGTGCGGATCACGCCGTACGACGGCGACCACCCCGACCACGACCAGGCGGTCACGTACCGGTTCGGCACGCCGATCACCTTCGTGCACGTCTACCGGACCCGCCACCCGTACCTCGGCACGACGGTCAGCCGCGACGAGCAGCAGATGCCCGGCCTGGTCGGCTTCACCGTCCCCGAAGACCACGAGGAAGCCGACACCGCCCTCGCCGTCGCGCAAGGACTGTGGCAGCGGCGGGGCACGTACGTCGCCGTCGACCTGTGGTCGCGCAGCCCGCACGGCTACCTGTACGCCCTCGTCCCGTTCTGGAAGCGCCTCGACCTCGACGAGCACCCGGGCCTCCCGGAGCGCCCGGAGCACCGCACCGTCGCGCTCGGCGAGAGCTGCCCCGCGCCCCGGCCCGTCCTCTGGCCGCGCTCGGTCACGGAGCCCGGCCCGTACTCCGTCGAGCCGGGCGTGCAAATGCTCCTGTCGACCGACGTCGACCCGCCGCCGCCCGCCGGCTTCCCCGCACCCACCCGGACTACCGGACAGCGGACAGCCTCCTGACCAGCCCGGACACCGTCCGGGCACCGAGAGCGGCCCTCCTCCCCGACACGGGGACGAAGGGCCGCTCTCGCGCGTGGGAGACGCCACGCACGCAGTGCCCAGCGCTGGGCACTGCCGCCGCACCACCGCGGCCACCCTGGAGATCCACCGAGAAGGAGCCCACCGTGAACACGCACCACCAGCCCGCCGCCGTCCAGGCCGCCGTCGCGTACGCGGCCCTCACCGCGGCCCACGAGGTCGGCGACTACATCGTCCAGCGCGACGCCGACGCCAAGGCGAAGGGCAAGCACGGCCCGGCCGGCGCCGCCGCCTGCGCCCGCCACGTCGCCTCGTACACGGCCACGCAGGGCCTCGCGCTCTACGCCGCCGACCGGTACCTCCGGCTCGGCCTGGACTGGCGCCGCGCCGGGGCCGCGCTCCTCGTGTCCGCCGTCACGCACTACGTCGCGGACCGCTGCGCCGGCCACTGGCCCGACGACAGCAAGGACGCACCGCTCCTCGTCCGCGCCGCACACGCGGCCGGGAAGACGAAGTGGCTCCAGGGCGACCCGGCGGCCGGCCCGCTGATCGACCAGGCATGGCACAAGGGCTGCATCGCGGTCGCCGCCGCCGTCGCGGCCGGACGCCGGACACGCACCTGACCAGCCCGGACACCGTCCGGACATGGCGGAATCCGCCGCACGTCACGCGGTCGTGGGCGGATCCCCCTTGGCCCTGCCGTCGCGGCCCGTCTCGCCCGCCTCGATCTGCTGCACACGAGCCACGGAGATTCGAAGCATGGCCGCGATCTTGCGGTAGCTGACCTTCTCGGCTCGGAGCTTCCGCACGGCATCTTGGCGCAGTTGACGAAGCCGCTTCTGCTGGTCCGGCCAGGCCGCCAGAAGCATCCCGGCGCCGAGCGCCTGGCGCTCCGGCTCATCGCTCAGCGCCTCCAGCGAATCAACGGCGTCCTTGACCGCGTTCACCACCTGCTTCACCTCCTCGTCACCTGGACCCTTGGTCCCGTCGGACACGGCTGCTCCCTTCCAGCGACCCACGGGGAGCGCGCTTGCCTACCGTACAGGGACCCTGTACGGTCGTCCATGTGGGCACGCCCGCCCGCTCAGCACAAAGCCCCGGCCGTCGTGGTCGCACACGAAGACCGGGGCTGCTGAAAGCGACGGTGCCCGGAGGTCGCACTCCGGGCACCGCCTTCAACCCCGGTCCGTGGTCGCACACGGAACCGGGCTGCCAGACCTGCCACTAACAGGAGCTGACGCAGTGAACTCTACTGATCAGAAGACGGCGCAGGCGGACGAGACGGCGAGCGCCGTCCTCCGCGCGGTCGCCGACCACTTCACCGACACGAACCCGACCGACGTCCTGGAGCAGCACAGCCTGCTCGTGTGCGTCGGCGCCGAGGCGTACCGGCTCACCGAGCGCCGCTCGGACGGCTCGGGCCAGGCCCTCTCGAAGGCCGCGCTCGCGACCATGCCGGAGGTGCCCGCGGGCATCACGCGCGGCGAGTTCGCGCTGCACCTGCGCCGTGCCGCCGCGTCCCACGAGTGGACGAGCGACGACAACGAGCGGGTCATCCCGACGATCCCGGCACCGCGCAAGGCGCCGGTCCCGGCGCAGCCGCAGGACGGTGAGCGCTGATGCCGAACGAGACCGCTGCGGAACTCCTCGCTCAGGCGAAGAAGGACTACGGCACCCCGGCTGAGCGCCAGGAGCGCCAGGCGGACGCCAGGGTCCAGTCCGGACTGGCCCGTGCCCACGGTGCCGAGGCCGCGCAGGCCCCGAGGGGGCGGCGATGACCGACGAACAGCGCAAGAAGCTGCACAAGGACCTCGAAGAGGCCAACCGGCGCTCCAGCGGCGGGAGTGGCCGATGAGGATCATCCCCGCGTGGCTCACCGGCGGCAATGACCGCCAGCTCGCCACCACCCAGTACGCGGGCCGTGAGTCCGCCTCGGACACGGCCGCCGCGAAGCGGCAGGCCAAGCAGCGGAAGCAGCGCGCCAAGAGCGTCACCGCCGCCGCCCGCGCCGGTCAGGCGTGGGAGGACCAGGACCGCCTCCGCGAGCGCTACCGCCGCTGAACGACGGCCCCTCTCCGGTCCGCCTCAAGACCGCCGTGGGCGGCGCCTCCCCTTCGCGCCGCCCACGGCGCCATCCCGCTGTACCGAAATCCCCTTGGAGAACCCGATGGACATCAAGCGCATCAGCAGCAACGCCGCCCTCATCTCGGCCCCGGCCGTCATCGCGCTCGCCGCGTCCCTGCTCATCCCGACGCCGGCCGCCGCGGACCCGATGGCCCCGCCGACCGGCGGCTGCCCCGGCGCCCGGGTCGGCACGTACCGGCTCAGCGGCTCCAGCCACATCGAGATCTACTACTCGCCCGCCCACGGCGGCACGAACTGCGTGAAGACCGTGAGCGAGAAGACGTCGCGGCGCTACCTCCGCGTGTGGGCGACGGTCCTCGGCACCAGCAAGGTCAACAGCGACGAGGGCCTGTACCGCTCGTACGCCGGGCCGATCACGTTCACCGGCACCGCCCGGCGGTGCATCTCCGTGGCGGCGAAGGCCAGCCCCGGCACCAACCCCGCCAACGTCACGAAGCGGTCCCTGGACGCCCTGCACTGCGGCTGACCCGATCCTCCCTGTCGTCCCCACCCCCGGCTTCGAGGGCTGGGGGCGGCAGAGAGGACCGGGCCCGCCGGCCCCCCTCGCCGCCCCCTGACCCACGTCTGGAGCTGGAGCACGATGACCGATCCCACCCCCCAGCAGCCGCGCATCGAAGGCGTGAAGTACCGCAAGGTGCGGCTGTTCCGGAATGAGACGACCGTGATCGACGGCATCTCCTCTACCCGGCGCGTCGGCTACGACGGGTGGGAGCCGGTCCCGCCGCGGGAGTGGGACGAGCTGATCCTCAAGACCGTGACCGGCATCGCGATCGGCTTCACGGCCATCGCCGTCGCGGGCGGCACGGCCAGCCTCGGCGGGCTCCTCGACCCGCTGGTGCCGTCCGTCGTCGCGTACGGCATGGGCTCGGTGTTCGCCATCGCGTGGCTGTACTGCCTCGGCATCGAGTGGCTGAACAGGACCGCGCCGGACCGGGCCCGCCCCGCGAAGATCGCGGGCTGGTTCTTCCTGCTGCTCAGCATGGGAGCGGTCGCCTCGTACGGGCACACCCTCCACCAGGAGTGGGCCGGAGGGTTCGGCGCGGGCGTCGACCTGGTCGCCAAGGGCGCGTGGTGGCTGCTGCTCCGCGAATACGCCGTCCCGCTCGACGCGGGCGTCGCGCACTGGGTGCAGGACGAGGAGCAGCGGCTCGCCGGGCGCGCGCTGCTCGCCGGCCGGGTCCGCCGCCTCAACCGGCGCGCCGCGTACCACCGGGCCGTCGGGGGAGCGGAGTTCCAGGCCGCCGACGCGATGCTGACGCGCGCCGAGGCGGCGCGCGGTCTGCCCGAGGCGCCCGCCGAGCCCGCTCCGGAGCCTGTCCATGTGGCCGAGCCCGCCCCCGCCCCCGCCCCGGCTGCGCCCGCGCCCGCCGCTCCCCCGGCACCTCCGGCAGCCCCGGCCGAGCCCCCGGCCGCCGCACCGGCACCTCCGGCAGCGGCCGGGGGAGCAGCCCCGACCCCGCCGGTCACCGCGATCACGCGGCAGCCGATCGCCGCGATCTGCCGGACAGAGATCGCGGCCAACGCAAAGGTCAGCGACGCCGACCTCGTGGACGCCGTGAAGAAGGCCGGCCACCCCGACCGGCCGAACCTGCCCGACACCGTGCGCCGCACCGCGCTCCGCATCGACCCCAACCGGAAAGCCTCATGACGCACGTGCTGATCCTCGTCGCGGTCGCTGTCGTCCTCTGGTACATCCCAGCGGGACGGCAGCGGCACGGCGCGGGCTCCTCCGCCGCCGCCCAGGCCCGCCGCCTCCGCACTCCACTGGTCCGCCTCGCCGACCTCGTCGGCATCCAGACCGCCCGCGGTCGCCAGGCGCAGCAGTGGGCCGCAGGGGCGGCGGGCGAGAAGGCCACCGCGGCCCGCCTCGCCCCCCTCGCCCGCCAGGGCTGGACCGTCCTCCACGACCGCGCGCTGCTCACCGGCCGGGCCAACGTCGATCACCTGGTGATCTCGCTGACCGGAGTGGTCTTCGTGGTCGACAGCAAGCTGTGGTCCGCCCGGTACCGGCTCCGCGTCGTCGGCGGCCGGCTCCTGCACGGCAGCCACGACGTCACCGAGCGGCTGCGCGGCATCCGCCACGAGGCGCGGTGCGTCGCGGAAGCGCTCGGGTGCCCGGTCATCCCGATCGTCTCCATGCAGGGCGCCCCGGTCGACGGCGGCGAGCTGGTCATCGACGGCATCCGCATCATCCCGGCCGACCGGCTGCTGCCCGTCCTGCGCACGCTCGGCCGCCGCAAGGCCGCCGTGAAGCAGCACCCCGGCAAAGCCGCCGCCCGCCTCTTCGCCCCGTACCGAAGGAAGTGACCGACGTGGACCGCACCCCCACCGACGACACCGAAGAGACCGAGGACGACACCCCGGCCCCGGCCCCGTTCCGGGTACGCGACGTCTTCGCCTTCCGCCGCCGCTCCGAGCCCGAGCCGGTCGAGGACGCGGAGCCCGAGGTGCCGCCCATGCCCGCCGCACCGCCGACGGTCCCCGCCCAGCCGGGCCACGGCGGCGGCCGGCTCCCCGCCTGGTGGGAGCCGAAGAAGGACATCCCCGCGACACCGGCCCCCGGCGGCATCAAGTGGATCAACGGCGTCCCCCACCACGTCCCCGCGCCGAAGCCGAAGGAGTGCGAGCACCCGAACCCGCACGCGGTTCACGCCCGCCCCACCGGCAAGCTCGTCGCCTACTGGTGCGAGGACTGCGAGACGCAGCTCGACGTACCCGAGGACTACGACGAGCTGTCCGACCTCGAAGACCAGGACGCCGACGACGACGGCGACGAGGACGGCGAGGTCCCGGCCTCGATCCGCCGCCGCTGGAGCCTGCGGGGGAGCGGCAAGAAGACGTACACCCGACCCACGTACGGCCCCAGCACCCCCGAGGCGAAGCAGAGCCTCGTGGGCTGGTGGACCGGGCGCTCCGCACAGTCCCGGTGGCTCCTGTACAACGGCGTCGCCCTCGGCGCCGGCTTCGCCCTCGGCGTCCCCCAGTTCTTCACCGACGAGGTCGCCTACCTGGTCGCGACCTACGACTCGTGGACGGCGTTCTACGTCGTCGTCTGGTACGGCGTCGCGCTCGGCATCTGGATGTGGGACTTCCGCACCCGCAACTGGCTCCCGCCGTTCGCGCTGGCCGCCCGCATCCCCCTCATCTCGATGGTCGTCGGCGCGCTGCTCTACGGCACGCCCAGCCTCCCCGCCTGATCTCACCTCGAAGGAAGCCCGCAATGAACTCCCTGCTCGGCACCCTCGGGCCGGTCGGCCTCGCCGCCGTCCTAACGGTCGTTCTCCTCGTCGGCACCAAGGGCGAGGGCCAGGCGAAGGCGCTCAGCTGGGGCTGGTGCCTGTTCCTGTCCGTCCTCGCGGGCGCGGCCTACGCCGCGGGCGGCTGGCCGTTCACGCTCGTGCGCGGCCTGGTCAACGACCTCATCGGCATCGTGAACAGCTTCCTGCCCGGCATGACGCTCCCGGCCATCGGCCTGTGCATGATCGCGATCATCATGTGGAAGAAGCTCAGCCGCCGCGGCGTCTCGATGCTGGGCATCGCGTTCTGGTACGTCGCGGCCAGCGCCGACGGGGGACTCGGCATCCTCGCGGAGAAGATGGGCGACATCGCCCAGCGGCTCGCGTCATGAGCGCCGCCCACCTGCACGCAGTCCCCGACCCCGACCCGGAGCACGACGGCGACGAGCACCAGGAGCCGGGGGAGCAGCCGGTACCGGTGCCCGCCCTCGTCACCCCGCCCGCCGTCGACGACCAGCTCGACACCGCGGCCGTCGACGAGGAGCCCGAGCGCGAGGCCGACGGCGACGAGGAGCTGGGGGAGCAGCCCGAAAGCTGGATGCCCGACCTGCGGCCGTACTGCGACGTGCGCCCGCTCGCCGAGCTGGGCCCCCTCGCGGTCGAGGTCGGGCGGCACGCAGGCCCGCCCCTGCTGCGCGCCGTCGTCCGCCTCGTCCGCGCCATCGGCCGGTTCCTGCGGGACGTCGGCAAGATGATCCGCTGGTACGCGGCCGGCGTCGTCGTCCTCCTGGTCCTGCTGGCCGGTTGGCTGTCGGGCAGCTTCGGCAAGCGCGGCAGCGTCGGCGCCCGGTTCGCCGGCGCGGGGCTCGCCGCGTACGCCATCGCGAAGACGTGCACGCAGTTCCCGGCCGCGCCGTGGATCACGCTCGCCCTCGTGATCGTGATCGTCGCGATGGCGAGCGCGGGTCAGATCTCGGTCCCCGAGAAGAAGGCCAAGGGGAAGAAGGGCGACGGCAAGAAGGGCGCCACGGAGAGGGGCGGCAAGAAGACCTCCGCGAAGAGCAAGGCGACCGCCGACGAGGGCGAGGAGGAGACCGCCCCCGAGGCGGACGAGGAGGCCGCCCCCGCCGAGTCCCGGCGCGGCCTCCGCGCGCTCCTCGGTGCCCGCCTCAAGAGCACCCCCGCCGAGCCCTCCCCCGAGGACGAGAAAGAGGCGCCGGAAGAGGCCGCGATCGAGCCCCCGGAGGAGGCCGAAGAGGCCCCTGCGGCACCCTCCCGGGAGGACGTGATCCGGGCCCTCCACGACCTCTACCGAGGGGGCAGCGGGGTGCTGTCCACCGCCCTCGCTCAGCGGCTCCAGCTCCCCCACACCCGGGCCCTGCGAGAGGTGCTGACGGCGGCCGGAATCACCCCCCGCCCGGGGGTGCGCACACCGGCCGGGAACGGGCCCGGCGTACACCGCGACGACATCCCGCCGCTGCCCTCCTCCGAGAGGGGCCCCCAGGGGTCCGGTGTTGTTGCAGGTCAGACCGCCAACGCCAACGCCAACAACGCCGGAAGCGGCCCCGAAGAGGGGTTGGGTGTAGAGGGCAACGTTTGGACGTCGGAGGAGCTGGCGCAGGGCTACCGCTGGGTGCAGGACCCGAGCAAGCCGTGCGCCTGGCAGATCGAGCACCACCCCGATCACGCCGCCGGGAAGAAGTGACCGGCGGCCGGATCGCAACCACGCTCGGTTTGTGAACCTGTGCGGGGTGTAGCCACGAAGGGGCCGAGTCCGTCATGATGGGAGGTGATCTGAAATGAGGGGACAGACGATGACTCACATCCAGCACGGACAGCAGTGCTGCTGCTGCCACGGGCAGGCGGCCCTCCAGGCCGAGGAGCGTGAGCCGTTCCGCTTCACCGACATCCCGCTGGGGCAGTGGATCGCCGGCGGAATCATGACCCTCGTGATCGTCGGCGGCATCCTGATCCGCCACATGTAGACCCCCGCCCCGGTCCCCCGTCGGGACGGGAACAGCGAAGGCCGCCCATGACGATCATGGGCGGCCTTCGGCGTGTACCCTCCCCGGTCCAGCAGCGCGGCGGAGGGTGACGTCATGGCGGGAACGACAGCGTTCGTGTGGGTGCTCCTCGGCGGCTGCATCGTCGCGATCACCGCGGTGGTCGCGCGCGCAAAGATCGAGATCGCCCGCATCCAGGCGAAGGCCGGCCAGGACGCGGCACGGCGCGGCTGAGCCTCCGGCTACCGGCGCACGATGGCGGGGTCCGCTCCCGGCTGCTGCACGTACCAGTCGTACGGCACGGTGACCGCCTTCGGGACGCCGTTCTCCTCGATCAGCTTGTGGTCCGAACCGCGCTTGCGGCGCCTCGGCACGTTGTGCGCGCGGGCGATGACCCGCACCTGCTCCTGGCTCCACGGCAGGTGCTCGGCCATCTCCGCGTTGGTCAGGGCCGGGTGAGCTTTCAGCTCGTCGGCGATGCACCGCTCCAGCTCGGCGCGCGCCTTCTTCTCGTCGTCGACCGCCAGGTTCCACGCGGCGAGCAGGTCGCGGAGCCGTTCGCTGAGCGTGTAGACCGGCGCCTCCCCCTCGGCCTGGCGGTGCCGCTCGCGCGGCGGCACGTCCCGGTTCGCCATGAGCAGCCGCAGCATCTCCGCCGTCCACGGCAGGTGCTGCGCGAGGACGTTCAGGGTGAGCTGCCGGTCGTCCCGCAGCTCCTGCGCGATGCCCGCCTCCAGGGCGCCGCGGGCCTGCGGCTCCGTCTCCTTCACCACCTTCGTCCAGGCGGCAAGGCAGGCGCGGAGCTGGTCACTGGGCTGGTAGCCGCTCGCGGGCGGGCTGTCGGTGGTGGCCATGCCGGAAGTCTGGCACAAAGCCGCCAGGATAAACGCGGCCGTCAGATCCAAGGATTGGAAAAACCTTGCCTGACCTGGGCCTTTCTCGCCCAAACGAGTCTGGACAGAGGTGGGGCGGGGAGGACTGAAGACGACACACCAACCACCAGGGAGAACCGGATGTACGACGTCACCCTCCAGCACCCCGCCCTCGACGAGCGGGTCTACGCCTGCCAGAGCGGCGGCGAGCTGCGCACCCTCGCCTACGGCATTGCCCGCGCGCAGGGCCAGGCCGTCACCGACGACCGACAGATGATCATCGACGTCGGCGACCTGCGCTCGCAGGCCGACATCGACGGCACCGGCCTCCTGACGGTCGGCGAGATCACGATCAAGGTCGAGCCGGCCGACCCGGCCGCCCTCCCCCGGCCCCGCTTCGGCCCCGACGCACTGATCAGCCTGACGGGCGACCTAGACGACGCCGAACTCGAGGCCGCCGGCGGCTGCGGCGACTGCGGCCTGGAGGCCGACCAGATGTGCGCCGCCTGCGGGCTCTGCAACTGCGACCGGCACGACTCCTGCACCCGCCCGCCCGCCACGAGCGCCACCCCCCAGTAGCCCGCCGCCCCACTCACCCACGAACGGAGCGCCCCGTGCGCAACTACGCCACAGCCCAGGCCCTCGGCTCCCGCGTCACCCAGTGCGACGCCACCGCCGTCCACACCGCGCCCGACGGCGCCCGCGCCTTCGTCCTGCTCGACGGCATCGGCGACTACCGGAGCGTCCGCACCTGGACCCGGACGGCCGCGCGGCGCGTGGCCCGCGCGGCGTCCCGCCGGGCCGACGCCGAGGCCGGACTGCGCCACATCTACGAGGACTACGCGGCCGACCCGGACCGTCAGGACCCGTACACCCGGCGCTACATGCCATCGGCCGCCGCGGTCGTGGCCGTCACCGCCCCCGGCAAGCCGCTGATGCTCGCCTGGTCCGGCGACGCGAGGGCGTACCTCCTCACCCGCGGCCTGACCCGTCGGCTCACGGAGGATCACAACCTGCGCCGGGTCTACCCGCCGTCCGCGACGTATCCGGAGGGCGGCGACCGGAACACGATCACCTCGTACCTGGGGCACGCGCACAGCGACGAGGAGGCGGCGGGCCGGTACAAGCACCCGGCGATCGAGACCGCCACCGTCAGCCTCGACGGGCCGGCCCGGCTGGTCCTGGCGTCCGACGGCGCGTACGAGCCGCACGCGGACGCCGGGCACGACCTCTTCGTGGAGCTGGCCTTCGAGCCGCTGGAGGAGGTGGCCCGCGACTTCGTCGGCCTGGCCGTCGAGACCTCGCTGCGGATCACGGCGGAGGCGGACCCGGCCGAGCCGTACGCGGACAACGCCAGCGTTCTCCTCGCTGATCTGGCCTGAGCGCTTCCCCGGCGCCCGGTGGGGGCTGTCGGACGCCGGGGATCGCTTGACCATTCTTTGACCAAATTATCTTGGATAACAGAGTTACCCCAGATGTATTTGGTCAATGAAGAAGGTGTAACCCACTCCACCACCACCCCCCAGGGAGTCGCCATGGCCACCACCACCGAGACCGAGACCATCACCCGGTGCGCAAGGTGCGGTCGGCGGCTCAGGAACGACAGCCCGGACGGGTACGGCCCCAAGTGTCGGAGGCGGGTCCGCAAGGCCACTCGATCGACCGAACTCGGCCAGTACAAGGAGCACTTGGTTGAGAAGGCGGTCGAACTGCTGGAGCAGGGCGGTCTGATCCCCCTCCGCAAGACCAGCAAGAACGTGGTCTTCCTGGCGGTCAGCTCGGACGGCGCCACGGCATACCGGACCGCCATGGCCGCCTGCACCTGCCCCGCCGGCCTCCGCGCGGCCTACATGTGCAAGCACCGGATCGCCGCCCACATCATCAGCCTCGCCGCTTAGGAGTCAGCCTTGCCCTTCGAACTCCCCCCGCGCTTCTGGCAGAAGACCCAGGAGGAAGACCGCGGTTACGAGACGCCCTGCCTGACCTGGACCGCCTACCGGAACAAGGAAAACTACGGCCGGTTCTCCTTCGAGGGCCGGAAGTGGCTGGCTCACCGACTGGCTTACGTGGCAGCCAACGGGCCGATCCCGGACGGGCTTGAGATCGACCACCTGTGCCGGAACCGCGCCTGCGTCAGGGTCAGCCACCTGGAGGCCGTGACGAGGCGCGTGAACCTCCTGCGCGGCACCGGCTTCGCGGCCACGAACGCCCAGGTCACGCACTGCCCACAGGGACACGCGTACACGCCGGACAACACCTACGTCCAGCCTCGCACCCGGCAGCGGGACTGCCGGGCCTGCAAGAGGGAGCAGGAGCACGGCGGTCGACCCGCGTCGGCCGACCGTACGCACTGCCCGCAGGGCCACCCGTACGACGAGGCCAACACCCGGATCACGAGCAAGGGCTTCCGGGCCTGTCGGACCTGCGACCGCGAGGGCGGGCGGGAGCGCATGAGGCGCACCCGAGCCCGCCGAAACAGCAGCCAGTAACCCGCCCCACCACCCGGAGGACCACATGACCAGCAACACCGACAACGCCGCCCGCCGCCTCGCCCTGCTCGCCGGCATCGTCCGGGACCGCGCCTACCACCCGCAGCCGTACGAGATCGACCGGCTGGTCGGCCTCCTCGAAAGCGCGGCGGCCACCGCGGCGGTCGCGCCGCTGGAGGACGGCCGGCGAGTCCCGGCCGTCACGCTGGACACCGTCCAGGAAGCCGCGGACCTCATGGAGGCCCACGACTTCCACATCCCGGCCTCGATCCTCGGCTACGTCCTGGCGCCCGCCCTCGGCGACGTCCCGCCGATGAAGGCCCTGGGCGCGGTCACCGAGCAGCTGGCCCGCCAGGACTTCGACTTGCAGAAGCGCCGCAACACCGTGCTCCACGGCGACCGCCTGAACTCGGACGACGACGAGACCGTTGCGTGGGCGCTCCGGGCGCTGGTGACGATCCTCTACAAGCACGAGCGCCTGGCCGCCGTGGTCGCCGTCGACAACGCCCGGCCCTGCAACCGCGGGCTGACCCCGTTCCACCTGATCGCGCTCCAGCAGCAGGCGAAGAAGGCCGCGGCCAAGGCCGGGCCGACCGACGGGGCGAAGCTGATCGCGGCGCTCGCCGCCTACTCCATCCCCGCCTTCTTCGCCGAGGACAGCGGCGTCTCCTACGTGCTGGTCGGCGTCGACCAGACCGCCGACGAGGGCGACGCCCACACCGGCCCGAAGGTGTTCCTGTACTCCGGCGAGAACGCCGACCTGGCCCCCGCCGAGCACGTGGAGCCGTGGACGGCCGCCTTGTACGACGGCGAGGGCGAGTACCTGAACGAGCTGTTCACCGCGCAGGCCGGGCTCACCATCGAGGCCGAGTGCGCGCACGCGGCCCTGTGCCTGGCGTCCTGGCTGGCCGACCACGCCGACCGCTACCCCCGCGTCTGACCTCCCCTCACCCACCGCCCCGAAGGAGAAACCCGCCATGTCCGACCACGCCATCACCTGCCAGCACCCGGTGCCCACCCACTTCGCGATGCCCTGTGTCCGCTGCCTGCTGAGCAACCGGCACTCCCAGGCGACCGTTCTGATCAGCGCGGCCAGCGGTCACGGGCTCGCGGCCTGCGAGGCACACCGTGGGGCGACCGCCACGGTCGTCCCGGAGATCGAGGTGGACGACGACAACGCGCTCCGGGTGCTGTTCGGCCTGCCGGAGCTGCCCGAGGCGGCCGGCGTCGGCCGGGCCTGACCCGTCCTAACTTGACGCTTCTTTGACCAAATCCTCTTGGTTTACGAGGGTAAACCAAGAGAGCTTGGTCAATGAATGAAGTACGACACACCACCCCCCACCGAAAGGGCGCAGCACATGTTCCACGAGACGGTCACCCACGCGAGCGGCGAGAGCCGGGGCCACGCCAGCGAGGCCCACGGCCTGCTCCTCCTCCGGCGGGCGCTCAAGCGCGGCCACGCCATCCAGGCCACCCCGGCCGGCGGGGCCTCCGTCACCTGGTCCCTCCTCGGCAACGGCGGCCGGTCGGTCGTCCGCTCGATCACCCTCGCCCCCCACACTCCGGTCGGGACGCTCACCGACGAGACGGTGGAGGACCTGGCGGTCATCGACGGCACCGAGACCGTCCGGTACGGGCTGCGCGGCGGCCGACGCGTCATCACCGCGGGCCTCTTCGAGATCCCGGCCCTCACGACCGCCCGCTACCGGGCCCGCAGCCTCGTCACCGCCGATCACACCGACCGCGTGCGCCTCACCCTGACCGCCCGCCTCGGCCTCCTCGCCCGCGAGCACCAGGCCGACACCGACACGGCCCTGTGCGCCTGCGGCCGGCTCTCCGCCCTCCCCGCGTCGCCCGAGGAGGCCCGCTCCCTCATCCGGCGCCACCGCGAGACGGTCGCCGCCGAGTTCGTCGGCTCCCTCCCGGCCGCCTTCACCGCGGCCGTCGCCGCCTCCTGACCCACCACCCCACGAACCGAACGGACAGCGCCATGAGCACCAGCATCTTCGACCGCATCGCCACCGACGGCACCACCGGCGGCAGCCACGACATCGTCCGCATGGCCGACGGCCAGCGCATCACCCTCACCACCCGGCCCGGCTCCCCGTTCGGCATCGACGAGGTGTTCCTGTGGCCCGGGGTCGACGCCCCGTGCAACGACGGCTGGCAGAACGAGGACTCGGTGGAGCTGTGGCTCACGGCCGGCGACACCGGCCAGGACGCGGGCCGCCTCTTCTACGAGGTCCCCGTCGAGGACGTCCGGGCGCTCATCGAGGAGCACGGCGGCGAGCACGCCGACCAGGCCGCCGCCACCGAGGACGAGATCCGCGAGCTCGTCGCCAAGCACTCGGCCTGACCCGCCCCGCCGGACACGGCCCGGACAGCTTGTCCGGACAGTGTCCGCCCAGGTAGAACCCCCACCCCCCGCCCGGCCGGTCGGCCGGAACGGACAGCGTCCGGACAGCGACCCGGACGCGTCCGGACAGCCCCGGCGGCACCCACGAGGCAAGGAGCACCACCCCCATGCAGGACACCCAGATGACCCCGGAGCGCTACGGCGGAGAGCCCCTGTACGCGGGCCTCGCCCGCGACTACAGCCAGCGCGAGCGCCCGTTCACCGTCACCGTGGCCGGGCCCGAGCGCTACGACGGCGGGCGCCCCACCACCTACGTCCTGGACGCCTGCTCGACCGAGAAGGCGTGGGCGCAGGCGCTCGCCTGGCACATGGCGGCCGAGGAGACGCCCGACTGCTTCGTCCTCGAAGACGGCTCCTTCGAGGGGACGCCGGGCGGGACGGCCGGCATCGGCTGGAGCGACCTGCGGCCGGAGTACCGGCGCCAGCGCGCGCTGGACGACCTGGCGGACCAGGCCACGGAGCTGGTCCGCGCCTTCGACGAGGCCACCCGCACGCACATGGGCCCCGACGGCGAGGTCCAGGCGGAGCACCGCCCGGCGTACGAGCGGGCGGTCTCGCAGGTGCGCTTTGACGGCTGGGCGATGGTCCGCGCGCTGTCCGCGCTCGACGGCCGGAGCTGACCCCCGGCGGCCCCGTTCCGGGTCCGGACGGGGCCGCCAAAATCACCCAAACTTTTCTGGATATCAGAGTTACCCCAGACGTATTTGGTCAATGAAGAAGGTGTAACAACCACCACAGAACCGGAGGAAACGACATGGCCCTCACCGATCAGCGCTGGCAGATCCGCTACAGCTACCCGGCCCCGCCCGAGGCGTGGTGGGCGAAGAACGGCCTGGAGAAGAACACGACCTACCTCAACAACGGCGAGGAGAAGCTGACGCCCGAAGAGGCCGCCGCGATCGTCGCCCGCCAGTACCGGCACGAGGGCCCGCTGACCGACATCACGGTCTGGCAGGAGACCCCCAAGGAGCGCGATGCCCGCCTCGCCGCCCGCCGGAAGGCCGAGGCCGACGAGCAGAACGGCATCTGGTGGGGCATGGGCGGAGCCAACTGACCGCCCCACCGACACGGCCCGGCACACGAGTGCCGGGCCGCCCCCACCCCCGAAGGAGGAACCCCATGGCACTCATCCAGAGCGCCCGCACCCCCACCATCGCCCTCGCCCGCGCCCTGCGCCGGGCCGGTCTCGCCCAGGGCCGCGGCAAGGACTTCCGGGTGGAGGGCCAGTACCGGGACGGCGAGCGCGTCGCCACGTACGCCCTGCTCCTCACCCAGCACGCTGACGAGACGGTCGCCGCCCACGCCGACGACATCGAGCGCTGGACCAGCGAAGACGGCGGCTGGTCGTTCACCGTGAGCGTCCGCTACATCGACGGCAAGCCGCGCCCTCACACCACGATCAGTAACGGGGCCGTCGAGCGGATCCGCGAGGAGCCGCCCACCGTCACCCCCGAACCGGCCCCCGAGCCGGAGCCGGAGCCGACGGCCGGCACGGCGGTTCTCGAGGACCCGGCGGAGCCGGAGAAGGGGGAGCAGCCCCCGGCGCCGCCCAAGGCGTCGGTCACCATCACCCACACGCGGGCGGAGGGGACGCTCCTGGACGGCTCCCGGAAGGGGGACGGCGTCTACGAGCTGGTCCGGCCGTTCGGCTTCCGGTCCTTCCGCTCCCTCGGGATGCTCGGCATCCAGCGCTCCCGGGACCGCGAGGCCGACCGCTGGCGGATCAACCGGGCGACCGCCGCGCTCCGGGACGCCGGGTACGAGGTCACCGTCGAGATCGACGAGACCCAGCGGCGCAGCTTCGCGGAGGCCGAGGCCGAGCGGCTGGAGCGGGCCGAAGACCGCGCCGAGCGGTTCAACGACCGCGCCGACCGGGCGGCGAGCAACAGCAACGCCCGCCACAAGGCGGCGATGGGCGCGCTGGACGGCATCGAGCCCGGCCAACCGGTCCTCGTCGGTCATCACAGCGAGCGCCGCCACCGGCGCGCCATCGAGCGCAGCGACAACCACATGCGGAAGTCGATCGAGGAGAGCGACAAGGCCACCCACTACGGCCACCGCGCCGAGGCCGCCGAGCAGTACGAGGGGCGCCGCTACGACCCCAACCGCACCCGGCGGCGGCTGGAGAAGCTGAAGGCGGACCTCCGATGGCACGAGCGGGCGCGCGAGCGCTCATCGAACACCGGACGGCACGACCGGGCGATCGCGGACCTGAACGAGGAGATCGCCCACTGGGAGAGCGTGGTCGAGAAGGCCCGCCAGGACGGCGTGAAGCTGTGGGAGGCCGACGACTTCGCCCCCGGCGACTTCGCCCTGTACTACGGCACCTGGTACCAGGTGAAGCGAGCCAACCCGAAGACGCTGAGCATCGCGTGGGACCTGCGGCAGACCCGGCAGGTGCTGACCTTGGAGGACGCCACCGAGACCGGCACGACGTACACCTTCACCCTCGACTACACCAAGGTCAAAGCCCGCTGCCCCGACGAGGCGATGCGGGCGTTCCTCGCGGACGGCAAGGTGCCCGGCACCAAGTTGGCGCGGGCGGCCTCCGAGGCGCAGCCGGCGAGCGCGGTCCGCGCGGCCCTGGCCGCCAAGCCGAAGGTGAAGAAGCGCAGCGACCCGAAGATCCCCAAGCGGGTCAAGGTCGTCTCCGAGTGGGACGCCACCGAGGCCACGCTGACCTACCTCGACGGGCGGGGGAAGCCGCACAAGCTGTACGAGCCGGTCACGATCAGCGCGCCGGAGGGCGAGAAGTTCACCGAGGCCGCCTCGTCCCGGTCGCTCCTGGCGGCGGTCACACGGCATCTGGAGGAACACGGCTTCCAGTACCCGGACGGCCGGTGGACAGGCGGCTCCAGGAGCGGCCTCATCCGCTCCATCGAGCCCGTCGCGGCCGAGGGGGCGCCCCCGGCGAGCGAGCCCGAAGCCGCCCCGGCGCCCGAGCCGCAGCCGGAGGCCCCCGCGGCGGATGAGCCCCCGGCCGGGGAGCCGGAGCCCGCGCCGCCGGTGGCCGAGCAGGAGCCCGCAGGGCCACCGGCCGACGATCCCGCCCCGCCCGTCGAGGACCCGGCGGAGCTGCGCCTCCAGCGCGAGCAGGCCGCGGTCCTCGGCTGGTCCGCCGGTCAGGCCGAAGTCGTCATCGCCGCGGCGGCCGGACGGCTCTACCGCCACGTGTTCGGGACGCTGCACTGTCAGGACCAGCCGGGCACCGTGGGCCGGGCCATCTCCAACCACCGGCTGAACGCCCTCACGAAGGCAGGGTTCCTCACGGTCGGCGCCCCGGACGCGACCAGGCGGCGCCCCATCCTGGTCACCGTCGACGGGCGCCGGGCCGTCATGGTCTGGAAGCGCTGGAAGCCGAAGCCGGTGGAGATGAACCGCGAGCAGGAGTGCGAGCGGCTGCGCCCCCTCCTCCACGGCGAGCAGGCCCGCAGGCTGGCCCGGCAGGCCCAGGAGGCCGAGGCGGAACGGAAGGCCGCGAACGCCGAGTTCCACGAGGTCCACCAGCGGCTGATCGCCTGGGAGGACCGGGATGACCGGCTCTGGCGCGCCTGGGCGAAGGTGAACGGCATCGCCTACCGGCTCCAGCGGCGGCCGGCCGGGTGGGTGCCGACCGAGGAGGAGATCGCCGAGCACCGCCTGGACGCCGAGGTGGTCGCCGAGCTGCGGGCGGACGCGGAGAACCCGGAGCCGAAGCCGGTCCTCCCGGCGCTCAACCAGCGGCCGACGCCGGACCTGCCCCCGATGGACGCGGACGACCAGACGCCCGAGCAGCTTGACCTGTTCGCCATCGCCTGACCTGCCCGATTGACGATTCTTTGACCAAACTTCTTTGGATATCAGAGTTACCCCAGAGGAGTTTGGTCAATGAAGAAGGTGTAACACACACCACCACAACCCCCCAGGAGTCAGACATGGCCACCACCACCGCCACCACCCGCAAGCCCATCACCCCCACCGCCCTGACCGCCGACGAGCTGGCCGACTTCCTGGTCGAGCAGGTGATCCCCCTGCGGGCCCTGTTCCACTCCGGCAACCCGGACACCCAGACCGGCTCGATCGTCGTCCACGACGGCGTGATGGACATCGCCAAGGCCCTGCGAGCCGGAGACATCGCCCCGGTCGTCGCACAGGTCCGGCTGGTCGGCATCAACCGGCGGGCCGCCCGCTACTACGTCCGCACCATCACCGCCCACCGCCCGGCCTGACCCGCGCCTCCCCCCGGCCCGGCACCCGCCGGGCCGGCCCCTCTCCCCCGGAAGGAACTCAATGAACGCCCAGCCCACCGCCCCCGCCATCTCCGCCGACGAGCTCGGCGAGGCCGTCGGCAAGATCGCCGGTATGGTCGCTCGCTCGCTGCACGAGTCCTTCCCGCACCTGGACGTGGAACAGCTCGCCGAGACCTTCACCCGGCCCCGGGCGGTCGACATGATCGCCGCCCGCTTCCTCACCGGACTGGACAACGGCCGGACGGCCGGCGAGGCCGCCGCCGACACCGGAGTGGCCCTCATCCACGCATGGGCCGACGCTCGCCTCGCCGCCCGCGCCCAGCTCGCCGCCGACAACCCGACCGCCTGACCCCCCACGCGGGGCCCGGCGACCGCCGGGCCCCCGGACACCAGGAGTTGCAGACATGGCAGAGATCACGATCAAACACACGCGGGCCGAGGGGACGCTGATCCTCGGATCGCAGCCCAAGGACGGCGTCCTGGAGGCGCTGAACCCGTGGGGCTTCCGCTACGCCCGCTCCGTCGGGTTCGTCTACCTCCGAGGCTCCCGGGACCGTACCGCGGACATGCGCCGGATCAACGGCGCCAAGGCCGCCCTGGAGGCCGCCCAGCACACGGTGACCCTGGACATCGACGAGACCGTCCGGCGCGCGTTCGGGGAGGCCGAGACCGAGCGGTACGAGCGGGCCGGAGCCCGCACCGAGCGCTTCGACGCCAGAGCGGACCGCCTCCAGGAGTCCTCTGACGAGAAGTGGGCGCGCGGCCGTCAGATCGCCGCGAGCTACCAGGGCGAGCCGGTGAAGATCGACCACTACTCGGCCGGGCGGCACATGCGGGACCTCAACCGGGCGAAGACCCTGTTCGGGCAGTCGGTCACCGAGCAGCAGGAAGCGGACCGCTGCCGGGGCCGGGCAGACAGCGCGGCGTACTACGAGGAGGGCCGCAAGCACCCGGGCACGACCATCCGCCGCCTGGAGCGACTGAACGCCGAGCGGCGCCAGGTGGAGCGGCAGATGGAACGGGTGGTCAGGACCGCCGAGGGGTGCGCGGAGGCGAGCAACCCCCTCGACCCCCAGTTGATCGTGGAGCAGCTCGTCAAGCTCGACGCCGATCACCACGACCTGTGCGACCAGATCGCCCACTGGGACGCCCACCTCGCCGAGGTCCAGGCGGCCGGCGTGAAGGTGTGGGGGAAGGCCGACTTCGCGCCCGGCGACTACGCCCAGCTCGGCGACCGCTGGTACCTGGTCCTCCGGGCCAACGCGAAGTCCCTGACCGTCCCGAGGTCGGTGGACTGGAAGGCCCGGGTCTACAACCGGGACAACCAGGCCGGGACGTCCACGAGCACCCTCCCGTACGACAAGGTCATGGGCCGGATGAGCGGCGCGGAGATGGACGCGCGCCTCCGGGCGGACGACGCGGCGGTGTAGCTGGCAGGGGGCCTGCCACGGCGGGCCCCCTGACGCTTTCTTGACCAAACTTATTTGGATATCAGAGTTACCCCAGATGTATTTGGTCAATGAAGAAGGTGTAACACACACCACCACAAACCCCAGGGAGCCCGACATGGCCACCATCACCATCCCCACCTTCACCACCACCGTCCCCGCCTCGGAGCTGGAGGCCGGAATGGCGGTCTGGCTCGACGGTGACCGCCGGTGGGTCTTCGAGGCCACGGTCGACGGCGAGAGCATCCGGCTCCGGATCGAGGGCTTCACCACTCCCTTCACCGTCCCGGCCGGCTGGACGTACACGGTCCACACCCCGATCACCCCCAGCTGGATCACCGCGGCGGAGCTGGAGGCCGGGATGCAGATCCGGATGGACGGCATCCGCCGGGTCTACGAGGCCGAGATCGACGGCGACACGATGCGATTCCGGGTCGAGGGCTTCTCCACCCCCTTCACCGTCCCGGTCGGCTGGCAGTACTCGGCCTACATCGCGCCGGCCACCTCCGCGGCCTAACCCTCCCTGACCACGAGCGCCCCGCCACGGCGGGCGGGGCGCCCTCAGCCATGCCCGCACGCACAAAGGAGCGCCCCATGCAGATCCCCAACGACCTCCTCACCGTCCTCACCGACCCCCGCACCGTCATCAGCGGCGACCGCGTACAGGTCCCCTTCGAGCTGGACGCGGCGCTCTACAAGCGGATGAACACGATGCTCAAGGACATCGGCGGCCGGTGGGACGGCCGGAAGGCGGTCCGCGCCCACACCTTCCCCTTCCCGGTCGAGGAGTTCATGCGGGCCTGCCTGGCCGCCGGGGCCTGGCCCTCCCGCTTCGACCAGGGTTGGTACCCGACCCCGCCCGCGGTGGCCTTCGACATGCTGGAGCACGCCTCGATCCGGGTCGGCCACACGGTCCTGGAGCCCTCGGCCGGCACCGGCGTGCTCGCCCAGCGGGCCGCCGACCAGATGGGCATCGTCGACTGCGTCGAGATCGACCCCCGCCGAGCCCACGTCCTGCGCGAACTCGGAGTCGCCCGCCGGGTCATCGAAGGCGACTTCCTCGACCTCGACCCGACCGTCATCGACGAGCCGTACGACCGGATCTTGATGAACCCCCCGTTCGGCGACGCCATCAGCCACGTCATGCACGCCCTGGGCTTCCTGCGCGACGGCGGAACCCTGATCGCGGTCATGCCGGAGTCGATCAACTGGCACAGCGACCGCAAGGCCGTCGACTTCCGGCGGCTCGTCACCGACGCCGAGGGCGACATCATCCCGCTCCCCGACGACGCGTTCCTCTCGTCCGGCACGCAGGTCCGCACGGTCCTCCTCCGGCTCGACGCCGACCCCGACGGCCCTCTCCCCACCCACGGCTGGCACCAGCGCCAGCCGCTCCAGCTCGACCTGTTCGCCACGGCCTGAACTGCGGTTTTCCTGACGATTTATTGGCCAAATCAATCTGGATAACGAGGTTATCCAGGTGGGTTCGGTCAATGAAAGAGGACGACACACACCACCCCACCACCCGAAGGGAACGGACCGAATGCCCTACACCTCCACCACCACCCGCGCGATGGCCTCAACCGCCGGAGGCGCCCAGACCTACGCCCGCCGGCGCCGGTCGGCGGCCTACAAGCACGACGGCACCGAGCTGTCGGTCATGGACTGGTTTTGTGCGGACACCAAGACCGAGATCCTGACCTCCCACGGCTGGCGGCGCTACGACCAGGTGCAGGTCGGCGACCTGGTGGCCAGCCTCAACACCGAGGACGGCATCGCCCGCTGGGTGCCGGTCCAGCGGATGAACGTCTTCCAGGTGACCGACGCGAAGATGCTGAGGGTAGAGGGCAAGGCCCTCTCGGCGCTGGTGACGGAGGGCCACCGCTGGCCCGTCCAGCAGCGCGGCGGCAAGGCGGGCACCAAGCGCACGACCTGGCAGGTGCGCACCTCCGACCAGCTCACGCTCGAATCGTCGGTCGTCCGGAGCGCCCCCTTCGAGGCCCCGACGGACAGCGACCACGATGACGCGCTGGTCGAGCTGGTCGGCTGGGCCTGGACCGAAGGCAGCTACCGCGAGAACGGCGGGCTGCACCTCTCTCAATCGCCCTCGGTTAACCCGGCGAAGTGCGAGCGGATCGAGCGGGCGCTGACTGCCCTGTACGGGCCGCCCATCGGCCGGTCCGGGCGCCAGAGGGGCGTACCGGCCTGGAATGTCGGCGAGTACGAGGGCACCAGGTACTGGCGGCTCAACGTGGCAGCCGCGGCCCCCATCATCGCCGCCGCCCCCGACCGCGTCCTTGACCCGGCCTGGCTACTCACCCTGACCGCCAGTCAGCTTGACCTGCTCATCGAGGCATCGATGCTCGCCGACGGCACCACCCGGGTACGGGACGGCTCGCGAGACTCCTCCCTCTCCCAGAACCGGCGGGACCGCGCGGAAGGGTTCCAGATCGCGGCCATCCTCGCGGGCCGGACGACCTCCCTCAACCGCTGGGAGATCCAGCACAAGGGCGAGGCGTACCCGATGTGGCGGGTATCGCTCCTGGAGCGAGTGACCGCCAAGCCCCTCCGCCAAGCGGTCGCCGAGTGGACGACGCACACCGGCACCGTCTGGTGCCCGACGGTCGAGTACGGCACGTGGCTCTGTCGGCGCAACGGCCTGGTCCACTGGACCGGCAACTGTGGGGCCGGAGGCTCCACCCAGGGCGCGGACGCCGTCCCGAACGTCAGGGTGACCCGGGCGGCGAACCACTGGAAGCGGGCGATCGAGAGCCACGAGCGGAACTTCCCCGGCGTCGCCCACTACATCGGCGACATCCGCAAGGCCCCGGTCTGGGCCTGGCCGATCGCAGACATCCACTGGGGCTCGCCGGAGTGCACGAAGTGGTCCATCGCCCAGGGCAAGAAGCGCTCGTTCGCCAAGGCCGTACAGGGCGACCTGCTCGACCTCTACGCGGAGATGGAGGCCGAGAAGTTCCAGACCGAGGACGAGCGGGACAACGGCCCCACCGAGGAGGAAGAGGCCAGCCGGGCCCTGATGGAGGAGATCCCGCTCTACCTGCGGGGCGTCATCGAGCGCGGCGGGCTGGTCAAGGCGGGGGTCGTTGAGAACGTGGTCGACGTCCGGCAGTGGGCGGAGTGGGACCGCTGGATCCAGGAATTCCACAAGATGGGCTACCGGACCAAGCTGATCGCCCTGAACTCGATGCACGCCGACCCGCGCTCGGTGCACCGCGCCCCGCAGTCCCGCGACCGCCTCTACCTCGTGTACTGGCACCAGAGCCTCGGCCGCACCCCGAACTTCGAGAAGTGGCTGGCCCCCTCGGCGTTCTGCACCGGCTGCGGCGAGACGGTCAAGGCGCGGCAGGTGTTCCGGCGGGCCGGCGTCGACATGGGCCGGTACAAGAGCCAGTACGACTACCGGTGCCCGAACACGAAGTGCGGCCACCAGATCGTGGAGCCGGAGACGATCCCGGCGGCGGCGGCCATCGACTGGTCGATCGCGGGCGGCCGGATCGGCGACCGCAAGACCCCCCTGGCGGACAAGACGATGCGGCGCATCCAGGCCGGGCTGGACAAGTTCGCCCGCCCGATGATGGTTCCCACCGGCGGCACCTGGCGGGACGCGGCCACCGACCTGCTCGACCCGATGCCGACCCGCACGACCCGCGAGAACGACGCGCTGGCGGTCCCCCCGCTCCTCGTCCCCTGCGACGGCCGCGAGGGCAAGAACGCCCGATCGATCTACGGACCGATGCAGACCCAGACGGCCAGGGCCGAGGCCGGGCTCGCGTGGCTGCCGTTCATCACCGAGATCCGGGGCGGGAGCAGCGACGTCCGAGCGATCACCGACCCGCTCGCGACGGTCTGCGCCAGCGGCAACCATCACGGCCTAGCCGCCGTCCCGATGCCGGGCATGATGATGCGGAACAACGGGTCGACCGGCAACGGCGGCGAGCACTGCACCGACCTGGCCGAGCCGATGCGGACCCTCACCACCACCGGCCACCAGTCCCTCGTCACCTGGGAACCCTTCCTGGCCCCGTACTACGGCAACGGGACCCCGCGCCCGGTCAGCGACCCCGTCGGCGCGATCTCCACCCGCGACCGCTTCGCGCTGATCCAGGGCGAGGTCAACATCGAAGACGTCCTGTTCCGGATGCTCCAGCCGCACGAGATCCAGAGGGCGATGGCCTTCGCCAGCGACTACGTGGTGCTCGGCTCGAAGCGGGACCGCGTCCGCCAGCTGGGCAACGCGGTCACCCCGCCCGCCGCGGAGGTCCTGATCTGCCTGCTCGCCGAGTGCATCACCGGCGAGGAGATCAGCCGCTACGACCTGGCCGCCTGATTGACGATTTCTTGACCAAATTACTTTGGATATCAGGGTTACCCCAGAGCGATTTGGTCAATGAAGAAGGTGTAACACACACCACCCACCACCACCCAGGGAGTCACACGGTGAACGCCAACACCACCCCCACCACGACGGAGACCGGAACCACCTCGGAGGTCAAGGACGACGGCGGCCTCCTCCTCACCGCCGACGACGTCAAGGCCATCACCCCCTGGCTCCGGAAGGCCCTCACGGACCACCCCAAGGAGGACGAGAACTCGGACGCCTGCCAGGTGTTCTCGCTGCTCCTCAGGTTCGGCCACACCCACAACGGAACGGCCCCCTTCTCGCGGGAGACCTGTATCTGCCGGGGCTGACCCGGCCGGGCGGCCGGCCAGACGGCCGGCCGCCCCCGGAGCGGACCGCGCGACGGGCCTCGGCCCGGTGCGCGCCGCCCGCCCCGGAGCCGCCGACGGCACTCCACCACCCAGAAAGGGCCAGCCCATGAGCGACAACCGCACGGATTCCATGATCGCCAACAACGCGCACTTCCGGCAGCACTGCGGGGGCGGCGACATCACCGGCCTCCACGAGAACCCCACCGTCCCCCGGGCCGCCAACCACGACGCCCTGGCCGTCCAGACCGACCCGACGACCGCGGCCCTCTCCCACGCCAGCGAGGACGCCTACCTCACCGCCAGGCGCGCCCGCACCGTCCTCCTGCGCAACAGCACCGAGTACGTGGCCCGCCTCATCCGGCAGGCCCTCCCCGAGGCGGCCGTCATGACGGTCGACACCGAGGAGAAGGAACTCCACGCGGTCCTCGACGGCGACGGCAAGACCATCTGGTACGCGCCCGCCAGCCCTAAGAGCGACCTCCACGACGGCCTGGTGGACGACATCAACGGCGTCCTGTCCGACGCGATCCCCTTCGGCGGGCTCGCCGGAGCCGGATGGGAGGTCGCCGACCAGGGCGAGCCGTACCGCACGGTGACCCTCCCCGAAGGCGAGCACACCGCGCGGCGCACGGCGGCCACCTCGTTCCCCACCCCGAAGGGCATGGCCACGGTGACCGCCGAGTTCACCCCCGGCGGCACCCCGGCCTTCTGGATGACCGGCCCGAACTCGGCGGTCGACCGCGAGACCCGCGACCGCATCCGCGCGGCCATCGTGAACAGCGAGCTGGAGTGGGAGCCCGGCACCATGCGGATCGATACCCACTGGGCGGTCCTCCGGTCCGGCTCCAGCTCCGACCTGGCCCTGGCCTGCACCGCCCTCGCGGCGGCCGGCACCATCGACCCGGCCGCACTGAACGGCGTGGCCCTGATCGGCGAACTGGGCCTCGACGGCCGGGTCCGGCCCGTGCGCGAAGTCACCGCGGCCGTCAGCATCGCCCAGGCCGCCGGATGCATGAAGGTCATCGTGGCCACCGACGACTTCGACGAGGTCAGCCGGAACGAGGACATCACCCCGGTCGGCGCGAACAGCCTCCCGTCGGTGCTGAGCTTCCTCGAGGAGATGCACGAGCCCACCACCACCGAGCCGGAGGCCCGGCCGGCGGGGACGCCGGGAGAGGACGCCGGGCCGTGCGCCCAGTGCGACCGGCTGCTGATCTGGGACGGCACCGGCAAGCGCCTGAACGACGAGTGGGGCGAGTACCTGTGCTACCGCCCCCGCAAGGACGGCGGCAGCGCGGTGCACGTCCTGGCCCAGTAGCGGCCCCCGGGCGGGCCGGGGGCCAGCGCCCCCGGCCCGCCCTCACCTCCACCCCACGAGCCAGAGAAGGGACGGCCCCGATGACCTGGGCCCTGCGACCGATCTACCTCCCCGACAGCCACCTGCCCCACGGCATCGCCGACGGAAACCCGACCTGCCGGGCCTGCGGCACCTCCTGGCCGTGCGCCATCGCGGGCGAGTACCTGAGCGCCGGACGGTGCGTCTGCGGCGCGGCCACCTGGCACGACAGGACGACGCCCCGCCGGTGGCACGACGGCCCCCGCTGCTACACGACGGAGGAAGCCGTCCAGGCCGAGGCCGCGAAGCTCCGGCCCGCCCGCCCGCACTACCCGCCGAGCCACTACTACCCGCCGAAGCCCGCGCGGCCGGTGAAGCAGCGCCCGCCCTACCGGCACACCACGGCCGGACCCGGCGACGTCGGACTCGGCACGTGGGTCTGGGTCGCTCCTGGGGCACTGCACCCCGGGTGGGGCGACATCCACCACCTGGCCATGATCACCGCCCTCGGCGGCCCGAAGTGCGAGGTGTGGCTGATCCTCGACGGCACCGCGCACCAGGCGCGCGCCGACCGCCTCACCCTCTCCACCTCGGCCGGACAGCGCGCCACCGGCGGCGCCTGGCTGCGCTGGACCATCGCCCAGCACCTCGCCCACCGGGTGGCCGGCGAGCCCGCCGAGCCCACCGTCCAGGCCGCCCAGCTCGACCTGTTCGGCGCACCGGCCTGAGCGCCAGAAACGCCGCTGACCTGCGGGTTTGCTTGCCGATTCCTTGACCAAACTCCTTTGGATAACAGAGTTACCCCGGATGCATTTGGTCAATGAAGAAGGTGTAACACCAACCACCACCCCACCACCCACGGAGGGCACCATGACCGCCACCACCACCGCGACCGCCACCGACCAGGCCCCGAAGGCGGACCGGAAGAAGGCGGCCCCGGCCCGGAAGGCGGCCACCCGGCCGGCGACCACGAAGGCCCCGACGGCGAAGAAGGCGGCCACGAAGGCCCCCGCGAGGAAGGCCCCCGCGAGGAAGGCCCCGGCGAAGAAGGCGGCCGAGCCCACCCCGGCGGAACTCAAGACCGCGCTCAAGACCATCCCCACCGACCGCATCGACCGCGACGAGAACCAGCCCCGCGAGATCTTCGACCAGGACGCCCTCCAGGAACTGGCCGACAGCATGAAGGAGATCGGCCAGCAGCAGGCCATCACCGTGCGCTACCTTCCCGCCTCGAAGCGCTACACGATCATCTCGGGCGAGCGCCGGTGGCGGGCGGCCGGCCTGGCCGGACTGACCGAGATGCACGCGATGGTCGTCCACGGCCTGGAGGGCGGCGCCGAGACGCTGGAGACGTTCACCCGGTCGGTCGCCGAGAACCTGGGCCGGGCGGACATGACCCCGCTGGAGGAGGCGAGGGCGTTCAAGAAGCTCCTCGACTTCGGCCTGGACGCCAACGAGGTCGCCAAGCGGGTCGGACGGTCGTGGAACTACATCGACCTGCGGCTCTCGCTCCTCAAGCTGACGCCCGTGGTGCAGGAAGCGCTCCTCAAGGGCCACCTGCCGGTCGGCCTGGCCTGGTACGTGGCCCAGATCAGCACGGCCAATCAGAACGCATTCATCGCCCGTTGGAGCCGAGGCCAGTTCAACAGCCCCCGCGAGGCTGAGCAGTTCTGCACCCGAGTCCGCAACGAGGAGACCGAGGCGGCGAACCAGAGCGTGATGTTCATCCTGGCCGACGAGCCGAAGGAGCCTGGTACGGCCGGAGCTGAGGGCTTCTTCCCCGAGATGGAAGTGGACGTCGCCCGGCGCGAGCAGATCGTGGCCGACCGGCAGAAGCTCGTCGGCAAGATCGGCAAGCTGAGCACGGCCGGCGAGATCCTGAGCGAGATCGCCACGATGGACGTCGATGAGCTGGCGATCCTCCTCTCCGGCGCCCACGGCGGCATCCCGGGCAACCGGATGCGCATCGACCACCTCAAGGACGTGGCGAGCAAGGCGTCCCTGAACATCGCGAAGGCCGCCACCGCCGCGGCGGTCCGGGCTGGTTCTATCCGGATCGCCCCGGACGCCCTCCCTGCGGAGACCACCAAGACCACCGAGAACGCCGCCTGACGGCGCCGGGCCCCGGCCAGACGGCCGGGGCCCGGGTACCACCACCCACCACGAACAGTAAGGGAGCAGTCACCATGATCGACCTCAGCAGGCTGGACCTGAACGCCCCCGAGGCGCCCGCCGAACGGATCGAGGTCCCGCAGCCCCTCCAGCTCGCGACCACCCGCTACCAGAACTGGCGCGAGAGCAGCGGCTACCTCCCCGTCGGCGTCACCGTCGGCCGGCCCCGCTTCGTCCGCTACGACTTCGTGGCCGTGCCGGTCCTCGCCCCGCATGAGCTGATGAAGGGTCGTTTCGCCAAGATCGACAACATCGAGATCGAGCGGAAGATCTACCGCGAGCGCCTGCGGGTCCGGGAGGCGGAGATCCTGGCGGCGCTGGAGGAGCTGGCCCACAAGTACCCAGAGGTCCCCGCGGCCCTGATGTGCTTCGAGGACGTCAACGGTGGGCTGGACTGCCACCGCCGATGGGCGGCCGAGTGGTTCGGGCAGCGGTTCGGCTGGGACGTCCCCGAGCTGCCCAACCCGGCCGGGATGGCACCGGCCCGGCCGAAGAAGCCGAAGCCCGAGGAGCCGCCGACCCTGTTCTGACCGCTGATCGACCGGTGGCCGGGGAGCCGACGCTCCCCGGCCACCAGCCGCTCTCATGACCCAACGGAGACACGGTGAACCCCACCCCCCGCCCGCTTCCCCCTCGCTCACAGGCCGCCCTGGACGCGTTCCTGGCTCGCCTCGCGGAGCACGGTGCAACCCTCATCGAGCCCCAGTGGCTCGGCGTCGATCGTCCCCACCGCGTCCGGTGCGCGCAGGGGCACGACTGCACGCCTCGACCGAAAGACGTTGCCACGGGTGGCGGCATCTGCCGGGCTTGCGCTGGGCAAGACCCGAGGACGGCAGAGTCGGCGTTCCGGGCCCGCCTCGCCGAACTCGGCGCCACCCTCCTGGAGGCCACCTGGCTGGGTAACAAGACGCGGCATCGTGTCCGCTGCGTCCAGGGGCACGACTGCGCTGTATGGCCAAGCAGCGTCGATCGCGGACGTGGCGTCTGCCGGACCTGCGCAGGGTCAGATCCCAAGACGGCCGAGGCAGCGTTCCGGGTGCGCCTTGAGGAGATCGGCGCCACTCTGCTCGAACCCACCTGGCTCGGAAACCAGACGTCCCACCGGGTGCGATGCGCCAAGGGCCACCACTGCACCCCACGCCCCACCAACGTCATGTCAGGACAGGGCATCTGCTCGATCTGCGCGGGTGCCTGGGACGTGCTGTACGTCGTCGCCGACCAGTGGAGCGAGCTGGTGAAGGTCGGCATCACCTCCGGCGACCCCCGCCCCCGGTTGGGTGAGCATCGGCGGCAACTCGGCCTGGACCAAGTGGTGCGCCTCCTTACCGGCCTGCCCGACGGCGCGGCCTACCAGCTTGAGCAGACGGTCTTGGTCGCCCTGCGGGACGCTGGCGTGTATCCGGTGTGGGGGAAAGAGACGTTCTACGCCCCCCGGGCACTCCGCCGGATGCTCGACCTGGTCGACGGCTACCGCCCGATGTCGGAGCGACACCCTGAGTGACTGGTACTGTCCTCCCTGCGACAAGCCCCCGCGGGCAGCTCGATTGGATGGAGCACCGGCTTCTTAGCCGGAAGGTTGGAGGTTCGAGTCCTCCTCCGCGGTCCACCCCGATCCCCTCGGCCACCTGGCCGGGGGGATCTTCGTTCGCCCACAACGGCTTCCCTCGCCGGCGACCGGCCCACCCTCCCCAACCACCGACCGGCGGCCACCGGGCCACCGGGTCCGCCCAGGTGAAGCGGCTACCCTTCCTCGCACGCTGCTGGTTGTGGGCCGAGCGAAGTACACCGCCCCAGGGACCCCCATGCCCGCTGGATTCGCTCAGCCCGGCGTCCTGTTCGCCGGCAACTCCTCAGCCCCAGACCGCGCCTTCTACCGACAGGTGTTCAACAAGCTCCCCCGCGACAAGTACACGCGGTACGTCGAGGTGGGGGTCGGTTCGTTCGCCGCCGCGCTCGTCGCCGCGAACGCGGGCATCCCCCCGGCGTCCATGGAGACGTCGGACGTGACCCTGTACACCGGCATCGTCGGCACCTGCGTCTCAGGCGGCGACCTGGCCGCGCTCGGCATGACCCTGGACGGCGACCCGGTCGACCTGCCGGACGCCCCGCTCCACGAGCAGGCCGCGCACATGCTGTACGTCCACTGGCTGGCCCGTATGCAGGCCAAGGGCGAAGCGGACTACTGGACCCACCTCGTCACCGACATGGTCGAGCGGGAAGACGTCCACAAGCAGCGCCTGGCCGACAGCCTCGCGTCGATCGCGGAACGGCTCCCCGGCGTGAAGTTCACCCCGAAGTGCATGTGGGACCACATCGCGGAGGCCGAGGACGACCCGCACGCGATCATCATCGCGGCGCCGCCGACGTACAAGGCCGGCTTCGAGAAGTTCTTCGACACCGGCGGCCGGGTCGACTGGGCGGAGCCCCCGTACTCGGTGTTCGACCCGGACGTCGACATGAAGCGGCTCGCCGACCACATGGAGGGCAAGGCGGCGCTGCTGATGTTCCTCCAGGAGGAGCGCACCGGCGTCTCGGCGCACCCGACGCCCGTGTTCGCGCACCCGCTCGGCGACACCGCCCGCGCGTACGTCATCTCGAACCGGCCCGAAGAGATCTTCAAGCTGACCGGCGGGCCGAAGGTCGCCCTGGGCATGTCCCGCTCGTACGCGCCGTCCGGCCTGCCGATCATCCCGCCCGACTACGAGATCACGAAGGACTCGCGGGTCGAGGTGATCCCGGTGAAGGGCACCGAGTGCGACTACTACCGCGACCTGTGGATGCACCGCCTCGCCGCGGCCCCCGGCTCGTACAACCTCCTCGTCGCCGTCGACGGCTACGCCGCCGGCGTCATCGGCTACGGCGCCGAGACGATGACCCGCCCCTACCCCGGCGCGACGAAGTACACGACCCACTTGCTGATGCGGTTCGCGTTCGGCGCCCCCCACCACTCGTACCGGCTGACCCGCCTGGCGACGATGTGCGCGCTGCGCCGCGACACCGCGAAGACCGTGTTCACCGGCGCCTCGGAAATCCTCCTCGCCGCGTCGAACGGCCTCGTCACCGTCGAGTACACCCGGCACCCCGAAGCGAAGGGCCTGCGCGGCCTGATGGCCCTGGAGTCCAGGGCCAAGCACCCCGACGGCTACAAGCTGTCGTACCGCGCCGACTGGAACACCGACACCCTCCACCACACCCTCACCACGTTCCTGACCAGGGAGAAGTCATGGCGCAAGAGCCGCAGCAAGACGACAGCATGACCAGCGACACCCCCGACGCGGCCGGCGTCCCCATGCCGATGGACACGATGCAGATCGGCGAGGACCTGTACATCCGCTGGGTCGACGTCACCTCGCTCCGCGAGCAGGACATCAACGCCCAGGTGATGCAGCCCCGGCACTTCGAGCGGCTGACCGGGAACATCCGCAAGCGCGGCGGCCTCGAATCCCTGCCGTACTGCCACCAGCCCGGCGGCGAGGGCCCCGTCGAGGTCATCTCCGGGCACCACCGCTCCCGCGCCGCCCGCGCCGCCGGCATCAACCGCATCCCCGCGATCATCGACACCCGCAAGATGCGCCGCTCCGAGGTCATCGCCAAGCAGATCGCGCACAACGAGCTGCACGGCAACCCCGACAAGGACGTCCTCGCACAGCTCGTCTCCATGATCGACAACGTGGACGACCTGATCGCCACCGGCCTCGACGAGGACCAGCTCCCCACCGTCGAAGCCGACGACACCAAGCTCGCCATCCCGCACGGCGAATTCGACTGGCGCTCCGCGACCCTGATGTTCCTCCCGCACCAGATGGAGGACTTCAAGGACGCCATCACCGCCATCGCCAGCGGCACAGACGTCGTCGGCGTCGCCTCCGTCGACCAGTTCGAGGACTTCGCCTCAGCGGTCTACGCCTTCGGCCGCAGCAAGGACGTCCGGAACTTCACCACGATGATCGCGCTCCTCACCGACATCGCCCGCCGCGAAGTCGAGCAAGCCGCCGCAGAAGCCGCCGCACAAGACGAGCCGGCCACCTGACCCACCCCCACACGGGACAGCCCGCGGTACGCCACCACGCACCGCGGGCCCCCGCACACCCCACCCCGAACCACCCCCGCGCACCCCCCGCGCAGGCACACAGGACCGAGACGCCCATGAGCGACCGCATCACCCTCGACCCCGCCCTCGACCCATGGGAACGGCAGACCGGCGAGACCCCCAAGCGCCACCAACGGTTCCTCGTCTTCCGCGACCTCGGCCTCACCAGAACCCTTGCAAAAGCGTCAGACGAGCTAGCACTTTCGTACAGCCATGTACGAGCCCTGGCAGCCCAGTACCGCTGGCAGGACCGCGCGAGCGCCTGGGACACGCACCAGCAGCGGCAGTACACCGCCGAGATGGAAGAGGAGCGCCGCCGCGCAGCCCGCGACGACATGAAGATCCTCCGCGTGATGACCGGCATGGTCGGCCAGGCCCTCCCGCACGTACAGCAGCAGGTCGGCGACATGACGATCGCCGAGTTCACCCGGTTCGTGGAGACCACGATGCGGCTGCGGCGGAACCTGTTCGGTGATCCGACGGAGACGATCGCGGTCACAGGCGCCGGGGGCGACCCGCTCACGGTGCAGGTCGCGGAGTTCTCCCAGATGGCGCCGGAGCAGCGGCGGGTACGTCTCGCCGAGCTGGCCGCGTCGGTGTCGCGGCGGGTCCGCGCTCTCGACGGGGAGGACGACGACGAGGGCGACGACGTGGTGGACCTGCCGCCCGACGACGAGGACGATGACGCCGGCGAGGACGACGGCGGGCCGGCCGTCCCGCTCCCGGCCGAGGGCAGTGGTGGCGACGAGTGAGCGCGCTGTCCGCCGTCAGCGAGCTGGACCACCTTGACGACGAGGCCGTGTACCGCAGGCTCCAGGCCGCGAAGAAGGCGGCGGCCGGGGATCTGCTGCGGGACCCGGCGACGCTCGCCCGGGGCCTGGACGCCTCGTACCGGATGCGCCCGCACCTGCGGGTCATCAGCGAGGCGATGGTCGGGCTGGAGCGCGGCGAGTACGACCGGCTGCTGGTCCTGACCCCGGCCCAGGTCGGGAAGAGCACGACGGTCGCGGAGTGGGCGCCGTTCTGGTGGCTGTGCCTGCACCCGGAGGACCGGGCCGCGGTCGCCTCGTACTCCGACGACCTGGCGCTGCGCCGGGGTAAGGCGATCCGCCGGTACATCCAGGAGTACGGCGCCGAATTCGACCTGGCCCTGATGGCGGGGTCGGAGGCGGCGCAGGACTACGAGACGGAGCAGGGCGGCGGCGTCCGCTCGGTCAGCCTCGGGGCCGGCCTCACCGGCTTCTCGGTGAACCTGCTCGTGGTGGACGACCCGCACAAGGACCGGGCGGAAGCCGAGTCGGCGAAGATGCGGGAACGCGTCCACGACTGGTGGTCGTCGGCCGCCCTGAAACGATTGCAGCCGGACCGGAACGCCGTGGTGGCGATCCAGACCAGGTGGCATCCGGACGACTTCGCCGGGCGGCGCCTGGACGAGGACGGCCGCCTGGAGGACGGCGGCCGGTGGAAGGTCGTGCACCTGCCCGCCATCGCCGACGCCAAGTTCGGGCCGGATCCGCTCGGCCGCGCCCCCGGCGACCCGCTGCCCCACCCGAAGATCCCGACACGGAACCGGCGGGCGCTCCTCGCCTGGTGGGCGGACGTCAAGAAGACGTCGTCGGTGCGGGACTGGCACGCCCTGTCGCAGGGCGACCCGCAGCCGGCCGAGGGCGCGCTGGTGTCGCGGGACCTGCTCCGGGCGATCCGAGACGGCGTCACCCCCGTGGAGCCGCAGAAGATCGCCGTCAGCATCGACCCGTCCGGCGGCGGCCGGGACGTCGCCGGCGTCATCGGCGGGTTCCTCGGCGACGACAACCGGGTGTGGATCACGCATGACGTGTCGGCGGCGATGTCGTCGGTGGAGTGGTCCCGGCGGGCCTGCCTCCTGGCGCACGAGACGAACGCCGCCGTGATCTACGTGGAGTGGAACTTCGGCCGCGACATGTGCACGCTGGCGATCTCCACGGCGTGGAAGGCGTTGCAGGACGAGGGCACGATCCCCGAGAACAAGCTGATGCCGCTGATCGACGCCGTCCACGCCAAGCAGGGCAAGTTGCTCCGGGCGGAGCCGATCGCGCAGCAGATGATCGAGGACCGGGTACGGCTGCGCGGCATGATGACGGACCTGGAGAACGAGTGGGCGACGTGGATGCCGACCGACGCGGACAGCCCCGGCCGGATCGACGCCTCCTGTGTCCTCGTGTACGGCCTGATCCCCGAGGTCAACCAAGGTGCCATCGTCCACGCCCCGTTGCCGACGGCGCCGACCGGCGGGCGGGCCGCACCGCCCAGCTCGGCCGGCCCGTACGGGCGGCGGATCTCACGGTGACGTCAGCCGTTGAGCACGGCGCGCGGGACGAACAGCGTGCCGCCGTCGGCGTAACGGTCGTCTCCCTCAGGCAGGTAGAACATGACGTGGAGACCGGCGTCGTCCTCGACCTGGACGGATTGGACCGGGGAAGTCTCGGGGGCGGGGCGGAGGGCCGCGAGCAGCTCGGCATGGAACTCGTCAGGGGTGAGAGTCATGAGGCAACGGTACGAGTATCCGGCGGCTGCCCCGTGGGACACTGCCCGCATGGACGAGCGCAGCAGCGAACTGATCATCCGTGAGCACGTGGCCGCGAACCCGGAGTCGGGCCGGGCGCTGCTCCACGACCCCGAGTACGCGGCGGAGACGCACCGGCTGCGGGCCGTCCTCGACCACCTTGACGAGTCCCTGGCCGGCGAGGGCCTGACCGTCGAGGCCCGGCACCGCGTCGGCGTCCGTCTCGCAGCCGCCTGGCTCGGCACCGACGCCGCGCACGCCCGCGCGGAGTTCGCGAAGCAGCTCCTCGGCGACGGCCACGTACGGATTCCCGCCGACCTCCTGTAAGCGCGGCCGGCCACCCCCGGGACTCGGCCACACTGGACGGGTGATGAAGCTGCCCCGCGTGGAATGCCCGAAGTGCTCCCGGGAGATCGCGGCCGGGCCCGTCGCCGGCCGACTGACGAAGGGGCGTCTGTGGCGGCACGACGCCCCCGGCGCCCGCCGCGACGCCGAGGGCGTCCTCGTGTCCTGCGCCGGATCGCTGCTGATCGTGGACTGGCCCACCCCGGGCGTCCAGTTGGAGATCGCGATCGAGACGCCCCCCGAGGAGCCCGCCGACGCGATGGCCCTGTTCTGAACAACCCATGTTTTTGATCTAAAACGGCGTCTGACCTGCTGAGACTCTGTCGGAACCGATCACGCGGGATGGCTTATCATCCCCGGCCTGAACCGGCCGATGATCTTCCGTCAGGGGACGCCCCATGATCACCCCCGCAGAACTCGCCCTCCTGGCCTTCGCCGGGTACCGCGGCACACAGCTCGTCGTCCACGACTCGATCCTCGACCCGGCCCGCGACCGGATCGCCGCCTGGTACCAGGACAAGCCCGACTCCACCGTCCGCGACGCCGTGATGACGCTGATCTCCTGCGTCTACTGCTCCGGCTGGTGGGTCGCCGGCGCCGTCCTCGCGACGTGGCTCCTCGTCACCGGCACCTGGAGCAGCGCCCCGCTCCTCGTCCACGGCATCGAGTGGCTGGCCGTCGCCGGCGCCGCCGTCCTCCTCAACCGGTGGGACGACTCCCGCAAGGACAGCGCCTGATGGCAACGCGGGAGATCACCGCAGCCGCCTCCCGCTACACCTCCCGCAAGATCCGAGGGCGCGGGGTGGGTGACCAGTCGTGGCAGGGCCGCGCCTACGACATGTACCACGCCGTCCCCGAAGTCCGGTTCGCCGCCTCGTGGATCGGCAACGCCATGTCCGGCGCCCGCCTCTACGCCGGAGTACGGGACGATGACGGCTCGATCGACCAGGCCCCGGCCGGCCACCGCGCCGCCGAGATCGTCGACCAGATCGCAGGCGGCGCCGACGGCCAGGCCAAGCTGCTCGGCGCGTTCGGCAAGCACCTCACCGTCCCCGGCGAGGGCTGGATCGTCGTACGCCCCAACAGCGAGGTCCTGTCCCCGTACGCCCCCGAGGACGGCCACGACTGGCGGGTCCTGTCCGTCAAGGAGATCCGCCAGCAGTCCGGGAAGCTCATCGCGGAGATCGACGGCGAAGAGGTCCCGATCCCCGAGGGCGACCCGGACAACATGGACCCGGACGCCCCGGTAGCGATCCGCGTGTGGGAGCCGGACCCCGAGCGGGCCATCGAGGCCGACAGCCCCGTCCGCTCCAGCCTGGAACTGCTGGAGGAACTGGTCCTGCTCAACGCGGCCGTGAAGGCGGTCGCCCGGTCGCGCATCACCGGCCGCGGGATCCTCCTCGTCCCCAAGGGCATCCGCTTCCCGACGAAGCCCGGCCCCCAGGGCGGCGCCGAGGACGACCTCCTCGAAGTGTTCATGTCGATCGCGGAGACCGCGATCCGTGACCCCGAGTCCGCCGCGGCGACCGTGCCGATCATGCTGGAGCTGCCGGCCGAGGCCATCGCCCAGTTCAAGCACATCACCTTCGAGTCCGAGTTTGACGAGCTGGCGCTGAAGTTGCGCGACGAGGCCGTACGCCGCTTCGCGACCGGCCTGGAGATCCCCGCCGAGATCCTGCTCGGCCTCGGAGACGTCAACCACTGGGGGGCCTGGGCGTTGACGAGCGAGGCGATCCGCCTCGGCATCGAACCCAAGCTCGCCACGCTCGCGCACTGCCTGACACAGCAGTGGCTCCGCCCGATCCTCGAAGCGGAAGGCGTCGAGGACTGGCACCGCTGGATGGTCTGGTACGACACCAGCCCCCTCCGCGTCCGCACCAACCGGTCCGAGACCGCGTTGCAGGCGTACGACCGGGGCGTCATCAGCGACGACGCGCTCCGCCGTGAGACCGGCTTCGATGACTCCGACGCCCCCTCGGCCGAGGAGCTGGCCCGCCGGAACAAGTCCAGCTCCAGCCAGAACACCAACGACGACGACGGCCAGGACGAGGAGACGCCCCCGCCCGCCCCGGATCTCCCCGTGGACGAGTCCGAGGCCGAGCCCGACACCCTGCCCGCCTCGGCGGCGGCCGGCCCACACAGCGGGCTGGTGGCCGCCGCAGACGTCCTGATCTGGTCCGCGCTCACCGCAGCGGGCAAGACCCTGCGGAACACCCCGGCGTGCCCCCGCTCCGAACGCTCGAAGTACCGGGACGTCGACCCGGCGACCATGCACACGCTGCTCCCCGTCGACTTCGACAAGACGAACCAGTGGCGCCTCCTCGACGGCGCATGGGCGCGCGTCCCGGAGATCGCGCAACGGCACCGGATCGACGCCGAGTGCCTGACCGCGTCCCTCGACGACTACGTACGCGGCCTGATCGCGGCCGGGATCAACCACGAATACGACCTGGTGCCGTCGGTCCTCGCCTCGTGCGCCGGAGCAGCAGCATGAGCCGGCCACCCGGGACCGCCGCGTCCCACCGGCCATGGACCGCGTTCGTGCTGCACGCCGCGACCCCGGAGGCCAGTTGGTGCGCCGTCTGCAAGGCGTGGACGTGCCTCACCGTCGGCCTCCTGCTCCTCACCCCGGACGGCATCTCGACCGTCGGGACACGCACCTGGTGCGAGATCTGCGACGACACAGACCATCCGCTCCCGCCCCGGAGGATCGACCGTGGCTAGCCACACCACCCACCCGCACAAGGCCCCGCTGGGGCACAGCATCCCCTCGCACCGCGTCCTCGGCTGGTGCTCCCACTGCCCCGACCGGTCCCTGGCCGAGGAGGTCATGGCGTGGCAGCTCGACGCGCAGGACCGCCACGCCGAGGAAGACGCCGACGGTCCGTTCGGCGCGGCCACGCAGTGGGAGACGTGCCCCGAGTGCGGGTACGTGGGCGCCCTCTCCGTTGTCGAGATCACCGTCCGCACCACCACCGGCCCGAAGAAGGCTGGCGGCTGGAAGTACTGCCTCAACTGCGAGGCCGTACCGCAGGAGGCTGTCTGTGCCGGATCGTAACGGCCAGCTCGACCAGGCCGAGAAGGACATCGCCGCGGCGGTCGCCGACGCGCTCACCGAGACCGCCGACGAGTTCGCCGACGCCGTCCAGGCCGCGACCGAGCTGGTCGCGGCCCGCTTTTCCGTGGGCCGCATCGCCGGCATGTGGGGTAACCGCGTCCGTGGGGTGGTGCGGCGCCTGCTCGGCATCTCGCAGACCGCGGCGGAAGCGGCGGCCGAGGACGTCGGCGAGGACCTGCCGGACGGCTGGGACAACCTCCCCGGCCGCTACGACGACGGGCGGGAACTCCCCGACGACATCGCCTCGTACGTGGAGGTGACGGAGCATCTGCTGCGCGCGGTCGGTGACCGGCTCGCGGAGGCCGCACGGCGGGAACTCGCCGCGGGCCTGGACGCCGGCGAGGACATCGACCAGCTGAGGGAACGGCTCCGTACGGCGTTCAGTCGGGAGGGCTCGAACCTCGGGCCCGGCCGGGAGCGCCGCGTCGCGCAGACCGAGGCCAGCAGGGCGTGGAACATGTCGACGCTCGCCGCCGCCAGGGCTGCGACCGGCCCGGACAAGCCCGTCGTGAAGCAGTGGATCACCCGCCACGACACGAGGGTCCGCGAGAGCCACGACGACGTGGACGCGCAGATCCGGCTCCTCGATGAGCCGTTCACCGTCGCCGGGGTCCACATGGACGCCCCGGGCGACCCGACCGCGCCGGTCGGCCTGGTCGTGAACTGCCGGTGCCGCCTCGGAGTGGCCCCCGAACTCCGCGCTACAGCCATGGAATCTCAAGCGCGCCCGGCGACGGCACTTAAGAAGTCAAGGGAGAGCAGTGTGGAACCAGAGCAGACCGTGACGGCAGCCGCCGGCACCTACACCGGCGCGATGATCGCCCTGCTGCCCAGCGAGGAGGACGCCGCGCGCCTGGTCCTCGAAGCGCCCGGCTCCGAACCGGCCGACCAGCTGCACCTGACGCTGTACTACCTCGGCGAGGGCGCGGCCTGGGACACCGAGCACCGCGCCGAGCTGGTCGCCGGTATCCGGGACCGCCTCCCCGATGGGGCGATCGGCGGGCGGGCGTTCGGCGCGAACCACTGGAACGCCGACGGCGAGTCACCGTGCTGGGTGTGGTCCGTCGGCGACGACCCCGACCGGCCGGCCGATACGCCGGGCCTGGAGGCGGCCCGCTGGGCGGCCGTCAACGCGCTGGAGGACATGCACCGGCAGCCGGACCTCCCGGCCCAGCACACGCCGTGGCAGCCCCACGTCTGCGCCGCGTACACCCGTAGCCCGGCCCTGCTGACCGCGCTGAACCAGCGCCTCGGCCCCATCCGATTCGACCGTCTCCGGGTGGCGTTCGCCGGTGAGTACACCGACATCCCGCTCGCCCACGGAGTGGAGGCATCCCAGATGGACGACGACACCCTGACCACCACGGCCCCGGCCTGGTCCACCCCAGGTGACACGGCCCTGGCCTTCGAGGACACGGAGACCGGCGACGGCCGCGTGTTCCGGCCCGGGTCGCTGTACTGGTCCGGTCCCGGCCCGTGGCCGCTCCAGTACGCCGACGAGATGCTGGTCGGGCACCAGGGCGCGGAGCTGGCCGGGTCGATCCAGGGCATGGGCCGCGACGGCGACCGCATCACCGGCAGCGGCGTCCTCTACCCGAACCGCCCGGCCGGCGCCGACGCGCTCACCCTCCTCCGGGAGAAGGCCCCGCTCGGGATCTCCGTCGACCTGGACGACGTCAGCGTGGAGTTCGTGGACCGTTCCCCGGCCGCCGAGGACGAGGAGGGCCAGGTCGTGCTGCTCGCGTCGCTCGCCTCCGCGTCGATGCTGCGCCTCGATGACGGCTCGTGGATGGTGACCGCGTCGGCGACGACCGAGTGGACCGCGTCCGGCTCGTACCTGTCCCGCACCGCGAAGGGGGCGCAGCTCGTCACGGGGAGCGGCGGCCTCGTGTCAGCGGCGGCCGTGCAGGAGGCGTTCGCCGGTACCGGTGTCCTCACCGCGGCGGCCGGCGACCGCGACGACCAGGACCTCGGCACCGTCGTGCACCGCGAGTCGTCCGGCGACCTGCTGATGCGGGTCACCCGGGCCCGGCTGCGCGGCGCGACCCTCGTCGCGATGCCCGCCTACGACCGCGCGCGGATCGTCCTGGACGACCAGCCCGAGCCCACTGCCCAGGACGACGAGGACCTGTGGGCGTCCGGGTCCGGGCCGAGCCCCGCGCACATGCAGGTCGTCCAGTACGTGAAGGGCTCCCCGATCGCGGTCGGCGCCCGCGAGGTGGCGCGCGCCTGCTCGATGAAGATGGACACGGCGCGCGGGCACCTCTCCCGGGCGGCGAAGGCCGGCCGGATCGTACGGCTCGCCCCCGGCCTGTACGTCGGCCCGTCCTCGGAGGGGGCGCAGGACGAGGCGACCGCCGCGGCGCTCCCCGACGACGACGGCGACGAGACGGAGTCCATGCGGGACCTGGTCGCGTCGGCGTGGACCGCGATGGCCGACCTGCCGCCGATGCCCGCCGCGTGGTTCCGGGAGCCGACCGCCGCCGAGCTGCCGCCCGGGTCCGGGGGCGTGCACTACGCGGACGGCCGGATCTACGGGTGGGTCGCGCAGGCCGGGGAGCCCCACGCCGGGTTCCCCGGCCGGAAGCTGACGATCGAGTCCCTGGGGCGCCTGGACCTGACGCACTTCCTGCGGGCCCGGTTCCAGCTCGACGACGGGTCGACGGTGCGGGCCGGGGCGTTCACGATGAACGCCCCGCACACCCGGGACGGCGCCGAGTGCAGCGACGCGGCGTGCCAGTTCGATGACACGAGGACCGTCGCGGGGATCGTCACCGTCGGGCAGAACGCGGGCGGGCTGTGGTTCTCCGGGGCGGCCGGCCCGTGGCTGTCGGACTGGGACCGCACCGTGTTCCAGGGCTGCCAGCCGAGCTACCACATGAAGCAGGGGCCGGGGGGACGGTGGCAGCTCCGTGCGGTCCTGTCGGTGCCCGTCCCCGGGCACTCCTCGCCGCTCCTCGCCACCGCGGTGACCGAGCGGTCGAACCTCGCCCTGGCGGCGTCGGCGGCCGGGATGCTCACCGCCCCGGACGTGTCCGGACACGACACGGACACCGTCCCGGACAGCCCGGACACCGCGCCGGACGACAAGGCCCGGACGGCGGCTGACCTGCCCGGACAGCATCCGGACACCCGGCCGGACAACCGTCCGGACAGGCCGTACCTGCCGAGCGGTCAGGTCGACGCCATCGCCTCGGCGCTCCTCACGTCCGTGCCGTTCCTGGACGTCCTCCTCACGGCGATGGACCGCCGCCAGGAGCAGCGCGACAACGCGGCGAAGGCAGAGGCGCAGCGCCTCGCCGCGTCCGTCATCGCCCCCGCCCGCGAACAGATCGCGGCCGGCACCACCACCGAATCGGAAGGGACAGCCTGATGGGTTGCTCGTGCACGAAGAAGCGTCAGCAGTACGAGGTCGTCGCCGACGGCGGGAACGGCAAGGTGCTGTACAGCTCGGTGTCGAAGGCCACCAGCGAAGCAGTGTCCCGCCGGTACGCGGGCAGCATCGTCCGCGAGAAGGAGAAGGAGGGCGCCCTTGCCACTTCGACGACCAAGCCACCCACCCAGAAGTAGGTAAACCCGCAGGTCAGACGCCTTTTTCAGTTAGAATGATCACGTAAGAACCCCCCGCACGCCGGCAAGCAGAGCGGGGGGTTCAGGCCGACTGAGTAGGAGTCGACAGTGAGCAAGACTACGTGCGTTGTTGCGGGCGCAGATGGGCCATGCGGGCCCGTGCACGGTCACGGCTTGTGCAGCAAGCACTACTACCGCTGGCGAACGCACGGTGATCCGCTCAAGACCATCATGCGCAGCCCCGGCGGTCTGCTTGCAGAGCTGCAAGCCGCTGCCCACGCCACCGGCGACGAGTGCATCATCATGCGGTTCACCGGCCGACCGTTCATCGACTACGAGGGCACGTGGATGAACGCGTCCCGCGCGGTGTGGACGATCCGTCATGGCGACCCAGGAGAGCGGCACGTTCTCCACACCTGCCACCGAGGCGAGGAAGGGTGCATCTCCATCCGGCACCTCTACGCAGGCGACAACGCGCAGAACATGCGGGACAAGGTCGAAGCTGGGCGCAGCGCCCGCGGTGAACTCAACGCGAAGCACAAGCTGACGGCGCCGCAGGTGCAGGAGATCCGTCGACTCATCGCGGCCGGACAGTCGTACCGGGTGATCGGCGAACGGTACGGCGTCACCAAGAAGTCGATCGGCGACATCGGCACCGGCAAGACCTGGTCCTGGCTGCCGCCGAAGGAGGGCCCCGCGTAGCTCGTGACGGACTCGGACGCTGATGCCTGGCTATGCTGGGCGTCAGCGTCTGATGGTTTTGGGCCTGGACACTCCCGATCAATCCCAGGAGTGCTCAGCCATGGCCGACTTCGAAGTGCCCGAGGACATCACTGCTCTGACCGACGAGGAGCTGGCCGACGCTCTCTCGGGCGCAGTCGCTGCGTTCGACGCGAAGTCGACGTCGACGAGTGTGACGTCAAAGGATCTGGACGCTCTTCGGTCCCTCGCGACCACCGTCGAGGCGATCCGTACCGAGCAGGGTTCCCGCCGCGAGGCAGCCGAGCAGGCCGCCGCCGAGATCGACGCCCTGGCCGCGCAGGTGCGCGGTGGAGACGCCACCGACACGGACACCGACGCCGCCCCGGAGGGCACCGAGGACGCCCCGGGCGACGAGGCCACCGCGGCGGCCACCGACGCCGAGCCGGAGCCCGAGGCCGACCCCGCCCCGAAGGCGGTCGCCGCGTCGGCGCACCGGCCCGCGCTGAACCTCTCCGGTGTCCGGCGCCGTCAGCCGCGCGTCCTCCCGGAGGCGCCGGCCCCGACGACCACGATCACCGCGGCGGTCGACGTCCCGGGCTACGCGCCGGGCTCCCCGCTCGACTTCAGCGACATCACCGCGGGCATCATCAGCCGCGCAAATGCCCTCAAAACCGCAGGTGGGGGCGTTGGTCAGGTCATCTCGTACCGGCACCCGTACGCGGACGACCTGATCGTCACGGACTCCAGCTCGGCGCCCGAGGGCACCACCGTGGCGCTCCACGCGTCGAGCCAGCGGCGCCTCCCGGAGAAGGACCTCGTGGCGTCCGGCGGCTGGTGCGCGCCCTCGGAGACGATCTACGAGCTGACCGACACCTCGTGCCCCGACATGCTGTGGGACGCCCCCGAGATCCAGCTCGCGCGCGGAGGGTTGAGGTACTACAAGCCGCTGTCGCTCGATGTGTCGTCCATGACGTGGGTGCACACCGAGGCCGACGACATCAGCGGCGCCGAGAAGCCCTGCTTCCGCGTGCCGTGCCCCGACCCGGTCGAGGTGCGCTGTGACGCGGTCGGTGTCTGCCTGGAGGCCGGCATCCTGACGCAGCGCCACTTCCCCGAGCTGGTCGCCTGGTACCTCCGCAACGCGATGGTGGCGCACGAGATCCGCATCCGTCAGGTCCTGTTCCAGCAGGCCGTGGCGACCGCAACGCCCGTCGTGCTGCCGGAGACGATGGCGGCCCTGTCCGCGATCTACGGCGCGATCGGCCTCCAGGCCGCCGACATGATCGAGCGGCACAGCCTCTGTGACAGCACGGCTCTCGAGGTCGTGTTCCCGTGGTGGGCGCGGAACATGTTCCTGGCCGATGTCGCCCGGCAGAACGGCAAGGACATCTGCGACATCGACCCGAACTGCATCCAGAACGCGTTCAGCACGCTGGGTGTCCGGGTGCAGTGGGCGCGCGGCCTGGCGCCGACGCCGACGACGGGCGTGCCGACCGAGATCGGCGGGCCGGACCCGGCGACGGGCTGGCCGGCTGAGCTGTCCTTCCTGATGTACCCGGCGGGCTCGCTCCAGATCGGCCGCGGCGAGGAGGTCAACCTCGGCGTCGTTCACGACAGCACCAAGTTCGTGACCAACGACTACACAGCGTTGTTCGCGGAGGAATGCGTCGCCCTCGTGGACCGCTCCGTCGACACCCGCCTCGTCACCGTCCCGGTCTGCCCGACGGGCGCCACCGGCGCGCAGACGGAACTCGCCTGCCCCATCGCCTGACCGCCCCTTCCCGCCCCGAACGTGCCGGGCCCGGTGACCTGAACCTGGGCCCGGCACAGCCCAATTCAGAACGGAGGTGAGCGATGGCAGGCATGAGGAAGTACGTCGAGGCCATCCCAGGCGAACCGCTGCCCCACGGCATCCTCGGCGCCTGCACCGACATCCGAGATGTCGACGACGTCCACGAACTCCTCGGCGTCGAGTGGCTGTCACTCGGTTGCTGCCCCGTCAACGTGTGGCGGGACCCCTGCCTAGACGACGAGAGCCCCGGCGAGGAGAGCCCCGGCCCGCTCCAGAAGGAGTTCTGCCGCCCCTCCAGCGAGCACGCCGACCCGATCACCGTCTACGCCGGCGCCGAGTGCTCCGCGCTCGGCTGGACGTACGCGGAGGCCCGCGCCCACGCCGAGGCATCGCTCGCGCTCGGCGAGCAGGAAGCCGTCGAGTCCGGGTTCTGGTCCAACACGCTCGCCATGTCCGCCGTCGACCTCACCCCGGCCGCCGGTCCCGTCTCCATCGCCCAGGGCGTCGCCGCGCTCGAAGGATGCCTCGCGGAGTCGTACGGCGGCCGTGGAGTCCTCCACGTCCCCGCCGGCGCCGCCGCGCTCCTCGGCTGCTGCAACATCGTCAGCGAGAACCCGGCCACCGGGAACCTGCGCACCCTCGCCGGGAACTGCGTGATCATCGGCGCCGGATACAGCGCGATGAACACCGGCCCGGGGAACCTGCCCGCCGACCCGGGCACCGCCTGGCTGTACATCACCGGCCCCGTCATCATCCGGCGCGGCCCCGCCGAGACCATCCCCGACCGGCCCGGCCCGTCCGTCAACGTGCGGAACAACGACCGGAACGTCCTGGTCGAGCGGACGTACGTCGTCGGCACGACCTGCACCATCTGCGCTGTGGCGGTGACGACATGCCCCTGAACGTGATCGAGATCCAGCCGACCCGGGCGCAGCGCCGCGCGTTCGCCGCGTGGGCGGTCGCCCAGGTCCCGAAGATCCGCACCATCGGCCCGAACCTCTTCGCCGTCCCCGCCGGTCTCTTCGCCGACGCCCCCGAGGGCATCCTGATCGGCGCGCTCGTCGACGGCCACCGGTACGTGTCCCCGGACGAGGACGCCGCCCGCGAGCAGCGGCGGCTCCCGGCCTGCGGCCTGTGCTACGAGGAGAACGGCGAGGAGGTCCACCCGCACCCCGACTGCACCGCGGGCGGCACCGAGCTGGTCGGCGTCGCCACGCCTGACGGCTTCCTGGAGGCCGTCCCCGGCGAGCCGCTGCCCGAGGTACCCGCCGAGGCGTACGGCCCGGACTCGACGCCGCTGCCCGCCCCGTCCGAGGACAGCGACCCGAGCGACTCGCCCACCGAAGTACCGGAAGGCGTCTTCCCGTGCGACGGCTGCGACCGCGAGTTCACCAGCGAGCGCGGCCGGGACACCCACCGCCGCCAGAAGCACGCGGAGGCGTAAGTGCCTGTCGAGCCGATCCCGTGCGCGCCCGGGGGCGGAGGAGACCCGGGCACGTCCTGCTGCGCCCCCTCGATCGCCTCGGTGCCGCTGTGCCGCGAGGACGGCACCCCGCTCCTCCTGGTCCTGCGGTCCGCGTGCGCCTGCGACGGCGCCGAGGCCGCGCCGCCCGAGGTCGCCGGCTGGATCGACCCGACGACCGGCGCCTTCACCGACGGGCCGCCCCCGGCCGGCGCCGTCCCGTGCGGCAGTGACGGCCGCGAGGACTGCTCAACCGTCAGCCTCCTCCGCCTGTGCGACCAGGCCGACGGCGGCTGTGTGCCGTTCCTGCGGCACCTGGTCCACGACTGCGACGGCATCGTCACCACGTCCACGGACACCGCCGAGGACGGCATCACCCCGTACACCCCCGTCGGCCAGGTCGTCGACTGCCAGGTGTGCGAGGAGCAGTGCCAGCCGACCGTGCTGTGCCCGCAGCTCCTCGGCATCAGCGGCCCCGACTCCTGGTCGATGCCGGAGGGCACCGAGTCCGTGGCCGTGACCGTCGCGTGCGGGCCGGTCACCATCACCGACTGCGCGGGCAACGCCACCGTCGTCAACGAGTGCGGGACGGCGTTCCAGTGGGCGGCGCCGCCGTCCGGCTGCCAGCCCGGCGCCCTGTGCGCCCCGTTCACGGTCGACCTCCCCGAAGGGGCGGCCGTCTACATCAACTTCCTCAGCCCGTGCGACCAGGACGGAGACGTGTCGTGAGCGTCGGCGGCAACTTCACCAACTGCAATTGCGGCCCGGACACGACGGCCTGCGAGTCACCGACACAGCCGGTCGCCACCGTCGGCCTCTGCCTGCCCGACGGCACGCCCATCGCGGTCACCGTCACCCGGGACTGTGCGGGCGCGACGATCGCCGAGGGCTGGATCGACGTGCTCACCGGCGTGTACACGGCCGGCCTGCCGCCGGACGGCGCCGGGGCCTGCTCGGCCGGGTGCGTCGACACCGTGTGCCGGACGCTGTGCGACGACACCGACGGCGACGGCGAGCCGGACGCCACGTACTCGGAGCTGTGGTGCATCCGCGCGGACGGCACCGCCGAGCTCGTCCTCACCTACCAGGACGACCCCTCGACGCCGTACGCGCCGGTGGCGCCGGTCGACTGCTCGTACGGCTGCCCCGACGCCGAGACGATCACCCTGTGCGACGAGTCGGGGCCGTTCCTGCGCCGGTACACCTGGCTCAACGGCACCGCGACGTTCGAGGACTTCGCCCTGGACGGGCAGACCCCGCACCTGGTCACCGGCGACGTCGGCACCTGCGCCGCCGGGGGCTCGGCGTCGGACTGCGAGGCGCCCACGACACCGGCCGCGACGCTCGGCCTGTGCCTGGCCGACGGCACACCGATCGCGGTCCTCGTCACCCGCGACTGCGAGGGCACCGTCACCCAGGACGGGTGGCTGAACCTCACCAGCGGGACGTACAGCACGGGGGAGCCCCCGGCCGGGACGATGGCGTGCGGCAACCCGCGCTCCATCACGACGGCCGGCACGTTCTGCGACGTCGACCCGAACACCGGTGACGTCCTGGGCCTGGTCCTGATCGAGTACACCTACGGCTCGGACGGGGCGGTCGAGGCGGTGCGCCTGGTCGACGCCGTCACCGGCAGCACCTACACCCCGCAGGGCGAGGTCACGACGTGTCCGACCGGGGTCGAGCAGCCCGAGCGCGACGTGGTGCAGCTCTGCGACACCGCCGCCGACGGTGTGGTGACGGAGTTCGTCCGCGACTTCGCCCGCGACGAGGCCGGGGCCATCGTCGGGCACGCCGACTACGACCTGGACGGCGCCCCGTACACCCCGGCGGGGGTGGTCGGCCGCTGCGTTCAGAACTGCCACGACTGCTCGACCGCGGTCTTGTGCGACCTGCCCGACTCGGCGGCGACCGCCCCCGTCCTCGACCCGGCGTCCTCCGGCAACAACGGCGCCCACTCGGGCACCGCGGCGAACGGCGTCGGCTGGTCCGTCTCCGGCGGCCGTGGAGGCAGCGACCCCTCCAACTGGTGGTCCGTCGTCCTCTTCCCGGGCTCGGGCGGCAACTTCGCCCTCACGCTCACCCGGCCCGTCGCCGTGACCTGGGGCGTGCGTGTCGGCGTCGGTACGGCCAGCACCCTCGGCACCCTGACCATGCCGGCCGGATCGGTCGCGACCTACGTGCACCCGCTGCACACCTGGGATCCGGCCACCCGCACGCTGACGGCGAAGGCCGGTGCGAGCGTGTCCAACACGGCGCACACGTCGACGTTCGTGAACGCCGGGCCGCTCACCGCGCTCCAGTTCTCCGGGCCCTCCAGCGGGTTGCAGACCACCGTGCGGAAGGTGGGCGACTTCCAGATCACGCCGGTCGAGCAGCCGTTCCTGCGGACGACGTGCCGGGACTGCGCCGGTGACGTCACCACGGTCACCGACACCCGGCTCGACGGCACCACCGCCTACACGCCGCTCGGCACGGTCGGGGTGTGCAGCGCGGCCCCCGAGGAGCAGTGCGTGCCCGTGCCGCTGGGGGAGGTCTGCTACTCGCCCGCCCTGACCTCGGCGACCCTGTCGCTGGGTACCGACACGGACGGCACCTGGCAGCAGGCGGCGAGCCCGACCCCGGTCTCCGATCCGGCGACCCTCACCTACGCCCCTGCACCCGTCGGCGCCCCGGTCGCGACCGCCGGTGTCGGCCCGGTCACCGGGGCGACCCGCAAGGGCCTCGGCACCGTCCTGGGGGACACGGCCCTCGGGTTCTCCTACCTGCGGCGGCAGTTCACGACGACGTCCGCGATCACCGCGGTCGCCCTGGCCGCGCAGGCCGATGACCGGCCGCATCGCATCTGGCTGGACGGCACGGTCATCGCGGACTTCTCCGTCACCCCGGGAAGCCCGAGCCTCAGCGACCCGAACGCCTACAACCAGAGCTGGAGCCCCGTCACCAACGCGGCCGTCAGCCTCCCCGCCGGCGCCCACACCCTGTATTACGAGTGGGCGAGCCACGGGGGCCCCACGAGGGAGTGGGGCGCCCTCGACGCCCGGCTGACGCTCAGCGAGCGGGCCCCGTCCGCTCGCGCGCAGACCGTCCAGCACTGCGACGGCACGAAGACCCTGGTCGACATCGAGACCGGGCTGACCGTCCCCGCGACGGCAACGCTCGTCGCCTGCCCGGACGAGGCCAGCGACGAATCGTGCGCCGTCGTCCAGGTCCTGACGGAGTGCCGGTGCGACGACACCGACGGCGACGGCCTACCCGATGTCGCCTACGTCGAGCTGCTGGGCGTGGACTGCGCCGGCATCGTGACGAGCCTCGGCACCTTCACGGAAGGGCTCACCGAGCCGTACACGCCGGTCGCCCCGGTCGGCTGCGACGCCCTGGACGACGCGGAGGGCGCCGACCCGGCGTTCGGCGTCCAGGCCCGCCGCGTGGAGCTCGCGGCCGGCTCCTCCTGGTCGGCCGCCGCCTGGCCGACGCTCCAGTCCGTCACCGCGGTCGCTCACGGCGGCACCGGCACCGTCACCACGACGGACGGCACGAGCACCCTGCACACCGGCGAGGCCGCCACCTGGTCCGTCGGCCGCGATGTCGACGCCGCCCTGACCGGCCCGCTGACCATCACGGCCAATGGCGGCAGCGGCACCGTCACCGTCTCGTTCACGATCGGAGTCACCCTGTCATGAGTGGATGCTGCGGGCAGGGGCCCGTAATCCTGTCCGGCGCCGGGGCCGTGCCCCGCGTGGACGTCGAGACCGTCCTGCTCTGCGATGTCCTGCCGGACGGCACGATCGCCGGGCAGGCCCTCGTCGAGCCGGTCTACGACACGAGCACCGGCGAGCGGATCGGGACACGAACCGTCGACCCGGTCACCGGCGACACGTACACGCCGTCCGGCACCCTGACGGCGTGCGGGGCTTCGGACGGCTGCAACGCCACCACGTCCGTGCTGGTGCTGTGCGACACCGCGACGGACGGCACCGCCACCCAGTTCGTGCGGGCCACCACGTACGACTGCGAGGGCACGCTAATCGCCACCCTCGACCGCACCCTGGACGGTGCCGCGTACGCCCCCGCGGGCACGGTCGGCGTGTGCCCGGCCTCCCCTGACTGCGAGTCACCGACCACGCCCACGGCGACGGTCGGCCTGTGCCTCGCCGACGGCACGCCGATCGCGGTGACCGTCGTACGGGACTGCACCGGCGCGGTCACCTCCGAGGGCTGGATCAACCTCACGTCCGGCGCGTACAGCGCCGGGGCGCCCCCGGCCGGGACGACCTCGTGCGGCTCCTCCCAGTCCGTCCAGGTGTCCGGCACGTTCTGCGACGTGGACGACGCCGGCGACGTCGTCGGCCTGGTCCTGATCGAGTACTCGTACGCGGACGACGGCACGATCGACGCGGTGCGCCTGGTCGACGCGGTCACCGGCGACACCTACACGCCGACCGGGACCGTCACCACGTGCCCGGCCGGCGTCGAGCAGCCCGAGCGGGATCTCGTCCAGCTCTGCGACACCGCCACGGACGGCACGTCGACCCCGTTCGTGCGGGACTACGGCCGCGACGAGAACGGGGCGATCGTAGGGCACTCCGACTACGGCCTCGACGGCACGCCGTACACCCCGGCCGGGACCGTCGGTGTGTGCCAGCCGCCGGACCCCGAGCCGTGCCGCTCCTCGACCACGCTCCCCCTGTGCGACTCGGCGCCGCTCGACGTCGGCGCCCTGGTCGTCGCCACGGCCACCGACCCGACGCCGTACTTCCAGACCGGCGACGGCGTCACCAAGCGGATCGTCCTCGTCGACCCGCAGCCCCTCTTCGACGGCGGGACGATCGTCGTGGCCGGCCCGGCTGGTGGAGAGCCGACCCCGGAGCCCGTCCACCGGTACGCCGCCGCGCTCCTCACCCTCCCCGCGGACGCCTGCCCGCCGTGCGGGGACTGGCCGGACACCCTGACCCTCACCGTCGCCGCCACGGCGACGAACGACGGCCCGGCGGCCGGGAACGCCGTCTGCGGCCGGTACACCCTGTTCAACGGCGCCACGGTCCTGGGCGAGAACGAGATCCGGGACACGCCGGTCGGCGGGTTCTCGAACTTCAGCGTGACCGCCGACGTGTCGTACGCGGACCTCGTGGCCGGGACCATCGCCCTGAAGATGGACCTGGAGACCCGGCACATGGGTCAGAAGTCGTGGACAGTCTCCGACTTCACGATCACGCTGGACGCGGTGCAGGCCGGGTGTGGCACGTCGTTCCTGCGGACGATCCGCCGGGACTGTGTGACCGGCGACCTGGTCGACGTCCTCGACACCGACTACGAGGGGCAGCCGTACACCCCGGTCGGTGAGGTCGCCTCCTGCACCGCGCACAGCACCTGCGGCAGCAGCAGCGGCGGGGGCGGGAACACGTCGGACTGCGAGCAGTGCAGCCCGCTGGTCCTGTGCGACGCCGTGCCGGGCGCGGCGCCGGTGCCGTTCCTGCGGACCATCTGCCTGAACTGCATCGGCGGCGTCGTCGGCGTCATGGACACCGAGCTGGACGGCGTCACCGCGTACGAGGTGGCCGGCACGGTCGTGGACTGCGCCGCCGCCGGGGACTGCCCGTCGTCGTACAGCACGGAGTGCTGGGAGGTCGTCACCGCCAAGGCGTCGTACGACAACACGCAGGGCAGCCCGTGCGGCAGCGTGACCCCGAACATGGACCAGTGCGCGGGGACGTGGCGGCTGAACTCGTGGATCGTGGACGGCGTCGAGCTGGTCACCGGCACCCCGCCCACGTTCGTGGCGACGGGCTGCGGCGGCGCGGCGGACCAGCTCCACGGGGCGTGGGCGGCAACGCTCGCCACCCTCGACCCGGATGCCGGATGGGCCGCGGCCTACAACGGGCAGTGCCTGTTCTTCATCCAGGCCGCCACCGCGAACCCGGACGTCGTGTACGGGCAGATGCTGCTGGAGCGCACCGCGGGCGGCACGCCGACCGCGTACACCCTCGGCTCGGCGCAGACTCGCCAGTCGACGACCTACACGAAGCGGTTCACGCAGGAGTGCGACGGCTCCACCACCGTGACGTGGCTCGACGCGGACGGCGAAGAGGTCGACGAGCCGGAGGGCGAGCTGCGGTCCTGCGGCGGCACGGACCCCACGGACCCGACGGACCCGGACGGGCAGGCCGTCGACACCGGCGTACGGGCCGTCACCGGCACCGCCGCGCAGGATCTCGTCGCCGAGTTCACCGGCGTGCAGAGCGTCAGCCTGACCGTCCTGGCCGGGGCGGTCGCGGTGACGATGACCGACGGCGCCGCCGTGGAGATCCCGGCCGGCGTCGCGATGACCTGGTCCGTGTCCAAGCCCACCGACACCGCCCTCAGCGCGGCCTCGTTCGCCGGCGCCGACGCCAGCGCGGAGTACCTCCTCAACTGGACGAGGAGGTGAGGAGCTAGTGGCGCCGACCCTTGATGATCTTCTGGATCGTCCGCTGAGAGACGCCGTACTCCCGGGACAAGCCGATCTGGCTCACGCTACCGGTGGCGTACCGCTGCCGGATGATGGCCTCAGTACCGTCGTTCAGCTTGCGCCGGTCAGTGGGGCGAGGCGGGATTCCAAGCTCGTCGAGGACGGGGCGCCACGCCTTCCCGGTGGTGATCAAGCTGACCAGGGAGTTGTGTACGCCGAACTGGGCCGCGACCTCGCATACGGTGCCGCCACCATGCACGGCCAGGATGATCCGGCGGACCTCGTCCTCGGCCAGCTTGGCCATGCCGTGGTCCTCGCCGCGAGCGTTGCGCCCCCGGGAAACCATGTCGGCCACATTGTCGGCGTGGGTCCCGAGAAGCAGGTGCGCGACGTTGCGGCATGGCGGGTTGTCGCACCTGTGCCGGATGACCAGCCCCGGCGGAATGGGGCCGTTGGCCTCGATCCAGGCGACGCGGTGGGCGTAGTCGCCCTTGCCGCTGGACCTGACTCGGGTGTACTCGCCGGGCGTAGCGCCTGGGTCAACGATGCAGTCCGTAGACTCGTTCATCTCGATACCTCTCACGAAGGTGTCGGGCGTGCCCCCGGGCGGTTCCAGCCGTCGCGGGGGTCTGACGTCCCCTCATTTTACCGATCGAAGCAGGTCGGAGGGAGCGTCACTGCTCCCCGCATCGACGTAGGAGCTGACATGCGCGATACCGTCCCCCTCCCGCTCTCCGCGATGTGCGGTGGTACTCGATGAGTGGAACCACTTCCAGCGTCGGCGCGGTCTCGTCCGCGTCCGTCACCGTCGACCCCGACCCGTGCAACGCCCTCACGGAGGCCCCGAGCGGGCTCCTCGTCCCGTCCACGGCCCTGGCCGGTGTCACCGGCTCGGGCTCGGCGGTCAGCGCCGCGCGGTCTGTGGCCGTCGATGTCGTCGCCCCCGCCGATGGGGACTGCCCTGCGGAGTGGCAGGTCGGGGCCCGGCTCGCGCCTCCGTACGAGGAGCAGATCGTCGCCGCCGAGCTGGACCTCGCCGCGGTCGCCGAGGACGCGTGGAGGCTGCCCGGCCTGGCGATCACGCTCCCGGAGGCCGGTGTCTACGAGGTCAGCGCCACGCTCGGCACCGTGATCTCGGTGGGCCCGGCCACGGGGGCGTACAACATCGCCGTCATCGCCCGCCTCTACAACGTCACCGCGGACGCCGCGATCCCCGGTACGCAGTTCACGGCGCAGCGGAACACCGAGGGCGTCGCGCCGACGAGCGCGAAGTCTGACGCCGACCGGTGCGAGTTCACGAAGTTCCTCACCGTGACGGAGTCCACCCGGATCCGGATCGAGATGGGCATCCGCAAGCCGGTCGGCACCCCTGCGAGCACGACCGGGCTGTTCAGCACCAACCACCGGCTCGCGTACAAGAAGATCAGCGACTAGGACGGGGCCCGCCGCGCGCCGGCGGGCCCCTGACCGGTCCGGCACCAGGAGGTATCTATGTCCGGTACCAGCGGCAGCGTGGCGGCGGCCACGGCCGACGACGAGTACGAAATCCTCTGCGACGACGCGGGGAGCTTCCTGCGCCGGTACAGCACCGAGGACGGGACGACCGTCGCCACGGACACCGAGCTGGACGGCGTCACCGCGTACGCCCCGTCCGGCGACGTGGTGCGGTGCGACGCCGAGCAGGCCGCCGAGCCCAACCCGCTCATCGGCTCGACGGCGCAGCGGCAGACCGGCGCCGGGGCGGTGACGATCGCGGCCGGGGCCCGGTCGGTGACGCTCGTCGTCTACGCCGGAGCGCCGACCGTCGCCATCGGCGGCGGCACGGCCGTCACCCTCGCGGCCGGGACGTCCCTGTCGTGGGGCGTGGACCGGGGCGGACCCGGCGGCGAACAGCTCCAGGACCAGTTCGTGTTCACCGGGGTCGCGGGCAGCGACTTCGTCATCTCCTCAACAAGGGAGGTCTAGTCGAGATGCTTCCACGTTTCGCCCTTGATGACTTTCTCTACTGTCCGCCTGTGCACTTTGAATTCACGCGCAAGGGCCGCCGCGCTCTCGCCGTCAGCCGCCCGACGGCGAATGTCGAGGACGTTCGCTTCGATCAGGACAGCACGACCGTGGTCTGCGCCGACGGGGAGAGCGCGGGTTCCCCATCGGCCCGCCTCGGACATGTCCCGCATGTTCCGGTCGTGATCTCCGGTGTAGAGGTGCTTGATGCTGATGCACCTGTCGTTGTGGCAGGTATGGAGGACGTGCAGACGGCCCGGGTCACCGTTGGCGAGGATCCAAACGGCTCGGCTGGCGTTCATGCTTTTGCCGTTCAGCTTCGCCACAGGGCGGCCCGAGAAGGTGCTGGCGACGATGCACTCATCGGTTGCCGCCCGCGCCGCCTGCTTGAGCAGGGCCAGGAAGCCACCGTTCGGTGTCTTCCTGGTTGCAAGAGGGTCGCCCGTCGCCGCGAAGCGGTGGTAGTGCAGATTGCAGAATCCGCGCGCCTTATTGGGTCGTGCGCATCCTTCAACGATGCACGGCGGGATGTATCCGTGAACTCCACTAGGCATGCGACTAAGGTATGCGCACCCGCGAGGTTTATGTGTGAACTCGCAGGTGAAACACACGATCAGGTGGCGTAGGTGGGCACCGAGGGCGCGTACGTCCGGCCGGGCCCTCGGATTGAGCGGGCGACCGGCGTCACCGACGGCAGCGGCAACGTGACGTTCACGTGGCCGGTCGGGGCGTTCTCGGCGGCGCCGGTCGTCACCCTCGCAACCCAGGGCGCCAGCGCCTTCCGCTCGTGCTCGATCACGGCGAACTCGGCGGCGTCGACCACGGTCAACGTCCTCGCCTCGGCCGGGGTCACCCTCCTCGGCATCGGGGTCCTCGCGGTCGGCGCACCGGCCGCCGGGGTCACCGTTCACGCCCACGCTGCCGGTACCTGACCGGCCTAGACTCGACTGGACGCCGCTGGTTTTGGGCCGGGCGCTCCTTCCCCTCGTACTGAGCCAGGAGTGCACCCATGAGCAAGTGCTGCGGCCCGAGCCCCTGCAACTGCCGCGTTACCGCCGGCCCCGGCGTCACCGTCGACGGCAACGGCTCGCCGTCGCTGCCGTACGTCGTCTCTGCCGACGGCGCCGAGCCGACCGTCGTGCAGGCGGCCGACAGTTCGACCGTCGACACGGAGGTCACCGGCACGGGCACCGCCGCGGACCCGTACGTCGTCACCTCGAACGTCATCCTCGACCCCGCGCCGCCTGGTGGTGGAGACCAGCTCATCCAGTCCGGCCCCGACGGGCTGAGCCTGGAGTGCGCGGACGTGCGCGGCTGCTTCTCCGCCGGGGACGGCGCCGCGTACGACCCGGACACCGGCATCATCACGGCCCGGGTGTCGGGCGACGCGGGGAACGCGACGACGTTCGGGACGGACGGCGGCCTGTTCACCCCGGCGCCCGACGCCGCCGAGCCGACGGCACTCGAGGCGGCCGACTCTGCGACGGTCGACACGGAGGTCACCGGCACGGGTACCGCCGCGGACCCGTACGTCGTCACCAGCTCGGTCATCCTCGACCCGGCGCCGCCCGGGGGCGGGGACCAGCTCATCCAGTCCGGCCCCGACGGGTTGAGCCTGGAGTGCGCCGACGTGCGCGGCTGCTTCTCCGCCGGGGACGGCGCGGGCTACGACCCGGACACCGGGATCATCACGGCGCGGCCGTCAACCGACGCGGGGAACTCGGTGTCGTACGGCACGGACGGCGGGCTGTACGCGCCGACCGGCGGCGCGGCCGACCCGACGGTGATCGAGGCCGGGGACTCGCCGACCGTCGACAACGAGGTCACCGGCGCGGGCACGGCGGCCGACCCGTACGTCATCACGAGCAACGTGATCCTCGACCCGGCGCCGCCTGGTGGCGGGGACCAGCTCATCCAGTCCGGCCCCGACGGGCTCTCGCTGGAGTGCGCGGACGTGCGCGGCTGCTTCTCCGCCGGCGACGGCGCCGCCTACGACCCGGACACCGGCATCATCACGGCCCGGGTGTCCGCCGACGCGGGGAACGCGACGACGTTCGGGACGGACGGCGGCCTGTTCACTCCGGCCGGCGGCGCCGCCGAGCCGACCGCGCTGGAGGTCACCGACTCGGACACGGTGGACCTGACGCTGACCGGCGACGGCACCGCGGCCTCTCCGTACAGCGTGAGCGCGGACGTGAAGCTGAACCCGGCGCCGCCCGGCGGCGGAGACCAGCTCATCCAGTCCGGCCCCGACGGGCTGAGCCTGGAGTGCGCCGACGTGCGCGGCTGCTTCTCCGCCGGGGACGGCGCGGGCTACGACCCGGACACCGGGATCATCACGGCGCGGCCGTCGACCGATGCGGGCAACGGCCTCTCGTACGGCACGGACGGCGGGCTCCTGGTGCCGTCTGCCGCCGCGCTGGAGGTCGGCTGTGGTCTCCAGGGCGAGGGCACCGCGGCGGCGCCTCTGGCGGCGTTCCCGATCGCCGGCGAGCAGCCGTGGGCGGACGACTGGGACTGCACCGACAGCGAGAACTCGACGCTGAAGTGCGACCCGACCACGGGCGCGCTGTGGACCCCGCCCGAGCACACGTCGGCGGCGGTGACGCTCCAGCAGAACCACCCGCTGGGCACGCCGACGCTGACCGACACCGGCGGCTTCATCATCGTCGACACGACCGCCTGGTCCGAGGGCACGTACACGGCGGACTCGCTGACCGCGTGCCGTGGGCTCAGCTTCTCCACGGAGTTCACCGGGCACGTCGAGGCGACGTGGACCGCCGGCGCCGTCTTCGACCTGGGATACGCGGTGTCGATCAACGGCGGCGCCCCGGGCGTGCGCGTCATGCACAGCAAGCTCCAGGCGGGCGGCATCGCCGGGCACGAGCGGTGGACGTTCGCGACGGCCCAGGCGGCCGTCCTCGCCGCGCACACCGGCTACTCGGTCCGCGTCTACCCGGCGATCAACGTCGTCTCGGGGAGCGTGACGCTGAACCAGTGGATCACCGACACCCACCTGATCGCCATCACTCGCTGAGGAGCCTGACCATGCGCTACTACGTGAACGACAACGGCGGCTGGCTGACGGTCAGCGGCGACCTCGGCCCGTTCGGCACGGTGCCGGACGGGTACCGGGAGGTCACCGAGGAGGAGTACAACCAGGCGGCCGGGACGGTCGTGCTGGAGCTGCCGAAGGATCCGCCCGCGGACGACGAGCCGGGCGACGGCGGGCAGGCCGTGGCGGAGCCCGCGAAGGCCAAGCGCGCGAAGAGCAAGTAGGGGGTCTCGCCGTGGCCGGGTAGCGCCTCCCGGTCGCGGCTAGACTCATTTCGACGCCGCTGGTTTTGGGCCGGGCCTCCGAGTTCGATGGAGGTTCCCGGCATGTCTTGCCCGCTCATCGCAAACGCGGACACGATCCGCGTCACCCGCGTCGACGGCTGTGGCCGCCCGATCTGTGGCGAGGACAACGGTTTCACGTTCGACTGCTTCGCGACGCTCGCCATGAACGCGAACGTGGACGACGGCGAGGACGTCGAGTACAAGGCGGCCAACGGCCGGATCTGCGGCTTCAAGAGGGGTTGCCCGTCGTTCAAGGGCTACGACATCGAGCTGTCGTTCTTCTCGGTCAGCCCCGAGCTGATCGAGATCACGACCGGCAACCCGGTCGTCTACGGCTTCGACGGGACCCCGATCGGCTACGACGACTGCTCGATCCAGTGCAACAGCGGCTTCGCGATCGAGCTGTGGGCCGAGGTCATCGGCACCGACGCGTGTGAGGCCGACTCGGCCGGCACCGGCGCCTGGATCTACTTCCTGATGCCGTGGGTCACCAACGGGCAGCTCGGCGACCTGGAGGTCGGTTCCGAGGCCGCGTCGCTCACCCTCACCGGCGCGACCCGGGCGGGCGGCGGCTGGGGCACCGGCCCGTACGACGTCATGGCTCTCGACGCGGCCGGTACCGCCGGTCCGCTCCTCACGCCGCTCGGCTCGAACTGCCACCGGCGGACGATCATCACGACGGTCGAGCCGCCCGAGCCGCTGTGCGAGTACACCCCGGTCACCGGCGGCCTGTGCCTGGCGTCGTGACGATGGAGGCACCCGACCTCGTCATTCCGGTGCGGGAGACCGCTGTCAACGAGCAGCTTCGGTACGCGCTGCGGACGTGGACGGCGAACCTCCCGCACCGGAAGGTGTGGGTGGTGGGCTACCGGCCGACGTGGCTGCGGAACGTCGAGCACATCCCCACCGTGCAGCCGGGGACGAAGTACCAGAACACAACGATCGCGGTCCGGGCTGCATGCGAACACCCCGACGTCAGCGCGCGGTTCCTGCTGATGAACGACGACTTCTTCGTCATGCAGAGGCAGGACCAGATGCCGGTGCTGCACCGCGGCCCGGTCCGGGAGGTCGAGCGGTACTACGCGGCCCGCGCGTCCGGGAAGTACCTGACGGGGATGCGGGAGACCCGGGATCTCCTCGTCGGCCTCGGCTACGACGACCCGCTGTCGTACGAGCTGCACGTCCCGCTGCCCGTGGAGAAGGACCGGATGCTGGAGGCCCTGGACGTCGGCCGCCGGCTGACGGCGGTCCACAAGCGGACGCTGTACGGAACGCTCGCGGGGCTCGGCGGGCAGCGGATCGAGGACGTGAAGGTGCTGCACCGCGGCCCCCGCTTCCCGCACGGCCCGTGGCTGAGCACGATGCCCGACGCCTTCGCGAACGGCATGGTCGGCCGGCACATCAGGACCGCGTTCTTCCGGCCGTCGCACTACGAGATCACGGGGAGGCGCTGATGCCGCTCAGTACCGGGCCTTGTGAGGCGTGGCCCACGAACCTGTGCTGCGAGATCGCCGACGGCATGGCCGAGGAGGACGTGGAGCGGTGGACGCTCGTCGCCTCGCAGATCCTGTGGGGCCTGTCCGGGCGCCGCCTCGGCCCGTGCCCGGTGGCGGTGCGGCCCTGCCGCCGGGCGTGCCTGGACGCGGCCCCGGTCAGCTTCCAGGCCGGGTACAGCGGCGGCCCGTGGATTCCGTACATCGACACCGGCGGCGTGTGGCGCAACGCGTCGGTGTGTGGCTGCAAGTCGGACTGCTCGTGCGGCGAACTGTGCGAAGTCCGCCTGGAGGGCCCGGTCTACGACATCGTCAGCGTCGATGTCGACGGCGAGGTCCTGGTCCAGGAGGCGTACCGCGTTGACTCGGCCGGCCTGCTCGTGCGCACCGACGGCGAGTGCTGGCCCACCTGCCAGGACATGGCCGCGCCGCCCGGCGAGCCGGGAACGTTCACCGTGGAGTACCGGATCGGCCTGCCGCTCGACGAGGCGGCGGTCGCCGCGGTGTCCGAGCTGACGTGCCACCTCCTCAAGGGGTGCGCGCCGTCGGGGAGCTGCGGCTGCAAGGCGAACCGGAACCTGACGAGGATGGTCCGCCAGGGCGTGGAGATGGAACTCCCCGACCCGTCCCTGATCTACGCCGAGGGCCGCACCGGCCTGCCGCTGGTTGACCTGTGGTTGTCGGTCGTGAACCCGTACCGGCTCGACTCCCCGAGCCGCGTCTACAGCCCCGACTACAAGCGCCCCAGGATGACGACGTGGCCCTGAACCCGCTCGCGATCCGCGACCTGACCGAGGCCGTCGTCGGCTGCGTGTGCGCCGCGCTCGCCCGGACCGCCGAGGAGATCGAGGGGCAGCCCGGTTGCCCGTGCCGTGCGTGCGTGGTCCCGGGGGCGCCCGCGTGGGACTCGTGCGACGACCCGTGCGGCGAGGACGGCGGGGGCGGGCAGCTCTCGGTGTCCGTGGCCCGGATCTACGGCAGCAGCGACGCGGAGTTCCCGAACGAGTCGCGGATCGTGCAGGGCGTGCGCGGGTGTATGCCCCCGCCGATCACCGCGCTCGAACTCGTCGTGACGCTGCTGCGGTGCGCGCCGACGTTCAACGAGAACGGGTGCCCGCCCTCGTGCGAGGACCTGGGCGCGTCGGCGCAGGTCCTCCACATCGACATGGTGACCGTCTTCAACGCGCTGCTGTGCTGCCTGCCGGGCACGCAGCAGACGCGGCGCGGCCGGCGGTTCGTGATGGGGCAGCAGAAGACGATCGGGCCGGAAGGCGGTTGCGTCGGCCTGGAGCAGCGCGTCATCGTGGCGCTCCCCGGCTGCGGGAAGTGCCCGAACGACGGAGAGGAGTCGCCGTGAGCGTCGAGGTGACGGTCGACCCGGGGAAGATCGCGCGGACTCTGCGGCTGCGGAACGGGTTCGTCGCGCGGCGCCTGGCGGAGCGCACCGCGCGGACCGCGCGGATCGCCGAGCGCGAGGCGCCCGGGAGGATGGGCAGCTACATCACGTGGAAGGTCCAGGACGGGCCCGGCGGCCTCCAGGGCGTCATCGCGTGCGACCACCCGGCGGTGCGGTACGTGCTGGACGGGACCCGGCCGCACATCATCCGCCCTCGCCGGAAGGGCGGCGTGCTTCGGTTCGAGGTGGGCGGCCGGGTCGTGTACTCGGCGTACGCCCGGCACCCGGGCACCCGGCCGAACAACTTCCTGGCCAGGGCGCTGATCGAGGGGCGCTGACCGGGCGCGGCGCTCACGCGCTCGCGGGCTCCCGGTCGGGGAGCTTCGCGAACGGCGACGGCCGGCCCTTGGGCGTGGCCTGGGCCACGGTCCAGTCGAGATCCGTGCGGGCGAGGAGGTCGTCCAGGTCGGCCGGGCGGACGCGCAGGTACGCGGCTGCCGCGCTCTTCGAGTAGAGCTGGCCGGCGTGCGCGGCGGCGTCGAGGGCTTCCCGGTCGGCGAACGCCTCCAGGGCCCGGCCGTCGTACATGGCGTGGCCCTTGTACTCGCCGATGACGGGGATGAGGTTGCGGCGGCCGAGCTCCATCACCGCGTCGGCGCTCACCTCCTGGCCGAAGCGCTCGCCGAGGATTTCGGCGGCCCGCCACGCACCGACGTTGGGCTGAGCACCGACCGCCGTGCGGATCTCTTCGAGGCGCGACATCGCGTCGGCGACCACCGCGGCCGACCACCGGGACCCGGAGGCGACATCGGCGGCCGGGATCAGGCCGAGGGCCTGCGCCCGTTCGAACTCCCACTGTTGCAGGCCCAGCCGGGCCGGGAACTGGATCGGCCCGTAGTCTGCGGGCTCCTTCTTCACCATGCGACGCCCCCTTGCACTCGCTGTAGCTACCAGATCACTGTAAGCGGCGGTCGCCGGCCCTCGCGGCCGTTCGCGGCAGCCGCCCGGGGAGGCATTACCCTCTCGGTTCACGTCGCTGGTTTTGGGCCGGGCGTCCCGCGCGGGAAAAGAAGGGCCACCCGTGGCTACGAAGAAGTTCACGCTCAACTCGACGCCCCACGAGGCGGAGATTGGCAGCGCCACCTACCTGTTCGAGCCGGAGATCCTGGGCGATGAGTTCCTGGACCGGTACGAGCGTCTTCAGGAGGCGAACCGGCGCCTGAACCTGGATCCGGCGAACATGGCGGACACCGACCTGTCGAAGGTCCGCGAGGCGACCGTCGCCATGCGCGTGTTCCTCGCGAGCCTGATGCTGCCGGAGTCGGCGCACGAGTTCGCCCGGTGGGACGTCGTGGTCGGCGGGAAGGTGGTCAGCTCCCACCCGAACCCGGAGGAGGCCGGCGCCGCCGCTGCGAAACGGAAGGGTGCCACCGTCGCGGACGCCGGCACCCGTTACCCGGACCGGGTGCTCGTCGAGCTGATGGAGTGGGTTGTCGAGCTGTATGGAGGGAACCGCCCTCCTACGTCGTCCAGCGGCTCTGCGCCAGCATCGCCGCCTCCTGGGAGGCGTGGGAGGGGAGTCTCGCCCTCCAAGGCGTCGATGTCCACGCGTGGTCGCTGAAGGTGATGCTGTCGGCCGCCGAGGCGACTCTGGAGCAGGGCGCTGAGGACGAGGCGGACTGGCGGCGGATCAAGGCCAAGCTGTACGCCCCGCCGAAGGGTCAGCGCGGGCCGCAGAGGCGGGCGCGACCGCCCGGCATGGGCATGGACATGGGGCAGGCGCAGAGCCTCGCGGCGCAGCTCGCCGCGGAAGACGCGCGGATGACGGGTAGCCGCACCGGCTAGTCTGGGGGGCGCCGCTGGTTTTGGGCCGGGCAACATCGCTCTTTGCGAGGTTGCCCGGTGGCCGACGACGAGGACTACGGTCGCGGTGTAATCCGCATCGTCCTTGACGACGCGGAAGCCGTCGCTGACGCTCGCGACCTCGGCATCCGGATCTCGCGGGCCCTGGACAGGGCCACCCGCACCGTCGGCACCCAGATCCGCCGGAACATCCAGCGCGGCCTGGATGCGGCGAACGTCACCGTCGACGTCGTCCCGGACCTCAGCCGGTTCGACGCCCGGGTCCTGGCGCAACTGCGCTCGCTGGAGAGCATCAACATCCCGGTCGCGCCGGACCTGACCGGGTTCGTCGAGCGGATCCGCGCGCTCCTGGCGGGCGTCGAGGTCGAGGTCCAGGTCGTCCCCGACATGTCGGGGTTCGACGCCCGGCTGCGCGCGCACAACCTGCCGACGCTGAACGTCCCGGTGAACCCGGACGTCAACGGGTTCTCCCGGGCGCTGCGCGGGCTGTCGTCGCTGGCGAGCGGCGTCGGCGGGGTCCTCGCCAGCGGCTTGAAGTTCGCCGCGGTCGGTGCGTCGGCGCTCAGCGCGGCGGCCGGCATCTCCTCGTTCGTCGCGTCCCTCGCCCCGGCGATCGGGATCGTTGCCGCGGCCCCGGCGGCGATCGGCGGGTTCATCGCGGCGAGCGCCGCGTTGAAGCTGGCGCTGTCGGGCGTCGGCGACGCGTTCGGCGCGGCCCTCGGCGACGACGCGAAGAAGTTCGAGGAGTCCCTTGAGGGGCTGTCGCCCGCCGCCCAGGCGGCGGCCAAGGAGGTCCGGGCCCTCAAGCCGGCGTTCGACTCGTTGAAGGACAGCGTCCAGGACGCGTTCTTCAAGCCGCTCCAGGGCCAGATCACCGCCGTCGCGAAGGCGCTGAGCGGGCCGTTGAAGTCCGGCCTGTCGGCGATCGCCGGGAACTTCGGTCTGGCCGCCGAGCGGGTCGCGAACTTCGCGAAGTCGGCGACCGGCATCCAGGCGATCAAGGGCGTCCTGGACGGGACGAGGGCGGCGACCAGCGGTCTCGCCGCGGCGATCGGGCCGGTCGTCTCCGGCCTGGTCCAGGTCGCGGGCGCGGTGTCGCAGGCGTTCGGGGCCCAGACCGGGAACCTGATCGCGAACCTGGGCGCGCGCCTCGGGACGTTCCTCCAGACGGCCGCGCAGTCCGGGCAGGCCGTCGCCTGGGTGCAGGGCGCCCTCGGCGTCTTCAAGCAGCTCGGCGCGCTGGTCCTGTCGGTCGGCGGGATCCTCTCGGACGTCTTCGGGGCGCTGGCGGCCGGGGGTGGCGGGCAGCTCGCCGGGCTGGCGCAGATCTTCGACGCGGTACGGGCGGCGATCCAGCCGCTGCTGCCGCTGGTCACCCAGCTCGCGATCACCGCCAACTCGGTGCTGGGCAACGCGCTGAAGGTGCTGAGCGCGGCGCTCGGGCCGGTGATCACGGCGCTGGCGAACACGCTGCTGCCGCTCCTGCCGACCTTGACGGCGGCGTTCGACCAGTTCGCGGCCGGGGTGGCTCCGATCGCGGCGCAGCTGGGTACGGCGCTCGGCGGGGCGATCTCGGAGCTGCTTCCGGCGCTGCTGCAACTCGTGCCGATCCTGACCGGCACGCTGCTGCCGGTCTTCGGTCAGCTGGTGTCGGCGGTCGCGCCGCTGGTCGGGCAGCTCGCGGGGAGCCTGGCCCCCGTCATCGCGCAAATCGCGCAGTTGTTCGGAACGGTGCTGGGGGCGGCCCTCCAGATCGTCGTTCCGCTGCTCGGCCCGCTGGTCGGGATCGTGACCGGGCTGCTCGGCGCCCTGTCGCCCCTGATCCCGGTTCTCGGGCAGATCGCGGAAGCGCTCGGTGCGGCCCTCGGCGACGCCGCGAAGGGGCTGGCCCCGCTCCTGGTGACGATCGGCGACGCCGCGACGACCGTCGTCGCCGCGCTGGCGCCGCTGGTCTCGCAGATCCTGCTGTCGCTGCTGCCGATCCTGCCGCCGATCGTCGACGCCTTCAACGCGCTGGTCGGCGCGCTGGTGCCGCTGCTGCCGCCCATCGCGGGCCTGGTCGCCGCGCTGGTGCCGCTCGTCTCGCTGATGGTGCGGATCGCGGCGCCGATCCTCCAGATCGCGGTCGGGTTCGCGTCGTGGGTCGTCATCAGCACCGTCGTCCCGATCATCTCGGCGGTCGTGTCGGTGCTGACCGGCCTGGCGTCCGGGCTGACCTCGGTCGTCAACTTCATCGTCGCTCTGCCGGGGATGATCACGAGCGGGCTCTCGTCGCTGGCCTCGACGATCGGCTCGTTCTTCTCGAACCTGTTCGTCTCGCTGGGCGCGACCCTGACGGCCGGCTTCCAGGCCGTCGTCAACTTCTTCGTCCAGCTCCCCGGGCTGATCCTGGCGGCGCTGGCCGCGCTGCCCGGCCTCCTGGTCAGCCTCTTCGTCAACGCGGTCGCCGCGGTCGGCATCGCCCTGCTCACGGCCATCGCCGGAGTGATCTACGTCTTCACCGTCCTGCCAGGGCAGATCGCCTCTGCGCTGGCGTCGCTGGGCTCGGCGATCGGCTCGGCCTTCTCGCGGGCCTTCTCGGCGACGGTGTCGGCGATCTCGTCGTTCATCTCGTCGGCGGTGTCGTTCTTCACGGCGCTGCCCGGCCGGATCGGGTCGGCGCTGGCCGCACTGCCCGGCAAGGTGAAGTCGCTGTTCACGTCGGCCGGTTCGTCGGCGCTGTCGGCCGCCAGGTCGGCCGGCTCGTCGATCGTGTCGTTCTTCTCCGGGCTGCCGGGCCGGGTCGGGAGCGCCCTGAGTTCGGTCGGCTCCCGGATCGCGAGCGCGTTCCGCAGCGCCGTCGGGTCGGCGCGCAGCGCGGTGTCGTCGCTGATCTCCAGCGTCGTCAGCCTGTTCTCGACGCTGCCCGGACGGATCGTCAGCTCGCTGGGGAACATCGGCGCTCGGATCGTCTCGAAGATCAAGTCGGGGCTGCCGAGTTCGGTCCGCAACCTCCTGCCGTTCGCGAACGGCGGGATCGTCACGCAGGCGACCCCGGCCCTGATCGGTGAGGCCGGCAAGGAAGTCGTCATCCCGCTGACCCGGCCCCGGCGCGCGGTCGAGCTGGCACAGCAGTCCGGGCTCCTCGAACTCCTCGCCCGGCGCGGGGTGGTCGGCCCGTCGAGACCGGTCGCCAGCGGAGGAGACACGACGGTGAACCACACCTGGAACATCACGACGCCGGCGCAGGACTCGCGGGTCCTCGCCGAGCACCTGTACGGCCGCATGGCCCTCGCGGCGGGGGTGTGACGTGATCGCCGACTACGCCGACCTCGGATGCATCGAGATCATCAACTCCGCGCGGGCCTCGGTGTACGCCGAGAAGTACTGCCTGCTCACGTCGTGCGAGCCGTGCCCGGGTCTCCCGGAGGCCATCAGCGACGAGCCGTACGTCGACCCGGTGACGGACCCGGCGCCCTGGTACGACCCCGCGGTCCCCGAGTCCGCTCAGTTCCTCGGCGTGATGGGGCTGACTGTCGCCGGGTTTTCTCAGTCGACGCGCAGCCGCGACCCGGTGCAGCTCGTCGGCGACGGCGCAGCCCTCGGCATTGCCCGGCGTGCGCACCGCGAGATCACGTACACGGTGCTGCTCCTGGTCCTCGATGAGTGCGCGCTGCCGTACGCGCTGGAGTGGCTGTCCGCCGCGCTCCAGGGCGCCCCGTGCGAGGGCTCGTGTGTCGGCGACGAGCTGGGCGTGTTCGCGTGCTGCCCGACCGGGGACGGGACGCGGGAGCTGCGGCACCTGTACGGCGTGGGCCTGATGACGGGGCCCGAGATCACGTCGGCGCGGTACCTGGACGAGGGGATCATCGCCGAGGTCACGTTCACGCTCGCGGCGTCGGTGCCGTGGATCTACCGGGAACCGCTCCAGACGCTCACGGACTGGGTGTCGCTGTCGGCCGGCACGCCGGTGACGCTGGACCCGGACGAGGTGTACGGGGAGTGCGTCGAGGCGACGCCGTGCCTGGAGGACCCGGAGTGCCCGCCGCCGCCGCTGCCGGTGCGGGCGCCGGTCCCCGTCGACCCGTGCTACCCGACCGGCGAGGACGACTTCTACCGGTCGGTGCTGTCGCTGTCGCCCGTCGACCAGCCGGGCTGGCTGGAGGCCGTGCCCGTCCTGGAGCTGGAGACCGGCGGCAGCGCGCTTCGGCGGCTGATCGTGCGGTTCTGGGCGAACCCGCTGGGCTCGGACTGCATGGACGTCGCCGACCCGTGCGCGGCGTGCACCGACATCCAGATCCCGTACCTGCCGCCCGGGTCGACGCTGCGGGTCGACGGGCGGACGCAGCGCGCGGAGGTCGACTGTCCGCAGGGGCCGCTCGGCTCGTCGACGAGCACGCCGACGCTGTACGGGCCGCTGGGCCGCTCGTTCGAGTGGCCGATCTTCTCGTGCCCGACGGGCCTGTGCATCGAGATCTTGTCGACGGAGGCCGCCACCGCGGGTGACGCGCGCGCCCGGGTCCTTCTCGTTCCCCGATCGGACGTGGGCTGACATGGCTGAGCTGGGCTGCGCCCAGGAGTACCGGGCGATCATCCACTGGCGGGGCGGCTCGCGGCCGTTCACGTCGCCGCAGGTGAGCGCGCTGACCTCGGTGAAGTGGAACCGCACGGTCAACGACACGTCCGAGGGCACGATCACGATCGCCAAGGGCGCGGCCGGCCGGGAGTGCTGCGGCCTCCTCGGGCAGATCGAGCCGTACGTGCACGAGCTGTCGCTGTACCGGGACAGCGAGCTGGTGTGGCAGGGGCCGGTCACCCGGACCGTGGAGAACCGCACGACGTTCACCGTCGAGGCGAAGGACGTCACCGAGTGGCTGGCGCGGTGCGTGAACACGACGCTGCTGCGCTACCTGTCCACGAACCCGGCCGACCCGATGCACGGCGGGCCGGTGCAGGAGATCGCCGAGACGATCATCCGGCTCAACCTGGAGACGACCGGCTTCTCTTCGGGCCCGGACTGGCCGGTGATGCTCGACTACATCGTCCGCGACGACGACACGGTGGACACGTTCTTCGAGAAGGACGGCAGCGACAACGTCTCGGTGTGGATCGTGCCGATCCTCCAGATCCTTGACGACGAGCTGGTGACGCGCGGCCTGGAGTACACGACGGTGGGGCGGTCGCTGATCCTCGGCCGCCCGCAGACCACCGACGACCCGGCGCAGGCCCGCCTCACGCTGGAGCACTTCGCCGGCGACGTGCAGATCACGCGGGACGGGGCGAACGCGGCGACGCTCGTGTGGGTCACGAACCAGAACGACCAGGAGATCGCGGGCACGCAGTTCGGCGTCTCCGGGGTCATCAGCCCGTACTACGGCCGGCTGGACACCCTGATCCGTACGCAGGCGGAGGGCCTGACCGCGTACGACCTGTGGCAGATCGCGCGGGCCTCGTACAACGGCCGGAACCCGGTGCCGACTTCGCTGTCCATCCCTGAGGGGTCGAGCCTCGCCGCGAGCGCGCCGGTGTCGATGCGGCAGCTCGTGCCCGGGGTCCGGATGGACGTCGTCGCGACGGACATGTGCAACGACCTGAGCCAGCCCTACCGCCTGTCCGACGTCGACGTGGAGTGGGGCAGCACCGGCGAGCAGGTCGGTGTCTCCCTGGTCCCGATCGGCGACCCCTTCACAGGAGATCCGCCATGACACCACTTCCAGGACAGCGAGCGGCGCAGCGGCCGATCCGGGCGATGGTCGCCTCGCAGCGGGCGTTGGGCCGCGCCGCGCAGGCCGCGAACGGGGCGCTGGTCGGCCCGACGGGCGTCGCGTTCATCGACGGCCAGCAGTACGACGTCGACCTGTCCGCGCCGCCGGACGAGCAGCTACGGCCGGTCGAGCCGCCGTGTGTGTGCACCTGCCGCTGTCCGTGCCCCTGCGCCGAGCCCGGCGCGCACGACGGCGGCCGGACCAAGAAGCAGAAGAGGCAGGGATAGGTATGGCGCGGTGTGGATGCCAGGGAGGCTGCTCCTGCTCGGTGCAGGGGAGCGCCCCGATCACGGTGTCGGGGAACGGGTCCTCCGGGGCCCCGTTCGTCGTGGGGCTGTCGTACGGCGGCGAGACCGGGTGCGACGGGATCATGGCGTGCGTCTGCGACCACTCCGGGGACGGGCTGTCGTGCTCGGGCGGGGTGCTGGCGGTCCAGCCGTCCGACGACGAGGGCAACCTCGTGCAGATCGGCACGGACGGCGGCGTGTTCGTGCCGACCGCGGGCGCCTCGGCCGGCCTCGTCGAGGGCCAGGCCGTCGACATCACCGGCGACCAGGCGAGCGGCTACACGATCGGCGCGCGGATCAGCGCGGACCCGAACAACGCCATCACGCTCGGGTCGGACGGCGGCCTGTACGTGCCGGGGCCGAAGTACGCCTACGGCAACATGAACGCGAAGACGATCACGACGGACATCACCGACAACTGGATGGTCCCGACGATCGTCGCCCAGTCCGGCGGGTTCTCGATCTACACGGCCGATGGGCACACCCGCGTCGCGCTGCCCGACTCCGGGACGTGGTTCTTCCAGGCGCAGTTCCGGTGCAACACGAGCGCCGGTTTCACGGCCACCACCGGCGCCCTGTTCTACGCGGCGATCAGCGCGGCCGGGCGCGGGTTCATGAACGCGCACACGTACACGCGGACGTCGACGATCACCGGCATGCACTGCACCACGATGGACGACTTCGCGGGTGCGGCGAATCCGAACCTGTCGTTCCGCGTGCAGGCCAACAGCAGCCACAAGGAGCGGCCTTCGGTGACCGGCTGGTGGTCCGCGTTCCTCGTCGGCCCGAGCATCGCGTGACCGCCCCGCCCGCCGTCCGGACACCGCCGTCCCAGCCGTGTCCGGACGGTGTCCGCGCAGGTCACCGGCCTGTCCCCCTTGTGTCCGGGCTCGTGTCCGGACACGTGCCCCAAGCCTGTCCGGACAGTGTCCGGACATCTCCGTCACCCCTGGAGGTGCGCATGTCCCAGAAGCCGACCGTCGGCCGGGCCGTCCACTACGTCAGCCACGGCACGCCGCTGCGGAGCGACGGCAGCCAGGCGTTCCCGCCGACCTGCCGCTCGGCGACCGTCACCGAAGTCGACCCGGACGACCCGGGCCGGGTCGGGCTGTGCGTCGTCAACCCGACCGGCCTGTTCTTCCACCCGCTCAGCGCGGGCGGGTCGGTCCACGACGACACCGGCGCCCAGCTCGGCGGCACCTGGCACTGGCCGGAGCGTGTCTGATGTCGAACCCACTGAGCGCCGCCGTCTTCCTCCGGGCCCTCAAGGACGAGGGACTGACCGTCGTCGAGGTCGCGGGCTGGAGCACGCACAACCGGAACCAGATGGGCGCCTGGGGCGGCGTCCACGGCGTGATGATCCACCACACCGTCACCAAGGGCACCGCGTCGACCGTCGGCATCGTCCACGACGGGTACAGCGGGCTCCCGGGCCCGCTCTGCCACGGCATGATCGCGAAGTCCGGGGCGGTGCACTTGGTCGGGTACGGGAGGGCGAATCACGCCGGGTTGGGCGATCCCGACGTGTTGAACGCGGTGATCGCCGAGCGGGCCCTGCCGAAGGATGACGAGGCGACCGTCGACGGCAACCGGGCCTTCTACGGCTTCGAGTGCGAGAACCTGGGCGACGGCTCCGACCCTTGGCCCGACGTGCAGTTGGAAGCGATCGAGCGGGTGAGCGCGGCGATCTGCCGGGCGCACCGCTGGGGCGCGCTGTCGGTCCTCGGCCACCTGGAGTGGCAGCCCGGGAAGGTGGACCCGAAGGGCTTCACGATGGCCGGCATGAGGGACCGGGTCGCCGGGCGCCTGGGGCAGAGCAAGCCGGGGCAGCTCCCGACGCCGGTCCGCCCGAAGGTGTCCCTGTCGCAGCTCATCGCCGCCGCGAAGTCGAACCCGGCGATGAAGGGCCAGCCGGTCACGTACGCCGGCGTCCTGACGTACGAGACGGCCCTCGTCGACGAGGGGCTGCTGTCGAAGACGTACCGCGACGGGCACTTCGGCTCGACCACGATCACGGCCACGAGCCTGTGGCAGGAGCGCCTTGGCTACCGCGGCCGGAACCCCGGCCAGCCGGCCGACGGCATCCCCGGCCGTGACTCCCTGACCCGCCTGGCGGCGAAGCACGCCTTCGACGTCGTGGCCTGAACCGGAAGGACAGAGAGATGACGAACGGACCGATCGAGCAGAAGGTGAAGGCGGCGACCGCTGCGGCGTACGTGGGATCCGCCGGGCTCCTCGGCGCGCTCGCGGCCGTGCAGGACGATGCGCGGCTGGTGGGGTGGCTGCCGGACGGTCTCGCGCCGTTCGTGCTGGCGCTCGTGCCGACGGCGATCACCGCCGTGTCGGGCTGGAAGGCCAGGCACACGCCGCGCGGCTCAGGGGGGTGACCGTGGAGGCGACGGGAAACCCCGCACTGGACGCGGTCCTGATGTGGGGCGGCGTGATCACCGTCCTCGCCGGGGTGGCCGCCCTGCTGTGGCGGGCGGTGAGCGCGGTCATACGTCTCGCGCGCCGGGTCGATGAGTTCATGGACGACTGGGCGGGCGAGCCCGGCCGGCCCGGGGTGCCGCCCCGGCCGGGCGTGATGGAGCGCGTCGCCACGATCGACGAGCGGCTGACGAGGGTGGAGCACGAGCTGTACCCGAACTCGGGCGGCTCGCTCCGGGACGCCGTCGACCAGGCCAACGAGCGCCTGGTGCGGCTGTGTCCGGACCCGGACGCGTGCGATCCCCCCGGATCGCCGCCCGCGCCTCCCGCGCCCCAGTGACCGGGGCGCCCGCCTCACGACTCCGGGGCGGGCGCCCCTGCTCGGCGGGGAGGGGCGCGGGCGGACACGACGAAGGCGCCGCGCTCGGTGAGCGGGGCGCCTTCGGTGCGTTCCGGTCAGGTCGCCGGCTCGTCCAGGTTGAGGACCATCGCCGTGTAGAACGGCGCTTCCTCCCACGGGTGCGACAGCCCGACCTCGCGGTAGCCCCAGGCCGCGTACGCCGACTGCGCGGCCTTCGCCTCCGGCTCGGGCCGGACGGTGAGGGTGACGCGCTCGACGTCCAGGCCGTGGAGGAGCAGGGCGTGGAGGGTCTTCGCGATGCCGAGGCGTCGCCACGCCTTCCGCACGGCGAGTTCGAGGATGACCCAGGTCCGGGTGCCGGTCTCCCGGGTGAAGTCCTCGGACAGGTCGGCGTCCTGGATGTTGGCCCACCACGAGCTGTCCGCCGGGAGGAGGTAGCCGTAGGTGAAACCCACGACCTCGTCGCCGTCCCGCGCGATGATCAGGCGCATCCCGGCGCGCTTCGCGTGGACCTGGTAGTGCTGGATGAACTCGGCGACGTCGCTGGGGCCCTCGCGGTAGGGCGGCTCCTCGTAGACCTCCTCGTACGCGGCGAGGAAGGTGTCGAGCTGCCCCGCAGCCTCTTCGGCCTCGAAAGTCTCGTAGGTCAGCTCGGCCGGCTTCACGCCGCCCCCTTCGTCTCGACGTACTCCGTCAGCTCGTCAACGGCCTGGCGGGCCGGGCGGGCGTCGCGCTGCCGCAGCAGGTCGGTGACCTCGTGGAGCTTCCTCGTGACGCGGCCGGACTCGACCTCTTCCAGGTGCTCCAGACTCTCCACGGCGTGGGCGGCGCCCTCGTCGACCTCGCCGGACCGGATCAGGCTGTTCGCGAGGGTAAGCCGGTACAGGGCGCGGTTGCGGCCATAGGTGCGGTCCTGGTGGGCGAGGGCCGCGCGGAGGAACTGGACGGCTGCGCCGTGGTGGCCCAGCTCGGTGTACAGCATCCCCTGGGAGTAGTCGAGTTCAGCCTGTCCGTGGAACGCCGCCCAAGTCGGGGCGGGGCGGCCGGTGCCGCTGCGGTCGACGAGGTGCATCGCCTCGGTGAGTCGCCGGGAGGCGCCGCGGCCGTCGTTCAGGAGGGACAGGGCGCGGGCCTCGCGGGCGGCGATGATCGAGCGGAGGGTGGGCGAGTTGAGCCGGGTCGCGCGCTCCTGGGCGGCGTGGGCGAGTTCGAGCCCTTCCCGTGGCCGGCCTTCGTGGCACGCCTGCAAGCTCATGGAGGAGAAGACGAGGACCTGGAGGTTCGCGTCCTTTAGGACGGTGGCGGTCGTCAGGGCCTCGCCCCAGTAGCGACGGGCCTCGTCCTGGTCGTCGGCGTCGTAGGCGAGCCATCCGCAGTGCTCGGCGGCCTCGCCGGCCAGGAGGTGGAGCTGACGGCCGATGGTGTCCGGGTAGGACCGGGTGTTGCGGATTCTCCGTACCCGCCGGAGGTGACGCTCCGCCAGACTCCGTACGTCGTCGCCGCCATAGGCGTTGTCGAGCTTGAAGAGGGAGTGCAGGCCCTCGCGGAGCTCCAGGAGGTGCACCGTTCCGATGGCCCCGGTCGAGCTGACCGGTGTCAGCGGGCGGGTGTGGGCGGGCATGGCTGCGGCGGCAGTGACGCCGACGCTGTCGGCAAGGAACGCACGGCGGTCCACGTTTGGCGTGCCTCTCTGTGCGGGAAACGTTGCGACCCCCACGGTGGCACCTGGCGGCGGCCCAGGGAAGCCGAGCAGGTGAGGACTTACCCCGAACATCGCGTGCAGCACCCGCCAGGCGCGAAGGCGCGGGGCCGGAGGTGACGGCTGCTTCCAGCGGCGGAACTGTCGGTCCGTCACCGTCACGGGCTCGCCGAGGACATCGGCGGTCGCCTGGAAGGCGCGCAGAAACTCCGCCGGCCGCAGCCACCCGTGCTCGATGCATACCTGCTCGAACGGCGTCAGGACGTCCACCCCGCCACCTCCCGTGATCTGGTTCACACCGACGGTAGCGCTTGCACGGCCCGATGAAAGTCCGGTCGTAATGAAAAGTCCGGCGAAAAGTCCGACCGAACGTCCGGCGCGCTCGGTTTGCAGGGAGTTGGCTCATAGGTGAGAGCCAACGCGCTGCCGTTGCCCATCGAGCAAGACCCGTCTGGGAGTGCTGAGCGATGACGAGCACACACGCGAACGACGAGCCGGTTGACGCTGTCCCGGCCGGGTTCGAATCCTCCACGGCCAGGACCACGGTGACGGCCGGTGTGGTGACCACGCAGGCGGAGCGGACGCTCGCCGCGGGGCACTGGCTCCTCGCGGCGGCTCCCTTACGGGCTCAGGCTCAGGCCGAGTGGGAGGAGCACGGCGCGGCGTGGTTGAAGCCGGGCGTGCTGTTCTCGGCGCTGTCGATCCCGGCGGAAGTCCTCCACGCGGCCGTGGGTCTCGACTCCCCGCAGGCGTGCGCCGGTCCGCTCACCGAAGTGCTGGAAGACGGACCGCTGTTCTTCCGGCCCGACGAGTTCCAGGGGCGCGGCTCGTACACCGCGCTCGTCCCGGCCCGCGTCGCCCGGCTCCGGGTGCCGCTGCCGGGCGTCGTCACGCTCCCCCAGTGCGCGCTGCTCCTCGTCCCGGCGCCAAACCGCACCGAGCCCGCCAACGGCGGACCTTGGTGGGTGACCCCCCTCAACGGGCCGGGACTGCTCTGCTCGCCCGAGCGCGTCGCCGCGCTCGCCGGTCTCGGCCGTGACGCCCTCGCCGCCAAGAGGGCGCGTCAGGATGCCTGAGACCGCCGTACGCTCGGCCGCCCCCTTGGTGTCGACTCCTTCGGGGGCGGCCGGCCGAAGTTCTGCCCGGCCCCCACGGATTGGTTCCCTCGTCATGGTCGAGACCGCAGCGGGCCCGATGCCCGCCTACACCGAGACGCTGCCGAGAATCCCCGAGTCCGTTGCTCACGCCCGCCGCCTGGTCGACCTCGCCCTGAGTGTGTGGGGGCTGTCCGGCGTTCAGGACATCGCCGAAATCGTCGTCAGCGAACTGCTGACGAACGCGGTCCAGCACGCGCGCCGCGACTCGGTCCGCGTCACCGTGACCCGCCTCGGCGACGAGGAGGTGCGAGTCGCCGTGGTGGACCTGTCGCGGACCCGGCCGAAGCTGCGGGCGGCCGACGCCGACGAGGAGGGCGGGCGCGGGTTGGCGATCATCGACGGGCTGAGCCGTGGCCGGTGGGGCGTCGACCCGAAGCCGTGGGGCAAGCAGGTGTGGGCCGACCTGGCCCCCGACAAGGAGTCGCCCGGTGAGTGAGCGGGCCCGTCAGGTGCTGTACATGGTGGCGCTCGCCTCCCTGCTGGGCGCTCTGCTCTTCGGGATCGCGCACGGGTAGCTCTGCATGAACAGGGACTGGATCACCGGCTGGTGCTGGCGCTGCGAGGCGACCGACGTGCTCGTGCTGTGGGTGGGGCCCGTGCACAGCGCGGAGGCCGGAGAGGCGCCCCTGTACTACTGCCTGCCGTGCATCCGCCGGCTCGAAGAACTGATCGCCGCCCACCACCGGGCGTGACGCTCCCCCTCGTTGCGGCGGCCGGACTCCTTCGGCCGCCGCCCGCGCCGCTAGGTTCCTGATGGCCGCCGGCGTCCGGGTACTCCAGCTCGACGCGAGCACGGACGGCCCGGACGAGGTCGCCGCCGCGGTCGTGGCGGCTGCCAGGGGACCGTGGATGAAGGGCAGTTCATGAGCAGGCCGGGCACGTGCGACGTGCTGACGTTCAACCTCAACAACCCCAGCCGGGAGCGGGCCGAGCGGCAGCTCGCCTATCTCGCGGCGCGGCCGGAGGCGGTTCTCGTCCTCACGGAGACGGCGGACAGCGCCGGGTGCGCGTTCCTCGAGGAGCGGTTCACCGCGGCCGGGTACGCGGTCGCGTTCCCTCGGCCCGGTGAGCGGGGCGAGCGGGGCGTGATGATCGTCAGCCGTCTCGCCACGCGCCCCGCGGCGTTCCCCGTCGGCTACCTGCCGCACCGGGCGGTCTCCGTCACGGTCGACACCGACGAGGGTCCGCTCGACGTGGTCGGCCTGTACGTGCCGTCGCGGGACGCGTCGCCGGCGAAGAAGGAGCGGAAGCGGCGGTGGCTGGCGGAGTGCGCGGCGGCGCTGCGCGGCGGGCCGGCTGGGGCCCGGGTCGTGGTGGGGGACTTCAACGTCCTGGAGCCCGAGCACACGCCGCGCTACCGGTTCTTCGCGCCGTTCGAGTACGAGTTCTACGAGGCGTTCGGCGGCGCGGGGTACGTGGACGCGTTCCGCGCCCTGCACCCGGCGGCGCTCGAATACTCGTGGGTCGGCAAGACCGGCGACGGCTACCGGTACGACCACGCTTTCGTGTCCGGCTCGCTCGCGGGCGGCCTGCGCGGCTGCTCGTACGTCCACGAGCCGCGCACGATGTCCGGCCGGCTGACCGACCACTCGGCGCTGGCCGTGGGCCTTGCCGTCGCCGCGTCGGCGCCGCTGGCGGTGACCGATCCGGTGCGGGTCGAGGAACCCGTCCCGGCCCTGTTCTGACGTCCGCACGACCGATGGGAGAGACATGAACGGCGAGCTGCACAACCAGATGTGGGACCAGATCGCGAGCATCCGTGAGGGCCTGGACGAGAAGACCGGCGACCTCTCGCCGCGGGAGCGGATTCTGTTCCGCGTCCTGAAGATCGGCGAGGAGTTCGGGGAGGTGGCCGAGGCTCTGCACGGGGTGAACGGCACGAACCCGCGCAAGGGGAAGTCGCACACGATGGATGACGTGGTGAAGGAGCTGGTGGACGTCGCGGTCACGACGCTCATTGCGCTGGAGTCCGTCACGCCGGATGCCCGGAAAGAGTTCGAGGCGCGGCTCCAGCACCTCGTGGACCGGCCTCTGCGGCCGTCCGGCGGAGCTGGCTGATTCTGGGTGTGACACCCGGATTCGTCGCCCACACCCCGGGTGTGGGGGGTACCGTTGCACGGGCCCTGACCTGGACGTACTTGTCGGGTACTTCTCCCGATTCTGGGTGTGAGCTGGGTGTGATCTTGAAGAAGCGAGAAGAGATCGGAAGGTGTGTCAGGAGTGCGTGAGAAGTCGCCTCGTTGGGCAACAGCCCCACCGACACCCCTCTGACCTGGCCCTTTGAGGGCCTAAAGCGCAGGTCAGGGCCCCGTGGATCAGCCCTGATTTCGCCGCCGTCCTAATTCGGGACGAAGAGGCCGTGGGTTCAAATCCCGCCACCCCGACTGGTGAACACGCAGGTGAGGGGCGGTCTTCCGATCAGGAAGACCGCCCCTCACGGCGTTCCGAGGGGGTCTTGGGAGAAAATTGGGAGAAGATCTTGGTCGGGGGCTCTCTTCTTCCACCTTCTGGCCTGGTCTTTCCCCCGATCTCAGGAGCGCGTCGAGCGCCCCGACCGGGGAGCCGGGATTCATTGCGCGGCGCATGTCGAGTGCCTCCTCCCACTGCTCGGTGAGCGCGTCCATGAGGCGGTCGCGCATGCGCGGGGTGACGTGGGAGTAGCGGGCCTGGACGGAACCGTCCTCGTGCCCGAGACGTTCGTCCATGAGCTTGGGCGGGGTGCCGGCCTCTTCCATGATCGTCCGGTGGGTGTGCCGGAGGCCGTGGGGCGTCAGGCCCGGGGCGATCGGCACCCAGCAGGCCTGGGCGCGCTGGGCGGCGCCACGTCCCCGGGCCGGGATGCCGGGCCAGGGTTCGGCGAGCAGGGGGACGGGGTGGGCGTCGTAGGGGGCCCGGGTCGGGTACGAGCCGGTGGTCGCCGGATAGAAGAGCCAGGAGGCGAAGCCGCTGCGCCGCCAGTGGGCCGCGAGTTCCCCTGAACTGGCGTTGCGGACGTAACCGAGCTCGGCGATGGCAGCCTCCACCCGCGCCCGCCTATCCTCCGAAACGCTGTCGGGCCGGTTGAGGACGTTGGAGACGGTCCCGGCCGAGACCCCGGCCTTGCGGGCGACGTCCACGAGCTTCGCGCCGGGGCGGCGGGCGGCTCCGTTGGCGGCGCTGTAGCCGTTGAAGGCGTAGCGCAGTCCGTGGCAACGGCAGGGCTCCGGCCGCTTGGCGGCGACGTGCCGCGAGAGCAGCCCCGTCAGGAAGTCCGGGGTGTCGATGGTCCGGTAGGAGTCGTCCTTGGGCGGGCACCGGTGGAACTCGCCGCCGTCCAGCTCGTAGAGCTGCCACTCGACACGGAGTGAGCCGGGCCTGATGAACTGCGTCTCCAGGCCCATGAGTTCGCCCCACCGGACACCGGTGTAGCCCTTGGTGACGACAGCGACGAACTCGTCGTCCCGCCCGGTCAGCAGCGCGGCGCGCTCGGCGATGAGCAGGATGCCGAGCGCGTCCGTGATCACCTTCTCCGGCCCGCGGTTGCGCGAACGCCCGGCGCGCTTGCCGCGTCCCCTGCGCCTGGCGGCGGGGTTCGTCTCGCGCAGCCCGTCGTCCACGGCGTCGCCGAGGATCAGGTGCAGGGTGCTGCGCCAGGTCTTGAGGGTGGCAGGCGCGTATCCTCGCCCTCGCTCCTGGCGTTCCCACTGCTCGACGTGGTGCCGGTTGATCTCGCCGACCTCCAGGTCGTTGAAGTACGGGAGCAGGTGCTCCTCGATGTGCCGCCGGTAGTTCTGCATGGTGGAGAGGGCCAGGTCCTGGGCCGCGTACCAGCGGTTGGCGTACTCCCCGAAGGTGATCCGCGCCGCCGCCGGGTCATGCCACCGCCCACCACGTACCTTCGCCTCCTCCTCGTTGGCGGCCTGCTCGGCAGCCCGCTTGGTGCGGAAGCGCAGCAACTCACCGTTGGCGTCGGCGAGGGTGCGGTACTTGCCGGGCGCGATCTTGTAGCGGGCCCGCCAGTAGTCGCCGCGCTTCTCGCCGTATCCCATGTCTGGCTCCTTCTGGGGTGGTGGTCGTAGGTCCTGCGGGCGCCCGCCGTCGGCGCGGCGGGCGGGCGTTGAGCCGTGGCTCGGCGTCGACAGGCGCGGCGCGGGCCGGCCGGTGCGCCGACCGGGCGGAGGGCAAGGCGCCGGCGTCGGGCGGGGAGAGCGGCCGTTCCTCGAAGATGCGGATGATCTCCGCGAGGTGGTCGGCGGTGAAGCGGTAGCTGCCGCCGAGCCGGGTGAACGGAATCCGGCGCCGCCGGGCCTGCTCCTTGACCCACCACTCCGAGCAGCCGAGGACGTCGGCGATCTGGGCGGGCCGGTAGAGGACGGGCAGGTTGACGGGATCGGGAGGAGGCATGGTGGGGTCCTCGTGAGGGCGTGCGGATGCGTGCCGTGGGCCCCGGCGACCGGACGCGTGGGCGCGGCGCGGTCGGACCGGGTGATTACTCAGGCTGACGAAGTGTCAGTGCATCGCTCTACGAGACCGGTTGAGGGCCCAGCGGCGCGCGACTGGCGAATGCATGAGCCCTCCTCTCTCGGCTGGTCGGTCGCGGAGGTCAGGTGGCGGAGGTGCTGTTGTACCTCGTCGTCGCGGCCCTGCGGAAGCGTATTCATGTACGACTTCGCCCTGGTCGGGCGACTGCGCCGGGACGTTAGCACGGAATCGCGGACGCATCCTGGCGGACCATGACGAGAAGTCGGTTGAGCGCCAGGACCCCGGCTCGGCATACTCGCGCGATGACCGACGATGCGCCTTCCGAGGCAGCCGAGGGCTGGTGGGACGAGCCCTGGTACCGGGTCCGCACGGATCGCTTCGTGGCGTCCTTCCTGCCGAGTGCGGGCGAGGATCTGGACGCGGTGTGCAACGTCGACACCGAGGTCCGCCTGACGGACGGCTCACGCTGGAGCGCCACCGTGTTCACCGTCGCCGAGGTGCAGCGTCTCATGGAGAGGTGGGCTCAGACCGGCGAGGAGACAGGCGGCCGCTACTTCTGGTGCCCGGACGGGCTGATCGTCCGCGAGGCCGACATCGCCAACATGACCGAGGCGATCAGCGGCGTACTCGACGAAGGCGACTTCGAGCAGATCCTCCAGCGACTGGAGGATGAGTGAGCGCAGCCGAGGCTCATCCGGGAAAAGGGTGTACCGTCCGCTCCCACCGCCGGGCTCAGCTCGGACCGCTGACAGAGGGAGGACGCCGTGCGTACGCACCACGCCCGCGCCGACTTCCCCGTCCTCGGGAGGACCGTTCCGCCTGATCGCAAGTCGCCCAAGAGCAGTCGATCTTGGGCGAACCGCGTGGTACGTTCTGTCACCGACGAACTTAATAGGGTGACCCCGGCAGCGCGCCAACGCTCCGGGGTCCGGCACAAGGAGCCAGAACTCCCGATGCAGATTCATCGTAGCCGCCATGCGCGCGGCTTCACGGTCCTGCCCAACGCGGTGTTGCAGGACCGGCGGCTGTCCTACACCGCCCGCGGCCTGCTGGCCGACCTCCTCTCCCGCCCCGACGGCTGGCGCGAGGACGGCCGCCACATGGCCGACACCAGTCCGCAAGGCCGCCTCGCCGTGGCGAAGGCCCTGCGGGAGCTGACCGCCGCCGGGTACTACCGGGTCGAGCGGGTTCGGCGCCCGGACGGCACTTTCGTCAGCGAAAGTCACGTGTACGACACCCCGCACACCGCGTACGCGACCGCCCAGGTGGTGCCGGGTGCCGTACTCCCGGGCTCCGGTCGACCGGCCGACGGCGCGCGTGGCGCCCACCCCGTAAAGGACCGTGGGAAAGAACCCACCCTCCCCGCCCGGCGGATGGCCCAGGGCGGGCGGCGGGAGACCACGCCCGCACCCCTGAGCCCGGCACTCGCCGAGGCGGCAGCAGTGCTCCACACGGTGACCTCGGCGGAGCCCCGCCTGCGCCTCGGCGCGGCAGAGGCGATGACGCTCGCACCTCTCGTGGCACCCTGGCTGGAGCGTGGCCTGGGTCCGCGCGATCTCGGCTTCGCCCTGCTGGGCGGCCTGCCCGAACGGATCCACAGCGCGTCAGCCCTCCTGCGCGACCGCCTGACCCGCAAGCTGCCCCCGGCCGTCGAACCGGCCGCCGTATCGTCGCGGCCCCGCCGGTACGAGTGCACGGCGTGTGCGCGCCCGACGCCGTACGAGGGCGTCTGCCGCACCTGCGCAGGCGCGGACGCCGCACCGCCCGACGCCGTCGACGAGCGTGCCCGTACCGCCGTCCGAGGCCGCGCCTTGGTCCGCGCCGCCCTCAGCGACCGCCACCCGCGCCCGCTGGCCGGCGCGAGAGCCTGACCTCGTCTTTCGCGGCTGACGCCGCTCCGCGCCCGTCCCCGTCCTGACGCGCGCCCCTCCCCCGACCCACCGGGTGATGCCGCCTGCCCGCGCTGACGCGCGCGCCGCGCCGCCCACCGCCACGCCTGGAGCTCCGCATGCCCACGTCCACCCCGTCCCAGCCCGAGCGCCCCGCGCCGATACCAGACCAGCCCCGCCACCGTTCGCTCCCCTTCGACCGCCTCGTGATCCTCCTGCTCGGCGCCTGCGGATGCGTGCTGTCCTTCGACTCGCTGCGCCAAATCGCCCTGGCCACCCACGTCCGCCCAGACCTGAGCTACCTCTTCCCCGTCGTGATCGACGGCTTCATCGCGTACGGCGTCCGCGCGATCCTGCTTCTCCGCGACGCTCCGCGAAGCGCCCGCCTGTACGCCTGGACCCTCTTCGGCGCCGCCACCGCCGCCAGCCTGTGGGCCAACTCCCTGCACTCGGTACGGCTCAACTCCCCCGGCACCCACGTCCTGGTCCTGGGCAACCACACCGTCGCCGTCCTCTCGACGATCGCCCCGATGGCACTCGGCGGCGCCACCCACCTCCACATCCTGGTCACCCGCCACGGCCGCACGCAGCGGCCGGAATCGGCGACAGCCGGAACGCCGAGCGTGGCGCCGCCCATGCCGGACGGGCTTCCGGCCGCCGAACGGACCACGTCTCGCCCAGCCGTACCTCCGGCGGCCCCGGCCGCCGAAACCTCCGGCCGGAAAGCGCCCACGAGCCGTACGGGGCCGGGCCGTTCAGGTGCGCGGACCAGCACCGGCCGCCCCGGCCGCCGAGCCGACGCTTCCATCGACGAGCTGGCCGCCGTCATCGCCAGCGCCCACCCGGATTCCGGCCAGGTGAGCCGGGCCGCCGCCCGCGAAGCGATCCAGGCCGCGGGGTTGTCCGCCGGCAACGACCGCATCGCCCAGGCTCTCGCCCAGCTCGCCCAGGACCAGTCTCCGTCCGACGAGGGCTGAGCCGACGAGGCGGCGGGGGGTGCCCGTAGGCCCGGCGCAACCAGCCCGCAGAGCACTCCCGCCGCCGACCGTGCCAACGCCCCGGAGCCGCCCACAGCCACGGAGTCCGCCATGCCGACCCCTGCCAGCAGCCACAGCCCAGCCTCCTCCGCACAGCCCGTACCCACAGCTGCGTCGACGTCCGTCGACCACGGCGACAGGCCGCCGTCCGGCGGAGCAAGGTATGGCGCTGGACCGTCCAACGGCCGGTCCCGCGCAGGCTCCTCCGCCCCGGGGGTGGCGGAGGAGGAGCTCCGGCGCCAGGGGGCACCGGAGGGAGGAGCCGCAGGCGCGTCCGCCGTCGAGACGCCCACCGAACCGCCGAGCCTGACGCGCGCCTCCGCCGAAGCCGCCGTCCACCGCGTCGCCCGCCGTCGCCGCCGCGAACACACCCAGCGCACGTACCGCGTCGACGTCCGCTACAGCGCAGCCGAACACCACGCCATCAAGACCAAGGCGAAAACGATGGGAATCGCCGGCGCCCACCTCGTCGGCGCCGTCGTCATGGCGTTCGTCGAAGGAGCCCAACTCCTCCCCGGCCACCGCACGGCCACCGACGACCTCATCGACGAACTGGTCGCCCTGCGCACCCAGGTCGCCAAAATCGGCGGCAACGTCAACCAGATCGCCCACCGCCTCAACTCCGGCGGCACCCCACACCCCAGCGACCTCCCCCTCCTCGCCCAGACCCAACGCACCCTCGACACCGCCCGCGCCGCCGTCTCCGCCATCGAAACGGCCGCCCACCAGACGACCCGCCGGAAAGCCGCCTGAATGATCGCGAAGATCACCCGAGGCAAGACCATCCGCCGCCTACTCGGCTACCTCTACGACACCGTCCGCTCCCAGGACCACACCGACCCCCACCTCGTCGCCTCCTGGGACGGCTTCGCCCCCGACCCCGGCCGCGACACCAACCCCCAAGCCGCCATGCGCCAACTCACCCAATCCCTCGAACTCCGCCTCAACCAAGCCCGCCACAACGACGACCGCAACATCCCCGACCGGCCCGTCTGGCAGTGCTCGATCCGCGCCGCCCCCGAAGACCCGAACCTCACCGACGACCAGTGGGCCGCCATCGCCCGCCGCATCGTCCACGCCACCGGCATCGCCCCCAACGGAGACCCCGACGGCTGCCGCTGGGTCGCCGTCCGCCACGCCCCCGACCACATCCACATCGCCGCCACCACCCTCCGCGGCGACCTCCGCACCGCCCGCCACTGGAACGACTACCTCCGCGCCGACAGAGAACTCGAAGCCGTCGAACACGACTACCACCTCCGCACCGTCATCCGCGGCGACCGCACCGCCGCCAAACGCCCCACCCGCGCCGAAACGGAGAAGGCCCACCGCGCCGGCCGGCCCCGCACCCCACGCGAGCAACTCCGCACGATCGCGCGGACCGTCGTCGCCGTGTCCACCAGCCCCGAGGAATACCTCCACCTCCTGGCCGACAGCGGCGTCCGCATCGAGGTGCTCCGCTACCCGTCCGGGGACGTTCGCGGCTACAAAGCCGCCCTCGACGGCGACACCAACGCCGCGGGCGAACCCGTCTGGTTCTCCGGCTCCACCCTCGCCCCCGACCTGTCCTACCCCCAGATACGCGACCGCCTCACCACGACCGAACCCCCAGCACTTGTTGGCCCTGGCATCCGCCGCACCGACCCGTGGCACCAGGCCACCGCCGCCATCGAACGCATCCCCCACCACCTGGACGGAACCGACGACGCAGCGTCCCAAGCCCACATCGCCGCCTTCGCCGAAGCCCTCGACGCCCTCCCCCTCACCGCACCGGTGAACCTGCGGCCCCAACTCCGGCAAGCCGCCCTCGCCTTCGAACGCGCCAGCCGCTCCCGCATCCAAGCCGACCACCAGCACGCCCGCGCCCTACGAACAGCCATCCGCGCCATCGCCCGGCAGCCCACCACCAGCGACAGCACCGGCCTCGCGATGTTCCTCGACGCCGCGATCCTCGCCGTCATCGCCATCCAGCGCTGGCACTCCACCCGCCACCACAACCAGCAAGTCACCGCCGCCCACCAGGCCCCCGCACATCTGCAAGCCGCCTACGACCACGCCGCCGCGACACCCCTGACCACCCTCACCCACCGCACCCCCGCGCAGCCGATCGCCGACCGCCACGCCCACCGCATACGCCAAGCCATCCCCACCCACGCCGACCAGATCCTGGCCGACCCGGCCTGGCCACCACCCTCACCGACGCCGAAACCGCCGGCCACGACCCCACTCGGCTCCTCCAACTGGCCGCCGACGAACGCGCCCTCACCGACGCGCGCTCACCCGCCCACGTCCTGATCTGGCGTCTCCAGCGCTTGGCCCAACGTCCAGCGCCGAGCCCGCGGGCCCGAGCCGCGATGGCCCGCACCACCCTCACCGCCCACCGAACCCCGCCCACACCCAGCACGACACCAACCTCCACCGGCACGAGCGACGTCAACCACCAGAACCGGCGTCGTTGAGCCCGCGCTTGCGTTCCAGGACCACCAGGGGGCAGTTCAATGCCGCAGCGATCTTGACCAGGTTGGTGGGTGTGGCGTTGCGCCAGCCCGACTCGATGTCTCCCATGAGCTGCTCGGAGATCCCCACCCGCCCGGCCAGGGCCCGCTTGGTCAGCCCTGCCTTCTCGCGGGCCCACGTGACGGCCTCCGGTTCTTGGCACAGCCTTCTGGGCCGAGCCCGAGCACGTGACGGCATTCCTGCTCCCCCGGTGATCGATCGCGGACCCACGCGCAGCCGGTCTGCCGTGCGGAACAGGATCACGGCGTGGGCTGGCTGGCGATGGCCAGGCCGAGGACGAGGCCGCAGGCGAGGGCCAGGAGCGCGATGAGCGCGATGAGCGCGATGAGCGCGATGAGCGCGATGAGCGCGATGAGCGCGATGAGCGCGATGCCGGTCCAACCGGCGACGATGGCGGTCTTCCAGTGGCGGATCACGGCGGCTCGGCCTTGCTCGGGCTGCTCGCGGGGGCCGCGGGATGACGGGCGGCCCAGTCCTCGCGGGCGGTGATCAGGTCGGGGAGAACGGTGCTCTCGAAGTAGTCGGCCTGGGTGCGGATCTGGGTGGCGAAACGCGCCAGGTCGGCGGGGGTCAGGCCCTCGAAGTCCCACGCGTCGACGATCGTCAGCGAGGCGGTGGGCACTCGTTCGTGCGGCTGCTGGGCGTAGGGGTGGCAGGCGATCTGGGCGGCGAACATCATGCTGGTCGACTCGCGGACGCGGGTGCCGTTGATGTCGGTGTCGAGGGTGGCGGGCGGGAGGACCGGGTCGACGGGCAGCATCGTGTAGTGGGCGTAGCCGCGCAGGTAGTCGATGGCCTGGGCGAGCGTCATGCCGGTGTCGCTGGGGTTGTCCATGGACCAGTCGGGCTGCGTGCCGGTCAGGGTGATGCCCTCAACCGTGGTGACCGTCCAGGTGCACGGCGCGTGTTCCGCCGGTGGCGGCGTCATGGTCGAGTCCGGTTCGGGGGGCCGTGTCGTGGTGGGGTTGGTGAGCAGGGTCGTGGGGCTCATGGGCGGCGGCTCCTGGGCGCGGTGGCGTTGGTTGGTCAGCGGGTGGTGTTGCGGAGGGTGTGGAGGTGTTCGATGGTCTGGGCGGGGGTGAGGGCGAGGTCGCGCACCTGGTCGTACTGCTGGCTGAGCTCCTCGATGTCGTCGGGGTCGTCGGTGATGTGGTCGGTGAGGGTGCCGTGCACGTACGCGAGGGTGGTGCCGACGCGGAAGGACAGCAGCTGAAGCGAGCCGCGCAGGTCGTAGGGGCCGGCATGCAGGGGGAGGAGTTGGAGGGTGATCGCGGGCTCGTGGGCCGTGGCGATGAGGTGGTCGAGTTGGCCGTCCCAGGTCGCCTTGTTGCGGGCGCCGCGGTGGAGGACCAGTTCGTCGAGGACGGCCCGGTAGCGGACCGGATGAGGCACGGTCCCGGTGAGGCGGGCCTGCCGTTCGCGGAGCACGTTGACCTGGGCGGCCAGCACCTCCGGTGACTGCGGGTGGGTGGTGGCGAGGTGCTCTTCGGCGTACGCGGGCGTCTGGAGCAGAGCAGGGACGGTGGTCAGGGCGTATGCGCGGATGCTGGTCGCGGCCGCCTCCAGGGCGGTGAGTCCCCCGGCCGCGCGTTTGGCTTCGCGCTTGGCCAGCAGCCACAGCCCGGCGAGCAGGTCCCCGGTGCCGTAGAAGCGGTCCAAGGTCTCGGCGACGAGCATGTTGCCCAGCCGCCCACCAGTCTCCAGGCGGTGGAGATAGGACTGCTCGTAGTGACACCGGTCGGCCAACTCGACCAAGGACAGACCGGCCTTCGCACGCAGGAACGCGAGATGGTGGGCATACAAGGCGCGAGCGCTCACCTGCCCGGAGGCGATCGCGACCCGGAAGGCAGCGAGCCGATCAGCGCTGGTCGTCACGGAGTCCACGACGGGCGTGGCGTCGGTGCTCACGGGCGCGCTCCCGCACTGTGGTGGGCGGTCCATTCGGCGCGGACGGTGTTGAGCTGGGGAATGACGACACCGTCAAGCCGATCGGCCACCGCGCGCAGGCCCACGACCAGGCCCGCCACTCCCGCCGGGTCGAGGTCGGTCATCCAGTACTCACCGGCGACCCGCACCGTGACGACCGGGACAGCCAGTTCGGGAGCCGGGGCGTAGGGCGTGCAGGTGATGCTGGAGGACATGACCTCCAACTCCTCGGGCTCGTCCGTCACGTTGCCGGGCGAGTACGCCTGCAGGACCTGCCCCGGGAACTCGGTGTAGTGACAGACGTCGGCCAGCCGCGCGGCCAACTTCTCCGGCTGCACGTCCGCCTCGCTGGGGTCCTCGGTGGCCCAAGGAGGCAGGTATCCGGTGACCTTCTCGCCGGTGGTCGTAGTGATCGCCCACCGCCGGGCCGGGCGGGCAGCGTCGTCGGGCTCGGTGGCGGGTAAGGCGGCGGGCGAAGGGACTGCGGGCTTCATCGTGCGGGGTTCCTGTTCGTGGTGGGGCGGTGGAATCGGGTGGCGGCGTCGAGCACGCGTCCGTCGAGCGGCCGGTCCTGCTGCGCGAGGAGCGGAGCGAATGCCGCGAGGAGGGCGGGCGGCAGGGCCGGGTCGGCCAACTCCCAGCTGTGGACGCCGGGGTGCCCGACGAACTCGCTGCACGCCTCGTCACCGTCGGCGGTGGTGACGGGGCAGTCGGGAAGCAGGAGGGCGAGGCAAGGCTCGATGCCGTCGCGCCAGGCCGCCCAGACGGCACCGGCGTCCGGACCCCGCAGGTTCAGCACCACGCCGTGATGCACCGGCCCACGATGGGCCTGGAGCGTGCAGACCAGCAGCGTCGCCGCGTCCTCCGCCACGTACACCAGCCCGTCCCACGCCGGTTCGATGGCGTTGGCCATGCCCAGGGCCACGGTGACGAGGTGGACCGGCACCACGGTCCGGCAACCGCAGATGAACCGCTGGGCGCGGGTAAACACGTTCATCAATTCCTCCCCTCTCAGGGGATCGTCGATATGCGCTGAACAAGTGGCCTGCTCCTGCTCCGACCAGCAGCGAGTCCGCCGTGAGTCCGTGCGGAGAGGGCCAGATCAGCGCGAGCGGCAAGGGGCGTCATCGAGAGCTGTCGGCCACAGAGAAGGTCACGTGCAAGACCTCCCATCAACGTCGGCACGAGCGCGTGACGATTCCGTTCCGGCAGCTCGCGAGCACCGTGTCCGGGGCGTGGATCGTTCAGTCGCCGCCGCCGAGGACGGCCCACACGCTTTTGCCGGAGGGCAGTTGGGTGACGCCCCAGCACTGCGCCAGGACGTCCACGACAGCCAGGCCACGGCCGTGCTCGTCGTCCGGCACCGAAACCCGAGGTACGGGAAGGACGCGCGAGCGGTCCACGACGCCGATCCGCACCGTTCCGGGGCCCGGGCGAACGACCGTGACGCGTACCGGCTGACCACCCGCGTGCTCCACAGCGTTGGAGACCAGTTCGGTGACGACGATCTCGGCGTCGTCCGCGAGTGGCTCAAGTCCCCACGCGCACAGGGCGATACGTACCAGCCGCCGAGCGGTACCGGCACTGCCGACAACAGAAGGCAACTGTGCGGAGTAGCCAGGGTGTCCTCGGGGGCGTGCGACGGTTCTCACGGTCATCACCGGGCCTCGTTGGGTAGCGGGCTGCCTTGTGGCCGCCCTTCCGTAAGGTGACTTGACTTAACCGCGGGTCACCGTTGCAGTACCAGGAGTCATCCGGCAGGCGCATACCGCTATGCATGCGCTGCATAGAAGTGGAGGATCAGAGCGAATGGCGAGGTACCAACAGATGCGGGAGCGCCGGTGAACTGGACAGCTGCGGCAGTTCGGGAAGCCTCCAACAGCGGCAACTACGGGCAGGTGGTGAAGCTCGCCAGGATCGATGCCCGGCTCTCCCAAGCACAGTTGGGCGACGCATGCGGTCTGAGCCAGTCGGCCGTCTCCAGACTGGAGGGCCGCGGCGTCGCCACCTACGACATGAGCCTCTTGGCAAGGGCGGCCACCCACCTCAAGATCCCTATGCGGATGGTCGGCCTCGCCGACCAATCGGCGGTCGCTGCCGCCCAGGTGGGAACAGACGTGGAACGACGCAGTTTCGTGAAGGGCGCGGCGGCCGTGGCGGTCGCGCCGGTGCTCTCCCCGGCCCTCGCGGCTCAGCCCGCCCAGGCCGGAGACGCCCAGACCGCTCCTCTGCGCCTGGCTACCACCGCATTTCGGCGGCTCGACGGTTCGACGCCTTCCCGCCAGTTGCAAGAGGCGGTCCTCGCCCACTTGCGGCTCGCTCAGACGATCGCCGGCGAAGCGGAGGACCGGGCGGTCAAACTGCGCTTGGCCGCCGTCGGGAGCGAGGCCGCAAGCCTGGCCGGTTGGCTGGCATGGGACATGGGCGACTACGGCTCGGCCCGTACCTGGTACGGCAACGCCGTCAAAGCAGCCCGGTCCTCGGACGACCGCCTTCTGACCGCCTACCAGATGGGCAGCCTCGCGCAGTTCGAGGCGAACACCGGCAACGTCGTGCAAAGCCTCAACCTCCTCCACCAGGCCCGTCGACAACTGCCCGGTGACCGCCCCTTGGCCATCGCCGATGCCTGGCTACTGTCGGCCGAAGCCCTCGCCCACGCGGTGGCCGGCGACGCGCGGTCGAGCGACCGCGCTCTGACGCAGGCGGCCCGCGCCGCCGAACTCGTCGCCCACGAGGACCCCGCACCCTGGCCGTGGCTCTTCACGTTCAACGGTGCCAAGGTCGCAGCAGCCCGCATCTCCTGCGGGGCCCGCCTCGGTCTCCCACAGTGGGTGCAAGCCGCCCAGGACGAAGCAGGGGAAGCGCTCTCCTCCGGTCACGCGAAGCAGCGCGCGCTCCTTCAACTCGACCTCGCACAAGCACGTTTGGCATCCGGGCGGGTCGATGGCGCATTCGCCCTCGCAACCCGGGCGTTGGAGACAGGCGTGCGCTACCGTTCCGGTCGGATCGTGGAGAGGGCGCGAGCTGTACGCCGCTCCCACACGTCGTCCACCCCGCCGAAGGTCGTCAGGGATTTCGACGAACGACTCCACGGCGTCTACCTCTGATCAGCGACGAACGTAAGGGCAGGTCAACGTGCGATTGGGCATCACCGGCCACCGCGGGCTGCCGGACCATGCGGCGCGGCTCGTCCGGGCCGCACTCACCACGGTGATCGAGCAGTACCCGCCGACCGACCTGATCGGGGTCAGCTGCATCGCCGACGGCCCCGACGCATGGTTCGCGGAAGCGGTACTCGACCACGGCGGGCAGATCGAAGTCGTCATCCCGGCCGAGGAATACCGCGAGAACCTCCCCGAGTCCCATCACGCCACCTACGACGCGCTTCTCCGGCGAGCCTGCGAAGTCCACGTCACCGGGCTCAAGGAGTCCACCTCCGAAGCCCACCAGGCCGGCAGCGAAATCCTCGTCGGCGTCGTCGACCTGCTCCTGGCCGTCTGGGACGGCCAGCCCGCCCGCGGCTACGGGGGCACCGCCGACGTCGTCGCCTACGCGAAACGCACCGGCGTGCCCTACTCCGTCATCTGGCCCGAGGGCGCCACCCGGGACTGACGCCAACCGAACGCGATGCGGGCAGCAGCTGAGTCGTACGCGAGGAGAACCGTGAACCTGCTCCCCACCCTGACCACCACCGACGTCCAGCAGCAGGCACCGCAGGTCGCCGTCCTCCCCGTCGGCTCGTACGAACAGCACGGCTCCCACCTGCCGCTCGTCACGGACACCGCCATCGCCTGCATCCTCGTCCGGGAGATCGCCGCCGCGTACCCCGTCCTGCCGCTCCCACCGGTCACCATCGCGTGCAGCCACGAACACGGCACCTGGCCCGGCACCGTCAGCATCAGCGCCCGCACCCTCCACGCCGTGATCACCGACATCGCCCAATCCCTCGAAGCATCCGGCATCCGCAAACTCGTCGTGGTCAACGGCCACGGCGGCAACTACGTGCTCTCCAACGTCGTCCAGGAAGCCAACCTCACCGAACCCCGTATGACCCTCTTCCCCACCGCGGCCGAATGGACCCGCGCCCGCGAACACGCGGGCCTTGCCACCAACTCCCACGACGACATGCACGCCGGCGAGATAGAGACCTCGATCCTCCTGCACGCCGAACCCGACCTCGTCCGCCCCGGCTACGAAACCGCCGACCACGCCGCCCCCGAGCGCCCCTTCCTCCTCACCCACGGCATGCGCGCCTACACCGACACCGGCGTCATCGGCTTCCCCTCCCACGCCACATCAGCCAAGGGCAAAGCCGTCCTGACCAGCCTCACCCACGACTTCGAAACCCACCTCCACGCCCTCAACGAAACAGGGCCGACCACCAACGCGTAGGAGGTCTACCGGCATCAAGCCCGCCACGCAGCGCGAAGGACAGCTGGACAGGTGCTGGCGGCCATAAGCTCCCGGACATGAGTCCGCGCCTGAGCACCGTGATCCTGCCGATCTACCGTTGGGCCGAGGGTCGAAAGGTATGGCAGGGAGCCGAGGAACTCGGCTCCCACACCGCCTACAAACCCGGCTGGGAGATCCCCGGCGGCTACCTCCACCCCGGGGAGACCCCGAGCGAAGGTGCCGCCCGCGAGCTCAAGGAGCTGGGCCTCACCACCCCCATCGGCCGCCTCCACGTCGCCGATTAGGAACCCCACCCGAGCGAGGGCGACAAGCTCCTCTTCGTCTTCGACGGCGGCCTTATCACCGACGCGGACCGCGCCCGGATCACCCCGGACGGCGTGGAGATCGGTGAGTACGCCTTCCACGAAGAGAATCAGCTCGACGCCGTCCTGATCCCTCGCCTTGCTCGTCGGATTCACGCAGCATTCGCGGCGAAAGCAAACCGAAAGACCGTCTACCTGGAGCACGGCAGCATGAGCGGATCATGACGTTCGCCGGTCTGCAATCGAGCGAGCGCAAGCCATCCCCCAGTCCGAGTGCCACGATCATCGAAACTCGGCAGCAGGACACGTTCTAATCGACGTTCAGGCGCCGTTCTTGATCGCCGCGGCGCCGAGCCTATGCCGCGAGGGTGATGGGCTTGGCCGTCTGCTCCAGTTCCTTGAAGATGACCTTGAGCCGTTCGAGTTCGTCACCCGTGAACAGGTCGTCCGGCCCCCCGGGGGCGAGGTCGGCAAACGAGTCCTCGTAGAGATCTCCCAGGCTGAGGATTCCGCGCCTGACAACCGCGTCGATAACCAGTGTCAGGAAGTCGAATTGGCGGGAGCTGAGCTCCTTGCCCGCGCAGAATGCCTCGAATGCCTTCTGCGCGGCCTGCCGATCCAACCCGCACAGCCCGCGCACGAAGAGACCAAGCCCTCCGGATGAGCGCACCTCGTCCAGGTCTTCGGGTGAGGCGACAGCCTCCGCGAGGAAGACCTCCTCCAGACTTGCAAGATCGAGCTCGGTGATCTGCTCGTTGAGACGCAGTTTGCGCACCACCGGCTGATCTTCATGGCGAAGGAGATAGGCCCGCGCCTTCTGCTTGAAGCGCTGCTCGTCCGTGCCTTGGGGCATGCCCTCGATCTCCGCCTCACTGATGTCGCCGAACTCGTCGACGAAGTCGGTGTAGACGATGTTTCGCTTGACAGCGGGGTCGGTGAGCCGAGCGAGCTGGCGCAAACGACGCCGCATATCCTCCAGCATCGGGAGCGTCACGTCGTTCCACCACTCCTCTCCGGACACCGCTTCCAGAAGTTCCGCTTGCTCGCGGACCACGGGGATGTTGGTCTTGGTCAGCAGGTTGGAGGCGATGTCCTGGATCTTCGTGCGCAGCTTGGCGAACTCATTGCCGCCTTCCAGCGCGGCGAGCTGGAGACCATACGCCATCAGGTCGAACCGCCTGGCCTCCTCGCCCGTCTCTTCATCGGGACGGAACTCGCTGGGGAGACCGAGCAGGTGGTCACGGATCTCGGTGTCCGCGGCGTCGTCCACCCGGTGCCAGCTGCCGAACTCGCCGAAGGTCTCGATCTCCCTACGGTGCGGGCGCACCAGGAAGTTGTCCAGGTTCATACCGGTGACAGTCCGATGCAGCCGGTGGGCGAGCGCCCAGCGGATCTCGGCCTCAGTACTGATCGCATCGGGGCCAGCATCGCGTGCAGGATCGGGCTGCTGCCGCTTGTCCAGGACCCGCACCAGGTCAAGCTGGCGCCGTAGGAGCTGTTCGGTGAGGGTGACGGCTCTGCGTCCCTCTGACCGGTCGAGTTGGCTGTTGAAGAAGTCGATGTTGCCGCAGAAGTCGAAGACGTAGAAGTTCTGCTTGTTGTGCGCGGGGTTGGTGGAATCGGGACCATAGAGGGCCGGACGCAGGCGGGTGCCGCGACCGATCATCTGCCAGAACTTGGTCCTGGAGAAGACCGGCTTGGCGAAGACCAGATTCACCACCTCGGGCACGTCGATACCGGTGTCGAGCATGTCGACGGAGATGGCGATGTCGGGAGCGTTCGGCGGGTTCTTCGGGTTGGAGAAGGCGTCAATGAGGGACTGTGCGTAGGTCTCTTTGTACGTGATCACACGCGCTGTATGGCCGGCACCCTTCGGATAATTGGCGTTGTAGCGGGCCTCGATGTAGCGGGCGTGTTCGTTGTTCTTGGCGAAGATGATCGTCTTGCCGAGCCGGTCACCGCCCTCGACGCGGTGACCACGCGTCATGAGCGTCTCCAGCATCTTGTCCACGGTGTTGTCGTTGAAGAGGTACTTGTTCATCTCGTCACGGCTCACCGCGTCCGGGATGTCACCGTCCTCGGTCCACTCCATGGCGTCCCACTCGGCCTTCTCCTCGTCCGAGAGGTCGGCGTAACGAATGCCGTGCTCCATGAACTTCAGCGGTACCTTGACCGCCTTGGGCAGGACGAGATAGTGCTCGGCGGCCGCTTCCTGGAGGTCGTACGAGTCGGTCGGGACCCCGTCCTCCATGGCGAACAGCTTGTACGTGTTGTGGTCGATCTCGTTCTTGGGCGTGGCGGTCAGGCCGAGCAGCAGCGAGTCGAAGTAGCGGAACAGCTCGCCGTACTTCGCGTACACGGAGCGGTGTGCCTCGTCGATCACGATCAGGTCGAAGTGGCCGGGACCGAAGCGGCGACGGCCCGCGCCGTCGATGACATCGATCTGCTTCATCATCGTCTGGTACGTGGAGAGGTAGACACGGGCCGCCGCACCCCTGTCGTCGAGGAGGCTGGCCACCGGGGTGTTCGGCAGGTTCTCCTTGAACGCCTTCATCGCTTGGGTGACCAATGCCTGCCGGTCGGCGAGGAACAGCACCCGCTGCGCCCACCCCGCCTTCATCAACTGGTCCACGAGGGCCACGGTGGTACGGGTCTTGCCAGTGCCAGTCGCCATGACGAGCAGCGCCTGCCGCCCCCGGTCCCGCTCGAAGGTCTCGCCCACACGCTTGATCGCACGAAGCTGGTAGGGACGGCCGGCGATCTTCTCGTTCACCGGTGTGGTCGTCAGGGAGAGGCGCCCGGCACGCTGCCGGATGTGCCAATGCAGCTCGTCCCTCGTGAAGAAACCCTGCACCTGGCGGGGCGGGTAGCCAAGGCCGTCGTCCCAGAGATAGGTCTCGTATCCGTTGGTGTAGAAGATCACCGGGCGGCGGTTGAACTGGCTTTCCAGCGCGTCCGCGTACAGCTTTGCCTGCTGCTGCCCGTCCCGGGCGTCACGCCGGGTCCGCTTGGCCTCGATCACGGCGAGAGGCTTGCCATCGTCGCCCCAAAGTACGTAGTCGACGAAGCCCTTGCCGCTCTTGGTGGGCATACCGGAGGCGATCGGGTACTCCGTGTCCTTTCCGGGAGTGAGGAGGTCCCAGCCCGCTTCTTTGAGGAGCAGGTCTATGAACGCGTCGCGGGTCGCCTTCTCGTCGTAGTCGTGAGTGTCCTGCACAGCCTGGTTGGCGGCCTTCGCGGCGGCGATCTGTGCCTTGAGCTCTTCGAGTTGCCGGGCCAGGTCCGCGTTCTGGGCGCGTTCAGCCGCAAGTTGCTCGGCTTGCTGCTTAAAGCGCGCCTCGTCCTCTGCCTCTTTGGCCTTGAGCTCGGCCTGCCTTAGGGCGCGCGCCTGAGGGGAGAGGGGACGCGGTACAACGCTGGTGTCGAATTCCAGGCCGGCGGGGGGCAGTGCGGCGGGCCGGAGTGCATAGGTCCGGGCGAACCAGTAGAGGGAGTGGAACAGCTCCCTGACACTTGCCTCAGCGATGGACTTCGGGACCGGGGCGGCCTTGTGCACGGCATTGTTCCCATGCCGGCGGATGAGGTCCATCTTGGCGTTGACCCTCGGCCCCACGAGCTGCCGAAAGGTCGGCTCGTGGAGCATCGCCGCGAGGTCCTTCTTGTAGGGCTGGCTGAGGCTGCTGTCCTTGTCATACATCCAGCGGGCCGCGATCTCGATGGCGCGGCGGGCGTAGAAGCAGGCGGCTCGGGGATCGTGATGGATCAGCCGCTCGGCGCGGGTCGCTTCATCGTAGAGGGCGGGCCATTCGGCATAGAGGAAGGCGAAGTTGCCACCTGCGGCACGGCCGATGCTACCGGCGGCGGCGCGGTCGCGGGCGGCCCTGTCCTGCTGGGTCCGTCCCTGGCCGTCGCAGTTCTGCAAGTCACCCATGCCGGTGCCCCTCCCCTGTTACGCAGCTCAATCGTACGGGTCCGGGGAGCCCCGGACCCGTACGAGGTCGACAGATCTTGTCCGTCTCCTACGGCAGAGCCGCCCCTGGACCCGGGCTCCCCTGCTCGACCGCAGGGGCGGCGTGTGGTGCGGTCGGCGCTATGCACCGGGTACACCGGAGGCGGCTTACGCCGCGCCGCCGGTCGCCTCATGATCCCAGAGGGCGCCGGAGAAGGCACGGTGTTGCAGGGAGGTGAAGAGTTCGTCGAGGGTGGCGAGGTGGGTCAGGTGACACTGTTTGACCTCCTGCAAACGGTTCAGCCGGCTCAAGAACGCGTGCTGCCGGCCCAAATCCGGCACTGCAATCGGGCTTTCCTTCACAGCGCCCGTACTAATGGTATTGAGTCCAGAAGTCGTGTTCGCCGACCTCAGCAAGTGACGTCTACCCACCGCAGAATTCAGATACATCTCCACATATTCGGGAACGAGATACTGACGATCCACTCGAATCCGGATCAAGTGGTTCTGGTGCGTACAGACATCAATTGAACCGTCCCATAGCGCAACACGTCCAACTTCGGAAGGATTTCCGTGCCCTTCCACAACTAGCAGATCGCCAGCCGCAAGGCGAGTGCGCTCGATTTCTTGCGGACTCGCCTGCAGCGTTTTGATCACATCCAGTTTCAAATAGCCCCTGTAAACATTCGCTACGCGAAGGTAGGGCACCTCCTGAGGCTTGGAAGTCCGGGCGCTTGAAAGCTGGAGTCCTCCCTGCACTTGAGCGAAGTCGGCCAACCTTGCCGACTTCGGCAGATCGCCGAACGTGTCGAGGAAGATGGACTGGGCGAGGTCGTCGAGGAGGTCGATAGCCTCGTGGCGCTTGATACGGAGGGCGTCCACCTGGTCGAAGAAGGCGGCGATGCGCTTCTGCTCCGCAAGTGGGGGCAACGGGACCATAAGGCGTCGCAAGTAGGATTCTGGAACCCGCCTCTGACCGCCACTGCCAGTCATCCGAAGCTCACCCTCGACACGGATCCAATGCTGTCGAAGAAATCTCAGCAAGTATCGTGCGTCCGCGTCTTGCTTAGGCCGAATAACATGGAATTCCGTAGAACCTGCACCGATTTCGTGCTCAAGCCGCGCCTGCGCGATCTTGCCATTTTGGAAACATGGCGTGATTTTCGCGACAAGAATATCTCCGGTGCAGAAAGGCGTGTAACCGGTACGCACTTCACCGTACCGCCGCGTCACACCAGGAGCCGTAGTTCCGAGCTCAGAAACATCCGCCATACCCAGAAATGACACCTCGGTTTCAGGATCGATGGGTTTTTTATGCGACGGATTAATCTCAGCAATATCACCCAACGGCAGGGATGCGAAACTCATGCGAACATCCCTTTCAGCTCCGCCGTGCCCTTAGCGATTTCTTCGTTGAGTTGCTCCAAATCAGCCAGGACCTCCACCGGGGTCCGCGTCACGATCTCCTGGTAAACGATTTCCTTGTATCGGTTCAGGGAGAGGTCGTAGCCCTGGGCCGCGATATCCGCCTTGGGTACGCAGAAACTCTGCTCGGTCCGTGCCCGGCCTCGCTCCGCGCCATCCCGTTCCTGCCAGCGGGCCAGGATGTCGGGGAGGTTATTCCTCAAGAGTTCGTCGGCCGTCAGCGGGTCGCCCTGCGGGCGGACTCCTAGGCGCTCCTCGGGAAGCAACGGGTTCCGCTTGTCATCTAGACTCAGACCGTCCGCTTGCATGTCGTAGAACCAGACATGGTCCGTGCCACCCGAGTCCGTCTTCGTGAAGAACAGGATCGCCGTCGATACACCCGCGTACGGCTTGAACACTCCGCTCGGTAGCTTGACTACCGCTTGGAGCTGCTGCTCCTCCACCAGGATGCGGCGCAGTTCCTTGTGTGCCTTCGTCGAACCGAACAGCACCCCATCGGGGACAATGACGGCCGCCCGGCCACCGGGCTTAAGGAGCCGCAAGAAAAGGGCCAGGAACAGCAGTTCCGTCTTCTTCGTTTTGACGATGCGCTGGAGGTCCACCGCCGTGGACTCGTAGTCCAGGCTCCCCGCGAAAGGTGGGTTCGCGAGGATCAGGGAGTAGCGTTCGGCCTCGTCGGCCGCGCTCTCCGCAAGCGAGTCACGGTGCCGGATGTCCGGGTTCTCCACGCCGTGGAGCAACATGTTCATGGAGCCGATGCGGAGCATCGTGTTGTCGAAGTCGAAGCCGTGGAACGTCTTCTCGTTGAAGCGCTTGCGCTGCTCGGCACCCAGCAGCGACTCGCGGTGTACCCGCTGCATGTACGACGCCGCCTGCACCAGGAAGCCAGCCGTGCCGCACGCCGGGTCGCAGATCTCGTCGCGAGGTCCAGGCTGGGTCATCTCGACCATCAGGTCGATGATGTGCCGCGGCGTGCGGAACTGACCGTTCTGGCCTGACGTGGCGATCTTAGCGAGCAGGTACTCGTAGATGTCGCCCTTAGTGTCGCTGGTGTCCATGGAGATGCCGTCGAGGAGGTCGACGACCTTCGCCAGCAGGTTCGGCCCGGGAATCGTGAACCGGGCGTCCTTCATGTGGTGGGAGTATGTCGATTCGTCCCCGCCCATGCGGCGCAAGTACGGGAAGGCGCCATCGGCGACGACCCCGTACATGATCTCGGGATCCTTGACCTTGAAGTTCTGCCAGCGTAGATCCTGCTGGTCGTCCGTGAAGAAGGGGTCCGGGTCAGGCTTGCCCGTTGCTGTCGCCTTGCGGTCCTTACGGGTCTGGATCTCGTCCAGCCGCTTGATGAAAAGCAGATAGGTGATCTGCTCCATCACCTCCAGTGGGTTGGAGATACCGCCGGACCAGAACGCGTCCCAGACGCGCCCCACCTTGCTCTTCAGTTCGCCCGTAATCACACCGTGGATCCTACGACCACCAAGCCCCCGGGAGGACCATCTTGCGGTCTCCCAGACAGCCCCCGCCCGTTCAGACCCCAACGTCCGCACGCCCGGTCGTGCCCGAACCGCCAGCCAGACGCGGCCCCACCGCAGAGCCGCCAGCCAGGGCCGATACCAGGCGCAGGCCGTACAGCCGGGCTCCGCGCTCCAGCTCGGGCGGCAGCGAGGGTGACTTCGGCAGGATGCCGCCGTCCCGGGTGTCCGTCATTTCCGCCTGCACGAGTCCTACAGCTGGTCGAACCACGGGCAGCTCAAGATCTTCCGCAGACCGGCCCAGCACACTTCCAGGCCGCCGTGCACTTGGATGGCGTTTTCGGCTTCGCCGCCAGAGCAGGCTGAAACCCGCTCACCAATCAACCGACGGTGACGCCCGTCTTGACTGCCCGTCGCTACCTTGGCAGGATCGGACTCAGCAAGCAAAACATCGCGCATATGGCTGCGCAGACCCTGTGGCCGTCCCTTCGGGGGCGGCCACAGACGTGTTTACGGAGGTTCGGTGCATCTTTGCTACATCGACGAGGCGGGCAACGGGCAAACACTTGATCCCGCGCGGCCTGATGCCCCTCCGGTCCTCGTCGTCGGCGGATTCACCGTGCCCCGGAACCACATCAAGTCCCTCACCTGGGCCTTCCTCGACGTCAAGAAGCATTACCGACCGCAGCTTCGGAACGCGGACCAGCTCTCGGACGTGATCCAGCACGAGATCAAGGGCGCGGACGTTCGCAAGAACCTGCGCGCCGGCAACCACGGCTGGCGGCGTGCGGCCATGGAGTTGATCGCTTCACTCCTCGACATGCTGGAGGCTCACGAAGCGCGTCTCCTCGCTCGTGTGTGGATCAAGGAAGAGAGGCTGGCGTTCGACGAGTCCGGAGTCTACCCGGCCTCCGTCGCCGCGCTGAACGAGACCTTCCAGGCGCAGCTCGCCCACGAGCACTCGCGCGGCATGATGGTGCTCGACAGCCGTACGAAGGTGAAGAACGCCCCCAACGTGCACTGCGTGACCACCCGCAAATACCGCACGGGTGGGGACAGCCTGCGCGGGGTCATCGAGTCCCCGGTCTTCGGGCACAGCGACACTCACACGCTCCTCCAAGTCGCTGATTTGGCGGTGTCCTCCCTCCTGTTTCCGATCGCGTGTCATGCCTACCTGAGCGACGTGACGTGGAATGTGCACTGCGACGATGCTTATCGGCCACTGCGAGAGCAGTTCGGTCAACGGCTGAAGAAGCTGCAGTTCCGTTACCAGGACGCCGGAGGGAAGTGGCGGGGTGGGATCGTGGTGTCCGACCGACGGACGCAGCAGCCGTCGAATCTCATGTTCGGCCCCCGCAAGACTCCTGCCCTTCCTTCGGCCTCCATCCCCTACCAGCAGGGCATGCGGTACGGCGATACTCTGCCGGGGGCAGGAGCAACAGAGGGTCTGCCATCCGCGCCCTGATCGAAGCATGTGAACGAAGACGAGGAGACGGGGTGGTAGCCGCGTCAGCTGCCACCCCTGTCGAGGCAGCGCAGCGTTGCTGCAGGAAGAGCCCGCCTTCTCTGGGAGAAATTTGGGAGACGATCATGGAAAAACGGCCTCCCGAGACCCGCTCAGACCAACCCCCACCCCACCCCCTGACCTGCGGTTTCCCGAATCCCGCAGGTCACGCCAGGGCCTCAACTGCCTTCGGGACGAAGAGGCCGTGGGTTCAAATCCCGCCACCCCGACTCCAAAGCAACAGGTCAGGGCCCTGATCTTTTCGAGGATCGGGGCCCTGAGTCGTTCCCGGGGTGGCTTGGGGGCCATGTGGAAGCCAGCCTCGGCATCCCGCTTCCGGGCGGGAACAACCCGACTCGGGGGAACGCCTGAGACGGGCCCCCGGACGGCGCTACCGTCGCCTCGACGGATTGCCGGCCCGGGGGGGACGCCACATGCAGGAAAGATCAGCGGAACAAGGCTCGGAGGCCGTGCCGACGTCCGGACCTCTCATCGCCGGCGAAGTCTCGCTGCCGGAGGTCATGGCCCGGCTCCGGCACGATCGCCCGGTCTTCCACTCCGAGGCGGACCTCCAGCACAGCTTCGCGCGCGTGTTGTGGGAGTTGGCGCCCGAGGTCAGCTCTCGACTCGAAGTACGCCAGGACGTCCCGGACACGACCGGCCGAAGATACCTCGACCTACTCTGCATCGGACCCTCCGCCCGCACCGCCATCGAGTTCAAGTACCGCACGGCCAAGTGGACGGGTACGGCCGGACCTGACCAGGAGCAGTACGCACTACGGTCTCACTCGGCCGCCGACCTGGCCCGGCTCGGCTTCGTCTCCGACATCGCCCGCCTGGAGCGCTTCGGCAACCGCCCCGACCAGAACGGCCTGGCCCTCCTCATCACCAACGAAGCCGGCCTGTGGCTGCCCTCGAAGCAGAACGACACCCGGGACCGTGAATTCCGCCTCCACGAGGGCCGCACCCTCCCGAACCGACTCCTCTGGGGCGGCGGCGACTACCCACGGAACACGCGAACCCTGCACGGCGCCTACACCCTCAACTGGCAGCCCTACTCACTGCAAGACGGACCCGGGGGCGAGTTCCGCTACCTCGCCGTCGTCACCGACCCGGTACCCGTTCCGGATCTCACGACCCGGCCGTAAGGGCCCGAAGGCTGTTCCGTCGTCGCGCAGGCAACACGCCGTTGCCTCCTCGAAGTCGGTACGGCGTCGCCCGGGTGGCCTGGCCGGGTTGCCAGCTCATGGAGGAGCCACCGTAGTTGAGCCCTACGGGCCAGCTCAGCGGCTGTCCGACCTGGGCGGTAGGGCTCCATTGAACAGCACAGTCGACATGGGGGACCCCATATGAGCGCTCAAGCAGATCCATTCCTCAACGGTGTGCCCCCGATGAGTGACTACGAGGGGCAGGTGTGGGCCGCGCTCAACGCGCACTGGGAACGTCGCGACAACCGTCGTGGACTGCCGAACTGGGCGAACGCCGCGCTCGGTCGCACCGGTGAGGCCGCGGGGAGCGCAGTGGGCCGGGTCAGGGGCGCTGTGCCGGAGGCGGTCAAGGCACCGATCCGTCGCGCGGGTGACGCTGTCGCCACCAAAGCTGCCCGACCGGCGCTCGCAGCCGCTACCGCGCTGCTCGAGATGGTCAACGAGTGGGCCTTGGAGCTCAACGACCCGAAAGGCGTCGAGAAGCTCGCCCGCAAACGAGGTGTGGAACTGGACAGCTTCACCGAGCTTCGGCAGAAGGATCTCAAGTCCTGTGACAGGCTCCTGACCTTCAACACCCTCACGTGGCGGACCGCCGGCGCGGTCGAAGGCGGTGCGATGGGGCTGCTGGCCATGGTCCCCGTCGCCGGCATCCCCGTCGCGATGACAGCGGACATCCTCGTGGTCCAGGTCCTGAGCACGTCGATCGCGGCGCGCATCGCGTACTCCTACGGCTACGACGCCAAAGATCCCGACGAGCAGACCTTCATCCAGCGTCTCGTACGCCGGTCCTTCATGGCCCAGGCAACCAAGGTCGAGCCGTTGCGCGACACCGCTCGGGCGGCGGATGCGCTCAGAGGACGGATACGGTGGTCGGACAAACTCCGCCAAGACCATCACCTCGTGGCCGCCCTGGAGAAGCTGCTGCAGCAACTCGGTCCGGCCGGCTCCAAGGTGTCGGTCCAGGACGTCGCCAAGGTCGTGCCGGTCGTGGGTGTCCTTGTCGGTGCCGGTATGAATGCCGCGATCCTCGGCAGGGTGGCCGCTGACGCCCAGCGGTACTGCCAGACGCGATTCCTGTGCGACAAGTACGGACTGCCGCTACCGATCGCGCTCGCAACGGACCGGGGCGACGACCTCGACGACCACGCCATCTAGCCAGGCCAGCCCGCACGACGACGATCCGGAACTTGTCACATCGACGCCTGCGAGCACCCCGTCCTCAACCCCACCGAGCAGGTCCTCCGCTAGCTGCAGGCCGGCGAAACGGTCCCCTCGAAGCAGTTGATGTCGGATGGACTGTCCGTCGCCGGCGACACGCACCGGCGGATCTACGGCCGGCAGGGTCACCCTTTGCACTGCGGGCGTCGGCATCCGAGGCCGATCGTCAGACCTGACGATCGGCTACCGCACCGCGTCAGAGGCTCCCGACCCGGCGGCCCAGGTCGCCCACGGCGCCACCTGCGACGACCTCGACGACCTCGACGACCTCGACGACGGCACCCTCGTACCGCACGGCTCGCGGGTCACTCGAAACCACCGCCGAAACCGCTGCCGTCTCCGCCACCGCCGCCGCCGAAGTCGCCCGGGTCGAAGTCGGACCCGGAGTAGTCGCCGCCCTCCGGGCCGCCTCCGCCTCCGCCCTCGCCCCCGCCCCCGCCCTCGCCGTCGTAGCCGTAGCCGTAGCCGGGCCCGAAGAGCGACCCGCCCAGCAGCGTGCCGACCAGCAGGCCGGGCAGCAGACCGCCGCCGAAGTAGCCGCCCGCATAGGGGGCGTACGCCGAGCCGGCGTTCCAGTACGGCCGCGGGCCGCGGGCGGTGTCGACCGTACGGGCCAGCGGCGCGTCGCCGTCGTCGATCCGAGCCGCGTCCGCGGCGCAGGCGGGCACGTCGCGAGGGGCTCCGCCGGGCGGCGCCCAGGACACGTCGCGTACCGAGGGACCGTGCCGGGGGTCGAAGAAGCACGGCGGACGCCGTTCGGGCAGCGGCTTGCCGGCGCGGCGGGCGTCGAGCGTCGCCAGGGCGAAGCGCCCCTCCTCCAGGGCCTCGGTGACGGGCTGCACGTCCTCCGGGCGGCGGGCCGCGCCCATCAGCGACTTGGCGCGCTCGTACGCGTCGAGGGCGTGGGAGTAGTCGGCGCGCATCAGGTCGTCGGACGACGGGTCGGCGGGCTGGAAGTCCAGCCGGTCCACCTCCTCACCGAAGGCCGTGATGTCCTCGTCCACGACCTCGCGCAGTCGGCGCAACTGGTCCCGCCGCTGCTCCTCGCGCGCCTTGCGCCGCCGCCGGACCAGCAGGTATCCGCCGCCGGCCAGGAGGACCACGACCACCCCCGCCACGATCGCGCCGGTCGCGCCGCCACCCCCGCCACCGCCACCGCCGCTCCAGGATGCCGGAGCCCGGCCGTCGGTCTGCGGCAGGGCTCCCTTGACGAAGTCGTCGAGTTGGGTGGCGGTACTGCCGCCGGAGGACCGCTGGACCTGCCCGACCAGGTTGTCGACCGCGGCGGGCGACATGACCTGCGGGTCGGCCCCGGCGTCGAACCGGCTACCGAGGTGGAGGGCGTAGAGGCCGGTGATGCCGACCGCCGAGCGGAGGTCCTGGAGGACGGTCCGCGCCGGGAACTGCGCGGTGGCCGGCAGGACCGCCACGAAGAGCGGTTTGTCCGCCGACCTGATCCGATCGGCCAGCGTCTTCGCCTGGCTCGGCGTGAGCTGGTCCGACACGCGCGGATCGACGTAGACGGGCCCCTTCCTGAGCTGCTCGGCGACGGTACCGATGGCGGTCGCGGACTGCGCGGTCTGCGCGAAGGGCGCGGACGGCGCGGAGGGCGCGGCCTGCGCGGGGGTCGCGAGGGACGTGCCCGTGAAGGCGATGACGCCGGTGAGAGCCGCGGCGACGGCGAACGGCACGGCGCGCCGCCGGAGAAGCCGTCCAGGACCGTAGCTCATGATGGCGTCTCTCCTCGCTGCCGTCCCACTCGCGGCCTTCTCGCCGCCTTCTCACCGCACATCGGCAGATTACCGGACATAAAGGCACGGAAGGTCCAGCGGCCGACGCGACTGACGCACCATCAGCCTTCTGCCCCACATACTCCGGGCCGGGCCGTCGGACGTCTCCGTCAGGACGATGTCCCGCCGGTGGAGGCGTGGGCGCCCGGCCGGGACTCCGGCTGCCATGACTGCGATACGTCTTCAGGGTCTCCGCGGGGATCGGGCCGTCAGCGGCCGCGTTCCCGAGCCCTGTCGGCCCCCCGGTAACCAGCCCTGTCGGCCCCTCGGTACATAGCCGTGTCGGCCCTTCGGTAACCAGCCCTGTCGGCCCCTCGGTAAGCGGCGTCAGAGCGTGTCGGCTCCTTCCCCCGCCACCCGGCGGCGGTTGGTCCGCGCGACGGTGTGCGCGAACCACTCCAGTACCGCGCAGAGTTCCCCGGCGTGTTCCGCGAAGACCTCCAGCGGGAAGGACGGGCGCAGGTCCAACTTGGCCTCGGCCAGGCCGATGCCGTCGATGGCGTTCAGCCGGTCCAGCAGTTCGCGGCGCAGGGACTCGTCGTCGAACGGGGGACGTCGCTTCAGGTACTGGAAGACGACCTCGACCGTGCCGGACACCGGGTAGATCCCCAGGGGCCAGGTCGTACGGAGATCCGGAGTACCGTCCAGCCGTGCCGTGGGGAAGCAACTCGTCTCGTTCGCCCGGCCGTAGGCGAGGTGGCCGCCCTGTTCCTCCCAGGAGTGGAGGGCGCGCAGGACTCCGCCGGCGGTCTGCTCGGTCTGGTTGTCGCGCAGTTGCGCCTCGAACCGGGCGGCGGCCGATGACCGTGCGCTGTCGCCGGCCGGAGCCAGGTCCGCGGAGTCCTCATCGGAGTCCCTGCCCAGAAGTGCCGCGAGGTCGGACGTCGTCAGCCGGTGGGAGCGTCGGGCCCGGCCGACCTCGTCGAAGGGAACTCCCTCTGCTTCCAGCCGGGTTCGCGCGTCACCGGACTCCTCGCCGTCCGGCCGGCGGAATCCCGCGGAGACGCGGCCGTCCGCCGTCAGCACGCGGTAGGCCCCGTGGAGCCCGGCCTTGGTCGCCAGGTGCTGGCCGACGGGGACCGCGTGGGTGCCGATCAGCGCCGCGACGTCACCGTAGGTGGTCCAGGTGCCGGCGGGCATGGCGAGGAGAGCCCCGCGCAACTCCTTCCAGCCGGACCACTCGTCGTCGGCCAGGGTCGTCCCGGCGATCGGGCCGGGCCACAACCGCACGGCACGCTCCGCGAGTTCGCCGGCGCGGGCCAGGACCTCGGCCCGGCCCCAGCGCTCCTGTCCGGCGATGGCCTGGTTCATGCGCAGGGCACTGGAGTCCAGGATCTCCTGCTTGCGGCGGAAGGGGTGGTTGGACAGCTTCGCGTTGTCCGCGGACAGCGTCAGGTTTCCCAGCGTGTGGACGAGCGAGGCGTGGAGTTCCTCCGGGGTCTGCCCGTCCTGGGTCTCCTCGGCGAGCAGGTCCAGCCACTGGTGGGCCGGGTGCTGCGGGAGGACGTGCTCCACCGTGAGGTGGGCCTTGGCGTAGTCGACCGGCTCGCTGCTCCCGTAGCTCTCCTCCAGCCTGCGCAGCACCTGGAAACGCTGGTTGCCGCGGCCGGCCTTGTAGAACGGCCGGGTGCGGACGGCCTCGCGGACCGCGTCGTCGTCGGGCCAGACGCGGGCTCCCACCTGGTTCTTGGACAGGAAGCGGCGGACCGCCTCCGCGGGGTCGTCGTCCTTCTCCAGTTCCTTGGGGATCTCCATGAACACGCGGTTGCTGCCCATGGTGGAGTAACCCGCCAGCAGCCGCCGCACCATGTAGCTCTCGGCGTACGCGAGCGCCTGGGCCGCCTGGCGGCCCGTGGCCCGGCCGGCGTCCACCCGGTCGAGGAGCACGAGCGCCAGCGGGTAGTGGGTCTGGCCGCCCCAACGGGACATCCGCTCCAGGACTTCTCGGAGGTCGGGGTCCGGTTCGCGCTCGGGCTGGAGGATGCGCACGAGGCGTTCGGCGCGTCGCGCGAGAGCCGCGATCTCCTCCTCCAGGGCCGCCTCGTCGGCGCTGATCGGTTCCAGGCGCCGCTTCTGGTCGCGGTAGATCTCGCTCTGCTTGGCCCTGTTGTTGCCCGCCACCACCAGGTCCAGCCACACCAGGAGTTCCAGGTTGGCCGGCCCCAGGAGCTCCTGCATCGGAAGCCAGCGGCTGCGGTAGACGTGCTCCCCGCGGGTCGGCAGGCACATGAAGAGGTAGTTCCGCAGCAGGTCGCTCTGGCTCAGGCCGACGCCGGTGTTGTTGATCGACTCGAAGATCCGGTAGACGTTGTCGCCTTCGGCCGCCGTGATCTCGACGATCGACAGCAGCCCGCCGAGGACGGCCTCCACCGTGTCCGTCCACGCCTCGCCCCCGCTCTCCTCCCCCTCGGTCAGCGCCGACAGGAAGAAGCGGTAGGCGGCGCCCACGTTGCCGGGGCCGCCCGCCTTCGGGGAGTTCTCGATGCAGGCGGTGAACGCGTCGCGGTCGGCCTGCGTCGGCAGCAGGCGGTAGTGGTCGTCGCCGCTGCGGTACTTGTTGACGAGGACGAGGTCGTGGATACGGTCGGCCTTCTGCTCCGCTCCCCGCGCGCGGTGCCGGTCGCGCAGCGCGGTGAAGGCGAGCATGAGGGTGGTCAGCCGCTGCTGCCCGTCGACGACGAGCCAGCGCTGCATCCCGCCCGCCGTGATCCGGCCGGGCGCCAGCACGACGGACCCGAGGAAGTGGGCCGCGGGAGCACGGTTCTCCGACTGGTCCTCGACCAGTTCCCGGACGTCGTCCCAGAGTTGCCGAAGCTGCTCGCGCTCCCAGCTGTACGTCCTTTGGTACAGGGGCACCTGGTACTGCTTCTCGCCCTGGACGAGGTTCTTGAACGTGGTCTCCTGAGCGTGCACGCGCGCCTCTCCCCCAAGGTCGGTCGATCGGCTCCCATGCTGCCATCGCCGCTGGGCAGGGGTGTCGATATCCGGGCACCGAGGCACGAGTCGGCCTCCCGGAGCGGGAATCCGCTCCCGTGGGCCCGCTGCCCGGACGGGCGGTTCAAGAACGGCAGCCGGGACGCGTTGCCGTGGGGACGATCGTTCTTCCGATCGGCGCGGCGCACGGCTGATGATGCTTTCGGGGACCTGGGACGCGTCCACGCCCGACGCGGTGGGTCCCGCGTGTCGTCGGCGGTCGGCCGGGCGCGCTCGGCTAAGTCGTACAGGTGCAGACATTCCTTCCCTACGAGGACTTCGAGGCCGTGGCGCGGGTGCTCGACCCGCTGCGCCTCGGCAAGCAGCGGGTCGAGGCCATCCAGGTGCTGCGGGGGCTGACCGTGCCCGGGTACGGCTGGCGCCATCACCCGGCGGTGCGGATGTGGACGGGGTACGAGGAGGCCCTGGTGCGCTACGGCCTGGAGATCTGCCGGGTGTGGACCGAGGCCGGCCGGGCCGACACGTGCGCGGAGACGCTGCGGCGCGACCTGCCGGCCCGGGCGCGCGCCTCCCGGAAGGCCCGCGTGCGCTCCGAGGCCGAACTCGCGCGGGACGGCGACCTGCCGCCCTGGCTCGGCGATCCGGCCTTCCACCTCAGCCACCGTTCGGCCCTGGTGACCCGGGCGCCGGAGCACTACCGCCGCCACTTCCCCGACGTGCCGACCGGGCTGCCGTACGTGTGGCCGTCCTCGGACCGGGACCCGTCGCTCTGAGTCCCGCGGGACGGAGGTCCACCGCGTCCGCATGACCCGAGCGCGCCGAGACGGTCGGCGAAGGGGCCGAGGCCGTACGGGGCGCTGTGACGGGAAGGGCGCGGGTGTCGGGGGGCGTCGCTAGGGTCGGGGGTGCGGCGGGCTTCTCGACCGTCTAGGGGGGTCAACCGCTCGGCCACGGGGCTCGGTTGTGGCCCCCGTGCACCTACGACGAAAGGCGCAGCGTGACCGACCACCGCACGCTCCTGGACCGGGTACGCGGCAGGGCCGACGAGCAGACGGCGGACCTGCCCCCGTGTGTCGGTGAACAGGACGTCGCCCGGGCCGAGTCCGCGCTCGGGTTCGTCCTGCCGCCGCTGCTGGGCGGGTTGTACCGCCAGGTCGCCAACGGGGGTTTCGGACCGGAGTACTTCCTGCTTCCGCTGACGGGTGAGGGGCGGACCGTGGTCGGGGAGTACGGTTCGCTGCGCACGAGCACGTCGGAGAGCTGGCCGCACGGCGTCCTGCCCGTCCTGGACTGGGGCTGCGGCATGTACGCCGCCGTCGACTGCCTGCGCCCCGGGGCTCCCGTCCTGCTCTTCGAGCCGAACGCCGTCGGCGAGGACTGGGCCGACGCCTGGTTCGAGGACTCCCCCTCGCTCGCCGCGTGGCTGGCCTCGTGGGTGGAGGGCACCGGCTGGTGGGAAGAGGAGGTCATGATGTCCGAGGACGCCAGAGAACTCGTCCCCTGGCCCGACGCCGCCCGACGGATCGCCGGGAGCGGCCGGGACTGAGCGGGGACGGAAGAACCGTCCGGTGCACCAGCGGAGGGTCCCCCGAGCAACCGGAACGCGTGGACGGAGCGGCGCGACGGACCGCGCCGGTCAGTCGTCGGCTGCGACGAGGAGCGTCAACGACCCCTGAGCGTCGTCGATCGCGAGGAACTCGTGGAACGCGCCGTGCACCCCGCCCCAGTCGTGCACCGCTTCCGCGCCGAGATCGCGCAGGCGGTACAGGCGCGAGGCCGCGTCCACCACGGCGAACAGGACGGTGTCGAGCGTGCGTTCCAACTTCCGCGGGAGCGCGCCGTACTGGTGGGCCCAGGCCCGGAGCACCCGGATGGCCTCCTCGCGGCTCACCGGCCGGTACGCGTCCGGTCCGCACGAACGGAGCCAGTAGGGGCCGTGGCGCGTGCCGTTCGGGTCCACGCCCCCGCCGGCGTAGTCGTCACGGAACTGCTCGTGGGCGGTGACGGCCGCCAGCAGTTCCCCGTCCCGAGCGGCGCCGGGCCGCGCAGCGCCGGGACCCGCGGCACCGGGTCCCGCGGAACCGGTCCCCGTGGAGCCAGGCCGAGGACGGAACGACCGGAGGTCGACCCACCGGTAGCCGTGCCCGCCGCCTTCGGGAAAGGCGTGGTCCCTGAAGTTGACGAAGGTCAGCCCCGCGAGGTCCAGCTCGGTCACCCGGGCAGGGTATCCGGGGCCCGCGTCACCGACGCGCCCGGTGGGCCGGGGCGGCACGGCCGGCATCCGTACGGGACGCTGGAGGACGGGAAGTCGCGAAGGGGGAGGGCAACCATGACGGGACCGTTCGATGTTCCGCTGGAGGGCGAGCGCGTCCAACTCGACGCTTTCGTCGAGGAGTACCGCGGCGCGCTCGAACGCACGCTCGACGGGCTCACCGAGGAGCAGGCGCGCCGGCGGCTCGTCACGTCGTCGACCACGCTGCTGGGGCTGCTCAAGCACGTCACCTGGATGCAGCGGGTCTGGTTCGAGGAGTGCGTCGGCGGCACACCGCGTGGTCGACTCGGCCTGGTGCAGGGCCCGGAGGAGTCATTCCGACTCACCGGTGACGACACGGTTGCCTCCGTCACGGCGGCCCACCGGACGGCCTGCGCGACGGCCCGGGCGGTGGTCGCCGGCATGCCGCTGGACGCCGTCGTCACCGGCCACCGGGCCGGCCCGCGCACCCTGCGCTGGGTGTACCTCCAGGTCCTGCGCGAGTTGGCCCACCACTGCGGGCACGCCGACATCCTGCGCGAGCAGGTGCGGGCCCGCTGAGCAAGGAGACGGACGAGCCCCGGCCGGCACCGGGGTGATCGGTGCCGGCCGGGGCCGTCGGAAGGGCGGGGTCCGGTCGGGCGCCGGACCCGGAGGTCACATGCGCCGGCCCCGACCAACCTGGTGCGGCGCGGACTTGTGCGCCGGACCGGTGGAACGGCCGTTGTCCCAGTGCCAGGCGGGGTGCGCGAACGCCTCGAAGGTGTGGCTGAAGAACCAGTCGCTCTGCGCCACACCGGAGCAGACACCGGCGCCGGTCGTACCGGGGCAGCCCCCGTTGTCCCGCTGGAGCGCCCAGAACGAGAGGGTGTTGATCCCCTTCGCCGCGGCCCAGTGCTCCACCGTGGCGGCGTCCGCCGTGGTGAACGTCTCCGCCGGACCGTAGTCGTCGATGCCGGGCATCTCGGTGACACCGATCCGCCCCCACAGCCGCGCGGACGGCACCGACGGGTAGAGCGCGGCCAGTTGGGCGTGCAGGCCCGCGGCGGCCGTCTCGGTGTCGGTCGCCATCTCGTGCGCCGCGCCGTCGTAGTAGTCGAACGTCATGATGTTGACGACGTCCACCCGGGCGTGGTTGGCGACGGCGTTCTGGAGCACCGCGAGGCCGGTGGCGCCGAGACCGGACGTGGTCGACGGGAGCGTGTACGAGAACTGCACGGTGCGGTGCGTGCGCTGCGCCCACTCCTCGACCAGGGCGACCGCCTTGTTGCGGCGGTCGATGCCGGCCGTGTCGGAGAGCGCGTCGACCTCGACGTCGAGGTCGATCCGGGTCACGCCGTAGGTGGTGACGAGGCTCTCGTAGACCTTCGCGATCGACTGGACGTCGGTGCAGCTGTCGGCGATGTCGGTTCCGGTGGAGTCCGCCGCGTAGCCGCCGAACGACGGGATGGCGTCGCCGCCGCGGGACTGGAGGGCGGCGATGTCCTTGCCGTAGACCGACTTGGACACCGGCGTCGTGGGGTCGCCGTTCCAGGTCGCCGTGCAGGAACCGGCCGCGGGTGTCTGGAGGAACGCCAGCGTCAGGTACGTGTTGTGGGACTGGGCCGCGAGGGCGGCCGGGCTCCCACCGTTGTACGTCTCGTAGTACGGCGCGACCACGTGGGCCGGCATGGGCGCCCGGGAGGCCGGCGCGGCGGCCTGCGCGGTGCCTCCCCCCGCCACCACCAGTCCGGCGGACACGGCGGCGGCCGCCGCTGCGGCCAGCAGCGCGCGAACAGGTCCAGATCGTCTCATCAGTGCTCCCACCAGAGGAATTGAGCAGCAGAACACCAGCACCAGCGGAACAGCTTGGGGCCCGCCCGGGTCCAGCGATGTCCGGGCGCGCTCGTCCGGTCACGACGCCTTTCCGGGGCACGGGAAAGGCCCCGCCGGGCCAGGGAATCGACCTGACGCGCATGACTGGGCCCATATTTGGTCTAGGCCAATGATCTGTCAAGAGCGAGCCCCGCACCCGCGAAACCGAGCCTTCACCCGGTCCCCCGCCGACGGATGCGCACGGGACGGGAGGGGCTGCGGGGGCGGGCGCCGGGGTCGGGAGCGGGGCCGCGGGCGGGCGCGGGGCCTTGGGCGGGCGCGGGCGAAGGGGGCCCGGGGTGAAGGGGCCCCGGGTGAAAGGGGCCCCGGGTGAAAGGGGCCCGGGGTGAAGGGGCAGGCCGCGTCGGCGCGTTCGCCGGCATCGACGAGCGCGCGCCGCGCACAGGCGGCGTCAGGGGAAGAGGGTGGAGCCGAGGGGACGGTTCGGGGTGAAACCGGGCAGGACGAGGAAGGTCGCGCTCGCCGTCGCGGTGGTGAACCCGAGGAGCGCGTCGGAGTCGTCCATGTGCGCGAGAGTGCTGGTGAAGGTCCGCAGGTCGTTCTGGAAGCTGACGAACAGCAGCCCGGCGGTGGGGTCGTCGATGCTGTACGAGCGGCGCAGCATGAGGCCGGCGCCGACCGCGTTGGCGTTCGCCCTGCGGACGTGGGCGTCGGCCGGGACGAGGTAGCGCCCGTCCGGGGTCTTGGCGCCGAGGGCCGGGTCCGCGGCGACGGTGCCGCCCGACAGGGGCGCGCCCGTGGTCCGGCGGCGGCCGAACACCGCTTCCTGCTCGGCGACGGACAGCGCGGCGAACCGCGGCAGGTCGAGTTCCATGCGGCGCACCACCGCGAGGGTGCCGCCCGCCACCGGGGCCGGTCCGGCCAGCCACAGGTCGCGCGCCTGCGCGGCGGCGGTGTGCGGACCCACGATCCCGTCGATGAAGCCGAGCAGGTTGCGCGGCGCGGTGAGGGTCCGGTCCACGGGGACGTTCGCCCCGCGGCGCGCGGACTGGCGCCAGCGTTCGCGGAGGCGGCCGCCGGCCCGGTCCAGGAGCGCGGTGGCGACGACCGCGGGCACCAGCGCGTCGCTCGCGCAGATCTGCAGCAACAGGTCGCCGCCGCGCGCCTGGGAGGTGATCCGCTCGCGGGAGAAGCGGGGGAGGTCGGTGGCGCCGGGCAGCGACGGACCGGCCGCGCGTACCAGGCGGGGCCCCACCCCGATCGTGACCGTGAGGTCGCCCGGCGGCAGGCCGAGCAGTCGGGCGTCGGTCCCCGAGGCCAACGCACTGACGGTGGTGCCGAGTTCGGCCAGCAGTGACCCGACGTCCCCGGTGAATGTGGTGGACGTGGTGGACGCGGCACCCCTCGTGGAACCGGTGGACGCGAGGTCGGCGACCACCACCAGCAGGTTGCCCTGCGCCGGCTGCGGGAGGACGACACCCGCCTGGTGCGCGCCCGTCGGCGGAACCGCCCGAACCGGCCCGCCCGGCAACGCCGTTGCCGCGCCGGAGGAACCCCCCGCACCGGCGGGCGGTGCACCCGAGGCGGTACCCGGAGCAGTACCCGACGCGGAGCCCGAAGGCGCCCCGTCCGACGTGGCCGCGTCCGACGTGCACCCCGCGGCGAGCCCGAGGGCCACCATGGCCCCGGCCGCATCGAGGAACCCGCGGCGTGACGGATGGTGATCGGGCGGACGCATGATGTGCAGCGTGCCACACCGGCAACCCCGTCTGCTGCCCAACTCCGCTATTCCCGCGGAGCCTTCACCGCCGTGTCAGACTGTCCCCCATGCCTCGACCAGCACGTCGCGTGACGGCCGCCTTACTCTGCGCGCTGGCGCTCCTCGCCGGCTGCAGCGGCGGCGGCAGTGGCAGTGGCAGTGGCGACGGATCGGACAAGGGCCGGCGGCCCAGCGGCGCGCACGTGGCGATCCGCGTGCCCGCCGACGCCCCGACCATCTCGGCCGCGGTGTCCCTGGCCCGGCCAGGTGACCTGGTGCTGGTCTCGGCGGGTACGTACCACGAGTCGGTGCGGATCGACACCGCGCGCGTCACCCTCCGCGGCACGTCCCGGCAGAAGGTCGTCATCGACGGCCGGCTGCGCCAGGCCAACGGCGTCGTGGTCGCCGCGCCCGGCGTGGCCGTGGAGAACCTCACCGTGGAGAACAACACCCAGAACGGGGTGCTGGTCACCGGTTCGGCGGCGGCCGTCGCCGGGCTGCCGGGCAGCGGCGGCTACGACACCGGCGACGAACCCGTCACCCTCCTCAGCTCGTTCCTGGTCTCCTACGTCACCGCGACCCGCAACGGGCTCTACGGCATCTACGCGTTCTCCGCGCGCGACGGCGTGATCGAGCACTCCTACGCCTCGGGTGGGGCCGACTCCGGGATCTACGTCGGGCAGTGCAAGCCCTGCGGCGTCGTGGTGCGGGACAACGTGGCCGAACTCAACGCGGTCGGCTACGAGGGCACCAACGCGAGCGGGGACATGTACGTGGTGGGCAACCGCCTCGTCGGCAACCGCGTCGGCCTGACCACGGACTCCGACCACCAGGAGAAGCTGCTGCCGCAGCGCGGCGCCGTCGTGGCGGGCAACCTGGTCGCGGACAACCAGCAGCCGCTCACCCCCGAACAGGCCGACGGGGGCTGGGGGATCGGCATCGGGGTCGACGGCGGAAGCGGCAACGAGTTCGTCCGCAACCGGATCACCGGCAACGCCGACGCCGGGTTCGTGATCACCGCGAGCGCGGACCTGCCGCCGGACGGCAACCGCGTCACGGACAACGTCTTCGCCGCCAACGGCGTGGACGTCGGCTGGACCTTCCCCCACGCCACCCGGGGGCAGGGGAACTGCCTCCAGGGCAACACGCTCCGCACGACCGTGCCCGCCCGGCTGACGACCACCGCGTCCTGCCCGCTCCCGGCGTCGTCACGCAGCCCGTCGGGCACGTGGACGAGGCCCACGGCGCCCGCCGGCATCCCGTTCACCGACGTGGCCGCGCCCGGCCCGCAGCCGGAGTTCCCGCACGCGACCACCGCCGGCGCCACGCTCGTGCCGTCCGCTCCCGAACTGCCGGACACCGCGCGGATCGCACTGCCGTCGCCGTCGCTGCTCGCCGGCGGCGCGCGGGTGCGGATCGCGTGAACCGGGCCGCCCGGCACCGGACATGACGACTTCGGCGCCCCGGCCAGCCGGACACCCGGCCGCCCGGCCGCCACCCGAACGACCGGCCACCCGGTCGACCCGACCACCGAACAACCCGGCGGCGTACGGGAACCAGGGCGGTGCCCACCCCCACGGCCGCGCCCCCAGGACGCGCTACGACGCCGGCGTGACCCCCGGCAGCGGCCGGACGGACAGGTACGCATGTGTGTCGAAGTCGATGACCACCGGCTGCGCCTCGGAGGCCACGCTCGCCCGTACCCGGTACATCGTCCCGTCCGGACCGACCCAGTAGCGCACGCTGCCCGAAGTCCCCTTCCCGTCCCGGTCGTGAGGGCCGTTCATGACGGTGACCCGATGGCCGCGCACCGTGGCCCGCCCGACGCGGGCGGCGCCGTTCTGGGGCAGCAGTTCCGCGTTGTCCGGCCGGTCGCTGCCGAGGCCGAGCACGATGGCCAGCGAGCTGTCCAGCGAACTGCCGGCCGTCGTCAACGGGCGTCCGTACCAGCCGGACCCGGGCGGGGAGGCGGGCGCGACGGCCGGGGCGTCCGCCATCGGGTGGACGAAGACCCTGGTGGCCGTCCACTCGATCAGCCCGTCGCTGGACGCGTCGCGCCCGCTGCCGCGCACCACCCCGTAACCGACGCCGGCGCGGTAGTCGACGGACCCGGTGACGGCCAGCCCGCCGGCCGTGCTCGGCACGGTGACCGTCACCGCGCGGCCCCCGGCCCGGTAGTTGAGGAACCGCGTGATCGCCAGCCGGTCGGCCTCGTCCGCGCTCAGCGCGCGCCGTCCGCCCGAACCGTCACCGCTGCCGCCGCCGGCAAGGACGAGAACGAGGACGAGGACGACGGCGAGCGCGGCCGCCGCGGCACCCGCCAGCGCGAGGGCGACGGCCGCCCCGCGCAACCGCGGCCGGCCGGAACGCCGGCCGGGCGGGCGCCGCGGGACGACCCTGGTGACTCTCATGCTCCCCACGCGGCGCGATGCTAACAGCCCGCGACTCGAACACCCTTCGAAACCGCGTGTTTCCGATGCGTGACGAAGTGTCAACTTGTAGCGTGGGCTGTGAGGTTGCTGTGGCGGTACCGGTGACCGGTGTCGCGTGGGACGAACAAGGGAGTGCCATGCCATCACACAGGCTGGTCCGGGTGGGGCTCTCCGGCCTCCTCCTGGTGGGCGCGGCCACGGGCACGGTCGCGGCGGGCGCCGGTACCGCCGGGGCCTCGACCTCCGACGGCACCCTGACCGTCGAGGTGTTGCGCGACTTCCTCGGCACCGGCGTGATCAACGCGACCACCGACGTGCCGCAGCGGGGGATGAAGGTCGACGTCGCCGACGCCGGCGGGCACCACGTCACCGGGACCACGGACGCGACCGGGAAGGTCGTGGTGCCGGCCTCGGACCGGCTGACCGGCGGCCGCTACCGCGTCGACGTCACCGTCCCGGCGGCCTACAGCGGCTACCTGCGGGCGGCGCCCGCCTCGACCGCGGCGGACCACTTCGACAGCTTCACCAGCTTCGTGGACGTCTCGGACGGCAAGGACGCCTCGGTGATCACCGGGGTCTGGGACGCGGCGGACTACACGCTGCCGGACTCCCGGTACTTCGTTCCGGTCCAGAACGGCGCGAACGGCACCGACACCCGGGCGCTGGTGTCCTTCGGCACGGACGCCCGCGGCACCTGTCCCACCGACGCGTCCTGCCCGACCACGCTGGACACCCAGGCCGAGGTGGGCACGACGTTCGGCCTGGCGTACGACCGCTACCGCGGCCGGCTGTTCCAGAGCGCGTTCGCGCGCCGCTACGCCCCGTACGGGCCGGAGGGCGGCGGCGCGATCTACACCGTGCCCGCCGACGGCGGGGGCGCGAAGCCGTTCGCCACGGTGCCGGGCGCCGCGGTGACGCCCCACGACACCGCCGACATGATCAAGGACCCCGCCTTCACCGAGGCGCCGGGCGAGGAGAGCATCGGCGGCCTGGCCCTGTCGGAGGACGGCTCGACGCTCTACGCGGTGAACCTCCTCACCCGCTCCCTGGTGAGCTTCGACGCGACCGGCTCCACCGCGTCGAAGCCCGAGGCCACCGTGCCGATCCCCGACCCGGGCTGCGCGGCGCCCGGCGACTGGCGGCCCTTCGCCCTCGCCGTCCACGACAACAAGCTGTACGTCGGCGGCGTCTGCGACGCGGAGAGCACGAAGCAGCGCGCGGACCTGGAGGCCGTCGTCGCCACGTACGACGGCAAGCGGTTCGCCACGGTGCTCACCCAGCCGCTCACCGCCGCGCGCGGCACCGTCTTCACCGGCATCGGCACCCCGGACCAGGCCACCCACTGGAACCCGTGGGACACCTCGCTGGCGACGTGGGACCAGCGGAAGGTGGGCAACAGCTTCATCGACCCGCAACCGGAGCTGTCCGGACTGGCGTTCGCCGGCGACGGCTCGATGGTGCTGGGCTTCCGCGACCGCTTCATGGACGTCCTCAGCGCGAAGGGACTGGACCCGCGCCCAGGGGACGACACCGCGGAGTTCGGCATGTCCGGTGGCGACATCGACATGGCCTGCGCCGACCCCGACGGCGGGTACGCCTGGGAGGGCACCGGTGACTGCCCCGACCACGCCACGCCCGCCGGCGACGACAACGAGGCCGCCGGCGTCGTCGAGTACTTCCCCGGCGACTTCTACGCCGGCGGGCACCAGGAGACCGCGCTCGGGGCCGTGGCCCACATCCCGCGCGAACCCTCGGTCGTCAGCACCGAGTTCGACCCGACCGTCCACGTGGAGACCGCCGGCACCGGCTACTACGACCTGACGACCGGTCAGGGACCGGGCAACGACCCTGCCGCCAACGCCTACCAGTTCGTCGGCCAGGAGCAGAACGGCTTCGGCAAGGCGGGCGGCCTCGGCGACATCGCGTACGCCGCGGCCAACGCGCCGATCCAGATCGGCAACGTGGTGTGGTTCGACGGCGACCACAACGGCGTCCAGGACCCCGGTCAGCCGCTGCTCCCGGGCGCCACGGTCAGCCTGCTCGACGCGGACGGCGAGCAGGTCGCCACGACCACCACCGACGCGGACGGCGAGTACTACTTCGGCGGGGTCGGCGCCGACTACCGGTTGACGCCGGGCGCGAAGTACACCGTGCGGTTCGACGTGTGCACCGCCGACACCTCCGGCGTGCCGGGCGAACCCGGTGCGGACAGGCTGCGGTTCACCCTGCCGCTGGCCGGCGGCGACCGGGCGCACGACTCCGACGTGGTCCCGCCGACCACCGGCCGGCTGTGCGACGGCTCCGCGCCCGTCACCGCCCCGGCGGACCCGGGCGGCGTCGACCACACGATCGACGCGGGCGTCTACGTCCCGCAGAAGACACCGCCGACGTCCGCCCCGCCGACGTCCGCGTCCCCGTCCCCGTCGCCGACCTCCGCGCCGCCGAGCGGCCCTGCACCCTCGAACTCGGCCCGGAGCGGATCGGGTTCGGGCTCCCTCGCCGACACCGGCCTGTCCGGCGTCGCGGAGATCCTCGCGGTCGTCGCGCTGCTGGTCGGCACCGGCGCGGTGTTCGCCTACGTGAGCCGCAGGCGGCACGCCGGCCACCACTGATCCCCGACCACCCCGGCGGGGCGGTGCACCGACGCACCGCCCCGGCATCCGGCACCCCGGCGCGGCCCCTCCGCTCTTCAGCGAGGCGGCCGCGTCGGCGCGTGCACCGCGAACAGGGCGGGCCCACCGGGCGCGTCCACGTGCGCGCGGGCCGGATAACGCGCGCAGGCCGCGCGGGCGGAGACCCGGAGACGGGCACCGCCGCGGGAAGCGGTGCGCGACCGGGGGTGCTGGTGCACGGGGTGGCGGAACACGCGCTTGTATGCGCTTACATAGGGTCGTACAATCGCCATCCCGACGAAAGGGCTCCCGTGGGGTTCAACGGACAACCGATCGGCACGGCCCCCGTGCGCGCGCACCGGCGGCCGCCGTCGTGGCTCTCCGAGGCCGTCGTCTACCAGATCTACCCGGCGACCTTCGCCGACTCCGACGGCGACGGCATCGGCGACCTGCGCGGGGTGCGGGACCACCTCGACCACCTGGACTGGCTCGGCGTGGACACGCTGTGGCTGAGCCCCTGCTTCGCCTCGCCGTTCGGGGACGGCGGGTACGACGTCAGCGACTACCTGACCGTCGCACCCCGCTACGGCAGCAACGAGGACGCCGACGCGCTCATCGAGGCGGCCCGCGCCCGCGGGATGCGGATCATGCTCGACCTCGTCCCCGGACACACCTCCCACCAGCACCCCTGGTTCCAGGCGGCCGTGCAGGACCCGGACGACCACCGGTACATCTGGTCCGACCGCGTCGCCTCGCCGGTGCGCGGCTGGATCCCCAACCACGCGGCGCGCGGCGGCTACTACCTGGCGAACTTCTATCCGATCCAGCCCGCCCTGAACTTCGGCTACGCCCGCCCCGACCCGGCCGAGCCGTGGCGGCAGCCGGTGGACGCGGCGGGGCCGCGGGCCAACCGCGCCGCGCTGCGGGAGATCATGGGGCACTGGTTCGACCGCGGTGTCTCCGGCTTCCGCGTCGACATGGCCGCCTCGCTGGTCAAGGACGACCCCGGGTTCGTCGAGACCGGCCGGCTGTGGGGGGAGATGCGGGAGTGGATCGACCGGGAGCACCCCGGGCGCATCCTGCTGTCCGAGTGGGGCGACCCGAAGACCGCGGTCCCGGCCGGGTTCCACGCGGACTTCTTCCTGCACTTCACCGGCCCCGCCCTGCGCTCCCTGTGGGACAACGGCACCGGCAGCCAGGGCCCGTGGGCCGACGGGCGGCCCTGCTACTTCGACCCCGACGGCCGGGGCTCGATGAGCACCTTCCTGGAGGCCTGGCGCGAGGCCGACGCCGCGATCGACGGCACCGGCCACGTCGCCCTGCCCACCGCCAACCACGACTTCTCCCGGCTGGCCTGCGGTCCCCGCACCCGCGACATGGTCGCGCCCGCCTTCGCCTTCCTGCTCACCTGGCCCTCGGTGCCGGTCGTCTACTACGGCGACGAGATCGGCATGCGGTACGTCCCCGGGGTGCCGGACAAGGAGGGCAGCCAGCTCGACTCCGAGGCGCGCCAGGGCTCCCGCACCCCGATGCAGTGGGACGGCTCCGCGGGCGCCGGCTTCTCAGAAGCGGCCGAGGACCGCTTCTACCTGCCCCTCGACCCCGACGGCGACCGGCCCGACGTGGCCGCCGCCCGGGCCGACGAGGGCTCCCTGCTGCACCACGTGCGACGGCTGATCGCGCTGCGCAGGCAGACGCCCGCGCTCGGCACCGGCGGCACCGTGCGGGTGCTGCACCAGGACTACCCCTTCGTCTACCTGCGCGGCGACCGCCACCTCGTGGTGGTCAACGGGCGCCGCGAACCCGCGACCGCGCCCTGGCCCGCCACGGGCTCCGCGCCGCGCGCGCTCGCCGCCCACGGCGTGGAGGTGACCGGCTCGGACATCCGGGCGGCGGGGTTCTCCTACGGCGTCTACGAACTCGCTCCGGACGCGGCGGTGCCCGCGTAGGGCCCGCGTAGGCCGGCATCCCCGGCCCGCCCGAGCGCCCCGCCGCCCGGTGTCCGTACGGTCCGAACGGGCCCGGGCCGTACGGAGGTTCGCGGCGGGCCGCAGGGGCGGCGCCTCGCACAACGGTCCACCGTCGCCCGAACGGACCTGCCGGGCGGACCTGCCGCACACAGGAGTTCACCGTCGGCCGGGCGGAAGGGCGCCCGACCCGACACCCCGGTCCGTCACCCCCGGCGCGGCGCCGTGTCCGTCACCCCCGGCGCGGCGCCGGCACCGGCTCGACGCAGCCGCAACTGGCCCGCAGCACCAGGGTCACGGGGAGCACCACTGCGTGCGGTTCGCGCGCCGGTGCGCCGATACGGTCCACGAGCAGCGCGACCGCCTCCTCGCCGATCCGCCGGCTGGGCTGGCGGACGGTGGTCAGCGGCGGCTGGGCCATCGCGCCGAGCGGGATGCCGTCGAACCCGGTCACCGCGATGTGCTCGGGCACGCGGACGCCGTGCGCGGCGAACTCCTCCAACGCCCCCACCGCCATCTGGTCGTTGGCGAGGATCAGCGCGTCGGGCAGCCCGGCGGCCGGGTCCGGCCCGCCCCCGGAAGCGGCCCCGGAAGCGGCCCCGGGAACGGCCCCGGACGCGGCTGCGGACCCGGAGGCCGCACCCGCCCGGGAAACCGCCCCCGACGCCGCCGCGTCGATGAGCACCCGCGCCGCGTCCCGCCCGGCGGTCCGCGTGAGGTCGCCGCGCAGCGCCGGCTCCGCCGGGACCGGCAGCCCGGCGTCCCGGCACGCGTCCCGGTACCCGAGGAAACGCGCCTCGGCGTCGGGCGAGTCCGCCGGTCCGCCGACGAACGCCAGGTCGGCCAGGCCGTGTTCCTCGATCAGGTGGCGGGTCAGCTCCCGCTGCCCGTCGCGGTTGTCGACCTGGACGTTGTCGAGGTGGTCCAACTCCGGCGGCCCGGCCAGCATCACCACCGGCATCCGGCGGGAGACCGTCTCCAGTTCCCGGGCGGCCACGGTCCGGGACATGACCGCGAAGCCGTCGACGTGGCCGGCCACGGTGGCGACCAGGCTCGTCGGGTCGTCCCGCAGCGAGGCGGCGACCAGCAGGGCGAAGCCGCGGCTGCGGGCGGCGCGCTCCATGCCGCGGATGATGTGGTCGGCGTAGAGGGTCGCGGCGTTCTCGTCGCCGTCGCCGGGCGCGTCCGTCTCGGGGTCGGCGTAGTCGGGGATGCACAGGCCGAGGATGCCGGTGGTCCGGCTGGCCAGGCCGCGGGCGCTGCCGCTGGGGACGTAGCCGAGGTCGCGGGCGGCGGCGAGCACCTTCTCCCGGGTGGGCGCCCGGACCGCGTCCGGGGAGCGGTAGACCCGGGACACCGTGGCGATCGACACGCTCGCCCGCTCGGCCACGTCGTAGACCGTCGGCGTCCCGGTCGTGCCGGTCGCCGGTTTCCGCGCAGTGACCACCTGGTGCTCCTCTTCCCGCGAGCGCGTACCCGCCTGCTCCCCGTATGCGCATACACGCCGGAGCAACACCGTACCTCCCCTGATCAGGGCACGATCTCGCCGCGCGGGCCCCTGGTGATCGCGCGCAGCGCCCGGCGGGGCACCGCAGGAGGTCCGCGGAGCGCCCGCCCGGACCCCGCGGGAGGCCCGCCCGGCCCCCGCGGGACCGCCGAAGGACGCCCGGGGGACGCCCGGGAGACGCCCGGGGGACGCCCGGGGGACGGCGGCAGACCGTACCCGGTTCACAGGACAGGAACCTTGCGGAAACGAAATGTATGCGCATACAGTGCGGAAAGCGCAGGCAGGAAGCCTGTGCCCTCCCTTCTCGGAGGCGCCTCAAGGGAGAGGAACGCTCCACCATGACGCGTGCCAGCGGGAGGCGGCTGAGGGCCGCTGCCGCTTTCGGGGTCGCCGCCATGCTCGTCGCCACCGGGTGCTCGGTCTCCGTCAGGTCCGGCACCTCGAACGTCGGCCCCACCACCCTGCTGGTCGGGGGCGCCGACAACGGCACGCCGGCCCTCTTCCGGAACTTCAACCCGTTCTCGCCGAACAAGCGCAACCTGACGACGTGGATGTACGAGCCGCTGGAGGTCGTCAACAACCTCGACGGCGCCGAGACGCCGTTCCTGGCCACCGGCCACACGCAGCCGGACGCCCGGACCGTGGACTTCCACATCCGGCAGGGCGTGCGCTGGTCGGACGGCACGGCGTTCTCGGCGGCCGACGTGGCCTACACCTTCGAGCTGCTGCGCAGCCACCCGGCGCTGGACACGGCCGGCGTGTGGCAGCACATCAGCTCGCTGTCGGTCAGCGGCGACCACGTGGTCTTCCACCTGAAGAACGCGGACGTCCCCGCGGCGAAGGTGATCGAGCAGACGCTCATCGTGCCGGAGCACGTCTGGCGCAAGGTGAAGGACCCGGTGACGTACACCGATCCGAACCCCGTGGTCACCGGCCCGTACACGCTGGCGCGCTTCACGCCCAACCAGTACACGCTGGCCAAGAACACGGCGTACTGGCAGGCCGACAAGGTCGAGGTGCAGAAGGTCATCGTGCCGGGCTCCAGCTCCGACCTGGCCATCGCCACGCAGGGCTACGACTGGGCCTACTCCTTCTTCCCGAACGTGGACAGCACCTGGGTGAAGGCGGACGCGCAGCACAACAGCTACTGGTTCCCGCCCGGCGGCATCGTCGGGCTGCTGCCCAACCTCACCAAGGCGCCGTTCGACGACGTGGACTTCCGCACCGGTCTGTCGCTGGCGCTGGACCGCCAGCAGATCGCCGACAAGGCGGAGCAGGGCTACGTGAAGGCGGCCAGCCAGACCGGACTGCTGCTGCCGAACGAGAAGGCGTCGCTCAACACCTCCATCCCGGACCAGGGGATGGTGTCCCAGGACACCTCGGCCGCGCTGGCCGCGTTCGCCAAGGCCGGCTACACCCGGCGCGGCGGCAAGCTCGTGGACCGCGCGGGCAAGCCGCTGAGCGTGGGCCTCACGGTGCCGGACGGCTGGTCGGACTGGTTGCAGGGCGCCCAGGAGATCATCCAGCAACTGCGCGCGGTCGGCATCACCGTCCGGCTCGACAAGCCGCAGCCGGCCGCCTACCAGCAGGACCTGCAGAACGGCGACTTCGACCTGGCGCTGGGCACCGTCGGCGGTTCCGGCTCGCTCTACCAGGACTACAACAACCTGCTGAACTCCGCGTTCAAGAAGGCGGTGGGCACCTCCACCGCCTCCAACTACGAGCGCTACGGCGACGCGACGACCGACGCGCTGCTCAACCGGTTCCGGACCACCACCGACCCGGCCGAGCAGAAGCGGCTCGCCGACCGGTTGCAGAGCGTCGTCTACGCCCAACTGCCCGAGATCTCGCTCTTCTACGGCGGGCTGTGGGGCCTGTCCAGCGACAAGAAGTTCACCGGCTGGCCCAGCCAGAAGAATCCGTACGCGTCCTTGATGACCTGGGGTTCCACCCCGCTTCTGGTGATGACGCACCTGCGGTTGGCGCAGTAGGCGACCGCGGAAGGGACGAGGAGAACCCCTCATGCGCTACATCCTGCGCAAGTTCGGGCTGCTGCTGCTCACCTTGTGGGCGGCGGTCACGCTCAACTACGCGCTCCCCCGGCTGATGCCGGGCTCGCCGGCCGACGCGGCCGTCGCGAAGCTCTCGCAGAACGGCCCGGTGGCACCCTCCACCCGGGCCGCGATCGAGGCGCAGTTGGGCGTGCCCAGCGGCAGTTGGTGGCACCAGTACGTGCAGTACCTGAACACCGTCGTCCACCTGCGGTTCGGGGTGTCCTACACCTTCTTCCCGCAGTCGGTGTCCAGCATGGTGGGCCAGGCGCTGCCCTGGACCCTCATGCTGGTGGGCCTGGTGACGGTGCTGGCGTTCGTCGTCGGCTCGCTGATCGGGGTGGCCGCGGCCTGGCGGCGGGGCACCTGGCTGGACTCGCTGCCCACCCTGTCCGGCGCGTTCCTGGCGGCGTTCCCGTACTTCTGGACCGCGCTGCTGCTGGTCTTCTTCGCCGGCTACGTGCTCGGCTGGTTCCCGACCTCGGGGGCGTACTCGGCGGACGCGGTGCCGAACTTCTCGGCGGGGTTCGTCCGCGACTCGCTCTACCACGCGGTGCTGCCGGCGCTGACGATCCTGGTGACCTCGCTGGGCGGCTGGATCCTCGGCATGCGCAACTCGATGATCGGCACCATCGGCGAGGACTACGTGACCTTCGCCGAGGCCAACGGCCTGCGCGGGCGCACCGTCGCCCTGCGCTACGCGGCCCGCAACGCGCTGCTGCCCAACCTCACCGGCTTCGGCATGGCGCTGGGCGGCGTGGTCGGCGGCTCGCTGCTGGTCGAGCAGGTCTTCAACTACCCCGGTGTCGGCCACCTGCTGTACAGCGCGGTGACCAACCACGACTACCCGCTGATGCAGGCGCTCTTCCTGATGATCACGGTGTGCGTGCTGGTCGCGAACTTCATCGTGGACGTCCTCTACGGCGTCCTGGACCCCCGGACCAGGCGGTGACCGAGATGACCTCCCCTGCTACGAACCCGCCGACGCCTCCGACGCCCCCGACGCCTCCTGTCCCGCCGGCACCGGCAGCGGCCACCGGGCCCGCCGCTCCGCCGAGTTCGGGTGCGCTGCGCGCGCTCAAGGTCTTCGGCCGCAGCTTCGGCACGGTGTGGAGCAACGGCAAGGCCCGCCTGGGCCTGGTGATCCTCGCGCTCTTCGTCCTGGTGGCCGTCCTCGCGCCGGTCATCGCGCCGTACTCGCCGCACGCCAACGACTTCACGCCCGGTGCCGGCAGCAGTTCCGCACACCTGCTGGGCACCACCGGCGCCGGCGAGGACGTGCTGTCCCAGCTCCTGTACGGGGCGCGGGTGTCGATCGTGGTCGGGTTCGTCGCCGGCGGGCTGGCCACGCTGGTGGCGGTGGCCGTCGGGCTGTCCTGGGGCTACCTGCGCGTGTGGCTCGGCGACGTGGTCAACTTCGTCGTCAACCTCTTCCTGGTCGTCCCCGGCCTGCCGTTGATGATCATCATCGCCGCCTACCTGCAGAACGGCGGGCTGAAGATGGTCGTGCTGGTGGTCGTGATCACCGGCTGGGCGTGGGGCGCGCGCGTGCTGCGGGCGCAGACCCAGTCGCTGCGCAGCCGGGACTTCGTCACCGCGGCGCTGTTCAGCGGCGAGAGCGCCACCCGGGTGGTGTTCCGGGAGATCCTGCCCAACATGACCTCGATGATCGCCGGCTCCTTCTTCGGCGCGGCCACCGCGGCGGTGCTGTCGGAGTCCGGACTGTCCTTCCTCGGGCTCGGCGACCCCTTCACGGTGAGCTGGGGCTCGATGCTCTACTGGGCACAGAACTCCAACGCCCTCCTCACCGGCCAGTGGGTGCTGCTGTTCGCTCCCGGCCTGTGCGTCGCGCTGCTGGCCACCGCGATGACCCTGGTCAACTTCGGTGTCGACGGGCTGAGCAACCCGCGGCTGCGGGAAGGGAGCACGCGATGAGCCTGCTCGACGTCAGGAACCTCAGCATCGTCTACGAGCCGCGCGGCGCCGAGCCGACCACCGCGGTCAAGGACGCCTCCTTCCGGCTCGCGCAGGGCGAGTTCGTCGGCCTGGTCGGCGAGTCGGGGTCGGGGAAGTCCACCCTGGGCTTCGCGCTGACCCGGCTGGCCAAGCCCCCGGCCCGGATCTCCGGGGGCAGCATCCTCTTCGACGGCACGGACATCGCCGAACTGGACACCGAGCAGGTGCGGTTGCAGCGGCACGGCGGCTTCGCCATGGTGTTGCAGTCCGGCATGAACGCCCTGAACCCGGTCCGCACCATCGGCCACCACTTCGGCGACGTCTTCGCCGCCCACGGCCACGTGCCGCGGGCGCGCCGGCGCACCCGCGCGGTCGAGCTGCTGGAGAAGGTCGAGCTCACCGCGGCGGTGCTGGACCGCTACCCGGGCGAGCTGTCCGGCGGCATGCGGCAGCGCGTGTCGATCGCGCTCGCGCTCAGCCTGGAACCGCGGCTGATGGTCTTCGACGAGCCGACCACCGCGCTGGACGTGATGGTCCAGCACGCGGTGATGCGCACCATCCGGGAACTCCAGGAGAGCGAGGGCTTCACCGCGGTCCTGATCAGCCACGACCTGGGGGTGGTGCTGGAGTCGACGGCCCGGGTACTGGTGATGAAGGACGGCGTCATCGTGGAGGACGCCCCGTCCCGGGAGGTCTTCGAGCGCCCGCGGCACCCCTACACGCGGACGCTGCTCGGGCACTACGCCGACCCGCGCGCGGAGGTGGTGGAGCTGCCGGGCCTGCCGGCGGCCGCGCCGAAGGCGGCGGGCGGTGACGGGCCCGCGGGCCCGGACGACCGTACGGGTACGGGTACGGGTACGGGCGGGGGCACGGGTACGGGTACGGCTACCGGTGACGGCTCGCGTACGGGCGAGAGCTCGGACCCGCGGGAGCGTGCGCGCGGTGCCGGCTCCGCCGGCGGGCACCCGGGCGGCCGTACGGGGACGCGCGCGGCCGCGCAGGACGCGATCGTCGTCACGGACGTCGGCCGGGTCTACCCGGGGCGGCGGCGCGGGGACGCGCCGGTGACGGCCGTGGAGGGGGTCTCCTTCCGGCTGGAGCCGGGCGCGTCGATGGCCCTGGTCGGGCAGAGCGGATCGGGCAAGTCCACCCTGGCCAAGCTGGTCACCGGGGTCGAGCAGCCCACCAGCGGCACCGTCTCCTTCGGCGACCTGCGGGTGGACCGGCTGCGCCGCAGGCAGCTCCACCGGCTGCACGCCGACGTCCAGATGGTCTTCCAGGACCCGTACGCCGCGCTCAACCCGCTGCACACCGTCGAGTACACGCTCACCCGGCCGGTGGTGAACTTCACCGGGCGCAAGGGCGCGGAGGCCCGCCGGCGGGTGCTCGAACTGCTGGAGATCGTCGGGCTGACCCCCGTCGAGCAGTTCGCCGCGCGGCTGCCGCACGAGCTGTCCGGCGGCCAGCGCCAGCGCGTGGTCATCGCCCGCGCGCTGGCGAGCGACCCGCAGGTGCTGATCGCCGACGAGCCGGTCTCCATGCTCGACGTCTCGCTGCGGGCCGGCGTGCTGGCCCTGCTGCGCGACCTGCGCAGCGACTTCGGGGTGTCCCTGCTGTACATCACCCACGACCTGCTCTCGGCACGGGTGGTGACCGACCGGATCATGGTGCTGCACCAGGGCCGGGTGGTGGAGTCCGGGCCGACCGCTCAGGTGCTGCGCTTCCCCGAACACGACTACACCACCCGGCTGCTGGACTCCATCCCGCAGCCCGCACGCCGCTTCGCGGACACCGCCGGCAGCGGGGAGGGGGCGGCATGAGCGCGAACGGCACGGACGCGAGCGGCGTGAGCGGCGTGAGCGGAGGGGACGCGCGGGCGCGGGCCCGGACGGAGGCGGCCCGGCGGGTCCGGCCCGGGCAGCGTTTCAGCGTGCTCCCGGTGCCGGACACGGTCGAGGTGCTGGAACTGGACGTGCCGGTGGGCGCGTTGACCGCGCTGCGGGCGCGCCCGGCGGACCGGGCCCTGGGCACCGCCCTGCTGGTGCCCGGGTTCACCGGCTCCAAGGAGGACTTCCTCCCGCTGCTGCCGCTGCTGGCCGACCGCGGCTTCGACGCCTGGGCGTTCAGCCAGCGCGGGCAGGGCGACTCGGCCGCGCCCGCCGGCGAGGAGTCGTACACCCTGGACGCCTTCTCCGGCGACGTCATCCATGTGGCCTCGCTCCTGGCCGACCTGACGGGACGCCGGCACGCGCACCTGGTCGGCCACAGCTTCGGCGGCACCGTCGCCCGGGCGGCCGCGATCAGCGGCGGGCGGGAGGCGTTCGCCGACCTGACCATGCTCTGCTCGGGCCCGCACGGCTGGCCGGGCCGCAAGGCCGCCGAGGAGGCGCGGCTGCGCGGCGCCGGCAAGCGGACCGACCTGTGGACCCTGGACCGCCCCGAGGCGGCCCGGACCGCCCGGCGCGCCCCCGAACAGCTCAGCCCGGCCGAGCGGTTCCTGCGCGAGCGGTCGCTGCGCACCAGCGTGGACAACCTGCTCGGGGCCATCGGCGTGCTCGCCGACCCGTCGGACTCCACGCCGCTCCTGGCCGCCACCGGGCTGCCCGTCCTGGTCGCCCACGGGCGCCACGACGACGCCTGGCCGCAGGAGTGGCAGCGCACGATGGCCGAACGCCTCGGGGCGCGCCACGAGATCATCGCCGACTCCGGCCACCTGCCCAACCAGGAGAACCCGGTCGCCACCGCCGACCTGCTCTCCGACTTCTGGTCGCACACCCGCTGACCGGTCGTCACCTGTACCGACACGAACGAGGTTCCTCCGTGCTGCACTTCCCCGACGGTTTCCTGTGGGGCGCCGCCACCGCCGCCCACCAGATCGAGGGAAACAACATCAACAACGACTGGTGGCCGCGCGAGCACACGCCCGGCACCAGCATCGTCGAGCCCTCCGGAGACGCCTGCGACAGCTACCACCGCTTCCGCGAGGACATGGCGCTGCTGCGCGACGCGGGCCTGGACACCTACCGGTTCAGCATCGAGTGGAGCCGGATCGAGCCCGAGGAGGGCGTGGTCTCGCGCGCCGCGGTCGACCACTACCGCCGCATGGTGGACACCGCGCTGGACCTGGGGATCACCCCGATGGTGACGCTGATGCACTTCACGGTCCCGCGCTGGTTCGCGCGGGAGGGTATGTGGCGCAGTCCCCGGGCGGCCGACCGCTTCGCCCGGTTCACCGAGCTGGCGCTCCCGGTGCTGGGCGACGACGTGAAGTGGGTCTGCACCGTCAACGAGCCCAACATCGCGGCGATGATCGCCGGCGGGGAGGACCCGGCGAACCTCGTGGCGTACGGCCTGCCGGCGCCGGACCTCCAGGTCGCGGACACCCTGCTGGCCTGCCACCACCGCGCGCGCGAGGTGCTGTCCGGTGTGGGCGGGGTGCGCTCCGGCTGGACCGTCGCCACCCAGGCGTTCCAGGCCGAGCCGGGCTGCGAGCAGGCCGCGCACGCCTACGGCCACCACCGCGACGACTGGTACCTGGAGGCCGCGCGCGGCGACGACTGGGTCGGCGTACAGGCCTACACCCGTACGATCATCGGTCCGGACGGCCCCCGCCAGGTGCCGGAGGGCGTGGAGACCACGCTGACCGGCTGGGAGTACTACCCGCGGGCGCTGGAGCTGGGGGTGCGCAGCGCGTGGGAGAAGACCGGGGGCGTGCCGGTGTTCGTCACCGAGAACGGCATCGCCACCGCCGACGACGCCCGCCGGATCGACTACACCCGCGACGCGCTGGCCGGCCTGCACGCGGCCGTCGCGGACGGCGTGCGGGTGGAGGGCTACCTGCACTGGAGCCTGCTGGACAACTACGAGTGGGCGTCCGGTTTCCGGCCGACCTTCGGCCTGGTCGCCGTCGACCGGCAGACCTTCGTCCGCACCCCCAAGCCGTCGCTGGCGTGGCTGGGGCAGGTCGCGCGCGAAGGCGGGCTCACCCCGCGGTAGCCGGTCCCGACGCGGGGGACGGGCGTACGCAGGGGGCGGGCCCGACGCGGGCGGCGAGGGGACGGCGCGGGCGGCGGGGGGGACGGCGCGGCGGCGACCGGTCTTGTCATGTTCACGAATCGGGCTAGCCTGAGAACCTGCCCGGCCCGCACGCCCCGCCTGTCCCCCACGCCACAGGAGGCCCCCGTGTCCGTCCACCCCCGCCGACTCGCCGCCGCCGCCCTGATCGCGGCCGGCGCCCTCGCGGTCGCGGCACCGTCCGCCCAGGCCAGCGGCACCAAGATGACCCAGGCGGCGGCCGCCGCCAAGCTGTCCGCCGCGGGCGTCACCTGGAGTTCGAGCGGCAACTGCACCACCCGCTCCAACTCCACCTGCACCTCCTTCGACCAGATCAACTCCGGCACGGTCGACGCCGTGATCACGCTGAAGGGCGCCAGCGGCTGCGCGATCAACATCACCGGCGGCACCGAGGTCGGGCACGCCTCCGGCACCTACAGCCACTACAACGGCTACAAGGTGGACCTCGCGCACAACGCGTGCATCGACGCCTACGTGCACAACAGCTTCACCTACATCGGCTACCGCAGCGACGGCTACCCGCAGTGGCAGGCCGCCTCCGGCAACCTCTACTGCGACGAGGGCAACCACTGGGACGTGACCGTCTACTGACGGCGGCCCGTTGGGGCGACAGCGCGATCTCCCACCGCCGTACGGCGGCACCCGTGGTGTGTCGTACGGACGTTCACGATCTTCGACGGTGAAGGTGTGGCATGGCTGATTTCTCGCGTAGACGGCTCCTGAGGTCCGCGTTCGGCGTCGGCGGCGCCGCGGCGGCGATGTCGCTGCTGCCGCCGAACCTGCGGCGCGCCATGGCCGAGCCGGCCACCGCCCCGGGATCGCTCGACGACATCGAGCACGTGGTGATCCTCATGCTGGAGAACCGCTCCTTCGACCACTACTTCGGCACCCTGCCGGGGGTCCGCGGCTTCGACGACCCGGACGCGGTGACGCTGTCCACCGGACGGTCGGTCTTCTACCAGCCCGACCCGGTCAACCCCGACGGCTACCTGCTGCCGTTCCACCTCGACACCAAGGCGAGCAGCTCGCAGGCGATCCCCTCGACCAGCCACGCCTGGTCGGTGCAGCACGCGGCGGTCAACGGCGGCCGGATGGACCAGTGGCTGCCCGCCCACCGCGCGGCCGACGGCCAGGCCAACGCCCCGTACACGATGGGCTACTACAAGCGCGACGACATCCCGTTCCACTTCGCGCTCGCCGAGTCGTTCACCCTGTGCGACGCGTACTTCTGCTCGCTGCTCGGCCCCACCTGGCCCAACCGCCTCTACCACTGGAGCGGCACCATCGACCCGGCGGGGCTGGCCGGCGGCCCGGTGATCAGCAACGTGATCCCCGCCCCGTTCCGTTGGACGACCTACCCCGAGCGCCTCACCGCGGCCGGCGTGTCCTGGCACGTCTACCAGCAGGAGGACGACTACGGCACCAACCCGCTGGAGTGGTTCCAGGCCTACCAGGACGCGAAGCCCGGCGACCCGCTCCACGAGCACGCCCTGACCATCGGCCCGGCCGACCAGTTCGTGCGCGACGCGGTCAACGACCGGCTGCCGACCGTCTCCTGGATCATCCCGACCTCCGAGCAGAGCGAGCACCCGGACTACATGCCCGCCGCCGGCGCCGACTTCCTCGCCCGCCAGCTCGACGCGGTCGCGGCCAACCCCGACGTGTGGCGCAAGACCGTCTTCATCGTCAACTACGACGAGAACGACGGCCTGTTCGACCACATGGTGCCGCCGATGCCGCCGGCCGGCACGCCGGGCGAGTTCGTCGGCGGGCTGCCGATCGGCGCCGGCGTGCGGGTGCCGTGCCTGATCGTCTCGCCCTGGACGCAGGGCGGCTACGTCGCCGGCGAGCCCTTCGACCACACCTCGGTGCTGCGCTTCCTGGAGCGGGTCACCGGCGTGCGCGAGACCAACATCTCCGACTGGCGCCGCGACACCTTCGGCGACCTGACCTCGGCGCTGGGCCTGCCGAGATCCCGGCCCTTCCCCCGACTGCCCGACACCAAGCAGCAGTTCTGGGCCGCCGAGAACGAGGTCGCCACGCTGCCGCCGATCACCCTCCCCGGCGCCGACCAGACCCCGCCCCACCAGGAGGCGAAGGGCCAGGTGGCCGAGGAGGAAAAGGCGTCGCCGAACGCGCCGTTGGGGCCGACCTCGGCGCCCGTCTCCGGGTCCGCGCCGCACCCCCGCAACCGCCCGTACGCCATCAGCCGGATCGTCGAGAACGCCACCACGCACCGCTCGGACTTCCCGCACGGCACCGAGGGCACCAACTTCCCCGGCATCCAGGAGGCCGTCCCCGGTGTCGGCCCCACCACCGGCACCCACGTCTACACCGTCGGCGTGGTCAGCTTCACCCTCGCGGTGATCGACGCGTCCAGCCGGCAACTCGTCGCCAGCATCAGGGCCGGCGTGAGCCCGTACGGCCTGGCGAGGACGAACGACGGCGCCAAGCTCTACTTCAGCAGCTCCGGCGAGAACTCGGTCTCCGTCTACGACACCACCACCGGCGTGGTCGGCGCGAGCATCGGCGTCGGGCCCTACCCGCACGGCCTGGCCACCTCCCCCGACGGCCGCAGCCTCTACGTCGCCAACACCGGCCCCGACACCGGGTCCGGCGGCTCGCAGACGCTCTCGGTCCTCGACACCGCCTCCGACACCGTCACCGCCACCTGGAGGACCGGCACCAGCCCGCACTCCATCGCCCCCGGCACGGACGGCAGCACGCTCTACGTCTCCTGCCAGGACGGGCTGTCCGTGGTGGACACCGGCACCGGCGGTCAGCGCGCCCTGCTCGCCGACCAGGCCGGGTCCAGCGGGGTCGCCGTCCACCCCGACGGCAGCCGCGTGTACGTGGTCAACACCTGGCAGGACACCCTGTCGGTCGTCGACACCCGCACCCACCGGGTGCTCGCCCGCGTCCGCGTCGGCCGCACGCCCTGGCAGGTGGCCGTCAGCCCCGACGGCTCACGGGTCTACGTCACCAACTCCCGGGACGACACCGTGTCCGTGATCGACGCGGCCCGCAACAGGGTGGTCGGCACCGTCGGCGTCGCCCACGTCCCGACCACCGTCACCGCGACCGCCTCCACCGTCTGGGTCGCGACCAACGCGTCCGCGACGATCGACGCGATCGACGCGAGGTCGCTGGCGTTCCTGGGCAGCACGCCGCTCGGGCTGACCACCAGCCCGGCGGGGTTGCTCGTCGCGTAGGGGGGTGGAACGGCGACGGCCGCCGCGGGCCGGGCCGGTCGGTTGGCCGGTCGGCCGGCCTGGGACTGCCGTTCGTTCCGTGCGGCTCGGGGCGCGGCCCGGCGCGCGGCCGGTCACCAGGTGAGGGCCTCGTCCATCGTCTGCTGCCAGTAGGTGGTGGTGAGGGTGTCGTCGATGTAGACGCCCTCGGCCGGCAGCGCCGGGTGAGCGGCGGCGCCGACGCTGCCGGCGCCGGAGCGGCCGGAGAAGAGGACGGCCAGGGTCTTCGCGGTGTAGCCGTACCGGCCGCTGCCGTCGGCCGCCGACAGTCGGACCGAGGCGTAGCCGGACTCTCCCGGGAAGAGGGTGACCACGGCCTGCGGGTGGGACTCCTCGACGACCGGCGGCACCGCCTGGGCGCCGGTGAAGTCCAGCGCGGGGTAGCCGTAGAGGTAACAGGTCCGGTCGCCGGTGTTGGTGACCGTGAGGAGCATGTGGTTCACCGGGCGGTTCAGCGGGGCGGCCGTCATCTTGGTGGTGGAGCCCTCGCAGGTCACCGCCCCGCCGGCTGCCCCGCCGCTTCCTGTCCTCCCCGACGCGCCGGCCGCCTTGCTCCCTCCGCTCTGGCCCGCCGTCCCGCCCGCGGCCGGCGCCTTGCTCGCCGCGTCGGTCTCCGGAGTCCTGGCGGCCGGGGCCGTGGGCGTCCCCGAGGGGTGCGGGGTGCCCGCGGGGGCCGGAGCCGTCGTGGACGGGCCGCCGTGCGCGGCCCCCTCGTCCCTGCTGCCCGTGCCGTCGTCGGTGCAGGCGGTCATGGACAGCGCGGCGACCACGACGGCGGCGGCGGTGACGGCGAGACGGGCGCGGGTGCCGCCGGTGCGGGTGTGGCCGGTGGCGTGGCTGCCGCCGGTGCGGGTGTGACTGGTGCGGGTGTGACTGCTGCGGGTGCTGGACATCTGGGGTCCCTCTCTCGCCGGTTCGAGCCGGTGTGCCGGCCGGACACCCCGAGCCTGTGGCGCGATCCGTCCCACCCGCCACGTCCGCGGGCCGGTTCGGGACACTGGAACGCCGGAACGGCCGGTGACCTGGGAGGACACCCTCCCCCTGGAACGCCCGAACGGGACGCCCCGGCGTGCCCGCGCCCTTTCGACGGCATGCTCCGCGCCGCCGGCGCGGCCCCCGCGCTACCTTCCGCCGGGCCGCAGCCGGCGGTGGAAGCGGACGCGGGCGCCGCGCGCGGGCACGAGGGTGACCGAGAGCAGCCGGGCCGGCTCGGGCGGGCCCGCGGGCGCGGGGACGGCGCGGGCGAGGACCTCCCTGAGCACCGTCTCGACCTCCAACTGGGCCAGCGGCACCCCGATGCAGCGGCGCACACCGCCGCCGAACGGGGTCAGGGAGTACGCCGCCGGGTCCGCGTCGAGATGGCGTGCGGGCCGGAACGCGTGCGGCTGCGGCCACAGCCTGCGGTCGAGGTGGACCGGCGGGAAGAGCGCGGCGACGAAGGCGTGCCGCGGCACCGGGCGGCCCGCGAGTTCGGTGTCGCGGGCGGCGGTGCGGATCGCGTAGTACACGGCCGGGCGCAGTCGGCCGGACTCCCTGACGGTCGCCTTGAGCAGGCGGTCGGAGCCCGCGTCGAGGTCCGCGATCAGCGCGTCCCGCTCGGCGGGGTGGTGCGCGAGCAGGTGCAGGGTCCACGCGATCGTGGTCGCGGTGGTCTCGTACCCCGCCAGGAGGAGGCCGGTCAGCTCGTCCAGCACCTGCTCGTCGTCGAGACCCGCGCCGTGCTCGTCGCGGGCGTCGAGCAGCATGGACAGCACGTCGTCGCGGGCGGCGCGCCCGGGCCGGGCGGAGCGGCCCGCCACGCCCCCGCCCCGGCCGGCCGTTCCGCCGACGCGGCCGGCGCCGCCGGTGCTTCCGGACTCCGCCCGGCGCAGCGCGATCTCCGTACGCGTCAGGTCCCGGACGGTCGCGCGCAGCCGCGCGAAGCGGCCGCCCGGGGAGAGGGGGCCGAGGTCGCGCTGCAACGGCCGCGGCAGGAACAGCACGGCGACGTTGTCCATCGCCACGAACGCGGTCAGCGCCCGCCGGAAGACCGCCACCCGCCCGGGGTCGGTCAGGCCGAAGACGACCCGCAGGATGACGTCGAGGGCCAGCCGCTGGGCCCACGGGCGTACGGCCACGCCGTCGCCGGTCAGCAGGTCCGGCAGCCCGGCGCGCACCAGTTCCCGCATCCGCTCGGCCCAGCGGGTGACCCGCTCGCCGTGGAACGGCGGCAGCAGCAGCTTGCGGTGCCGCAGGTGGCGGGGCGGCGGGGTGCAGATGAGCGATCCGGCGCCGACCGCGGGCCGCAGTAGGGCCGCGCCGTGGCCGCCGACGAACCGCTCGTGGTCGGTCAGCACCTCCCGGTTGGCGCCGAGGTCGGCCGCGCACACCAGCGCCGCCCGGTACGGGTGGGCCCGCAGCGAGAACACCGGGCCCAACTGCTCCCGCAGGGCGAGCCCGTAGCCCTGCGGGTCGTACAGCATCCGCAGCGTCTGGACGGCGCGGGGCGCGCGGGGCGCGGGCGGGAAGCGCCGCGGGTCCCACGAGGGCTCACGGGCGAACGCATTGCTCATGGCGGACGTCACTCCTCACATGGCCTGCGGCTGGCGGTGTACGCCGCCCCGCCCCTCCCCCCGATCGGCGCTCCCGCCGCCCCGCCCCTCAGCCGACGACCACCTCCTGGTGCCACGGACCCGCCGGGTCGTCGTAGACCGCGCCGAAGCCCTCCGTCGCGATCGGTGCCTCCAGGACCTCGTCCGGGATGGCGAAGGCGTCCACGAGCGTGAGCGCGTGCGGCGCCAGTTCGGCGGTGATCCGGTCCACGGCGGGGCCGATGCCGCGCACGGCCTCGGCGGTGAGGTGGCCGTCCGCCAGGAGTTCCCCCGCGTGGGGCGCGAGGCGTTGCAGCGCGAACAGTTGGAAGAGGCGGTCGAGCGTCCCGCGCGTCGCCGCGTCGCCGATCCGGTCGACCGCGGCAAGATACGCCTCCGCCGCCCGCCGGGTGGCGTACGCGTCGACGAGGTCGAGCGCCGGGTTCACCGCGTGGTTCCAACGGTCCATCGGACCGGTGCTGGGGCGGCCGAGCCGGTCCCGGGCGCGCCGCAGGCACTGCGCCTCATGGCGCGACAGCACACCGAGGAGCAGGCGCGAGTCGGTCAGCGTGCCGGTCGGCGGACCGGGCGGCACGGCGGCGCCGGCGGGTGGCCGGTAGCCGCGGCCGGTCAGCATGTCCGCGGCGGCCTTGGTCCAGATGACGAGGTTGTCCCCCTCCGCCGTGATGGTGCTCTCGATGGGAGTGATCAGGTCGACGATCCGGTTGGCGGACAGCAGGCCCTGGGCGCCGCAGCGTTCACGGCACTCCATCGCGATGTCCCGTGACTGCCAGGTGATCCAGCCCTTCGCCGCGGCGACGAGCACGTCCACCTCCGCCGAGTCGACGGAGTCGCCGGGGCCGCCGGAGCCGCGGGAACCGCCGGGGCCGCCGTCCGGCTCGTCGATCCCGGTCGGCTCGCCGGGGACCGTATCCGCCGTGCTCCCCGTGCCCGTGCTCCCCGCGCCCGCCCAGGTTTCCGCGAACTCGCCGTCGTCCCTGCGGCCGCAGTCCCGCACCGCCTCCCGCAGCAGGAACGTCGCCGCGTACGCACGCGCCACCGCTCCCAGCAGCCTGGTCTGGTGGCAGCGGTAGGCGAACACGCTGACCCCGGCCCGGCCGGCGGGGGCGAAGGTCTGCCGGTGGTGGGCGTACCGCACCGCGATGGCCAGCGCCGACCGGGCGCCGCCCACCGCCGCCCCGCTGAGGCACAACTTGCCGGTGGTGACGCGCTGGATGGACCGGAGGAACCGGCGGCGCCTGCTGCCCACCGCGCTGTGGAAGGCTCCCTCGGCGGTCAACTCCGCGTCCTCGCCCGCCAGCAGCGCCGACCTCGGCAGCACCACCCTGTCGAACGACGTGATGGCGTGGTCGACGGCGGAGCCCGGGATCTCCGACAGCCTGCGTATGCGGATGCCGGGCAGCGGTCCCCGGTCGTCGCGCAGCGGCACGAAGAACAGGTGGATGCCGCAGTTCTGGCCGCGGACGATCAGCCGGGCCGCGACCAGCCCGCTCTTGCGGCCGCCGGAGGGGCCGGTGTTGGGCATGAACTTCTGCGCGCCCGCAGTCGGGGTGTGCAGGACGAGGTCGTCCGTCTCCGGGCGGTAGGTCGCGGTGGTCTCCAGGTCCGCCGCGTTGTTGCCGTAGCCGAGTTCCGTGATCAGGACCGCGCCGTAGTCGTGGAGCCGGACGAACGGGGCCGGGTCGAGCGCGCGCCCGGGGTCCAGCCGGAGGAGGCTGCCCAGGAAGAGGTTGTAGTGGATGGTCGCCAGCGTGGTCACCGATCCGTCGACCATTCCCAGCCATTCGTGCAGCGCGACCAACCGCGTGGTCGAGCCGACGAATTCCTCGACGGAGCCGATCGTGTCGTTGACGACCCGCAGGCGCTCGTAGGCGAGTTCGGAGCGATCGGGCAGCGACGAACCGTCGCGATAACGGAACACCTTCCGGCGGAGCACCTCCGCCCAGTGGCGGTGCGCCGCGTCGAAACGCCCGTCGAAGAGCACGTCGGTCAGCGGCTCCGCCAGCACCGGGCCCACCGGTTCGGCGTCCCCCGCACCGACCGGAGTGTCCGGGGCGCCCGGGGCGCCCGGCGGATCCTGCGCGTCAGGCGGGCCCTGCGTGTCCGGCGGGCCGTCCCCACCGCGGGGCATCGGCATCCACGCGGTCGCGGTCACCGTGCGGTCCTGGCTCACAGGGGGCCGAAAAGCTGGTGGCTCGCCCCGTTGGCCGGGTCCTCGTCGCAGTAGTACTGCGCGGCCGCGGTCATCAACTGCTCCAGGGTGAGGGTGCCGCTCGGCCCCGACAGCAGGTCGAAGGTGTGTCCCGCGTGGTCCGCGGGGACGCCGACGGCCGCGACGACCGCGGCGAACTCGCCCCTGTCGACCAGCCCGTCGTCGTCGCGGTCGGCGAAGTGGAAGCCCGCTGAGTACAGCGGGCCGATCAGCGTGTCGAAGTTGTCGCTCACGTGCCGCACGGCACGGCGGAACTCGTCCTTGTCGATCCGGCCGTTCCCGTCGGCGTCGGCCGTCGCGCGCAGGGCGTGCCAGTAGTCCGCCATCGCGTCGGAATACCGCTGCCCCTTGGCGAGGCTGCGCTCATCACCGAACGAGGCGCGCACGCGATCGGCCATCGCCACGAAGTCGTCCTCCGCGATGGCGCCGTCGCCGTTGACGTCCAGGAGCGAGAAAAGCCGCTCGTACTTCTGGTCCAGCAACTCCCCCATCAATCCCCTCCACCCTCCCAGTGCGGCCGCTCGGCCACATCAGGAATTTTCCCCGTGCATACCCGGGAATAATCACACTCGATCGAGTGAATCGGATTTTCGCCACACCTTGTTGACGATTAATAATCTCTTCCTATTTACATCCGGGAGAATTCGACGGGCGCCCGACCGCGCAGCGCCACCAGTGCGGCCAGTTCGCCGTCGCCGAGTTCGCTGAACGCCGCCTCGCCCGATCCCAGGACGGCGTCGGCGAGTTCGCGCTTCCGCCGGAGCAGGGCGGCGACCCGCTCCTCCACGGTGCCCTCGGTGATCAGCTTGTGCACCTGTACCGGCCGGGTCTGCCCGATCCGGTAGGCGCGGTCGGTGGCCTGGTCCTCGACGGCCGGGTTCCACCAGCGGTCGTAGTGCACGACATGGCTCGCGCGGGTGAGGTTCAGCCCGGTCCCCGCGGCCTTGAGGGACAGCAGGAAGACCTTCTCGCGGCCGGACTGGAAGGCGTCCACCATCTGCTCGCGCCGGGCGACCGGGGTGCCGCCGTGCAGGAGCAGGCTGGGGACGCCGCGCCGCGCGAGGTGCCGTTCGATCAGCCGCGCCATGGCCACGTACTGCGTGAACACCAGCACCGAGTCGTCCTCCGCGAGCACCACGTCGAGGAGGTCGTCCAGCAGCGCCAACTTCCCCGACCGGCCGCCGAGTCGCCCGCCGTCCGGCTCCTTCAGGTACTGCGCGGGGTGGTTGCACACCTGCTTGAGCCCGGTGAGCAGCCTCATCACCAGCCCGCGCCGCGCCATGCCGTCGGCGGACCCGATCTCGGCCATCAACTCCCGTACCAGCACGTCGTAGAGCGCCGCCTGCTCCTTCGTGAGGGGCGCCGGCCGGTCGGTCTCCGTCTTCGGCGGCAGCTCGGGGGCGACCCCGGGGTCGGACTTGCGGCGTCGCAGCAGGAACGGCCGGACGAGCGCGGCCAGTTGCCGGGCCGCCTCGGCGTCGCGGTCGCCCTCGACGGCCCTGGCGTAGCGGTCCCGGAACACGCCCAGGGGGCCGAGCAGTCCGGGCGTGGTCCAGTCGAGCAGCGCCCACAGCTCGGACAGGTTGTTCTCGACCGGGGTACCGGTCAGCGCGACCCGGCCGCGCGAGGGGATACGGCGCAGGGCGCGGGCGGTCTGCGCGTGCGGGTTCTTGACGTGCTGGGCCTCGTCGGCGACGACCAGCGACCAGTCGCGTGCGGCGAGGAGCTCGGCGTCGCGGCGCATCGTCCCGTACGTCGTCAGCACGAAGCCGCCCGTTTCGAGCCCGGCGAGGTCGCGGCCGGGACCGTGGTGGCGGCGCACGGGCGCGGTCGGCGCGAACCGGCCGATCTCCCGCGCCCAGTTGCCGAGCAGCGAGGCCGGGCAGACCACCAGGGTCGGGCCCGCGGTGGCCCGCCGCTCCTGGCGGCGCAGGTGGAGCGCGATGAGCGTGACGGTCTTGCCGAGGCCCATGTCGTCCGCCAGGCAGGCGCCGAGGCCGAGCGAGGTCATCCGGTGCAGCCAGTTCAGGCCGCGGAACTGGTAGTCGCGCAGCGTCGCCGCGAGGGCCTTCGGCTGCCGGCGCGGCTCGCGGGCGGCGCGCGCCTCGGGGTCGGCGATCCGCGCGCGCAGTTCCTCCAGTTCGGCGCCGGCGGTGACCGCGACCTGCTCCCCGTCCACCTCCAGGCTGCCGGTCAGCGCGGCGCGCAGTGCCTCGACCGGCGCCGGCGACGGCGTGCCGCGGTGCGCCGCCGTCCTCAGCCGCCGCACCAGGTCCGGGTCGAGCAGCACCCACCGGCCGCGCAGCCGTACGACCGGCCGGTGGGCGCGGACCAGCCGCTCGATCTCCGCGCCGGTCAACTCCTCACCGCCGAGGGCGATCCTCCAGCGGAAGTCCACCAAGGCGCCGGAGGACAGGAAGGACCCGGCCGCGGACGTCGTGATCCGGCGGCGGTCGGGGGCCGGCTCCAGGACGCCCGTCGCGGTCAGCGCGCGGACCAGGTCTCCGGGCCAGTGCACCGCGACGCCGGCCGCCGCGAGCCGTTCGGCGGCCCCGCCGAGCAGGTCCCGCGCCTCCCCGTCGGACAGGTCGAGCCCGGTCGGGGCGGCGGCCGCCGACAGCCGTGCGAGCGGCGGCCACGTACGCGCGGCGCCGCGCAGCAGCCTGCGTGCGTCCGACCGCGCGCGCGGACCGAGGAGTTCGGGCGCCGCGGCCGTCCCCGCCCACACGTCGGCGGCGTCGGCGAGCACCGACGGGTCGGCGAGGCCGTGCAGTTGGACCACGGCGCGGAAGGAGGCGTCGTCGTCCCCGCCGGCGACCTCGACGCGCAGCGACACCCGCAGCCCGGGGGCGAGGCGTTCGGGTACCGCCTCCCGAGGTGCCTCCTCCCGAGGTGTCTCCCGAGACGCCCCCTCCCGAGGCGCCAGCACCGTCCGGGGCGGTCGCCCGTCCCGGTCCCGCACGGTTCGCGGGCCGCCGGCGACGTACGGCGAAGCTCCGGCCCCGTGCCGCGCGGGAGGCGTGCGCGTCAACGCGTCGGCCATGGCGTCGAGGAACGCCCGCAGCGTCGCTTCGGCGGCCGGGAGGACCGAGGGCGGACGGCCCGCGACCGGTACGGCCCTGGCGCCCGGCGGCATCGCGGCGGCCAGGGACACCACCCGCTTCTCGTCCGCGCCCTCCAGCCGGCCGATCCGCCACGCACCGTGTCCGGCCGGCGTCACCCAGGACTCCGCCCGCCCCTTGGCCAGCAGGCCCAGACCCAGCGTGGCCGCGGCGCCCCAGAACGCCATGCCCGACGACGCCCGCCCGCTCGCGCCGAGGCCGCGGCAGCGGGTCAGCACCGGCACGGCCCACTCCACCGGCACGCTCACCGCCGGCACCGTCTCCTCCCGCAGTCCGTCCCCGTCCGGCAGCACCACGGTCACCCACTCCGGCGCCACCCCCAGGTCCGGAACCGCGCCGCCTGCCGCCCAGAACGCGACCCGCCCCCGCCGCGCCGGGTCGCCGGCCACGAACAGGGCCTCCCCGCCCGCGAGTTCCGTCACTCCGGCCACCAGCCGCCCGCGATCCACCTCCACCTCCACCGACGCGAGCACCCCGTCCGGGCCGACCGGTACCGCACCCGCGCCACCGTCGCCGCCCGCACGAACCCCTGCCACCACCTACCACCCACCGCCTCGAAAGCCCGACCGTCCCGCCGCCCGGCCGCCGCACCACGCCGCCGCCCGGCCCGTCCAGGCTATCCACGGCCACCGACACGTCCCGCCCGGCCCCGCCGCCCCACGGGACCGGCACGTGCGGTAGACCTGGGAGCCGGCGACGACGAGGGGGACGTACGGTGCGGGCGGCGACGGGGGCGTTGGTGGGGCTGGCGATCGGGGACGCGATGGGGTTCCCGACCGAGTTCAACACCATGGAGCAGATCGGGGCGAAGTGCGGCCCGTGGCGGGAGATGCCGCTGCCGGTCGCCTCAGGACGGGCGTACGTCACGGACGACACGCAGATGACGCTCGCGCTGGGTGAGGGGCTGGTGGAGGCGCTGGCCGAAGGGCCGTTGACGGCCACGCGGTTGGAGGGCCCGGTCCGCGCGCGCTTCGTCGAGTGGTGCCACTCGCCCGAGAACGACCGCGCACCGGGCAGGACGTGCCTGAGCGCGTGCGAGGCACTGGGCCGGGGCGGCAGGTGGCAGGAGGCGAGCGAGGTCGGCTCGAAGGGGTGCGGGGCGAACATGAGGGTCGCCCCGCTCGGCCTGGTACCGGGGCTCGATCCCGCACAGCGCGCCGGTGCGGCCCAGTTGCAGGCGGCCCTCACGCACGGCCATCCGACCGCGCTGGCCGCGAGCGACCTGACCGCGCACGCCGTGTGGCTGCTCGCCGCCGGCCTGCGGCCGGACGCGCTGCCGGCGGAGTTGCGCGCGTACGCCCGGGCGGCGCGGGGCCGGTACCCGGCCGACTGGCTGGGCGACCTGGCCGACCACGCGCAGGACCCGGACCGCGCGTCGTTCGCCACCCGGGGCTGGGACGAGTGCCTGGCCGCGCTGGACCGGCTGGAGGCGGCGCTCCGCCGCCCCGACCCGGAGGCCGATCCCTGCGCGGCCACCGGGGCCGGATGGGTGGCGGAGGAGACGCTGGCCACCGCGCTGCACTGCTTCCTCCTGCTGCCCGACGACCCCGTGGCGGTGGTGCGCCGGGCGGCGTTCTCCTCGGGGGACTCCGACTCGGTCGCCGCCGTCGCCGGGGCGTTGGCCGGCGCGCGCCACGGCATCGCGGCGTGGCCGGACCGGTGGGTCGAGGTCATCGAGTACCGGGAGCGCCTGCTCGCGCTGGGCGCCGCCTGGGACGCGTGATCCCGGGAAGGCGGCGCCGCGCGCGGCAGGTCAGAGGGTGCGCTCCAGGCGGTCGGCCATCAGCTTGACGAAGCGGGCCGGGTCGGCCAGTTCGCCGCCCTCGGCCAGCAGCGCCATGGAGTGCACGAGTTCGGCCGTCTCCTTGAGCGCCGGGTCGTCCTCGCGCTCGCCGTGCGCCCGGTTGAGGCCGGTCACCAGGGCGTGCTTGGGGTTGAGTTCGAGGATCCGCTTCACCGGGGGCAGTTCCTGCCCCATGGCGCGGTAGATGTTCTCCAGCGCCGGCGTCATGTCGTTGGTGTCGGAGACGATGCAGGCCGGCGAGACGGTGAGGCGGGAGGACAGCCGCACCTCCTTGACGCTGTCGCCCAGCTCGGCCGTCATCCAGGTGAGCAGGCCGGCGAACTCCTCCTGCTGCTTCTCGCGTTCGGAGCCGGCCTCCGCCTTCTCCTCCTCGGTGCCGAGGTCCACCTCGCCCTTGGCGACCGAGCGGAACTTCCGCCCGTCGAACTCGGGCACCGCGTCCACCCACACCTCGTCGACCGGGTCGGTGAGCAGCAGCACCTCGATGCCCTTGGCCTGGAACGCCTCCATGTGGGGCGAGTTCTCGATGGACTGCCGGGACTCGCCGGTGAGGTAGAAGATGTGCTCCTGGCCGTCCTTCATGCGCTCCACGTACTGCGCCAGGGTGGTCGGGGCGTCCTTGTCGTGGGTCGTGGCGAAGGAGGACACGCCGAGGATCGCCTCGCGGTTGTCGGCGTCGTCGAGCAGCCCCTCCTTCAGCACGCGGCCGAACTCCCGCCACAAGGTGGCGTACCGGTCGGGCGCGGAGGACATCAGGTCCTTCACCGTCGACAGCACCTTCTTGGCCAGGCGGCGGTGCATCAACTGGATCTGGCGGTCCTGCTGGAGGATCTCGCGCGAGACGTTGAGCGACAGGTCCTGCGCGTCCACGACGCCCTTGACGAACCGCAGGTAGGACGGCATCAGCGCTTCGCAGTCGTCCATGATGAACACGCGCTTGACGTAGAGCTGCACGCCGCGCTGGTAGCCCTGCATGAAGAGGTCCTGCGGCGCGTGCGACGGGATGAACAGCAGCGCCTGGTACTCGAAGGTGCCCTCCGCCTGGAGGCGGATGACCTCCAGCGGGTCGACCCAGTCGTGGCTGATGTGCTTGTACAGCTCGTGGTACTCGTCGTCGCTCACCTCGTCGCGCGAGCGGGCCCACAGCGCCTTCATCGAGTTGAGCACCTCGGGCTCGGCCCCGGACTTCCCGTCCTCGGGAGCCTCGGCGTCGGCGTCGGTGTCGCCCCCGTCCGCCGCCGCGCCCGGCGCGGGCTGCGCGGCCATCCTGATCGGCCACGTGATGAAGTCCGAGTACCGCTTGACGATGTCGCGGATCTTCCACGAGGACGTGTAGTCGTGGAGCTGGTCCTCGGAGTCCTCCGGCTTGAGCCGCAGCAGGATCGACGTGCCCTGCGGCGCGTCCTCGACGGTCTCGACGGTGTACGTGCCCTCGCCGTCGGAGGTCCAGCGGGTGCCCTCGCTCTCACCCGCCCGCCGGGTCAGCAGCGTCACCTCGTCGGCCACCATGAAGCTGGAGTAGAAGCCGACACCGAACTGGCCGATCAGGCCCTCCGCCGCCGCGGAGCCCTCGGCCTCCTTCAGCTCCCGCAGGAACTTCGCGGTGCCCGAGTTGGCGATGGTGCCGATGAGCTGCACCACCTCCTCCCGCGACATGCCGATGCCGTTGTCGCGCACGGTCAGCGTGCGCGCCTGCGGGTCCGTCTCCAACTCGATGTGGAGGTCGGAGACGTCCGCGCCGAGGGAGTCGTCGCGGAGTGCTTCGAGCCGCAGCTTGTCGAGTGCGTCGGAGGCGTTGGAGACGAGTTCCCGCAGGAACACGTCCTTGTTGGAGTAGATCGAGTGGATCATCAACTGGAGGAGCTGGCGCGCTTCCACCTGGAACTCGAACGTCTCGGTCGGCATTGTCCGTTGGTCCTTCGCAGATCACCGGGTGACAGGTACTGACCGAAGCACTGTAGATCAGCCGGGCCGCCGGTGGCCGGCCCACCGCGCAACGGCCCCGCGGGCGGGCGCCCGCGGAGCCGCTCGTCGCCCGGTCGGCTCAGGTGTAGATCCCGAACTCGTAGAGCGAGTAGCCGTACCCGGTGCCGCGCTGGGTGCCCAGGACCCGGACGTAGCGGCCGGTGCCGTTCACGTCGAGGTCGTCGATGTTGCCGTCCCCGTCCGTGACCGACCTCACCGTCGTCCAGTTGGTGCCGTCCTGCGAGGTCTGGACGGAGTACGCCTTCGCGTACGCGGCCTCCCAGTAGAGCTGCACGTGGCTGAACGTGGTGCTCCGGCCCAGGTCGACCTGGAGCCACTGCGGGTCGCTCCAGTCGCTGGACCAGCGGGTGCCGGTGTTGCCGTCGACCGCGTCGGCCGCGGTGCAGGGGCAGCCGCCGGTCGGGTCGGTCTGGTACGACGACGCCGTCGCGGGCCTGCCGAGCGCCACGTTCGTGCCGTTCTCCTTCGGAGGGACCACCTTCAGCGACCTGGAGCCGTAACTCACGTTGCCGTGGCCGTCGGTGGCCTTGACGTAGACCTTCCACACACCCGGCCGGTCGGGGGCCTTGGTGGTGAGGGTGTTGCCGCTCACGGTGGAGGCGGCCGGCACCAGCGCGCCGTTGCCGTCGATGGAGATGCTGCTGAAGAGCACCTGGTAGCCGATCGACTCGTGCTCGGGGTCCGTGGTGTCCGTGGTGATCGTCACGTCGCCGCCGGCCGGCACGCCGGAGGTGGCGTTGCCGACGGTCATGTCGGAGACCAGCGGTGCCTGGTCGTCGCCCGAGGTGTCGCCGCCGTACGCCCGCTTCACCGCGTAGTACGACGGGCGCTTGAGGCCGTCGGGCACCAGGTTGAACCAGATGCCGCCGAAGTCGTCCTCGTTGCCGTAGTGGAAGAGGGTGGCGCCGAGCGCGACACCCGGGTGGGCGGTGACGCAGTTCCAGGCGGTGGTGTAGCCGTCGGCCTTCTGCTGGTCGGTCGGCTCGTCGGGCACCCCGTTGGCGTCGTTCGGCACCTCCCAGGAGCCGGCCGGACCACCCTCGGTGACGATGTACGGCTTGTCGTAGCCCCCGGCCTGCCAGGCGGACTTGACGTTGCACACGTCCTTGTACGAGTTGACGGCGTACAGGTCGAGGTGCGGCGCGTACTTCTTGAAGTACGGCCAGGCGCCGGTCCACGCGTCGGTGGAGGTCACCGGGTGGTTCGGATCGACGGCGTGGATCTTCTGCGCGATCTGGTCGACGAAGCTGACGTACGCGTCGCGCTGCTGCTCCAACGCGTCGCCGCTGTAGCAGTTCTGGAGGCCCAGCACCGACTCGTTGCCGACGTCCCACATGAGCACGCCCGGGTTGTCCTTGTAGGTGTCCACCCACTTGGGGAACTCGGCGAGCATGTCGTTCTTGTAGGTGTCGTCGGTCAGGTAGTTGACGCAGCCGCCGGAGCCGGGGCCGCCGCCGGGCTGGAGCCAGAACCCGGCGATCACCTTGATGCCGTTGGCCGCGGCGGCGTCGAGGAGCGGCGCGCTGGTCGCGTCGGTGCCCCAGGTGCGGACCGTGTTGACACCCATCCTCTTGAGGTCGGGCAGGTCCTTCGCCGCGTCGGTCGCCGCCGGCCCCCAGGTCAGGCCCTTCACCTCGTACGGCGCTCCGTCCACGGTGAGCTGCCAGTCGCCCTGCGCGCCGGTCACCTTCACCACGCTCCCCGCCGCGTGCGCGGCCGGCGCCTGGATCGCGGCGAGCCCGGCGACGGCGAGCGCGGTCGCCGCGAGCGGGGCGAGGACGCGGCGCGCCCGCCCCTTCCGGAAGGGTCGCTGCATGTCTTCCTCCTTGGTGCGAGCGGTGCGGGCAGTGCGGGCAGTGCGAGCGGTACGGGCACCACGGGTGGGCGCGGTGCGGGTGGGCGCGGTCCCGGGGTCGCGGCCGTCGGAGGACGGCTCGTCCGGCACCCGGGGAGGTGAGGAGGACGGCGGAGCCGGGGACGTCGGGGTGCGGTGCGCGCGGCGTGGGGGGGTTCGCATGTCTCACCTGCGGTGTCGAGGGGGGAGGTGTCGGGCGGAGAACTGGGAGAGCGCTCTCCCAGCGGGGCGCGGGGCGGCCCGCCGGGAGAGGCCCGCGGACGGGTTACGGGATCAGCTCGTAGTCGTCGTCAAGCACGGCGCCCTTCCCGGGCTGGCTCTGGTCGTAGCCGTGGTCGTCGCACTGCAGGCCGCCGTTGATGCAGTGGGCCACCATCGCGGACAGCGTCGCGTCGTCCCAGTCGGCGAAGAAGTCGTAGTGGAACGAGAAGCCGGCCCCGCTGGACAGGTGGACCTGCGACATGTCCCCGTTGACCGGGAACGCCATCTTGAACTCGATCATCGGCAGCGCGACCGGGTGGTCGGCCGGGCAGACGTTCTCGTTGGCGCCCGACGCGACCGGGTACGCCATGTGGCTCTGGTGGTCCGGGGTGTCCAGGTGGACGCCGTCCCAGCAGCTCGGCGCCTGGAGGCGGATGTTGAGCTGCACGTCAGGGGTGTCGGGACAGGAGACCGGGATGTCGAAGTTGCCGTAGCTGTTCCCGCACTCCCAACCCTCCACCGTGCCCTTGAGGTTCCTGAACTGGTCCTCGGTCTGCATCGGGTTGCCGACCACGAACCGCAGCCCCTTGGGGAACGGCCGGACGCTGGTGTAGTCGTTGACGGCCGACTTGTAGTAGATCGTCTGCGGGCCGACGGGCAGGACCTTCCGGGTGCCGTCGAACAGGCTCGGCATCCAGTAGGCCGACTTGTCGCCGGGCGCGTTGCACGTCGTCCCGCTCGCCGCCTCCAGCGAGGCGGTGGTCGAGTTGCCGTCGGTGCCGACGTTGCCCATGAACGTGTGGTCGTGCGACTTGCCCGGCTGCCCGGGGAAGACGATCGGGTCGTCCGGCAGGGTGTGGGACGGCGCGCACTTCGCCTGGAACTCGTGGAAGTACGCGTGCGGCGGGTCGTACGTCGACGGTGTCACGCCGGTGACCGGCGGATCGGCCATGACGTAGCCGTCCCCGTCGGGGTCGTCGCCCGACGTCTTCGTGGACACCGGCATGTCCATCGGCATCGCCTGGCCGCCCTGGTGCGTGGAGGCGGCGGGTGCGGTGTGCGACGACGGGGCGGCGGAAGCGTTTCCGGTGAGTACCACCGCACCGCCGACCGCGGTCATCGCGAGGGCTGTGAGCAGCCCCGGAAGTGTCTTCGACCTGCGTGCCACGGAGACCTCCTCGTTCTCCTGGCTCCGGCGGATGTCAGGCGGCGGCCGTTCCGCTTCCCGGTGCGCGCGGGGGCCTGCCGCCAGGCCGCGGGAGGTTCGGAGAGCGCTCTCCCGCGTCACGGCATGTTGCGCTTCCGGTTCGGGAGTGTCAACAGTTCTTGAAGTGGGTGGAGCGCGGAGGGCAGTCGTGCAAGGGCGTCCGGAGCGGGCTGGCCTGGCGCTTCACAGGTCGTGGTGATTCCGTGGAGAATGTGGGGGAGATGTGTGCTTCCCACGCCTTGGCACGTGGCCGGGCGGGCCGGTTGCGGGTGGGGCGGAAGGGACCGCGGGGGGGCGGGAGTTGCGGCGACGCGCCGTCCCGCCGCGCGTGCCCGTGCCGGGCATTTACGGGGGCCCGGTGCAGGATGGGAGTGGACGTCCCGCCGCGCGTGCCCGTGCCGGGCGGGGTGGGGCCGGGCGCGGCTCGGCGCTCCCTGAACGTCCCCTGCGCGACGTGCCGTTGGCCGCAGGCGCCCGCAACGCGCCCGCCACCGAGCCCGCGGCGGGCCCCTGCGGGCGTCCGGGGTCCGTTCCCGGCGCCGACGGGCGCGGCGCCGGACCCGTCCTCCCGCGGTCTCCCCGGCACACCCCGCGCACCCGGGCCGTGGGGGTTGCCGACGCGGCGACGAATCCGTTCGGGTTACTCCGCCGCGGTCGCCACCGCCAGGGCCGCGTCGCGCACGTCGGGATCGGGGTGGCGGCGCAGCGCGCGCAGACGGGCCCGCCAGTCGTCGCCCCAGCCGGTACGGGCGCCCAGTGCCCTGGTGAGGGCCACCGCGAGATGACCCGCCGCGGCACCGGTGCCGGCCGCGGGGCCGGTGCCGGCCCTGGTGCCGGCCGCGCCGAGCCGGTCGACCGCGGCCAGCAGGACGAGCGGGTCCCCGGGACGGCGCGCGCTGGTGAGCCGTGCGTACAGCACCTCCGCGGTACGGACGGCGAGCGCAGGACGGTCGGTGTGCAGCGCCGCGAGGCGTTCCAGGGCGTCGGCCGGCCCGGAGCACCGTCCGGCTGCCGAATCGGCGCCCGGGTCGGCGTCCGGGTCGGCGTTCAGGTCGGCGTCCAGGTCGAGCGCGGTCGCCAGGAGCCGGGTGCCGTGCGGCACGAAGTCGCCTTCCGCCGCCAGGAGTTCGCCCGCGGCGCGGACGGCGGCCCGCCGCGCCCGGCCGCCGACAACGGCGACGGTGCCCGACAGCCGGCTGACGACGTGCCCGATCCGTTGCCGGGCGGGGCGGTCCCGCTCGCCTCCCGCGTCGAGGTCGGGCGCGGCCGCCCGCGCGTCGTCGGCCATGAGGCGGGAGAGGGCTTCGAGGAGCGGGCGGGCGCCGTCGGCGGCGGAGGCGAGCGTCACCAGCCCGTCGGCGGCCGCCCGCCAGGACGTCCGGTTGTCCGGGTCGACCGCCGCGGCGACCAGGATCTCCGCGGCCCCGGGGTACCAGGGTGCCCAGGCGCCGAGCCGCGCGGTGGCCGCGTCGGCGGTCTCCGGGTCGGCGCTGTCCCGTACCCGCGCCACCAACCGCGCGTAGCGGGCGCGTTCGGGCTCGGCGAGCTCGAAGGGCATGGTCCGCAGGACGGCGGCTGCGGTGGCCGGTGTCCCGCCCGCGGCCTGTTCGAGCAGGTCCCAGGCGGCCGGGGCGCGCAGCAGCCGCCCGGCCGCCAACGGCACGCAGGCCGCCCGCACGTCCGGATGCTGCCCGTCCAGGCGGTACGCGGCGGCGACGATCGCGGCCGCGGTCCCGACGGGCAGCCGGGTCGCGGCCAGCCGGACCATCTCCTTGCGGCTGGTGACCTTGGCCGCGGGCGGGGGCGTGCCGTCGGCCGCCGGGAGCAGCGCGGCCCGCAGCAGGGCCTCCAGCCGGGACGGCGGCACGAACCGCGCGACGCGTCCCGCGGCGTACAGCGCGCCCCGGGCACGGTCGTCGGCGGCGTGCGCGAGCAGGATCGGAAGCGCCTCGGCGGGCCGGTCGGTCCAGGCGAGGGCTCCGAGCGCGGCCTCGGCGAGAACCGTGTCGGTCGCGTCGAGGTGCCGTCGGACGAGGTCGAGACCGGCGTCCGGGAGGGCGGCCGCCGCGCGGATGTGGTGGGCCCGCCGGTGGCGGGGCAGGGACGCGTCGCCGGCCGCGCGCCGCAGCAGCCGTGCCGCGTCGGCCTGTTGTCGCGGAAGCCACCGGTCCGCGGCGTCGGTGGGCGGCAGCCAGCGGGTGCCGGAGGTCAGGAAGCGGCCGTAGGGCGGCCGGTCCGAGAGCAGCATGTCGAGCAGGTCGGTGCGCCGGCGGGTGAGGACGCGCAGCACCGGGTCGAGGACGGCGGCGGACGGTTCGACCTCCAGCACCCGGACGGCCCGCTCGTCCCGGGTCCCCGGGTCGTCCAGCCAGAGGGCCACGGCGCCGCGCACCGTCACGTCGTTCCCGAACCGCACGGCCCGCCACAGCAGTTCCTGCAGTTCCGGCAGCCCGCGCGCCCGGCGGCCCAGCGCGTGGGCCAGCACGAGGGTCAGCGAGTGGTCGGCCCGGTCGGCGCCGGACTCCAGCCAGGGCCGCAGCACCTTGAGGACCTCGGCCTCCTGTCCCCGCCGCAGCACCGTGTCCAGCCGGCCCAGGTCCGCGCCCCCGGTGCCGCCCGACAACCGTCCGAGCGTCCTCAACGCGAAGGCCACCAGCGGTTCCCCGCCGCCGACCGCGTGCTCCCGCAGCAGCGCGACGGCGAGTCGGGACAGCGCGTGGCGGGTGCCGTACGAACTGTCGCGGGCCTCCACCGCGTCGGTGGCGATCCGGTCGAGCGCGGCGGCGTCCGCCCCGGCGAACAGCCACGGCGGGACCTGCGCGAGCGCGGCGAGCGCGGGGGTGCGCACCGGCTCCTGCTCGTTGCGCAACCGCCCCAGTTCGTCGATGAGTTCCGCGACCGCCGCCGGCCGGTGCGAGCGAGCGGCATTGGCCACGAGCATCGGGTACGCCTGTGCGCGGTCCTCGGCCGCGGGCCGGCGGACGGCGGCCAGCAGCCGGGGGCGGGCCTCGGCGACCGGCAGGTGGGCCACGGCGGACAGCACCACGTTCCAGGCCGCGCCGCCGCGTTCCAACTGCTGCGCCATGCGCCGGGCCTCGGTCCGGGCCCGGGAGCGCGGCAGCACGTCGAGCAGGGCGTCGGACAGTTCGGCGCGGGACATGTCCCGGCCGGCCGTCGCGGCGTCGTAGCAGGCTTCGCGGCGCGACGGCGGCAGGGCGCGCAGCAGGTCGGCGAGGGCGCCCTGGCTGTGGCTCCATGCCCGGCCGAGGTCGGCGAGTTCGGGCGGCGCGTGGCGGGCGACGCGCGCCAGGGCCGTGCGGGAGAGCAGCCCCGGGGCGGGAGGCGCGCCGCGCCCGGACGCGGTGATCAGCCGGATCGTACGACCCGGTGCGGACCTGGCCAGCAGGCCGACGGTGTTCCGTACCGGCAGAGGCAGTTGGGGCGGGCAGTGCGCGTCCAGCAGGTCGAGGACCCGCAGCGGACGGGCCTCGGCGACCGCCGGGAAGACGTCCGCGTTGCGGGCCCACCAGGCGGCGCGGGACGGCCGCGGCAGCGCCGCGAGTTGGCGGGCGACCTCGGCCAGCACCTCGTCCGGGTGACTGCGGCCGAGCGCACGCCAGTTCGCCACCGCGCGGAACAGCTCGGGCAGCATCCGCGCCACGGTCGCGCCGCCGCAGGCGGGCAGCAACCGCGCGGCCTCCTCGTCGTCCCACTCCTCCCGCAGCACCGGCAGCAGCCGCTCGGCGAGCGCGGTCCGCCCGCTCGCCACCACCGCGTGGACGAGCTGCCGGCGTGCGTTCTCCGGGGCGTCGTGCAGCGCGCGTTCCAGCGCGTCGTCGTCCAACGGCAGCCGGGCCGCCGCCTTCAGCGCGTGGCGCCGCACCGCGGGGTCCGGGTCGAGGAGGCGTCCCTCCAGGAAGGCGAGGTCGCGCCCGACCACGGCCGCGACCCCCGCGAGCCGGCGGCCGTGGCTCCCGCGCCCGTCCAACTCGCGGAGCAGGGCGCCCAGACCGGGTGCCGTGGCCGGGTCGCCCTGCGCCCGTCCGCGCGCCCAAGCGGCCAGCGCCCGCATCCGCTCGCGGTACGGCAACGGTTCGAGGGAGGCGAGCAGTTCGTCGACGGCGGCGCGTACGTGCCGGGGTGCGGTGGGCATGTCCTCATCCTCCCGGCACGGCGCCTGGTCGTCGTACGGGTTTTCGGCGGTGGACGGGCGGGGGCCCTGAGGGGCGGGCTCCGCGGAGGGGCGGGCTCTGCGGAGGGGCGGGCTCCGGGGCGAGGCGAACTGCGGGGCGGGGCGGGGCGCTCGGGAAGGCCGCCTCGCCGCGGGCTCAGTGGGCCGGCGTGAGGGTGAGGTAGGCGATGCCGAGGTAACCGCGGTACCCGCGCAGCCAGTTGGCGCGGTGGGTGTCGAGGCGGGTCCGGGTCTCCGCGGCGAGCGGATGGCCGGGGTGCGCGGCGAGCCAGTCCTCGGCGCCGGACTGGTAGCCGGACTCGAAGTCGTGCCACTCGTCGCAGGACGCGGTCTCGATCCAGGACGGGCGGAAGCCGGCGGCCACCGCCAGGTCCACCAGTCCGGCGAGGTCCGGGAGTTCGCCGGCGAAGGCTCCGGGCCACATCGCGGCCAGGCGCTCGGGCGGCGGGGGCTGCTCCCAGAAGCCCTCGCCGAACAGCACGCGTCCGTGCGGTGTCACGAGACCGCGCAGGGCCTCGAGCGCCGCGCGGATGTGGTCGGGCGGGCTCTGGTCGGTGAGCGCGTGGCCGGCGCTCAGGCACACCACCAGGTCGGCGGGGCCGCGGGTGGTGCCGACGCCGGACTCCTCGACGAAGGCCACGCGGTCGGCCAGCCCCCGCCGTTCGGCCTCGGCACGCCCCCGGGCGGTGTCCTCCGCGTTCAGGTCGACGCCGACGCCGGTCGCGCCGGGCACGGCTTCGAGGAGGCGGAGCATGAACGCGCCCCAGCCGCAGCCGATGTCGAGCACGGTCCGCGGCGGCGCGGTGCCGGCCAACCGGTCGATCATGCGCGCCGCCCGGGCCTCGGAGAGCGGGCCGTGGAAGGTGAGCCTGTCCAGGCGCGGTGGCGTGTTCCGGTCGTCGTCCATGGGGCGGCACGTTAGGCGGTGGGCGACGGTGGCCGGAAACGGTTTTCCGGGTGGCCCCGAGCGCGACCCCGGCCGATGAGCGCGGGACGGCGGGACGGCGGGACGGCGGGACGGCGGGACGGCGGGACGGCGGCCGGGAGGATATCCGCCGCCGCGAGCCCCGGCAGCCGCGAGCCGGCGGGGCCGCGGCCGGGAACGGCCGGTGGGGCGCGCCGCGGTCAGGAGGCGACGGTCCCGGTCGCGGCCCGCGACTCCGCCGGTTCCTCGCCCCGCGCCCCGGTCGGGGCGGGGTCGCGCGGCTCGTCCCGCGGCTCGCCCCGGGCCTCTCCCTCCGCCCGCGTCCGGGCCTCGACGGCGCGCAGCACCGCCACCATGTCCTCGCCGCCGTGGCCGAGTCGGGCGGTCTGGGCGAAGAGGGCGTGGCAGACGTCGAGCAGCGGCGAGGCGACTGCGGCCCGTCTGGCGGCGGACGCGATCAGCTCGTTGTTCTTCAGCACGTCCCACACCCCCGCCTGGACGGCGAAGTCGTGGTCCTTGAGTTTCGGAGCCTTCATCCGGGACACCCCGCTCGCCATCGGTCCGGCATCGACCACGGCGAGGAAGCGATCGAGGTCGAGCCCGTGCCGCTCGGCGAAGTGGAACGCCTCCACCAGGCCGGTGACGGTGGTGATCAGGAAGATGTTGACCGCGAGCTTCGTCAGCAGCGCCTCGGGCACGGCGCCGCACACGAACACCTCGTGGCACATCGGCGCGAGCAACGGCCGTACGGCTGCCACGGCCCCCTCGTCGCCGGCCAGCATCGCCACCAACCGCCCCTGCTCCGCGGGCACCCGGGACCCGGACACCGGCGCCTCCGCGTAACCGCCGCCCGCCGCGCGGATGTCGGCCGCCAGCTCCCGCGAGTACTCCGGCGACGTCGTGCCCATGTGGACGATCACCCGACCGGCCACGCGCGCGGCGAACCCGGGGGTGCCGCGGCCGAGCACGGCGTCGATCGCGGCGCCGTCGGCGAGCATCAGCAGCACCGTTCGGCAGCGGTCGAAGACCTCGGCCGGGTCCGCGGCGACGCTCGCCCCGGCCGCGCGCAGCGGCTCGCAGCGGGCCGGGGTGCGGTTCCACACGACGAGCGGGACGCCGGCCCGGGCGAGGTTGAGAGCCATCGGCCGACCCATGACACCGAGGCCGACGAACCCCGTGGGGCCGCCACCGCCCCCGCCCCGGTCGGCGCCGGCACCGGCACCGGCGCCCGCACCCGCACCCGCACCCGCACCCGCACCGACCACGGTCTCGCCGCCCCGGTCGCCGGCCTCCGCCGTACCACCCGTGCGGTCTGCGTCCACCACGGTCCACCCCGTCTCGTCCGCCATCCCTTGCGATCTATGACAGCCGTCATAATACTGGTGGCCATGACGACTGTCATAACGGGTACGCCGCAGTTCCCACCCGGCCCGCCGCCGTCCGGACGGGCCCCCGGCGGCAGCGCCGAATACGACGGCGGACCCGTCGGCGCGCACGACCCGCGCCCCGCGCCGCGCTGGCGGATCGAACCCGTACGGCCCGAGGACGGGCCCGCGCTCGCCGCGCTGTTCGACCGCTGCTCCGCCGAGACCGTCCGGCTGCGCTTCTTCGGGCTGCCGAGGGAGTTGCCCCGCCCGTACCTGGACGCGGTGCTCGCCGGCCGCCCCGCGTCGCACGACGCGGTCGTCGCGTACCCGCGGCCACCCGGCGGGCCCGATGCCCCCGCCTTCGAGGGCGGCCGCCCGGCGCCGGTGGGCCTCGGCAGCTTCGCGGCCGATCGCGGCGACGAGGCGGCAGACCCGCACCGGACCCCGGGCACCGACCTGGATTACGGCCGGCACCCCTGCCCGGTCGGCGAGTTGGGCCTGCTCGTCGTCGACGGCTGGCAGCGGCAGGGCGCCGGCGCGGCCATGCTCGACGTGCTGCTCGACCGGGCCCGGACACGCGGCGCGCGGCTCGTGTCGGCGTCGGTACTCCCGGGGCGGCAGGCGCTGTTGGGCGCGCTGGCCCGCCGGCTGCGGCCGGTGCGGACATCGTGGGAGGCGGACGCGCTGACCGGCGTCTATAGGCTGGACCCGGAGCGGCGGACGGAGGCGGCACACCATGGGAGCGACGGACGGACCGGGAACGGACGGCGGCCCGGCAACTGACCGGGCACCGGCGGACGATGGCGCTCCGACCCCGAGCGGAACGCGCCCGGAGGGGAACACGCCGGCGCCGACGCGGGCGTACGGCCCGCGCGAGCGCATGGTGTTCAGCGCGGCCCAGCTCATCCGCCGCGACGGCGTGAACGCCACCGGGATGCGCGAGGTCGCCGTCCACGCGGGCGCGCCGCGCGGCTCGCTCCAGCACTACTTCCCCGGCGGCAAGGAGCAGTTGGTCAACGAGGCCGTGGCGTGGGCCGGCCGCTACGCCGCCGGGCGGATCGGCCGTTTCCTGGCCGGGATGCCCGAGCCGACGCCGAGCGCCCTGTTCACCGCGATGGTCGGGCAGTGGACGCGGGAGTTCGACGCCGACGGGTTCCGCGCGGGGTGTCCGGTGGCCGCGGCCACCGTCGACTGCGCGGACTCCGCCGCCTCCACCCGCGAGGCCGCGGCCGCCGCCTTCGCCACCTGGAACGCGCCGCTCGCCGCCGCCCTCGCCGACCTCGGCGTACCCGCCGTGCAGGCACCCGCCCTGGCCACCCTCATGATCAGCGCCCTCGAAGGCGCGCTGCTCATCGCCCGGGCCGAGCAGTCGTCGGCGCCGCTGCACGCGGTCGCCCGCGAGCTGGGCCCGCTGCTCGACCTGCGCGCGGGCCTGCCGGCCCGTCCGGCCGCCGGCTGAGCCGCCCGAGCGCGCCGGGCGGTCCGTTCCGCCCCGCGCTCCATCCCGTCCGACACCACGTCCAACACCACGCCCGTTCCGTCCGGCAATGCGACGCGATGTCCCCTAGGGTGCTGCGTGCAGGGGCCGGACAGCGGTCCGGGTGCGGACCTCGCGGCGCGGCCGCGGAACGTAGCGCGTGAGGAGCAGGCCATGACGGAGCCGGTCGCCGGGCAGAGCGAGGCCACCAGTGCGCCCACCAGCGAGTCCGCGACGGAACACGGCCGGATCGTGGTCGGCGTCGACGGCTCCGACCCCTCCCTGCACGCGCTGCGCTGGGCCGACCGCCAGGCCGCGCTGACCGGGGCGTCCCTGGAGGCGGTGATGGCGTGGGAGATGCCCGCGTCGTTCGGCTGGGGCGGTGCGGTGCCCGGCCTCCCGGAGGACTACGACCTGGGCGGATCGGCGGCGCGGGCGCTCGGGGAGGCACTGGAGAAGGCCCTGCCGCCCGAGCGCGCCGCCACCGTGAACCCGGTGACCGTCATGGGCAACCCGGCGCAGGTCATCCTCGACCGCGGCGAGGGGGCGGAGCTGATCGTGGTCGGCGTCCGCGGCCACGGCACCTTCCGCGCGACCCTGCTCGGCTCGGTCAGCCACACCGTGACGCTGCACGCGTCCTGCCCGGTCGTCGTGGTGCGGGGCGAGGCGGAGCAGTCCGACTGAGGGGCTCGCGGCATCGGGGGCCGGCGGCGCCCGGGCCGGCACACGTCCCACCTGCGGCGTCACGAAGTTATCCACAGGCTGTGCGGGGAGCGGCACCGAAGGCGGGCCCGGCGGAGCATGATGGGGTCATGAACGAGATCACCGGGTCCGCCGTCGGGCCCATGTCGGAGACCGGCGCCATGCCGGCGTGGGAGACGCGGTTCCGCGCACCCCGGGTGGGGCTGCCGGAGTGGGCCGAGGACGCCCCGGACCGCAGCCTGTTCGTGTCGAACGTCACGGGGACGTACGAGCTGTACGCGTGGGACCGCACCACCGGCGGCCGCCGCCAGGTCACCGATCGGCCGAACGGCACGACGGACGGCACCCTCAGCAGGGACGGCGCCTGGGTGTGGTGGTTCTCCGACACCGACGGCGACGAGTTCGGCGTGTGGATGAAGCAGCCGTTCGGCGGCGGTGACGACATACCGGCCGCGCCCGGCCTTCCCCCCTCCTACCCCGCGGGCCTCGCGCTGGGCGTCGGCGGACTCGCCGTGATAGGCCGCTCCAGCGACGACGAGGGCACCTCCGTGCACGTCGTGCCCGAGTCCGGCGAGGGATACGAGATCTATCGGCACCCGGAGTCCGCGGGCGTCGGCGACCTGTCCGAGGACGGCACGCTGGTCGTGATCGAGCACACCGAGCACGGCGACGCGATGCACAGCGCGCTGCGGGTGCTGCGCGTCGCCGACGGCGGCGCGGTCGCGGAACTGGACGACACCGACGGCGGGCGGCGCGAGCTGGGCCTCGACTGCCTCGGCTTCGCCCCGGTGCCGGGCGACACCCGGCTCCTGGTCGGCCACCAGCGCACCGGCCGCTGGCTGCCGATGCTGTGGGACGTGGCCGACGGCACGCAGACCGAGCTGGCCTTCGACCTGCCCGGCGACGTGCACGCCGAGTGGTACCCGGACGGCTCCGCGCTGCTGGTGGTGCACGACTTCCACGCCCGCGGCGAGCTGTTCCGGTACGACCTGGCGGAGGGGACGCTGACCCGGCTGGACACCCCGGCGGGGTCGGTGAGCGGGGCGACCGCGCGGCCCGACGGCAGCGTGGAGTACCTGTGGTCGTCGGCCCAGTTGCCCCCGGCGGTGCGCTCGACCGCGGGCGGCGTCGTCCTGGAGGCGCCGGGGCTGCGCGCCCCCGAGTCGGTGCCCGTGGAGGACGTGTGGGTCGACGGACCGGGCGGGCCGATCCACGCACTCGTGCAGCGGCCGCCACGGCGGCCGGGCGAGGAGGGCGCGGCGCAGGCCCCGTTCCCGACGGTGTTCGAGATCCACGGCGGCCCCACCTGGCACGACTCGGACTCGTTCGCCGCGGGCCCCGCCGCCTGGCTCGACCACGGCTTCGCGGTCGTCCGGGTCAACTACCGCGGCTCCACCGGATACGGCCGGGAGTGGACCGACGCCCTCAAGCACCGGGTCGGCCTGATCGAGCTGGAGGACATCGCCGCGGTGCGGGAGTGGGCGGTCGGGTCCGGCCTCGCCGACCCGTCCCGGCTGGTGCTCACCGGCGGCTCGTGGGGCGGCTACCTGACCCTGCTCGGCCTCGGCACCCAGCCCGAGGCGTGGACGGTCGGCATCGCGGCGGTCCCCGTCGCGGACTACGCGACGGCGTACGCGGACGAGATGGAGGCGCTCAAGGCCCTGGACCGCACCCTGTTCGGCGGCTCCCCGCAGGAGGTCCCCGAGCGGTACGAGGCGTCCTCCCCGATCAGCCACGTCGAGAAGGTCGCCGCTCCGGTCTACATCAGCGCGGGCATGAACGACCCGCGCTGCCCGATACGCCAGATCGACAACTACGTGGAGCGGCTGCGCGCCCTCGACAAGCCGCACGAGGTGTACCGGTACGACGCGGGCCACGGCTCGCTGGTGGTCGAGGAGCGGATCAAGCAGGTCCGGCTGGAGCTGGCCTTCGCGCTACGCCACGTGGGCGGCTGACCCGACCGGCTCGGCGTCCCGGGTGCCCGCGGCCTTCCCGGGCTCCCGCTCCCCCGGGTCCCCCGGCCCGCCGTCCACGGCGTGCGGGGCGGGGGCGGCGGGGCCACCCGGCCGGCCGGAGCCGCCGGGTCCGCCCGGGCCGTCCGGTCCGTCCGGCTGGTCCGGAAGGATGCCGAGCGCGGCGTCGGCACGCGCCTCGGCCTCCCGGCGGACGAACCGGAACCACATGAAGACGACGAAGCCCGCGAAGACGAACCACTGCCCGGTGTAGCCGAGGTTCTGGAACGCCTTGAGGTCGAGGCCGCTGTTCGGCGCCGCCGCCGGGGGCACGGCGACCAGCGGCTTCGCGGGGTGGTTGGCGGTGATCCATCCGTTGTAGACGGAGTAGGGCAGCACGTTGACCAGGGATGCGCCGCTGATGATGCCGATCTGGTCGGTGGGCAGCGCGCCGCTGGTGTCCACGCCGCTGGTCTCGGTGGTCTCCGGGTACTGCACGGCTCCGGTGACCGTCACCTGCCCGGCGGGCGGGGCCGGCACGCTGCCGGCGCGGGCGGCGGTGCCGGCCTTGCCCGGCAGCCAGCCGCGGACCACCGGGAGCGCGGCGCCGTCGGACAGGCGCAGCGGGGTGAGGACGTAGTAGCCGTCGCGGCCGTCGAGGAGGCGGTCCGGGACGAGGAGTTGGTGGGCGGCGTCGTAGCGGCCGGTGGCGCTGACGATCCGGCCGGTGTCGTCGCTGCCGACGGTGGAGCCGGTCGTCGGCAGCACCCGCGCCAGGGGCACCGGCGCCGCGGCGGCGGTCCGCTTCTCGTCGTGCTCGGCGGTCTTGTGCTGGTCGACCCGCATGTCGAACCGGCTGAGCTGCCAACTGCCCATGAACACGCAGACCGGTACGGCCAGCAGTGCGAGCAGGCTGACGGCCAGCCATCGCGGGGTGAGCAGGAACCGGTACACGCCACCACGTTACGGGGCGGGCCCGGGCGGGCCGCAACCGCCCCCGGCGGCCCCGGGCGGGCCTGCCGCCGCGGCCGGCCCCGCGCCTGCTCACGGGCGTGACGGCCTGATCCGCCGCCCCGACCGTGCCCCGTCCCGCCGCTCGACCCGCCGTCCCGACCCGCCGGCCGGGACCGCCGCCCCGACCCCGCGGCCGGGACCGTCCCAGACCGGCGGCGTGGGTGGAGCGCGTGCCCGGCGCGGGGGTCAGGTTCGTGCCTGCCCTCCCGGCGGGCCGGGAGGAGGCCGGCTACGGGACGACCCCGCCGCTCGGCTCGGCGATCGGGGGCGTCGTGTAGACGGTGCCCGCGCAGGCGCCCTGGATGACCGGGCCGACGACCAGGGGCGCGCCCGCGGCCGGGGTGTGGTCCAGGGTGACGCTGGGCGGGGAGGACGTGGGGGGGACGCCGTCGGCGGGCAGGGCGCTGCCGCTGGAGGAGCCCGTCCCGGTTCCCTGGTCGCTGCCCTGCGTGCTGGTCGTGGTCGGCGTCGGGGTCGAGGAGGTGGGAGGCGTCGAGGTGGCGACGCACCCGGCGGCGCTCCCGGTCGGCACCCAGGCGAAGGCGACCTCGTAGTCCTGGCCGGGGCCGAGGACGATCGGGGTCCCCGACATGGCGGCGGGCAGGCCGGACGCCGGGTCGCCCTGGGTGTGGCTGACGACCTGTATGGCGGCCTGCTCCGCGGAGCCGTGCGCCACGGCGCGGACGACACCGGCGCTGGGCACGGTGCAGGACGTGGCGGAGACGTTGCTGACGCGGAACCAGCCGTAGACGCGGCCGTCGGCGTCGGGGCTGTCCGCCGCGCTGGCGCCCTGGCCGAGCTGGCTGCTGGAGCAGTCCGGCACCGTGGAGCCGGTCGTGGACGGGGGGCTGCTGGGGCCGGTCGGCTCGTCGGAGGGCGTGGGCGAACTGCCGGGCGCGTGCGTGACCGAGCCGGACGGGTTCACGGAGCCGCCCTTGTGGTGGCCGCCGGTGCCGGGCACGACCGTGTAGGAACTCCCGACGCCGACCGGGGCGGCCGCGGTGTGGTGCGTGCGGTCGGCGACCCGGAGGACGGCGGGCACGGACACGCACACCAGCAGCACGGCAGCGGCGGCGCCGAGCATCGCCTGGCGGCGGCGCTGCCGGCGCAGCGGGACGGCCCGCCGCAGGTGTTCCAGGGCGTCCGGGGAGGCGTGCAGCCCGTCGACGGCCTGGTGCATGAGGGCCCGCAGCGCGGCCTCGTCCGAGGTCAGGTCGTCCAGGTCGGTGACCGCGCCGTCGGGCGTCACGTCATGGGTGGCGGGTGCGGCGGGTGCCGCCGGTGCCGCGGGAGTGGCCGGGGTGGCGGACAGGGCACGGGCCGGGGCCGGCTGCTCCGACTTCGGAGCCGTCGACTCCTCCCGCGCGGTCGCCTCGTCGGGCCGCGCCTCGTCCGGCCGGGCGCCGTCCGACTGTGCCTCGGCCGACTGTGCTTCGTCCGGCCGCGCCTTGCCCGGCCGCAGGCCGGAGGGCATCGCCTCGTCGGGCTGCGCGTCGTGCGGGTCTCGGGGGGTCTGCTCGTCCATCTCGGGTGCGTCGTCGTCGGGGCCCTCGGGGCCGTGGGTACCGCTGGGGCCGCCGGAATCGCCGGAATCGCCGCAACCGCCGGAGCCGATCGGCCCCTTGAGGTCACGGGGCTCGCCGAGCACGCGGGGTTCGCGGGCGTCGCCGGGCTCGCGGGATTCGTGCCGAGGTGTCATGACGTCGCCTCCATCGCGACCCTCAGCGCGGCAAGACCACGCGAACCGTACGCCTTCACCGAGCCGAGCGAAATCCCCAGGGTCTCCGCGACCTGCGCCTCGGTCATGTCCACGAAGTAGCGCAGCACGAGCACCTCGCGCTGGCGCCGCTGCAACGTGCGCATCGCGGCCTTGAGCTGGTCGCGCTCCAGGATCTCGTACGCGCCCTCCTCCGCGCTGGCCATGTCGGGCATCGGCTTGGCCAGCAGCTTGAGGCCGAGGATGCGGCGGCGCAGCGCCGAGCGGGAGAGGTTGACCACGGTCTGCCGCAGGTAGGCGAGGGTCTTCTCGGGGTCGCGCACCCGGCTGCGGGCGGAGTGCACCCGGATGAACGCCTCCTGGACCACGTCCTCGCAGGAGGCGGTGTCGTCCAGCAGCAGCGCGGCCAGCCCGAGCAGCGAGCGGTAGTGGGCGCGGTAGGTCTCGGTGAGGTGGTCCACAGTGGTGCCGACGGCCGTCGCCGCGTCCGTACCGTCCCGGCCGACTCCGTCCTGCTGGGCACCGGCCACCCGTACCGGCCAGGGCGCGATCACCGGCAGACCGCCGGTCGCCGCACGCGAGGGCCGCGGAGGCGCGATCGTTCCCCCGCGCCGCCCGAATCCCGTCTCGATCCCCCATGCGTCCGCCACGCCAGTTGGACACGCATCCCCCGGCGAGGGTTGTACGGGCACGGCACTTCGCTCGACGGAGTGCCACATATCGCCATGCGTACCAGCTCTTCCTCAATGCCGCGCGTCGCCGCGTGGTGCTCCGCGTCGCCACACCTCACCACGCGATGCCCCACCCGCACCGACCGCCCCCGGGCCGGCGTTCGGTGTGCACCACCCTAGGGGAGCCGCTGTGCGCCCCGCCGGTCTCCTGAGCCCCAGCACCCCTACGGCCGTGCGTCGACACAAAGACGCTCCCCCGCGGCCATCGGTTGCGGCCGCGGGGGAGTCGATCGTCCGGCAACGCGCCCCGGACCGGCCCTAGCGGCCGGTACCGCCGTACACGACCGCCTCGTCGCTGTCGCTGTCGAGCCCGAACGCCGAGTGCACCGCCTGCACCGCCGGCTTCACGTCGTCGATCCGGGTGACCACGGAGATCCGGATCTCCGAGGTCGAGATCAGCTCGATGTTCACCCCGGCGTTCGACAGCGCCTCGAAGAAGGTCGCCGTCACGCCCGGGTTGGTCTTCATCCCGGCGCCGACCAGCGACAGCTTGCCGATCTGGTCGTCGTAGCGCAGGGAGTCGAAGGCGATCACCGTCTGCGCCTTGGTGAGCGCCTCGATCGCCTTGTGCCCCTCGGCCTTCGGCAGGGTGAAGGAGATGTCGGTGAGGCCGGTGGCCGCGGCCGACACGTTCTGCACCACCATGTCGATGTTGATCTCGGCGTCCGCGATCGCCCGGAAGATCGTCGCCGCCTCGCCCGGCTTGTCCGGAACGCCGACGACGGTGATCTTCGCCTCGGTCGTGTCGTGGGAAACGCCGGAGATGATCGCCTGCTCCACTGGCCTGTCTCCTTGGGGTGGTTCGTTGCTGACCCAGGTGCCCGGAAGCCCGGAGAACGAGGAACGGACGTGGATCGGGATGTTGTAGCGGCGGGCGTACTCCACGCAGCGGTGCAGCAGCACCTTCGAACCGGAGCTGGCCAGCTCCAGCATGTCCTCGAAGGCGATCCAGTCCATCTTGCGGGCCGTCTTCACCACCCGCGGGTCGGCGGTGAACACCCCGTCGACGTCCGTGTAGATCTCGCACACCTCGGCGTCCAGGGCCGCGGCCAGCGCCACCGCGGTGGTGTCGGAGCCGCCGCGCCCCAGCGTGGTGATGTCCTTCTTGTCCTGCGAGACGCCCTGGAAGCCGGCCACGATCGCGATGTTGCCCTCGTCGAGCGCGGTCCTGATCCGGCCCGGCGTCACATCGATGATCCGCGCCTTGTTGTGCACCGAGTCGGTGATCACGCCCGCCTGGCTGCCGGTGAAGGACTGCGCCTCGTGGCCGAGGTTCTTGATCGCCATCGCCAGCAGCGCCATCGAGATGCGCTCGCCGGCGGTCAGCAGCATGTCGAACTCGCGGCCGGACGGGATCGGCGAGATCTGCTCGGCCAGATCGATCAGTTCGTCCGTCGTGTCGCCCATCGCCGACACCACGACGACCACGCGGTGGCCGGCCTTCTTGGTGTCCACGATGCGGCGGGCGACCCGCTTGATGCCTTCGGCATCGGCGACTGAGGAGCCGCCGTACTTCTGCACGACAAGGCCCACGTGCGCTCCTCGCTCAGGGTGGATCAAGGGTGAATGCGGTCGGCCCAGTTTAACGAGCCACCGCCGACCGCCCCGCCCTTATCACATACTGAGACATGAGGTTCACCTGTTGATCAGGTTCGCGTGGCCGGGCCGCCCCCGTACACCGGCCCACCGGCTCACCGGTCCGGCCTCGTCCACCGGTAAGCCGGTCAGCCGGTGCGCCGGTGCGCCCGCCCCTCAGCGGCCGCCGCGGCGGCGCAACCCCATCGTGCCCAGCTCCGCCTCCATCACCCGGCCCGCCTCGCGCGCCAGCTGCTCCTCGTCCTCGTCACCGCCCGTGTCCAGTCCGTCCAGCTCGTCCAGCGGGCTGTCCTGCCGCACGTGTGCCACCAGCGACTGGAGGGCCCGCAGCGACGCGCTCGCCGTCATCCCCCAGCTCGACAGGTAGGAGAACTGCCACCACCACAGCGCCTCCGACACCCGGCCGGCCCGGAAGTGGGTCAGGCCGTGGGCCAGGTTCGCCACCACGTCGGCGAGGTCGTCGGAGATCCGGCAGGCCACCGGCGTCGACCTCGGGACGTACGGGTCGAAGACCTCCGAGTACACGTCGATCGGCTCCAGCAGCGTGGCCAGCCGCTGCCGCAGGTCGTCCTCGTCGGGCTCCGGTCCGGCGTCCGGTTCGTACCGCTCGTCCGGCACGATGTCCTCGTGCGCGCCGAGCCGGCCGCCGGCCAGCAGCAGTTGTGAGACCTCCAGCAGCAGGTAGGGCACCGCGCTGTCCGGGTCGTCGCCCTTGGCGACCTCGCGGACCGAGAGGATGAAGCTCTCGATCTGGTCGCCGATCTGCACGGCGAACTCGTCCGGCTCCTGCGGCACCGGCACCGGTCCCGGCGCGTCCGGCCGCCCCAGGGCGCCGCCCTGGTCCGCGCCCGCGCTCCCGGTCCCGCCCTCGGCCGTCGCGCCCGCGCCCGTACCTGCTCCCGCCACGCTCACGTTCCCACCGCTCCCGTCTCCACGGCTTCCCTCTCCACGGGGGCCCTTCCCGGGCGTCCCGCTCCTCCTCGCCCGCGCGCCCTCGCCCACCGTCGCGTCAGACATCCAGCAACCGCCTTCCTTCGAAGGCCCGCCCCAGCGTGACCTCGTCCGCGTACTCCAGGTCGCCGCCCACAGGAAGCCCACTGGCCAGTCTCGTGACGCGCAAACCCATGGGTTTCACCATGCGGGCCAGATACGTCGCCGTCGCCTCGCCCTCGAGGTTCGGGTCGGTGGCCAGGATCAGCTCGGTGACGGTGCCGTCGGCGAGGCGGGCGAGCAGTTCCCGTATCCGCAGGTCGTCGGGGCCGACGCCCTCGATCGGGCTGATCGCGCCGCCCAGCACGTGGTACCGCCCGCGGAACTCCCGGGTGCGCTCGACCGCCACCACGTCCTTGGGCTCCTCGACCACGCAGATCACCGCCGGGTCGCGCCGCGGGTCACTGCACACCCGGCACCGCTCCTCCTGCGCGACGTTCCCGCACACCGCGCAGAACCGCACCTTCGCCTTCACCTCGGACAGCGCGTGCGCCAGGCGGCGCACGTCGGCCGGGTCGGCCTGCAGGATGTGGAAGGCGATCCGCTGCGCACTCTTGGGACCCACGCCAGGCAGCCTGCCCAGCTCGTCGATCAGGTCCTGCACCACGCCTTCGTACACGCCGTGCCTTCCTTCGGATCTGCCGGGCCCGCGGGCCTGCGGGGCGGGGAAACGGTGAGGGATGAGTAGGGGTTCGGGGTTCGGGGTTCGGGGGTCGGGAGCCGGAGGTCTGACGGGGCGGACGCGAAACGGGTTCCCCGGGTCCGGTGGTCGGGTCCTCCGGATCCGTCCGGGTCGGGTCCCTCCGGATCAGGTCCGCCCGGGTCCGTCCGGGTCCGGTGGCCGGTCACCGGCAGCCGGGCGGCCGACCGGTCAGGCGGCACCCGGTCGCGGAGCCCGCGGCCGGACGCCCCGCGAGGTCAGAACGGCAGCCCGGGCATCCCGCCCAGCCCCTGCGCGAGCGGGCCGAGCTTGTCCTGCTGGAGCTTCTGCGCCGACTCGTTCGCGTGGTGCACCGCGGCCACCACCAGGTCGGCGAGGGTCTCGGTGTCGTCGGGGTCGACCGCCTTCGGGTCGATGACCAGTCCGCGCAGATCGCCCGCCCCCGTCACCGTCGCCCGCACCAGGCCGCCGCCCGCCGTGCCCTCCACCGTCGTCTCGGCCAGCTCCTGCTGGGCCGCCGCGAGATCCTGCTGCATCTTCTGCGCCTGCTGGAGCAGTGCCTGCATGTTCGGCTGACCACCACCGGGGATCACGGAATCGCTCCTGCCTGTGCCGTCTGTTGTCGACGCCCTGCGAGTCCTACGGCTCTACGGGCGACCACGGGACTGCCGCGTGTTTTACGTGACAGGGCGAGCCTACGTGCTCGTACGGCCCAGCGCCCTACGCCGTACGGAGGATCGGCGCGGCGCGCACCCCTCCGCGGGGCGCGGGCACGCCCCGCCCCGTGTCGCACCCCCGGGGCGGGAGCCGTACCGCGCTCCGGGGTGGGAGCCGTGCCCACGTCCGCGCCGGGCCCGGGCGGACGTCGGCTCAGTCGTTGCTGATCTCCTCGATGACGGTCGCGCCGAGGCCCTTGATGAACAGGTCGTGGCCGCTGAGCACCGTCTCCACCAGCTCCGGGTCGTCCTCCTCGGGGATGTCGTCCTCAAGGGGCGGGGGCTCGCCGAAGGCGGGACCGCCGGCGTACGACCGCGCGTCGCCCGCTCCCGGGCCGCCGCCCTGGCCGCCACCGGCGGGGCCGGGCGCGCCGCCCCCCTGGCCCTCCCTGCGGGGCGCGGGCGGGGCGGGGGACGTCGGGGCCGAGCCGTAGCCGGAGGAGCCTCCCGGCGCGCCGCCCTGGCCGTACGGTGCCTGGCCCGCGGGAGGCTGGCCGGGTGTCTGGGCCGCCGGGCCGGGGCCTTGCGGCTGCCCCTGCGCCTGGCCCTGCTGCTGACCGGGGCCCTGGCCCGGTGCGCCCGGTGCGGGACCGCCCGGGCCGCCCCCCTGGCCGGGGCCACCGGGTGCCTGCGTCCGCGGGGAGCCGCCACGGCCTCCCCCGCCCGCGGGACCACCGCGCCCGCCGAGGTCTCCCCCGCCGCCCGGGTCCACCAGGGTCTCGATCTTCCAGTTCGCCCCGGTCACCGTGCCGATCGCCTGCTTCAGCACGTCCTCGCTGTCGCCGTTGGCGAAGCTGTTGCGGGCACCGGGGTTGTCGAAGCCGAGTTGGAGCGTCTCGCCGTCGAAGCCGACGACCCGGGCGTTGTTGAGCAGCAGGATCCAGGTGAGGCGGCGGTGCTTGACGGCGTCCAGGATCTGCGGCCACAGCTCGCGGACGCGCGTGGGGTCGCCGATGGGGGCGCCGGACGCCCCGGACGGGGGCCCGCCGGCCGGCGGGCCGGAGGGCGCCGGCCGGTACGGCGCGGGCGGGGGCGGAGAGGAGGGGGAGGACGGGGAGGACGGCTGGGACGGGCCGGCCGTGGTCGGCCACGCGCCCGGGCGGGCGGGGCCTGACGGGCCGGCCGGACCGGTGGGGGCCGCGGGCGCGGCCGGGGCGCCCGGGGAGGCGGCCGTCGGCCACGCGCCCGGGCGGGGGGCGGCGGGAGCGGGGCCCGTCAGCGCGGAGGGCTGCTGGGGTGTTTCCTGCGCGGGGGCCGGAGCCGGAGCCGAGGCCGGGGTGGGGCTCGGCGCGGGGGCGGCGGGCGGGGGTCCGGTGGGTGCGGGCGCGGTGGGTCCGGGCGCGGGCGCTCCTGGGCCCGCCGCCGTACGGCCCAGGGCCGCCCTCGCCGCGGCCGGGCCGGAGGGACCGGCGGGGACGGACGGAGCGCCGCCGTATCCCGCGCCGCCACCGCCACCGCCACTGCCAGCGCCACCGACATCGCCGCTGTCGCCGCCCGCGCCGTACACCCCGCCGCCGGGCGCCGCCGGGCCGCCGCCCGCGGGGGCACCGCCGCCGAGGCTGACCCCGCGTTCCAGCCGCTCCAGCCGCGCCTGCAACGAGCGCTCGTCGTCGTACGCGGCCGGGAGCAGCACCCGGGCGCAGATCAGCTCCAACTGGAGCCGGGGCGAGGTCGCGCCGCGCATCTCCGTCAGCCCGGTGTTGACCAGGTCGGCCGCGCGGCTCAGCTCGGCGGCGCCGAAGACCGACGCCTGCGCCTGCATCCGCTCGACCACGTCCCGGGGCGCGTCGATCAGCCCCTTCTCCACCGCGTCCGGCACCGCGGCGATGATCACCAGGTCGCGCAGCCGCTCCAGCAGGTCCGTGACGAACCGGCGCGGGTCGTGCCCGCCCTCGATCACCCGGTCCACGATCCCGTAGACCGCCGCGCCGTCGCCGGCCGCGAAGGCGTCCACCACCTCGTCGAGCAGCGCGGCGTCGGTGTAGCCGAGCAGCGCCGTGGCCATCGCGTACGTGACGCCGTCGGCGGCCGCGCCGGCCAGCAACTGGTCCATCACCGACATCGAGTCGCGCACCGAGCCGGCCCCGGCGCGCACCACCAGCGGGTAGACCCCGTCCTCGACCCGGATCTCCTCGCGCCCGCACACCTCGGCGAGGTAGTCCCGCAGGGTCCCGGGCGGCACCAGCCGGAAGGGGTAGTGGTGCGTCCGCGACCGGATCGTGCCGATGACCTTCTCGGGCTCGGTGGTCGCGAAGATGAACTTCAGGTGCTCCGGCGGCTCCTCGACCACCTTGAGCAGCGCGTTGAACCCCGCCGACGTGACCATGTGGGCCTCGTCGATGATGTAGATCTTGTAGCGGCTCCCGGCCGGCCCGAAGAACGCCTTCTCGCGCAGGTCGCGGGCGTCGTCCACACCGCCGTGCGAGGCCGCGTCGATCTCGATCACGTCGATCGACCCGGGGCCGTTCCGCGCCAGGTCCCGGCAGGACCGGCACTCACCGCACGGCGTCGGCGTCGGCCCCTGCTCGCAGTTCAGGCAGCGGGCCAGGATCCGCGCGCTCGTCGTCTTGCCGCAGCCGCGCGGACCGCTGAACAGGTACGCGTGGTTGACCCTGTTGTTGCGCAGCGCCTGCTGCAACGGGTCGGTGACATGCTCCTGCCCGATGACCTCGGCGAAGGTCTCCGGCCGGTAGCGGCGATACAGAGCGAGGGACACGCTCCCGAGGGTATCCGGGCCCACCGACACCGCGCCCCACCCCGCGTCCCGCCACCCACACGAAGCGGCTGCGCCGCGGCTTCCCCACCCCCCGCGGCCCCGTACGAGCGGACCGCGTCGGCGCCGCCTCCGCGCGGGTACGAGGTATGCGGGTACGACATATACGGAGCGGCCGCGCGGAACCGTACGGGCGTGTTCCCGCGGCCTTCCCGGGTCGGTCGTTCCGCGTGCGGCGCCCTGGCAGCCAGGCGTCCCGTCCATCCGGCACCCGGTTCGGGAACCCCGCGCCCGCCGGCCGGCACCCGCCACCAGCATCCGCCGCCGACACCCGGCACCCACCGGCACCCGGCACCCGGCACCCGGCACCCGGCGGCCCTCATCGACCCCCGGACATGCGAAGACCCCTCACGCACCCGCCAGAGCTCACCTACCCTTGCTGCCTTCCGGCCCTGGGGGAGTTCAGCGAGATAGCGCCACGCGAGGGGCTGTGCCCACCCTACCCCACCCGCCCCCCGCCGAACGAGTTCGCAACCACCCCCGTCCACCCTGTAATGTCTCCCCCGGAGGATTCGCCTAGTGGCCTAGGGCGCACGCTTGGAAAGCGTGTTGGGGGCAACCCCTCACGAGTTCGAATCTCGTATCCTCCGCCAGTGCCTCACCGGGCACGACGTCGAAGGGCCCCACCGCTCGCGGTGGGGTCCTTCGACGTCGAGGGTTGCAGTTTGGGTTGCAGTTGGCCTTCGGGGAAGCCGCTGCTTCCAGGCGTGAACAGCAGCTACGGTCCAGCCATGGAAATCCGCTCAGAGGTACAGCTGGCTCCCGTTGCCGACGAGGTGTCGGCGATCACCGCCGTGGTCCGGCCGATTCTGGAGGGCATCCTCTACTCCCTGAAGCAGGACGTCGTAGCAGAAGCCGGTGGCTACGACGAGCTCAAGTTGCACATGCTTGCTCGTCTGCAGCGCCCTGGTGACGGCGACTGCGGGATCTGCTTCGAGTACGCGGTTCACGACGCCCTCAACCGCCAAGAAGCGGGGGTGGTCGAGCGAGTATCTGACGCCTTGGGCCTGTGCAAGGTGCCGGGGCAGACAATCGACTCGATCCTCTTCGGAGCCGAGAAGACGGGCTCTCTGCAGTTGATCGACACCGTCGAAGAGCGATTGACCTGGGACTCCTCGCTTCTCTCGGGAACGAAGGGCCGACCCGTGAAGCTCAAGCGGCACATCAATGCGGTAGCCGCCGCCCTCCGTAAGAAGTCGGCCCGCGACTTGCTGCCCCAGAGCATCGCAGGGTTGTGGAAGGCTGACCTGTTCCTGGGGTCAAGCGACTCTGACAAGTGGGTCGGGACGACGGTGAAGATCAACCCGAGCGCACTAGAAGGGGCTCGCGGGCTGCGCATCGGGGTCGTGCCGTCCCGGCAGGGCACTTCCGATGCAATCAAGATAGACGCAGGAAAGAACCTCGTCGTCTGCCCCATACCTTACGACGGCAGCTTCATGGAGGTCTTCTACCAAGGGTGGGAAGTCGTGCGGCAGTTCATCGCAGCCGACGCACGGCTGCCGCAGGAGGTTAACCTCCCTCGGCCAGCACAGCGCGAGGTGGCACGGTACTTGGCGGATCGTCGGGCGTACCCCGTCCTCGCAGTAGTCCAGGCGCTTCAACCGCTCTCGCAGCCACATCTGCTGGAAACCAGTGAGTCGGCCGCCAGGCTCGTTCGGGCCGGCGGTGTCTCTGACGTGATCGAGACGTCGTCATTCATTGCCCCAGTTCCGAAGTCAGACTGAGCCGCGGGGTGCGCGAACCTATCTCACCCATAGGCACACGCACCCCGTAACATCCGCCGGAGCAAGGTCAGCGGACTTCTGACCACAGCAGTCCGCCGACCTTGGCGGCGGTGTCCTTGAGGACGCGGTTGGTCAGGTGCTGGTAGCGGCGGCGCATGCGGGCGGACTGGCCGGGTTCCCAGCCCATGATCGCGTCGACGACGGTGTCGGGGACGCCGAGGATGAGCAGGATGGTGCCGGCGGTGTGGCGCGCGTCGTGCAGTCGGCCGTCGCGGAGACCGGCCGCCTCCAGCAGCTCTTTCCACTTGTGGTGGTCGGTGTTGGGGTTGAGCGGCTCCCCCGTCGGTGAGGTGAAGACGTATCCCTTCTCGACCCACAGGTCGCGGGCAATGCTGCGCTCCCTGTCCTGTTTGTCGCGGTGCTGGAGGAGGAGCTTCATCAGCTCGTCGGGGACGCCGACGGGCCGACGTCCGGCGCGGGACTTGGTCTCCTTCGTCTCGCGCCGGACGTTGATCTTCTGCGGGCAATAGCCGGGCTTGCGACCGCACGTGTCGCCGCAGCCGTGCTGGTAACGGGGCCGCAGCCGACCGCGGTGGACGACGAGCACCCCGTGGTCGAAGTCGACGTCCGTCCACTTGAGGCCGAGCACCTCGCCCTGCCGAAGCCCGAGCGCGAGGGCGATGACCCACCGCGCGGCGTTCCGCTGTCGGCCAGCCACCTCCAAGAGGCGCTGCACCTCCTCCACGGTGTAGGGCACCACCTCTTCCTCGACCAAACGAGGTGCCTTGGCGATGGTGGCCGGGTTCTCGGTCAGGTGGCGGCGGCGCCTGGCCTCGTTGAGGGCGGCGCGCACGGTCCGGTGAACCTGGTGGGCGGTCCCTGCCGAACTACCGTTGGCCTGCATCTTCTTGTAGAAGCGCTCCAGGTGCTCAGGCTCCAGCTTCGCCAGGCGGTGTGCGCCCAGGCCGGGTATGAGGTGGTGATAGACGGCGACGCGGTAGCCGTCGATGGTGTTCTCGGAGACGTGAAGGGCCGCGATGTTCTCGACCCAGTGGGTCAGCCAGGACTCGACCGTCCAGGTCTGGCCGGCCTTGCGGACACGGCCCGCGTCGCGCTCCTTCTCCAGCGCGCGGACGGCCTTGGTGGTGTCGGCGCGGGTCTTGCGCTTGATGTGGCGGCGGTCGGGCTTGCCATTGTCCTTGACGCCGACGGTGACGTAGCCGTGCCAGTTGCCGTCCTTGCCGAGGTAGATGGATGAGGCGCCGTTGGGCTGTCGGGACTTGGTCATGACAGCCCCCTCAAGCCGCGAGGGCGACGGTCGAACGGGCAGGCTGCGTGCGGGCGGCGACGTACTCGTTCAGCGCCTCGGCCGGGATACGGCACAGGCGGCCTATGGTCACGGACGGGATCTCACCGGAGGCGAGGAGCGCGTACATCGTGGTCCGGCCGACGCCGAGCCGACGAGCGGCCTCCTCGACGGTGAGCGCGACCAGTGTGGGGTCGGACGCGTCGGGAGCGCTGGCCCGGATGAGGTCCAGGAGGGCCTGCGGGCTGACGCCGAGGGCGTCCGCGAGCAGGGAGATAGGCAGAGGTGTTGCAGACATGGGGGTACCTCTCGGCGGCGCGAGGGCAACGCGCCGTCGTGGTTGCTGTGCGGGATGGGCGGTGTGGAAAAAGGTCCGCCGGTCGGCCCTCGGCGTTCGTAGCGCCGGGGGCCAAGCGGGAGCGGCTACTCGGAGGCGGAGGGACCCGCGTCCTTGCGGAGGGGGTCGCCGGGCGAGTTGGGGGCCGGGTAGAACGTCAGCGCGTCCCCGGAGGGCGTGACATCGACGCCGAGACGTTCGGCGATCTCGTCGTACTCGCGCTCGGCTTCTTCGAGGCGCCCCTTCGCGGCGTCCGCGAGGTCCTGGGCGGCTCTCCACTCCTTCTCGAGGTCCTGGAGGCGGAAGCCTGCCTCCTGCAGCTCGTAGTGGGGATCGTCCGGGTTGGCCACGGCCTGGGTCATGAAGTACTCGGCTGGCAGGTTCAGCGCCTTCGCCAGGCCGATGACCTCGTCGAACTGGATGGCCCGGGTGCCGTTCTCGATCTTGGCGACCTGGGTCTGGTGGAACTTGAAGCCGAGGCGCCTCATGCGCTCGGCGACATCGTCCTGGGACAGCCGGGCGGCCTTCCGCATGACCTTCAGGTTGTGCGCCACCAGGGCCTCCCCCTCGCTGGGGATGAGGTGGCGCTCCTTGGGCTGTTTCATGCTCGCCTCCTCTCGGTCGAACCGACGCCACACTGGATGATCGTCAAACTGTACCAGCATGGAATTGCCAACCGCAAGTCGCATACACCGATAAGCGACCCAGATCACACACACATCCCACCTGCTTATATGCGCTGTCGGAAACGTAGAGTCAACCGCTCATCGGTTTGACTGGCGGACGTCGGTCGTGATAGAAATGTTCTCACAGCCTGAAAATCCCAACCTGAAGGAGGTTGAACGCGGCGGTCCCGCCGCCGGAGAACGACAAAACCCCCGGCGCTACGAACACCGGGGGCCGATCGGAAGCCTCGACACCGCCCATCCCTGGACAGCAGAACCAACGACGGACCGGGTTGCCCCCCGGAGCCGTCGGGTGAGGAATCTCCATGCACGACGATACCCGCCCCAAGCCCGTCCGCCCAGACGAACCGGAGCACGCGGCCACCACCGGCCACGGCGCGGTCCTCCTGGACCAGCTCAAGGCGGCGATGGCCGACTTCGTGATCCTGCCCAGCGAGGAGTCGCTGGACGCCGTCGTGCTGTGGGCCGCCGCGACCCACCTGCAGCCCTCCTGGCAGCACGCCCCGCGCCTGGCCGTGGTCGGCCCCGCGAAGCGCTGCGGCAAGTCCCGCCTCCTGGACATCCTGACCGAGACCGTCCACAACCCCGTCATCACGGTCAACTCCACCGCAGCCGCCATCTTCCGCTCCATCACCGAGGAGCCCCCGACCCTGCTCGTGGACGAAGCCGACACCATCTTCGGCAGCCCGAAAGTGGCCGAGAAGAACGAGGAGATGCGCGGCCTGCTCAACGCCGGGCACCAGCGCGACCGCTACGTCCTGCGCGTGGTCGGCAACGACCACACCCCGCACCGCTTCCACACCTTCGCCATGGCCGCGCTCGCAGGAATCGGCGACCTCCCCGACACGATCATGGACCGCTCCATCGTGGTCCGCATGCGCCGCCGCGCCGCAGGCGAGCGCGTCAGCCCCTACCGCACCAAACGCGACAGCCCCACCCTGCACGAACTCCGCGCCCGCCTCGCCCAGTGGGCAGCCTCCCTGACCGAGCATGCCCTCCGCCTGGAGCCGCCCATGCCGGTCGAGGACCGCGCCGCCGACACCTGGGAACCCCTGGTGATCGTCGCCGACCTCGCAGGCGGCCTCTGGCCCGACCGCGCCCGGCACGCCTGCGCCCACATGGTCGCGGCCGAAGCCGCAGCGGAGCAGGACAACCCCAGCAACGCCCGTATCCTCGCCGACATACGGCGGATCTTCCACGCCAAGGGCGAGCAGGAGCACCTGAGCACCGACGAGATCCTGTTCGCGCTGAACGGCGACCCCGAGGCTCCCTGGGCCGAGTACGGACGCGGCGGTCTGACACCGCGCGGCCTCGGCGCGATGCTGCGCGAGTACGGCATCAGCTCGGGCAACGTGCGCGTGGGCGAGATCCAGCGCAAGGGCTACACGCGCGGCAAGTTCACCGACGCCTGGAAGCGCTACTGCCCCGGCGTCCACCCCCTCGGCGCCCCGCAGGCCGACGCGGGCTGACCGGCCACCGGTTCCCCTGCCGCCCGAGCGACCACCGCGCGAGCGCGGCCGGGACCGGCCCGAGCCGCACACCCGTCTTCTGCCGTCCCAGCCGTCCCAGCCGCAAAACCGCAGCTCACAGGCCCCGAAGGCGGGACGGCTATCCGTCCCAAGACGGATGACGATCCGTCCCACCGCCTCGGCGGACAGCCCGCACGCACCGAGCCACCGGCTCCTCCGGTCGCGTCCGCGTGCCGTCCCGGACGGCAGCCGCACCGCTGGCCGTACCGCCCCTGACCTGCGGTTGCAACGGCAAGACGGCAAATACGGCACACCGCACCTCCCCCATACGCCTCCCCCGCAAGGACACCTTCATCATGCCCGACACCGCCATACCCACCGCCGATCCGGCAGGGCCGGCCAGCCCCCACCGAGCCACCTGGTGGGACCGGCTCGCGATCATCCTGCTCGGCTTCGCCGGTTGCGCCCTGTCCTTCGACGCGCTGCGGCAGATGGCCACCGCCGTCCACGTCCGCCCCCAACTGACCTACCTCTTTCCCATCGTGATCGACGGCTTCATCGCCTACGGCGTACGCGCCCTGCTCGTCCTGCGCGCAGCCCCGCTGCCCGCCCGCCTGTACGCCTGGTCCCTGTTCATCACCGCCACCGCCGCCAGCATCTGGGCCAACGGTCTGCACGCCCTCGACCTCAACCAGCCCGGCACCGTCAACCTCCACCTCGGCGACACCACCGTCACCGTCCTGTCCGCCATCGCACCCCTCGCCCTGGCCGGTGCCACCCACCTCCACATCCTGATCACCCGCTACGGCGGCGGCACCGCCCACGCCCACAACCCGGCGTACGGAACCGCCCCGCCGGTTCCGTACCAGCGCCACCAGGCCGACGAAACGCCCCCTCCGGCCGCTCACCAGGTACCGAAGCACCTCGCGCCGTACGACCCGCCGGAGCCCCGGCAGGCCCCGTCCGCGCAGACCGCCGACGTGGATACGGCGGCCAGCCGGAATGCCGGAGACGTCGATCAGGACAGCGCCGCGGGAAGCACAGCACCGGCCGGAACACCGCTGGACGAGCCCGAAGACGCAGATGGGGAGCAGGACGGGGATTCCGTACCGCGCGCCCAGCGGCAGGGCGGGCGCCCCCCGATGGCGACGCTGGAGCAACTGGCCGAGGTGATCGCAGCCGCCCACCCGGACCCCGACTCGATCACACGCGACAGCGCCCGCGCAGCCGTGATCGAAGCCCAACTGGGCGCCGGAACCAACCGCCTCACCGAGGCCATCACCCTGGTCCGCACCGCAGCCCAGCCCCGCCAGCACCCCGACCGGCCGGACGACCAGCAGCCACTCGCTGAACAGACCTGAACCCCATCCGGACCACCACAGCCCCCACGGACCAGTAGGCCGGCGCGGCTGCCGACACCTCGGCAGCCGCGCCCCCACCGGCCCCTATCCCACAACCCCGGTCTGGCCAAACCGTCGATCCCGGCAACCATCGCCAGCACCGCCGACCCACGAACGGAGCCACCTCGTGCGCAACCCCTTCCGCACCCAGCACGACACCCACGCCACTCCCCTCAACCCACAACGCCAGAACGGGGAGCAGGCCCTCAGCACTCCGATAACCTCCCGGAGCAGCAGTGGCGTTGACCTGGGGAACGACAACGACGGAGCAAGTTGTGCGATCGGACACTCCCCCGTAGGGGGAGCGCCCGGTACGCGGTCCTGCGCCCCGGGGGTGGCGCAGGAGTCCGGCCGCCAGGGGGCGGCCGGGGCGGGGTGCGGGGCCGAGGACGGCCCCGCACCAGGGACAAGCGCGACGCGTGCGCGTTCGCAGCGCCGTACCCGTGCGCGTCAGAACAAGCAGCGCGCCGCCGTCAGTGTCCGCCTGAGCACCACCGAGCGCGCTTCGGTGAAGGCTGCCGCCGACCACGTCGGTGCGAGCCTGGCGAAGTTCATGGCGAACGCCTCGCTCGCCGCCGCCCACGACATCGACCGTGTCGCGGCGAACCTCCTGGACCTGCGCGGCACCATCCGCGAACTCGTCGCCGCCCGCACCGACCTGGCCCGCATCGGGAACAACGTCAACCAGATCGCCCGCGCCTTCAACTCCGGCGCCGACCCCATCGGCGCCGAGGCCGCTCTCGCCGACGTCCGCCGCGCAGCCACCCGGCTGGAGGCCGCCGCCCAGACACTCGCCGAGCGCGCATGATCCCCTCCATCCACAAGGCAGGCTCCAACACTCCGGGGGCGATCGGCTACCTCTACCGCACCGGCCGCGGCCACGAAGCCCACACCGACCCCCACCTCATCGCGTCCCTCGACGGGCTGGCCCCCGACCCCGCATGCGACCCGAACACCACGTTCAAGCAGCTCGCCGACTACCTCGACCTGCCCGTCCAAGCCATCGACCCCGCCGAACGCCCCGCCCGGCACGTCTGGCACTGCTCCGTCCGTGCCGCCCCCGAAGACCCCCACCTCGCCGACGCCCAGTGGGCGGACATCGCGCGCCGCATCGTCCACGCCACCGGCATCGCCCCCGACGGCGACGACGCCGCATGCCGGTGGATCGCCGTCCGCCACGCCGACGACCACATCCACATCCTCGCCACCAAGGTCCGCCAGGACGGCACCAAACCCCGCGACTCCTACTCCTACAAACGCGCCCAAACAGAAGCCCGCCGCATCGAAGCCGACTACGGACTGCGCCGCGTCACCCCCGGCGACGGCACCGCCGCCAAACGCCCCACCCGCGCCGAAACGGAGAAGGCCCACCGCACCGGCCGCGCCCGCACCCCACGCGAGCAACTCCGCACGATCGCCCGGACCGTCGTCGCCGTGTCCACCAGCACCGAGGAATACCTGCACCTGCTGGCCGGAAGCGGCGTCCACGTCGAGGTGCTCCGCTTCCCGTCCGGCGACATCCGCGGCTACAAGGTCGCCCTCGACGGAGACACCAACGCCGCCGGCGAGCCCATCTGGTTCTCCGGCTCCACCCTCGCCCCCGACCTGTCCTACCCGCAGATCCGCGACCGTCTCACCGCTGCCGAACCCACCGCCGCCGCCGGCCCAGGCACCCGCCGAACCGACCCGTGGCACCAGGCCACCGCCGCCATCGAACGCATCCCCCACCACCTGGACGGCACCGACGACAAGGCGTCCCAAGCCCACATCGCGGCCTTCGCCGAAGCCCTCGACGCTCTCCCCATCACCGCCCCGGTGAACCTGCGACCCCAACTCCGAGAAGCAGCCCTCGCGTTCGAGCGCGCCAGCCGCTCCCGCATCGCTGCCGACCACCAGCACGCCCGCGCCCTACGAGGAGCCATCCGCGCCATCGCCCGCCAGCCCACCACCAGCGACGGCACCGGCCTGGTGATGTTCCTCGACGCCGCGATCCTCGCCGTCATCGCCATCCAGCGCTGGCACACCGCCCGCCACCACGACCAGCAAGTCACCGCCGCGCACCACACCCTCATCGAGTTGCAGACCGTGTACGACCACGCCGCCGCGGCACCGCTGACCGCCCTCACCCACCGCACCCCCGCACAGCCGACCGTCGAACGCTGGAACCACCTCATCCAGCAGGCCGTCCCCACCCACGCCGAACAGATCCTGGCCGCCCCCGTCTGGCCCGCCCTGGCCGCCACCCTCACCGACGCCGAAACCGCCGGCCACGACCCCACCCGACTTCTCCACCAAGCAGCCGACCAACGCGCCCTCACCGACGCCCGCTCCCCGGCCCACGTCCTCATCTGGCGTCTCCAGCGCCTGGCGCAACGCCCCGTCCCCAGCCCGCTAGCCCAAGCTGCGATGGCCCGCAGCACCCTCACGGCCCGCCGAACCCCGCCCGCAGCCAGCACGACGCCAACTCCCACCGGCAGGAGCGACGTCAACCACCAGCACCGGCATCGCTGACCCCTCGCTTGCGTTCCAGGACCACCAGGGGGCAGTTCAACGCCGCAGCGATCTTGACCAGGTTGGTGGGTGTGGCGTTGCGCCAGCCCGACTCGATGTCTCCCATGAGCTGCTCGGAGATCCCCACCCGACTGGCGAGGGCCCGCTTGGTCAGTCCTGCCTTCTCACGGGCCCACGTGACGGCCTCCGGTTCTTGGCACAGCCTTCTGGGCCGAGCCCGAGCACGTGACGGCATCCCTGCTCCCCAGATAATCGATCGCGGACCCCCGCGCAGCTGGTCTGCCGTGCGGAACAGAATCACGGGACGGGCTGGCCGGCGATGGCCAGGCCGAGGACAAGTCCACATGCGAGGGCCAGGAGCGCGATCAGCGCGATGCCGGTCCAACCGGCGATGAGGGCGGTCTTCCAGTGGCGGATCACGGCAGCTCGGCCTTGCTCGGGCTGCTCGCGGGGGCCGTGGGATGACGAGCGGCCCAGTCCTCGCGAGCGGCGATCAGGCCGGGGAGGACGGTGTTCTCGAAGTAATCGGCCTGAGTGCGGATCTGGGTAGCGAAGCGCGCCAGGTCAGCGGGGGCCAAGCCCTCGAAATCCCACGCGTCGACGACCGTCAGCGAGGCGCTGGGGACCCGTTCGTGCGGCTGCGGGGCGTGGGGGTGGCAGGCGATCTGGGCGGCGAACATCACTCTGGTCGACTCGCGGACGCGGGTGCCGTTGATGTCGATGTCGAGGGTGGCGGGCGGGAGGACCGGGTCGACGGGCAGCATCGTGTAGTGGGCGTAGCCGCGCAGGTAGTTCACGGCCTGGTCCAGCGTGATGTCGGTGTCGCTGGGGTTGTCCTCGGACCAGCCGGGCTGGTGGCCGGTCAGGGTGATGCCCTCAACCGTGGTGATCGTCCAGGTACGCGGCGCGTGCTCCGCCGGTGGCGGCGTCATGGTGGGGTCCGGTTCGGGGGGCCGTGTCGTGGTGGGTTTGGTGAGCAGGATCGTGGGGCTCATGGGCGACAGCTCCTGTTTGGAGATACGGGAGTTGGTGGGTCAGCAGGTGGTGGTGCGGAGGGTGTGGAGGTGTTCGATGGTCTGGGTGGGGGTGAGGGCGAGGTCGCGTAGTTCGTCGTAGAGGCGGCTGAGGTGTTCGATGTCGTCGGGGTCGTCGGTGATGTGGTCGGTGAGGGTGCCGTGGGTGTAGGCGAGGGTGGTGCCGACGCGGAAGGACAGCAGTTGGAGGGGGCCGCGTAGGTCGTGGGGGCCGGCGTGGAGGGGGAGGAGTTGGAGGGTGACCGCGGGCTCGTGGGCCGTGGCGATCAGGTGGTCGAGTTGGCCGTCCCAGGTCGCCTGGTTGCGGGCGCCGCGGTGGAGGACCAGTTCGTCGAGGACGGCGCGGTAGCGGACGGGACGGGGTGTGGTCGCGGTGAGGCGGGCTTGGCGTTCGCGGAGCGCGTTGAGCTGCGCGGCCAGGACTTCCGGTGACTGCGGGTGGGTGGTGGCGAGGTGCTCTTCGGCGTAGGCGGGGGTCTGGAGCAGGGCGGGGACGGTGGTGAGGGCGTATGCGCGGATGCTGGTCGCGGCTGCTTCCAGGGCGGTGAGTCCGCCGGCCGCGCGTTTCGCTTCGCGCTTGGCCAGCAGCCACAGCCCGGCGAGCAGGTCCCCGGTGCCGTAGAAGCGGTCCAAGGTCTCGGCGACGAGCATGTTGCCCAGCCGCCCTCCGGTCTCCAGGCGGTGGAGGTAGGACTGCTCGTAGTGACACCGATCGGCCAACTCAACCAAGGACAGGCCAGCCTTCGCGCGCAGGAACGCGAGATGGTGGGCATACAGGGCGCGAGCGCTCACCTGAAGTTTCCCCGTGATCTCGGACACTCGTTCTTACGCGGCGAGGGTGTGTCGTTGTCGGGTCTCTTGCGGGGTCAGATAGCCCCAGTCGGGGTGCTTGCGTAGCCGACGGCGGTTGTAGAAGGTCTCGATGTAGGAGAAGACCGCGGCGCGGGCGGTGGCCCGGTCGGGCCAGGTCCGGGTGCCGATCTCGGCTTTCAGGACTGCCCAGAAGCTCTCGGCGGCGGCGTTGTCGTAGCACGAGCCGGTGCGTCCGGTGCTTACCTTCATGTCCAACTCGGTAACTGCCGTTCGAAATTGGGCTGAGGTGTATTCGCTGCCGCGGTCGCTGTGTGCGATACAGCCGGGTTCCAGGCGGCCCCGGTCGTGGGCCATGTGCAGGGCGTCGACGACCAGGTCGGCGCGGTGGTGGTCGGCCATTGACCAGCCGACGACCTCGCGAGTGGCCAGGTCCAGCCAGCAGGCCAGGTAGAGCCAGCCCTGCTCGGTAGGCAGGTAGGTGATGTCGCCGACCAAGCGGGTCCCGGGGCGGTCGGCGGTGAAGTCGCGGCCGATCAGGTCCGGTGCGGGCCGGGCCTGCTTGTCCGGGCGTGTCAGCGACCTGCGGTGGCGGCGGGTGATCCCGGCGATGCGGCGTTCACGCATCAGCCGCTCGACCCGCTTGTGGTTCACCGCGTGCCCCAGTCGCCGCAGCTCGGCATGTACGCGCGGGACGCCGTAGGCGCCCCGGGAGGCGAGGTGGATCACAGTGATCTCGTGCGCGAGTGCGTCATCGGCACGCAGCCGCGCGCCCCGGGCGACCTGCCCCTCGGCCCACGCGTAGAAGGAGGAGCGGTGCACTCCGAGAATGCGGCACAGCAAGGTGACCGGGTAGGTGGCCTTCTCCGCCGCGATGAACCGGTAGACCTCGCTCACCGCTCGCTCTCCCGCGCGAAGAAGGCCGTCGCTTTTTTCAGGACCTCGATGGTCCTTTGCTGTTCGATGTTCTGCCGGCGCAGGCGCCGCAGTTCCTCGTGCTCGGCACCGGTCAGCTCGCCCGGGCCGCCCTCACCGCGGTCGATCTGGTCCTGCTTGACCCAGCTCCGCAGGCCCTCCGGGCTCACGCCCAGATCCCGGGCCACCTCGGTAACCGTCTTGCTGGAGGATCGGGCCAACGCCACGGCGTCCCGCTTGAACTCCTTCGAGTACCGCTTCCCTGCTTTGTTGCTCACCTGGCACTACTTCCTCTGGGACCTCACGTCCCAGTCTCCAGGTGTCCAGGTCCACGGGGAAGCTTCACACCTGCCCGGAGGCGAGCGCAGCCCGGAAGGCCGCGAGCCGATCAGCGCTGGTCGTCACGGAGTCCACGACGGGCGCGGTGTCGGTGCTCACGGGCGCGCTCCAGCACTGTGGTGGGCGGTCCATTCGGCGCGGACGGTGTTGAGCTGGGGAATGACCACACCGTCAAGCCGGTCGGCCACCGCGCGCAGGCCCGCGACCAGATCCGCCACCCCCGTCGGGTCGAGGTCGGTCATCCAGTACTCGCCGGCGACCCGCACCGTGACAACCGGGAGGGCCAGTTCGGGAGCCGGGGCGTAGGGCGTGCAGGTGATGCTGGAGGACATGACCTCCAGCTCCTCAGGGGCGTCGCTGGGGTTGCCGGGCGAGTACGCCCGCAGGACCTGCCCCGGGAACTCCCTGTAGTGGCAGACGTCCGCAAGCCGCGCGGCCAACTCCTGCGAGGCAACGTCCTGTTCGCTGGGGTCCTCGGTGGCCCAGGGAGGCAGGTAGCCGGTGATCTGCTTGCCGGCGGTCGTGGTGATCACCCACTGCGGCACCTGGCGGGCGGCACCGTCGGGGTCGGTGGTGGGTAAGGCGGCGGGCGAGGGGACCGCGGGGTTCATCGTGCGGGGTTCCTGTTCGTGGTGGGGCGGTGGAATCGGGTGGCGGCGTCGAGCACGCGTCCGTCGGGCGGCCGGTCCTGCTCGGCGAGGAGCGGGCCGAAGAGCGCGAGGAGAGCGGGAGGCATGACCGGGTCGGCCAACTCCCAGCCGTGGGCCCCGGGATGCCCGGCAAACTCGCTGCACCCCTCACCACCATCGGCGGTAGCACCGGGGCAGTCGGGAAGCAGGATGGCGAGGTAGGGCTCGGCGCCGTCGCGCCAAGCGGCCCAGACGGTGCCGGCATCCGGACCGCGCAGGTTCAGCACCACCCCGTGGTGGACCCGACCGCGGTGGGCCTGGAGCGTGCAAACCAGCAGCCTGCCAACATCGTCGGGGCTGTACACCAGCCCGTCCCACGCCGGAGGCACGCTGTTGGCCACGCCCAGGACCGCAGTGACGAGGCCGGGTGGCACGAAGGTCCGCTGCCCGCAGGTGAAGCCGCGCGGGTGAACGCTGGACATCCGGATCGACTCCTTCATCGGATCACTGCACACGGGGGTTGGGTGGGACCCGCTCCGGCCACGGGCAGGTGCCGCGAGTCCGTCCACACCCCCACGGGGAGACACGGGGACGTGGATGCCTGCTCGACTCGGCGTGACCAGAGCGGGGAAGGGACCGCTCCAGCGGGCAGTCCGCTGCCGCCCGCACGGGGACGGGAGTGCGTACGGCGACGTGGGTGACGCCTGCGAGCATGCCGCTGGAGCGGAGCAAAGGGGGCTACCGCGGGTGCATGTCGTGCGCAGCGGCGGATCGAACCCATGAGCGCCGTCGCAGATTCTCCAGAGCCGCGCGGTACCTGCCGTTCAGACCGAGCCGATGCACCGCGCGAACGCGCCCACGGAAGTCGGCACCCCACTTCCTGTGCCGCTCGGCGCCGGCCCGCCCAGGGACGTGACTGGTCGTGGGATGCCCGGCTTCGAGACGCAGAGCGGCCCAGACGACCTTCCCCGGACCATCCACGCGAGGGTAGAAGCCCCAGACTCCGTCGGACAGTTCGGCAACCAACCTCAGCCCGCGCCCTGTCTCGGCGTCTTCGGATGAGAGGCATACGACCGGGACCTGGTCACTGCCGTCATGAACCGCGACGTACAGAACGCCGGCCGCGACCCGCAGATCGAGGAGGAGCGGAGGCTCGCCGGCCGCCCTCACCCTCGGGACGAGACGTGCACCAGCGTGCCGCACCGCGTTCGTCGCCAACTCCGAGACGACGGTCAAGGCGTCGTCCACCGTGCCCTCGGCCAATGCCCACTCGGCGAACTTCCGCGAAGCGTCGGCCCGTACACCGCGGATCGCCGACGGCTCACAGCGAAAACGCACGCGGTACCGCTCGGTGGACGGTGGCCGGATCTGCACGTGCAGCTTCGACCGGAAGCCGGGGTGGCGGAACTGAGCGGGCATGACGTGCTCCTTCGGAACGCGTGACCGTGGCACCGCGACGCCCCCGTCACGCAGGAGCGCGGCGCTGCGTCGATGGTTGCCGAGCAGCGATCACGCAATCAGGCCACGGTGATTACCCAACGTGGGTAATGTCGTGAAGCAATCGGGAGAGGGGGTGACAGCCGTGCCCGAGAAGCAACCAGGTTTTCCCGCCACCGCTTTGGCGGACCCGCAGATGCAAAAGGCATGTAGGGAACGCGACTTCGGCCTGATCTTCCGGCTCGCGAAGGTCCGCGCCGGCATCTACCCGTCCCGCATCGCCTCGCTGTGCGGGATGACCCCGAGCCGGGTCGGCGAGATCATGTCCGGGCAGCGCCGCCTCGCCCACATCGACGTCATCGAGCGGGTCGCCGACGGACTCCGTATCCCAGGAGCGATGTTGGGCCTCGCCCATCGCCCCTGGGAACTGCCCCACAGCACCACGACACCTGTCCGCGAAGCCGACCCCACCCCGCCCGTTTCCGCGCCGGCGGCCAGACGCGCCCCGGACCGTGCGAACCTGGACGACCTCCTCACCGCCGTCGAAGGACCCGTCACACGCTCCTCGCTCGTGGCCATGCAGTCGTCGATCGAGGACTACTGGCGCAGGGACGACCAGCACGGCGGCGCATCGCTGCGCCCCGCGGTCGTCGGGCATCTGCGATACGTGACCAGCCGGTTGAACCACACCCCCGCCGGTCCCCTGGCCGACGACCTTCGCGCCCTTGCCGCCGAGTTGGCCCGCATGGCCGGCTGGGCGTACTTCGACGCACGGCAGTACAGCACCGCCCGCATCTACTTCCGCCAGGCGCTCGACCTCGCGCGCGAGACGGGCGACGCGTCCTTCACCGCGAACGTCCTGTCGTGCCTGAGCCTGCAAGCGACCTACGAAAGCAGGGAGAACGAGGCAGTCGCGCTGGCCTCGGCCGCACAGGACGTCGCACGGCGAGGGACCACGTCGCGACTCGTCGTCTCCATGCTCGCCATGCGCGAAGCGTTCGCCCACGCCGCACTCCGCGACGCCGCCGCCTGCCACGGCGCCCTCCGCCGCGCCAACGACGCCTTCGCCGCAGCGGAACCGCCCGCCGAAGCACCCGCCTGGGTGCGCTACTTCGACGAGACCAAGCTCATCATCGACACCGGCATCGCGCTCGGCCAACTCGGCGAGGCGAGCCGAGCGGAATCCCTCATCACCGAAGGACTACGGCGCGAACGCATCGACCAGCAGCGCGGACGAGCGTTCCACACCGTCTGGCTCGCCGACGTCCAACTCCAGCAGGGCAAGCTCGACTCCGCGGTCGCTTCCGCCACGGCCGCACTCGACCTGACCGCGACCCTCGACTCACCACGCGTGGCCGGGCACCTGCGCGAATTCCACACCCGGCTCGCACCGTTCGCACGCGAGCCGACCGTGCTGGGCTTCGAGGAGCGCATGCGCTCAGCCCTCGCGTGACGGTCAGGCGCTGGTGCTGTCGAGCAGCAGGTGCAGCAACCCGACCAGGCTGCCGCTGCTCACGATCTCCCGGCGGTCGATCATCCCCCGGATGTCCTTCAACGGAATCCACTCGATCCGGTCGGACTCGTTCTGCTCCGTGGGCGGCCCGGCGTACGTAGCCCCGTCCGCCCGGAACACGTAGTGCTCGGAGTCCGTGATGCCGTTCGCCGGCTGCGCGTACACCAGCGGCTTCATCGACTCCACCTGCCAGCCGGTCTCCTCCAACACCTCCCGCGCCGCAGCCTCTTCCGGCAACTCATCCGCCTCGATCAACCCCATTGGCAGCTCCCACGCCCACGTGTCCGTGATGAACCGGTGCCGCCACATCATCAACACCCGCTGCTGCCCATCCACCACCGCAGCGACCGCCAAATGCCGCATCCGCACGACATGGTGCTCCCACCGGCGCCCATCAGGCTGCTGCACATCGACCAACCACAGGTTGACCCACGGGTTGCCGTAGATCTGCCGCTCACCGTGCACCTGCCACCGCATCCCGCCAACTCCCCACCTCATCGACCGGCTTCCAGGATGACACCTGCAACGTGGCAGCAGGCAAAAACGATCACCCGTCCGGATCGGCTGAGGAAGGCGCCGCACCTCGAACGCGAACGGATACTCGTTGCGCCACCTTCCAGATTCGACTCCTGAGAGGGCCCGCCAGTCTGTGGAACGTCCGATGTCACTGACGGCCAGAACGCCTATGTCGTGCATGTGATGCCTTATGGATCAGTACGCATGTCTACGTAGAAACAACCGTTTTCAGCCGCGTAGCGCTGCGAATCCGCCGTATTTCGCTCCGTGACCATGGGAGTGAGGGCGCGCAGGGAACGGATGAGTCTCGTCACTGTTGCCGACTGGGAGGGGACGACATTGGACGTATCCGGAGAACTGGCGACCGTGGGCATGGCCGGCGCGTCAGCGCTCGTCGCGTCCATGACGGCGGATGGATGGCGTGGCTTCCGGGACTGGATCGCACGCTGGCTGGGGCGTGGACAGCCACAGAACGAAGCACGCCAACTCGCCCGTCTCGACGCCGACAGAGGTCTGTTGCTGGCCGCCACGGCGGGTGAAGCAGCGGACCAAGCCGGCGTGGTGTCGGCCTCCTGGGCCGTCCGGCTGCAGGACTTGGCCGACGAAGATCCAGAGGCGGCGCGTGAATTACTGGAGTTCGTCACCCGGTGGAGGGTGGAGAACCCCGAGAGCGCCCAACGCGCAACAGCGATCCGGCAGAACGCGAAGGCCAGTGGCAAGGCGCGGATCACCCAGGTCGGAGGCAACCAGACCATCATCAACCCGGGGCAGTCATGAGCGGGGAGGGGGAGCCCCCGGAGGTAGGGGTCCACCTAGAGGCGGGGGCGTCCGACCATGCCACAGTCACCCAGGTGGCCGGTGACTACGAAGAGCACCACCACACCTACGTCCGCGGATGGCAGTACCTAGGGGCCGTCAGGGTCGATGAGGCCGAGGCCGCGCTGGTGGAGCAGACATACGTCCATGCTGACACCGAAGCCGGCCAAGAGCGGCAAGTGGAACGGGCGGTCCGACTGTTGAAGCGGCCGTCCGGGCAGCACAACGTCGTGGTACTGACAGGGGCCGCTGAGACGGGCCGGCGTACGACGGCGCTGCGGATCCTGCGCGATGCGGGCGTGAAGGGCAAGGACATCCACAGCCTTGCCCTGGACTGGGACCGCCCGCGCACCGAACAGATCCCCTACACACCAAACGCCGGCTTCCTCCTCGACCTTTCGGGTTACAGCACTCTGCCGGCGGACTTCTACCAGGGCCTGGGCGGCTATCAAAAGGATGCAGCAGCTTGCGGCGCCTTCTTGGTGGTCCTGGCCACGGCCAACACGTGGAGGCCGGGCACCTTGACCTCCGTCCCTCGCATCGAGCACACACAACCGCCAGCCATCCAGGTCGCCAGGGCGCACTTGAGGCATTACAACGCTGGACGTCTCGCGTGGCTCAGCGACGACTCAGAACTCGCGGGGCTCCTTGGCCCCACTGCCTCACCAACCGCCGCGGTCCGCCTGACCCGGATCATTGCCAATGAGCCCACTGATGACCCCGCAGCTGCCAAGAGCCAATTCGACAACTGGCACGACTATCTCGCCGACTGGTTCAAGAAGTACGAGGGCACGGAGAACCTCCGCGACCGAGCACTGCTGATTGCCACGGCCCTCCTCGAAGGGCTGCCCGCCGACGTCGTGATGACAGCTGCTGACAGGCTCTTCGATCAGGTGAAGGGCGTTCTTCCGCTCGGCGGCCCGCTGGCCGGGCCCGACCTGGAGACCAGGCTGGAGGTCATCGGAGCAGAACAGGCCGGTAGCGACGCACTCTCCCTGAGCAAAGCGCGACACGGCCTTCATGAATCGGTGCTGTCACATGTCTGGAAGCAACGGCCTCTTCTCAGAGAGGTGCTTCTGCGATGGGCCTCAGACATCACTGCTCCCGGAGATATCGCCGCGAAGTACCGTGAGCAGGTCGCAGAAGCGATCACACGGCTGGCCACTGCTCCAGGTGGGCAGAGTGTCCTTCGGATCGTCACTGAGTGGACATCCATGGGCAACGACGCCTATCGCAGGCTCGCGGTAGGCGTGCTGGAAAGTACGGCAACCCATCCCGGGATCGGGGTCTCAGTACGCAAGTACCTCTATGACGCAGCCAAGCAAAAGAGGCTCAGCGAGTCCCTGGCCACCACAATCGCTGAGGTCTGCGCTGGCAGCCTCGGCCGCGCCTACCCCCGCGTCGCACTCACCCGGCTGCGCCTCCTCGCTTCCCACCCTGATCAGCGAGGCGCTGCTGCCGTCGCCCGAGCCATTCGTGCTCTGGCTGCCGAAACCGCTCTGAGGGACCTGGTCCTGGGCGAGATCGTCGACTGGGCTGAGAACGATAACGCGGTGATCCGGCAGGCCGGGGCGACGGCCTTCCTCGCCCTGACCAGCCTGACCGGTGAGGCTCCCATCGCCCTGTCGCTCGTGGCCGAAGCGGACACGAACGATCGTGAAGGCGAGGACAGCCTGTTCGCCCGCGGCTGGCGCGCTGCCTGGAACCATGAGGCCACGGCCGACCGGGCTAAGGAGTCGCTGGCCGCATGGCTGGACTCGCCCGCCGTCTCGGACAAGCACTGCCTTGACATTGCCGAGGCCGTGCTCAGTGGGAACTTGCGTGATGCCGGAGTATCCGACCTGCTGGTCGGAGAAAGGGGAGTTATCACCGAGACAGGGCACCGGCGGCGCCCGATCCTACTTGAACGGCTTCTTCCCGAACCGGCACCTTCAACCATCTCTGCGCCTGCGTCCTCAGCACCCGCTCCCGCGCAACCACTGGCGGCCGCGCCCGGTCTCGCGACTAACGGTTCCGAAAAACCGGACGCTCCGTCGGCATGAGCCTGTTTGCCCGACGACGCGGACGTCCGGGTCCACCGCCCGCCATCAGCAGCCCGGCGGACGCCCCGGACGCCCCAGACACCTCGGCAACCGAAGGAATCGTAGAGCTTCACGACGAGCGCCTTCCCAGCCGAGTGCCCAGCATCTTCTTCACCGTGCACATCGACGGCGCCTGGTATGTGGAGACGGAGAGAGCACATCAGTACAGGGATCCCGTGGTGCTGGCCCGGCACCGATTACGTGAGCACGCCCGCCGTACTCTCAGCCGCTACACGGTGCTGGAGACCCCAGCAGCCCAAGACGTCTTGAACCAGGCCATAGCCCGACCGCTGAATCCGGGCGCCGGGCTCACCGCCTACGGTGTCGCCTCTCTGACAGTCGCCGACTCCGACCGGAACCTGGCTGAGGAACACCAGCACAGGCAGCAGCAAGGCGACCTCGAACGACAGGACGTGTTCCGTCGTCTCGCCTTCCTCCAGCGCATCCTCTCCGACCCTGGGTTACGCACAGTGTGGTGGATCGACCGCTACCCCGAGCGCATTGGCGACCTCAAGAATCTGGCCACCGCAGTGAGCGACGTAAAAGCGCCACACGACTCCGACCACGACACACTTCGCGACGAAATCGTCCGCTTCGTCGACCAGTTGCTTGCCGACATCCGCACCCCACAGCAGCACGAGGTCTTCCTGCGCGCCCTCACTTCGACCCTTCAGGCGCTCGGCAGCACCGAACTCCAACGGACGGCTGCCCACTGGCTACCCACCGGCCCGACCGACCCCGGAGGCGACACTGCATGAACCTGGAGACTACGCGCTGGCTCCTCGCCCCCGTCCGTCAGTGGCGCGCTCACCAGCTCATGAGATACCACGGCCCCTCACTCGACTACACGACCGCATGGTCCCTGATCGCGCTGAGCCACACCCCCGGCGAATTCGACTTCGTCCAACAGGCCGCACACGAGGCTGGCGCCGACAGCGAAGCAGGCGTCCACCACGACGACTGGAATCTGCTCAGTCCTCATGAACGCGATCGCAGAAGCCGCTGGCTCTTGCGCAAAGGACAGTCCCCGATCGAGCAACTGGGTCTCAGCCACGACGTGCTCGTGCGGGCAGGAATCAGCGTCACGGACTGGGGAAGACCGAACCGCTGAGCGTGGCGTCTCGATCTACCCCGTTGCACGGATGCCACAAAGGGAACACCCGCCAACCGCTCCGGCTACCGAGGGCATGCGGTGCGCTGGTCTTAGTTCTGGTCTCATTCGCCTGCGTCCGTCCGCGTTCACCGCGCGGCCGCATGCGCTCCTGTGCCCGGTCAGAACTCTGCCGAGTCCTGCCGGATCCCATCGTGACCCGTTGGAAAGCGTGTTGAGGGCAACCCCTCACGAGTTCGAATCTCGTACCCTCCGCACCGGCTCACCAGCCGAAACGTGGCCCCGACCGCTCCACGGCCGGGGGCTTCGTCGTTGGCAGTTGCAGTTCCAGTTGCAGTTGCTTGTCCTACCTCGCTCGTTCTGGTGTGGCAGAGCGCGCAAGCAGCCAGGAGACCGTGCAGTGGCTGAGGCGCGCGCTGACGTAGAGGACCGGAGATGCAAAGGCCATGTGGCGGTGCTCACAGCGGTTTATCCACAAGGCTGTTGGTGAGTTCCACAGGAGTGACGCACTGGCCATGACAGGTCCAGGCGCTCTCTGTCCAACGTCCACCTCGGTACGCGAGGATCAGCGCAACGATGCTGTGGAACCCGAGTTCGGCGTCACCCAGAAGTCGGCGGTAGGTGGCCGTGTCGCGTGCACTGGGGGCTGGAGGGCCAGTGGGATGGGTGTGCCATTCGCCGATCCAGACGCTTGCGTCGGTTGTGAAGGCTTCGTCGGCGAGCGCTTGGGCGTGCGCGAGGTCGCGGAGGAAGTAGGTGGGGGTGCGAACTGCTGCGGGGCCTGGCGTTCCGGCGTGGCGGACCGTGACGGTGTCGCGGATGTGATGGCCAAGCAGAATCCCCCCGGTCTCGATGGTGTGGTCGGCGGTGCGCAGTTCGGTGGTGATCACCCGGGCTGCTTGGGCAGTGAGGAGCACGGCAGTCACGGGCTGCGGTGTCATGGCGATTCGCACGTGGGGCAGCCGGGCCTCGGCGGGGTGGCGGGAAGCCAGCGCAGTTCTCCGGTGCGGTCAAGGTCAAAGGGCGCGGCCCAGCCAGGCTGGCGGCGCAGTGCGAGCAGGGCGTGCTCGCCGGGCAGACGCTGATCGGGGTGGCCCACGCGTTCGAGGAGGGTGGCAACGACGGTCTTCGCCGCGAGGTGGGCCACGAGGTGGAGATCGGGGCCGACGGCAGTCATCGGCCGGTGCCGGGTGCCGGTGCCGTATCCGGCGTCCAGGGCGGGCTCGGGGTCGAGACCGCCGGCTTCGGCGAGGCTTTCGCGGCGGCAGGACAAACAGCCGTGCTGGGTCCAGGGGCGCAGCCGCAGGACCTCCCCAACCGCTCCGTCCTGCAGGACGCAGGCGAGGACAGCGGTACGGCCTGCGCGGCGGGCCAGGTGGCCGGTGACGCGGCGGGCAGCCACCCCGTCAGCCGCGCAGACGACAATGTCGGTGTCCGTCAGCAGGGCACGGATGCGGTCGGCGTGTTCGATGACGTCTAGGGCGAGAGGGGTGACGGCGGTGTCGGGGCGCAGCAGGGCGAGTTCCTCGGCCAGGGCGGTGACCTTGGCGCGGCCGATCTGTTTGCGGGAGCTCGTGTGCCGGACGAGGTTGTGCCAAAGGAGGCGGTCGGGGTCGACCAGGGTGAGGTGGCCGATGCCGTAGCCGGCCAGCGCGTGCGCGGTAGCTGAGCCGATGCTTCCTGCCCCGACCAGCATCACGCGGGCGCTTTGCAGTTCTTCGACGGGCCAGTGGTGCTGGAGTTGCCGGATGCCGGTGACTTCGGGTTCGACAGACGCGTCAAGCGGCCGGGCGTCCGTGCGGGTGACGTGCCAGGCCAGGAGGTCGGGCAGGCCGCTTTCGGGAAACTCGTCCTGCACGGCGGGGGTGTAGGTGATGGCCGCGTATCCGCTGCTACCCGGGGCCTTGAATCCGCTGGGCACGGCGCTCTTGAAGATGTCGAGCGGCAACGACGTGCCGCGCCGTGCCCGCACTTGGTACCAGTGTGCGTGAAGTTCACCGGCGGCCCGATACCAATAGCCGGTGGAAACAGGGTCGCATCCCGCCAGCAACCGGTTCCCGAGCTCGGCGGGATCTACCGATAGGACGGCTCCCTCCGTTCGCTCGGAGATGCCGCTCACGACGGCGAGGCCGTCAGGCCGACTGATACGCAGGGACAACCGGCCCCACGAGCCTGCAGTGCGGAATCTGCCCGCGGCTGCCGTCGGGATGAGGATCAGCACGCCGAGCCCCCCTGCCCAGCAGCATCCGGCTCCCCGGGCCTGGCAGTGTCCCCGGGTTCCGGGGGGCAGACCAGCAACTGGTCGAGGCTGTCGTCGGCGACGATCCCGCTGCTGGTCATCTGCTCGATCGCCCGGTGCTTCATCAGCGCGTACTCGATCCGCCAGCCAGCGGCTTTCAGCAGGAGGTCGACCACGGATTCGCGGCCCGTCCACACGTCGTCCCGCAGCAGGCACAAGCTGGCGTCACCGTTGAGATGCCAGCAGTGCTGCGTCCACTCCCACGGCTCCGGCAACGGATCCACGGGGAAGATCCGCGGGGCCACGATGGGATATGCCTGACCGTATTCCAGGAGTAGTTCGAGACCGCATCCGCCGATCCAGTCGGCCAGACGGGCGGGCTCCGGCCGGTCGAACGGCCAGCGGGGAAGAACTCCCTGCCATCCTCCCGCTCCATCATTCCTGAACAGAAGGTCAGGGAAGCAGGCGCGGATCTCCTCTTGGTCCCGTCGTAGTCGGCGTGCCTCGCACTCCCACCAGGCGATAGGGGTGCGAGTACCAGCGGAAGGTGGGGTCGTCATCCCTGAGGTGCATCCTTGATGGGGCGGGCAGTGAGGAGCGCCGGTGCGCCGATCGTTGAGCCGGTCCTCTTCGGGGCCACCGCTGGCGCAGGGAAGTCATCGCCGAAGATTTCCTGCCACAGCCGCAGCGCCTCATCGGTGTTGCCCTCGTCCGCTGCCGTACATGCCCGGTCCGCCAGGTCCGCAGCTTCGGAGAGGGCATCCGATAGGCCCTGACGGTCAAGGTCGGGCTGGATCTCGCCGCACAGACCGGCTGGATCCCAGACACCCTCGTGGACGCGGACTGCGGCGGCGGTGAAGAACGTCTTCAGCCCCTTGGCGCGGTTGCCGGACTCCGGCAGGCACTGCAGGGCGAGCACCTCCATGACCAAGGACTTGACGCGTCCCTTGACCGGCACGCCGAGCCGCCACTGTTTGAGAAGCCGGACCAGCGGCCGGAAGTACGACCAGTCCCGCTGGCGTCCGGCCACCATATCGATCAGGAACTCCGGGTTAGCCGACACCCACCTGGCATTGAGCTTCTCGGGGATGAGCAGCGAGCCGTCGGGCTGCCGCAGCGCGGCCATGACGTCGACAGTGAAAGCCTCCGGGTCGTCGATGTCGTCGAGGAAGCACTTGACCGCGTGGTTGCGCACCAAGGTGTGCCGGATCACGGTGGCATGGGTACCGGCACTCTGGCTCAGTAGCCGGTTGACCTGGGAGCGAATGTACTCGAGAGCCTCCTGCGCGCTCGGCCCGCTGCTCCCCCACTCGGGGTGCTCGTCCGGGTCGTAGACGACTACGATGTCGACGTCATGGATTGGCTTGAGCTGCGTGCTGCGGCTCAAGGAGCCCGATCCGAACGTCTTGAGGACGTCGGGCTCCTTCCGCAGTGCCTCCTTGAACAGGTCCCGACGCTCGCGGGCCAGCCGCGTCTTTGCGATGTCCTCGTCGACGGTCTTCTGCAGCGAGTCGAACGCTTCGTTGATCCCCATGCAGTGTGCCTCCTCGGGCTCGCCGTTCAGCCCGGTGCACGCCCTCACATGCGGCCTCCGTGCGAGGAGGCAGCGAGAAACGGACGTTCAATGGCTGCTCATTTACACGGTAAGGGCGCCCACTGACAACGCCCCGCGGATCACAGCCCGTTGATCTTCATGGTGAGGGACTGTCCCGTTCCGCGCCGACGCACGACACAGCCGACACGCCCATGAGCATGGTTCACCGGCCGCAACTCTCTCCGGTGGTCTGGAGTGCCCTTCGCCCAGGGCCTGCTGCGATCGTTATCGCGCTGGGCCACCCCAGACAACGTGGCCGTGCAGAACAGGTCGGGTGTCTACGCATCGATGATGAACGCCTTCTCGTACACCTGCTGCCCGTTGATGTCCTCGTACACGGTGGTGGGGCGCAGACGGTTCCATCGGTTGCCCAGCAGCACAGCCAGACCCATCGGTCCGGCCTGGAAAAGGTGTATCGCTAGGTGCGCGCGGCAGGCACGGCGCAGCAGATCCCGAATGCCGACGGCCAAGGCGCTGGCCGTGGCCGCATCCGGGATGGAGTTGTCCTTCGCGCCACCGGGCGGGCGCAGCACCAGCAGCCGGGAGACGGGCACCTGCTGCTCCCGCAGGAAGTCCAGTACGTCCTCGGTGGGATCGATGGAGACCGCGATGGCCACCGCCAGGTCCGGTCCGAGACCGAGAGCGTGCTCCTGGACTTCCGGAGCCAGCGCAGCGTCGTACTGCGCAGCGGAGGACCACGCCTGTCCGCGCTGAGCCACGGCCAAGTCGACACCGGTCACCATGCGGAACGCTGTACCGACCGCGAACGCGGGCGCGAGACGCAGACTGCCGGTGACAGCGATGGAGGTCCTACCCGGTGGCATCCCAAGCGGTGCCGCCTCGATATCCGCCTGCAACTGCGCCCAGGTCGCCGGGGCCAGCGGACGCCGCTTGACATAGGGTGAGGCGCCCTCGAAACGGTCCACCCAATCCACCGAGTAGTCGGCGTCCTCTGCCAGCGGGTCCGGTTTCAACGTGGCCACCGAAAGCACCGCCCGTGACGAGCCGGCCTCCAGGCGCAGAGACCGGATCGCCTCCCTGACATCCGCCAGAGACAGCCGGCGCCTCCCGTCGGCAACCTGGCGCGCGACCCAGTCCGCACCGGCGTGCATGGACTCCTCATCGAACCGGAGCCCGGCGGCGAACATCAGCATCTGCAGGTGCTCGTATAGATGCACCACATCCCGTGCCAGGTCGAACCGCAGCACCTTGAGCAAGCTCAGCAGATCCTCCTCGCTCAGCCCAGTGCCGTCAGCCCAGCGGCCTCGTGCCTGCCCCTTCTTCGAGCGCGGTCCCTGCTGCGCTGCCCTCGGCACAAGCAGTTGGGTGCGGGAATCCCGCAGCGAGATCAGCGGATCCCCGGCATCTGGGGCCCGGTTGCTCACCAGGGCGAAATCGACCGCAGTGCCGTCACCGGCGAGCTTCTGCCAGGCTTGCGCCACCTTGCGCAGGATCGACGGGCCGCCCAGGTCGCTCGGCCTGAGCAAGTACTCCTCGTTGACGAGCGAGGAACTGTCCGCGGCGTACTTGACCTGCATGTAGGTGTGCGGCGGCGCCTGGCGGTACAGGACGACGTCATCCACGTTGCCCACGCCGTCCGCCTCAACGCCGACCGCCACCACCGGATTCGGCAAGCGAAGCGCCGCGTCACGTAACGCGCTGACACAGCCCTGCCACGCGACTAGCCACTGGTACCGGTCACCGGCGATACGGACACCGGTCGAGCTCGGAGCAGGCAAGGAGGGCACGGAACACGGTCTCCCACCCTGAGCGCTGAGCTGCAAGCGTTTTCCCAGAAGCCGCAGTCACCGAGTGGCCAATCAAGCGGCGCGCGTCTGCCTGTCACAGGCTATGGGCAGGCACTCGCATCAACAATGAGCCGAGCTCACTCGATTCGGAGACTGACCTCCGATAGAGGACGGAACTGGCTAACGTTCGGGTATGGATGACGCACTCTCCGGGCCCGGCCTCACTTCAGATCTGTCCCGTCTCCGCTTGCGCTTCGACTCCGAAACCTCACTTGTCGCCATGGACGCCGACGACGAACCGGCAGTACTGGAATGGCAATGCCACGCCGTGCTGCCGTTATGGGAGCCGGAGGACGAAGGCGCAGTCGCTGACAACATCAGGCTGTCCGTTCCAGATGCCTCGCTCTCACGGAGTTCACAGGGCGAACGCGAAGAACTGACCGTCTTCGCGATGTCCGGGCTCACACTGGACCTGGGGCGCATCGACCGCATCTACGACTCCTTGGACGCAAGGTCATCCGACTACGAACACTTCGCCCGACTGTTCGATCCGTCGGGAGACATGGGTCTCCACCCCGACTTCGAGGAAGGCTTGATCGTCGGCGCACATGTGGTCATCATCGACCGCGTTCGCCTCGCGCCGGCCTGGCGCGGCCATGGCGGTATCGGGCGACTCCTGATCGCCCGCTCACTGCGCTGGCTGGCAAGCTCCGCAGCCCTCGTGGCCACGCATCCCTTCCCGATCGAGATCCCCCTCGACGACCGCGACGACGAACCGCGAGTCGAACGGGAAAAGGCCAGCGTGCAACGTACCTGGCAGTCCTTGGGCTTCGAGCCCTTCCGCGAGGATCTGTGGGTGATGAAGCCCCACCTTCGGGCCCATCAAGACGCAGCCGAGCAATTGGAGGCAGCCTTCTCCCAATACCTGGTCTGACGATTCTGATACCAGGATCGGCGGTCGAAGTTGGTTGCAGTCTGAAGACACGCCTGGCACAGCGGGGACAGCGGCACCCGTGGCGCAGCCTATGCCGGTGGGCGGTTTTCCTATTGGTGCCGGTTTGCGGTGGCGCGCATCGCACGCCGGAGGGTTGCAGTTCGGGTTGCGTTCGCTCGCGTTCAAGACCGTCCGACGGACGTACTGATCACCGCTACGTCCCAGCTCAGAACGGTGACGAACCCCCGCGTACGCCGGAACGAAGAGTTGGAAAGCGTGTTGGGGGCAACCCCTCACGAGTTCGAATCTCGTATCCTCCGCCAGTGCCTCACCGGGCACGACGTCGAAGGACCCCCCCGCTCGCGGTGGGGTCCTTCGACGTTCGTAGTCTCATCCACAGTCTCAACGGGCCGTTCCGGGGGACTCCGGGTTGTCCTCGGGTCTCTCCTTCGCCACCTCCCAGATGAGGCCGCCGACGCGCTTCGGACATGAGCCGGGATGTCGGTGGCGACGGACTGGTGCCGAGCCTCGTTACACCGCTGACATCGGCCGGGTCACGCGCACCGGCGCGTCGGCGTACGAGGACGCGTGGAAGGTCACTCGGAACTTCCTCGGATGCCGCCTCTGTTAATTTCCTCGATGGTGCAATCATTTTCCCGGCAGCGAGCATGTTCCGGCGCGCCGAGCGAAGCTGCAAGGAGGCCGCCGACTTTGGCCCGTTGTAGCGGTGAGCAATCGATCATCAGTCGCTCCAGGCGGCGCAGCAGCAAGATGTCCCTGAAGAGCCGAATACCTTCTTTAACTAGTACGCAAAAAATCAGGCCAGCCAGGACCGATACGTAGTACATCAGTCGCAAACCGAGCACGCCATGGCGGCGAGATGGGCCTGGCCAACGTGAATCATGCAAGAATCATGCCGACGCAGAACAAGGCTGCGGTTTCCCAGCAGGGCCGTGTTTGAAGCGGGATACAGCTCGGCGGCTTCTGCCGGTGGCAGGCCATCGATCATGCCGTGCGCCAGTAGCGCACCGAACATCGAGTTCAGGCTGTCGCCGCAGCACCACTCGATCACCAGGTCTGTTGTGCCGTGGGTGTAGCAATTAGCTATTCCGTGGGTAGCGGCTGCTCGATTCACCAGCGTGGGGCGGCGGAGAATTCGGCTCAGCACCAGGTCGCGATGGGGCGCTCGGTCGCCCTTGAACGGGCTGTCCCAACTCTGAATGTGTGATAGTTCCTCGACGTGCGCGGTGTGTGGATGCAAATCCCACAACGGCATCTCTCCGGCACGAGGAGATGGTAGTCGTCATGGCGAACCGTCGTTTCTGGATAAGGCGATTTCCGCCGATCCGAACAAACTGCGCAGGACGACCGCGCCGCGTGAGCAGTGTGGGCGCACGCCAGGGACACAACGTAGTCCGCGGTAGCCGAAGTCCAGACGTGGCAAGAGTGCCGCGATCACTTCATCGGACATCTCGGGCTCAAGTTGGAGGACGACCCCTCGTGGTGTCGGCTGTACCCTCAGGATGCCTAGCAGGGCGCCATTGACTTGGCAGTCTTGGAATGCATTTGCCAACGTGTGAGCCACTAGCGCCTCAAGGCGAGGCTGTGCACCGCCGGCCGCGTCAGAGAGCGGTTCCTTGATGAACACATTGACTTGCTTCGCCAGATTCAGTGACTTTGAGTATGTGAACTCCGTCAGTTGGCTGATCCTCTTTGCCAAGCGCGTGACGTTGTCGGATGTAGACATACGACTCCCCTCATGGGCCGCCCGGCTACGGCTGGAGAGGCAGGTCGTAACGCCCTGCAGGTGACGAGATTCTGAAGCGCGGGCGACTCTCGAGAGCCCTCTGCTCACCCCAGTCCGCCGGTAACCGGGTGGTGTGAGACGTGCAGCCGCATCAACGTCGGAAAAGATACAGCACCGGGCTGCGTGGCGTGGCCGTTTCCTCGATGCCGAACACGGTCCGCCAGGCAGACCACGCCCTACCGCGCGTCGAGCGACGGGTTTCATGCGTCGCGAGCTCACACGCACGGGGTCCCGCATCGCCGGGCGAATCTCCGGCGCGGGCTGTCCTGACCGACCACGGTCAGACGTCGGCCGAAACTCGCACAGAGCCCGGCAGTCATGGGGGTCACGGCACCGCGGACCCCGCTCATCGGCGCCATCATCAGGGCTGCAAGAGGTGAAGCCCCAACCTCCCCTTGACTTCGGAATGTGTTCCGAAGTAGTCTCGACTCATGTCCCATCTGACCGTTTCGTTCTCCGATCTGTCGAAGAACTCCAAGCGGGTCGCCGACACCGTCGAGCGTGCCCAGCGCGTTCACGTGACGCGTCGGGACGGCGAGGGTCTGTACCTCACCACCGAGCGCCATGACCGTCAGCGGGAGGAGACCGCCGACGTCACTGCGCGGCTGTTCGCGGCCCTGATCAGCAGCGACGAAGGTGCCCGCGCGATTCTGCTCGCCCTGCCCGAGGTCTTCCCGTGGACCCGGCACCTGTCGGCGGACGAAGTGCGCGAGTTCGTCCTCGATCTGGTGGACGCGACCCGCGATGCCGCGGAACTGGACGTGCACACCAACCTGCACCGAGTCATCGTCGAGTGGCGTGCCACCGCCCGGATTCTCGCGGACCCGGAACTTACGGCGCAGCTGACCGCCCCGCTCCCGGACGAGGACCACGGCGAGGTACCTGCTCCATGAGCCCCAAACGGGGCGACGACGTCCCGCCACCGCCGATCGGCAGCGAATGGCGCCTCCGATTCGCCACGAACGATGCAGCCAAAGGCTGGGGAGACCTGTGCACGGAGGCTCCGGGTAACACCCGGCGCTGCTATGAGGCGCTGCGCGCCGACCCGGCCTCCATGAAGGACCCCGACCGCCAGCACAGACTCCGTGGCCGACTGGGCACTGCCACCCTCGGTGGCACCGAGTACCCGCAGTGGGAGTACGAGGTCACCGCCAGCGGCCGCGTCCGCTATCTCGTCGACCAACCGCGCCGGACCGTGCATCTCGTCTACGCCTCCACCCGGCACCCCAAGGACGCCGACAGCTGAATCCTTCGCATCGCACGCGAGCGAACAGTTTTCGACCCGATGCGTGATGCCCGGCGCCGCGCTTAACGGGCTTATCTCGTGGACGGCAGTGCGCTTCGGCCGCTGACCAGAAGGAATCTGCGAAGTCCGGTCTCAGTTCTGGTCTCGTTCCTGCCCGTTCATCGGCGTCCGTAATCCTTTCGCCCGACTACTCCATCGCTGGTCAGGACATCCCCGCCTCTCCGCGGATACCAAGGCGACCCGTTGGAAGGCGTGTTGGGGGCAACCCCTCACGAGTTCGAATCTCGTATCCTCCGCCAGTGCCTCACCGGGCACGACGTCCGAAGGGCCCCGCCGCGAGGTGGGGCCCTTCGAGGTTCCGAGTTGCACCAGCGGCGCGGGTGGCCGGGCGGGGGTTGTCGGTCTGCGGACGGAGCTCTCCTGACTCGACGACGAGATCACGGGTGGTGCTCGGGGTCACGTCCGTGGGAGTGGTGTATCGACGGCCACTCGGTGATCTCGTTGTGAGGCTATGCGGTGAGTGCGGTCGGCAGGTCCATCTTGTCGGTTTGTGACTCGTTCGGGGTGGGGCGGGTTTTGGCGAGCAGGTCGCGGCTCATGTAGCGGCGGGCTTCGGTCCATTCGTCGTTCTGCTCGGCCAGGACTGCGCCGATCAGGCGGATGACGGCGGTGCGGTCGGGGAAGATCCCGACGACGTCGGTGCGGCGGCGGATCTCCTTGTTCAGGCGTTCTTGGGGGTTGTTGGACCAGATCTGCCGCCAGATCTCACGCGGGAACGCGGTGAACGCCAGCAGATCGGCCTGGGCTGTGTCGAGGTGCTCGGCGGCCTTGGGGAACTTGGTCTCCAGGGCGTCCAGGACGTGCCGCATCTGGGCCTGGACGGCGTCGGTGTCGGGCTGCTCGAAGACGGTTCGCAGCAAAGTCGCCACCCAGGGCTGGGCAGATTTCGGGACCTGGCTCAGCAGATTCCTCGCGTAGTGGGTGCGGCACCGCTGCCAGGACGCGCCGGGCAGAACCGTGCCGATCGCGGCCACGAGGCCGGTGTGGGCGTCGGAGACGACGAGCTGGACACCGGAAAGACCGCGGGCGGTCAGAGATCGCAGGAACGCCAGCCAGCCGGCGCCGTCCTCGGCGGTGGCCACGTCCAGGCCGAGGATCTCGCGGTGACCGTCGGCGTTGACTCCGACCGCCACCAGCGCGTGGATGTTGATGATCCGGCCTTCTTCGCGGACCTTCTGTGTGAGGGCGTCGACCCGGACGAACGCGTACGGGCCGGCGTCCAAAGGTCGGTTCCGGAACGCGGTGACTTGCTCGTCCAGGTGCTTGGCCATCGCGCTCACCTGTGACTTCGACAGTTGGGTGACGCCGAGGGACTGCGCGAGTTTCTCCACGCGACGGGTAGAGACGCCCAGGAGGTAGGCGGTCGCGACGACCGAGATGAGGGCCTGTTCGGCCCGGCGGCGGCGTTCCAGCAGCCAGGTCGGGAAGTAACTGCCTGACCTCAGCTTGGGGATTGCGAGTTCTACCGTGCCGGCGCGGGTGTCCCACTCGCGCGGGCGGTAGCCGTTGCGGTGGTTGACGCGTTCGTCGCTGACCTGCCCGTATTCGGCGTTGCACATCGCGTCGGCCTCCGCCGACATGAGCGCGTCGGTGAACGTCTTGACCATCGCGCGCAGCAGGTCGGGACTCGCCGCGGTGAGGTTGTCCTCGGTGAGGGCGTGCAGGGGCAGACTGTTTGGTGCGGTCATCGTGCTGATCTCCTTCGAGGCTTAGTCACTTCGAAGATCAGCCGGTGGCCGTCTTTCTATGCAGGCACCCACCCGGACGCCGGGACAAACCCCCGGATCGGGTCCCACCCGCTACACCACTTCCAAGGACGCAACCGTGCTCGGACCGGGCCCGCCAGGTGAGCCCTATCGCGCCCGCCCTTCCCCTGCTCGCCTGGCTGACTGGCGCACTCGAGCCGCCCCGCTGGCGTTCAGAAGAAGGGCGGCAGGTGCCAGCCCCGCCAGCCGGGTGGGTAGGTGCCGTCGCGGATGAGTTCGGCGCGTGAGGCAGGGCGTCCGCCTGAGAACAGGTCGAGGTACTCGGCAATCGACCGGCGTAGATCGTCCGGGTCCGCGGCATGGCCCGCGTAGCGCTCCCAGGGCCCGTCGGCAGCGAGGAACTCCTGTGCGTGGTGGGCGTCGAGGCGGTCGTCGAGATGGAGCAGTGCGGCCAGGGCCATGCGCGGTCCTTCCTCGTCGCCCCGGGGCAGTGCGACGCGAAGGTACCGGACCAGTGTTGCGGCGTCCTGGTCCCCGCCGAGGCAGGCCGCGGTCGGCCCGAGGTCCGCCATGCCATGGTGTTCGTGCTCCGCCGCCATCTCTGCCAGGCAGTTCCGCAGGTCCACACGCCGGCCGGCGGCGATGAGCCACAGACCCACGCCCTGCTCACGCCGTCCCAGGCGGAGCAGCGTCTCCACCTCGCGTGCCGTGGCCCGCCGGGCGTCCCGGCGCAATCGCCGCTGGAAGAGCCGCAGGCGGGGAAGAGGCAGTAGCAGGGCCGCACCCGAAAGTACGTACCGGTACCGTCCGTGTGCCTTCACGTACCGACGGGTCACCCGCAGTTCCAACGCCCGTTGCGGATCCGGCGTGAGCAACTCCACCCCGAGGCCGTACAGCGCGTCCCACCTGCGCCGAAGGAGGTGGACAGGGTGGAGCAAGAACATGGCCCTCCTCCTTGCGCGCATCAGTCAGTTGCAGGATGAGCGGAAACGCAGCGCGGCGAACACCCGGCTGACAGCTTCGCCTGTCATGCCCGCACCGCCTTGGGCCACCACCGCGCATCGACGCGCCACGGGGGACCACCACCCATGTGCCCGCCCGCCCTGGTAGCAGGCTCGAAGCACCAGGAGTATGGTGAATTGTATGGCGAGTAAGAAGGTAACGGTGACGATTCCCGAGGATCTGCTTGACGAGATCCGAGCGGAGGCGGCTGAGCGCGGTCTGTCGGCGTACGTCGCCGAGGCACTGCGGGTCAAGCGCGACCGGGACCGGCTCGTGGAACTCGTCGACTGGCTCCAGGAGGAGCACGGCCCCGTCACCGAGGACGAACACACGACGGCCCTGGACGAGTTGCACAGCCTCGACGCCGAGCACGAGCGTCGTCGGACCAGCGGCGTCGGAGACGCCGCGTGAAGAGGCGAGGCGGCGAGCACGCACCCCCGCTCCGGGTCTTCGTGCTCGATTGCGAAGCCTTGTCCCTGGCCGTACGCGGTGACCGGAAGATGATCGCCTGGCTCGACCTGGCGGCCCGGGGCGAAGCCGAGGTGGTGACATCCCCGATGACGCTGGTCGAGGCGTACGACTGCCGCATGACCGAGCAGCGCTGGGACTGGGTGCTCTCCCGGCTCAAGGTCGCCGACATCGGAAAGGACGAGGCCCGACAGGCCCGTCGACTTCTGGCCGACACCAAGTTGCACGGGCACAAGTACGCGATCGACGCGGTGCTCGCCGTGGTGGCACGACAGCAGCAGGGCCAGGTCACCGTCTTCGCCTCAGACGTCGACGACCTGGAGAAACTGGTCCCTGACACCGTCGTCGTCAAGAAGGTATGACACCGACGTCCGGTCTCAGTTCTGGTGTCATTCACCAACGTTCAGCCACGTCCGCCCGACCGTCTGTCCATCGTTCCGCCGCAGGTCAGTATTTTTCCGTTCGGCTGCGATCGGCAACGTGACCCGTTGGAAGGCGTGTTGGGGGCAACCCCTCACGAGTTCGCATCTCGTGTCCTCCGCCTGTGCCTCACCGGGCACGACGTCCGAGGGGCCCCGCTGCCGCGCGGTCGTGGTCGTCCCCCGCCGCCGTTCCCGCATCCGAGTACTGGCGTATGTCGCGCCCCGGGCAGGTCGGACATTCACCCGTTGCGGGAGCCTTCGCGCAGGGAGCGGGCCAACTCGGCGACGTGCTGTGCCTGGGCGGCGGTGAGGCGTCGCAACTCCCACAGCAGCGCCGCGGCGTCCGCTCCCTCCGGAGAAGGCGATGGCACCTCGCCCAGATCGACCCCGGTGAAGCCGGCAAGTTCGCGGGCGTCGATCCCCAGCAGGGTGGCGAAGCCTGGGGGTGAGGTCCTGACGACCGGAGCCGATCACGCCGTACGTGGCCGCCGACAGGTAGGTAGGCGTCACGAACGCCAGGGCGTGCGCCATGCCTGACCAGCCCAGGTTGCGGTAGCGGAGCATGCGGATGACCTTGTTGCCCGGCTCATCGGCCAAGGGCGCGAGCCCTTTCGGCGTGAAGCCCGTCGTCCGTGGCTCCTGGGGCAGCGAGCGGGCTATTCCAAGGAGTTCACCGCGCGTCGGCCTTGGGATGTGCACCACATCCAGCAGGGCATGCCGCGCCCACTGCTCCGCTCCGGCGTCCAGCGGCGCCAGGTCGTCCGGGACCGCACGCCCCGCGAGGATGAACAGATCGACCGTGTGGAGCCCCAGCGCGGGAGCGAGCCGCCGCAGCAGTCCCCACCGGGCGCCGCCCCAGCAATCACCGCTCGAACATCGTCTGCGCTCAGCCCGGCGCGATCCGCCAATTCCCCCACGCCGAGTTCCCGATGGCCCAGCAGCCACGCCAACCTCGCGCCGAACCCGACAGGTTCCACCACGCCTCGCAGACTGACCACGAACGGACCTACGGCGTCACCGCCCCAGCGGAACCCGCCGCACCGGCACGCTCTTCCCCGACGAACTCCCGGTCACAGCGGCGGCTTGGAAGGGACGTCAGGAGGTGTAGTAACCCTCGATGTCGGCCACGGCGTTCACGGCGCCTTGGGCGTTGTGGAGGGTGAAACGGCCCTCGTAGCAGGGTACGTACGCGAGGACGGCGGTGGTGCGGCCCGCCATGAAGTTGAGGGTGGAAGCGCCAGGACTGGTGTTGAACTCGTCGGGGTCATCGGCGGTGAGGTGGCCGTTGGCGCTGGGGGTGACGGCGGTCAGGTTGACCAGGACGCCGGTGACGTCGGAGGGGATACCGGCGGTTCCCCCCACCCGGACCTGCAGGGTGGAGCCGCTGGCGAGCGCACCCTTGTGACCACCGGTACCGGAGCGCGTGTCCAGGACCCGGACCGGCGCGATCGGGTGGAGAGGCTTGTTGAAGGGCTCGGTCGTGGGTCCGAAGGGGACGTACACGCCCTCGACAGAGGCGATGAGGTCGACCGATCCGGCGTTGTTGTAGAGGGACACCCTTCCGTTGGTGTCGACGGGGACGACGACCATGGCCGCTCGCGTCTCCCCGGTGCCGAAGTTGAGGTTCGACGCCGTCGGCACCGCGTCGCCCGGACGGTAGGCGGTGACGTAGCTGTTCGAGGTCGCCCCGGTCTCGACGAGGTCGAGGACCACCGCGGTGGCACCGTACTCCGCGGAATTCGCGTTCCCGATGTTCCGGAGGGCGGTGAAGGTGAGGGAGGAGTGCGGGGCGACCTTGCCGAGCGCGGGCAGACCGTTCGTCTTGTCTCCCCGGGTGTCCAGCACCCTGATCAGACCGCCGTCGTCGTGGAGGACACTGCCGTCGTTCGCCTCAGGGGTGAGCGTGGTGTAGCCCTCGACATCGGCGACCAGGTCGGCGGAGCCGGCGGAGACGGAGAGAGAGACCGTTCCGTCCGGGCCGATCGGGACCGTCACCAGGTTCGCCGCCGTCTGGCCCTTGGCGTAGTTGATGATCGAGGAGGTGGGCTGGGAAGCCCCGCCCGGATAGGCGGTGATGTGCCCGCCGACGGTCGGACGCGTGACCGTGACGTTGAGGAGCACGGAGGTGGCGTTCGCGACGGGACCGGCGCCGTTGGCCTTCAGATGGACGACTTTCCCTGCGGCGACCTGCGCCTTCGGCGCGCCGAGCCCGGTGCGGGTGTCGAGGATGCGGCTGGGGCTGGTCGAGACGAATACCGGACCGACGGTGACCTCGGCCGTGGTACTCGACGTCCGGCCGCCCAGGTCGCTCTCAGTGGCGTGGACGGTGTAGGTACCCGCCTTCGCGTAGGTGTGCTGGTCCTCGCACGAGTAGTCCTGGGTGACCGCGGGCGTTCCGTCGCCGAAGTCGATCCGGCAGGAACCGAGTTCGAACGGGTCCCCCTGAGCGTCATCCCTGACGTGCACGGCGAGCGGCGTGCTCGCATCCAGTGCGAGCACAGCGATCTTGGCGGTGAAAGGGGCCTGCGGGCTGACGTACTCGACCAGTTGGCGTTCCCAGGCAAGGGCCCCTGGGGGTGTATCGGTGTCCACCGTGATCACGAAGCTGTCCCCGCTGCCGGGCAGCTTGGTGTACGTGTGCCGGACGGAGGCAGCCGTGGAGGTGAGCGGCGGGGTGCCGTCACCGAAGTCGTACGTGCGACTGACCGTGGTCCCCCACGGGTTCACGTCGTGCGGGGTGACCGTCACGGTGGCTCCGACCGCGATGCGGTTCGGAGAAGCGGTGGGGTAGCCGACCGAGAACGGGTTGCGCTGCTCGTTCGCCCCGCGGTCGAAGTACCCGGGCCCGGTACCGGTGTTGGGAGTCAGCGTGTCATCGACACGGGGGAAGCCGAGGATGTCGGTGGAGAGCTCACCGGGTGCGTTGGCGTCGGCCGAGTCGATACCGGGGTTGCCCTCGCCGTACCACTGGAAGCCGCTGGTGCCCCCCGCCGTTCCTCCGACGATGTCGTGGCCGCCCTGCCCGGTGGCGGTCTGGAACGAGGCGACCTCGGTGTAGTCGGTGCCCGCCCAGCCGTAGACCGCGCCCCCGGCCCGGGGGTAGTAGAGGTTGTAGCCGATCGTGGTGGTAGCCGTAGAGTCCGCGCCCACCTCGATCCGGCCGCGGTCGAACCCGTTGTTCTCCACGGTGGTGCCGGTGGAGGCGCCGTCGATCGCGACGAGGTCGGCGAGACCGCCCAGATTGTTGCTGGTGACGGCGGTGTCCACGGCGCCGTCGAGCGCGATATCCCGGTCGGCGTATTCGCCTTCGTCGATGTCGTTCGTGGTGACGACGGTGCGCCGTACGCCCACGCCGACGCTGATCACCGGATTGTCCTTGTCCACGGGGAGAAGGTTGTTTCGACTGATCGTCACGTCGCTGCTGCTGCCCGACACCGCGATCACGGACGCGTCCTCGGCGCCGTTGAGGTTGAACTTGTCGATCGTGACGTCGTCGGAGTCCTGCACGCGTATGGAACCGGCGGACAGCATCATGGTCCCGTCCCGCAGGGCCACGTCGTGGACGCCAGCGAAGGTGAGACCGGCGACCCTGAAGTTGCCCTCGATGGTGAGGGGAGCGTCGGACGTGCCCGACGACGTCACCGTGGTGGCCGGATAGTCCCCGTAGCCCGACACGACCACCGTGTCGCCGGGCTGCGCGGCGTCCACCGCGGCCTGGAGCGTGCAGTACGGCTGTGCCTGCGTGCCGGTACCGGCAGCGGTGTCGGAGCAGGACGCGTTCTGGATGTCGACGTACCGCGTGCCCGTGTCGGCGGACGCGGTCAACTCTGCCCCCGGCAGGAACCCTCCGCCGACAAGAAGCGACAGCACGGCAACGCCGACCACACGTGATCTGTGCACAGTTCCCCCCAGGGACCGCGCTCCACCGCTCGACGCGGGCGGGGTCGCCCTGGTACCGAGCGAGCGTGAGGAGAGCGCGGTAAAACTTAGCAGCAGGCCGAAGGACGGCGGGAGTTGCCGAGGACGCGACTCGGCGGCTGCGAATGCGGCGCTCCTAGCCGAGGCGTGATGTAGCGCGGGCGGTGTCCTGTCGGTCTACCCGCACGGAACGACGTACCCGGGCACCGCGAACCTCAACTGGGCCGCCGGCCAGACCGCTTCGAACCTCACGGTGGTACCGCTGACCGACGGCAAGATCGCCGTCAACAACGGCAGCACGGCCTCCGCCGACCTCTTCGCCGACGTCGTCGGCTACTACCGCCGGTACGGCACCGCCGCCGTCATCGTGCCCCACGCCGTCCGTCTCGGGGCAGCCTCCGCACTGCCCGCTCGGGGTCACGGTAGGACGTTCGCGCCGGCGACGCGCGGGGTGATCTCGACGGGGGGCTGCGCGCTCCTCCGTGTCCGCCCTGCGGCGTGGGGTGGAACGCCTCGGCGATCTTCGAGGTACGGGCAGGGAAGTCCCCGCCACACCCGTGTGGGACGCATGCCCAAGCGAGGCTGCGGCCGTCGCCGATGTCCTCGCCGGGAGTCGGGTCTCCCGGGGCCCGTTCAGAACAGTTCCAGCCCTCCGCCGCTGGTGTCCTCGATGACCGGCCGGAACTCGGCGGGGAGGCCGTCCAGGCGGTCGGGGCCGGCTGCGGCGGCCACGGCGGGGGCCGTCTCGGTCAGCCAGGCACGAAACCGCTCGGCGGCGTCGCGGTAGCCGACTCGCGCCAGGACACGGTGCTCGCCAGCGGGGCAGAAGTCGACGGCGACGGTGAACAGGCAGGAACGGGGAGCGTTCTGACTGCCCGTCCAGGACACGCGCAGGACACCGCAGGGCGTGCGCCCGCGGGCAGCGGGGTGGGTCGGGCGCAGCGATCGGCAGGCTGTGTGAGCGGTCCATGCGGCGAGGTGCGGCAGGGGCAGGGTGGTGCGGGCGCGGCAGCCGGGACAGCGGTGCCAGTGGCGGAGCCAGTCGTCGGCGTCGGTGTGGAACAGGCGGTCGTAGCGGTTCGCCACGCGGATGTCGTTGCTGTAGAGGTGGTCGGGACGTTCCTGTGTGTTGCAGGACTGGCAGACGGGGGCGCGGACGTAGCCGTGTTCGTGGCAGTGGTCGAGCACGGTGGCGGGCGCGGCGCGGCAGACGGCGCACGCCCACTCGGCCACCTTCCGGGAGGTACCGGGCTTCCTGCTGAGCACCGAGTACAGCCTGCCTTCCAGTTCCTTGGTGTACGGCCGGAGGGAGGCGGTGGGGCTCTCAGGGCCCGTCGTCCGCCGACCGCCCGCCTCGTCGGCCGGCCGGGGGTGGGAGGGCGGCCCGGTGATGGCCGCGCTCCCCCGGCGGGTCCGCGCGGCCTGCGTCCACTGCCTCTCGGCGTGCTCGGCCGCGTCCAGCAGCCTGACCACAGCGCGCGGCAGCCACCACGTGCGGTGCGTCCCGTCGCGGGTCCGCTCCACGAGCACGTGTCGCCAGTCGATTCCCGCCAGGGGGTGGGGCCGGCCGGCTCCGTGTCCTGCCACCCGGTCAGGGCAGCCCGGCTCCTGCAGTTCCGCCGCGACGCGCCGGCGCCAAAGCAGCGGCGCCTCCTCGGTGTTCTCCCGTCTCGGCGCCCCACGAAGCGGACCGACACGCACCAGGTCCCGCGGATCCATCGCCACCGCGTGCAGTTCCGCTGCCGCCCGGCGCACCTCGGCCTCCGGCACACTCCACCGACCGCCGCTCGCCCTCACCGTCGCCACCACATGGCGACCCAGCAGGACGTACCCCACCCGATCACGAGCAGGAGAGCCGGTGAACGCCCCGGCAGCCGTCGGCACCGCACTGTCGGCCGTCAGATCGACCCACAGAGCGTCCGCGGCGGCCATGGTGATCAGGCCGCCGGTGCGACCGGGGGTGACACGCTCCGACATGACGAAAGGTTAGCGGCCTCCAGCGCGGCAACGGGCCCCCGTCGCTTCGTTCAGCCCGGCCGCCGCCCCCAACTGCCCTTTCCGGAGCCCTTCCTGGGTCCTTCGGGGCCCTTCCGGGGCCTTCCCGGGCTTCTGGTTCGTCACCGCCTCCGGCGGCCGAACCGGTTCCTCGCGGTCTCAGCCGTGGTTGGACCTGGGTACAATCCGCGGTCGTCGTCGGCTCTCTCGGGCCGACCGGGTCCTGTGGGGGGAACCTTCCGATGTCGCTCCGTCTCCGTGCCGTCCGCGCGCTCGTCCTGCTGGTCGGCTTCTACCTGATGGGGGCGGTGCTGCTGGCGGCCATGGCCGTCTTCGACTGGCTCGCGGTGACACGGCTGTTCTCCCGCGTGGTCGAGTTCCAGGGCGCGGTACTGGCCGTCACCGCCCTGGTGGCCGTGGCGATCCTGCGGGGGATGTTCAGCTTCCTGCGGGCCGGGCGCCTCGGCCCGGTTCCGCACGCCGTACCGGTCACGCCGGAAGAGCAACCCGAGCTGTGGGAACAGGTGAACGCGGCGGCAGAGGCTTCGGGGGAGGCGCCGCCGGACGAGCTCTACCTGACGGCCGAGGTCAACGCGGGGGTCGCCGAGCAGAGCCGTCTGCTGGGGCTGCTTCCCGGACGGCGCCGCATGCTGCTGGGAGTGCCGCTGCTCGCCGGGTTGACCGTCCCGCGGCTGCGTGCCGTCCTCGCCCACGAGTTCGGGCACTACGCCAACCTCGACGCCCGGCTCGGCGGCGTCACCATGCGCGGTCGGCAGGCGGTCCTGCACACGGTGAAGGTGTTCAGCCAGGGCACCACCCGGCTGCACTACGTGATCGGCTCCCTGTACGTCGGCTACGCCCGGATGTTCCTTCGCACCTCGCAGTCCATGGCCCGCCACCAGGAGCTGGCCGCCGACCAGTTGGCCGCCCGGCACGCGGGTCGGGACGCGACGGCCGCCGCCCTGCGCGCCCTCCCGGTCCTGCACGCCGCCCACGCCCATTATCTGGAGGCGTACGCCGGGATGGGCGGACCGCTGGGTGCGCTGCCGCCGGTGGGCGAGATCCACGGAGGTTTCCGGCGGCTGATCGCCGCCCGCCCCGGTGAGCGGCTCGCGGCTCTCTCCGCCGGGCAGCGGCCGCCGCGGCCGCACCGGTACAACTCGCATCCCCCGACCGCCGAGCGCCTCGCCGCGATCGAGAAGCTGCCCTCCGATGACCGGGACGACGTGTCGGCCGACGACCCGGCCGCGCTCACCCTGCTGCGCGACCCGGACCGGTTGTTCGCCGCGTTGGAGGCGCGCACCCTGACGCCGGGTGCGGCGGCGTTGCGGCGGTTGAGCTGGGACGACCTCGTCATGGCCCGCGCGGTCGCCGACGCCGAGGGCTGGTCCCGGCCGCTGCGGCTCGCCGTGGCCCGGGCACTGCGCACGGCGGCGCAGGGCACCGCGGTCCGGGGCACCGACAAAACGCCCGCAGGCCGAGGTGCCAGGGCACGAGACGCGGCACTGGAGGGGGAGGGGACGGACACCGGGTTGCCCGGCTTGGAAGAGGTACTCGACGCGTTCGACGGCGGCCTGCTGTGGATGGACGTCGCCGACCGCATGCCCAAGCCGCCCCAGGCCGCACGGCTGACCGGGGCGTCGGCCCGCAACTTCATCCGGCCGAGGATCTTCGACGGACTCGCGGGCATGGTCCATCTGCGCCTCGCCTCGACCGGCCAGGCCACCCCGGACATCGCGTGGTCGGGGCGGCCCGGCCTCGCCCTGCCCGCGGAGTGGGAGAAGGGCATGGACGACGCACTGGACGCGGCCGTCGCCGACGTGCCCGACACCGCGCCCCTGCGCGCCCTGCTCGGAGGAACCCCCGGCCCGTCCGCGTGACCACCGGACCCTGGTTCCGCAGGGCCCGCCCGGTCGGACGGAACGGCGGTCAGGACGGGGCGGACGTCAGGACGGGGCGGGCGGGGCGGAGGGGCCGCCCGGTCGGGCGGACGTCAGGACGGGGCGGACGTCAGGACGGGGCGGACGGGGCGGAGGGGCCGCCCGGTCGGGCGGACGTCAGGACGGGGCGGAGGGGGCGATGTTCTGGTTGGCGTGGAAGAAGTTGCCGGGGTCGTAGGTCCGCTTGACGTCCGCGAGCCGGTCGTAGTGGTCCCGGTACGTGGCCCTGACCCGGCCCTGGCTCTCGCCGGTGCCCATGAAGTTGACGTAGCCGCCGCCCATCGAGTGCGGGTGCAGCGCCTCCCAGTACTCCACGCACCACTGCCTGATCGCCTCGGCGTTGGCCGGGTCCGGGTCGATGCCCGCGACGATCCCCGACCACACCGCGTCCCGGTAGGCCCACGCCGTGTCCCCCGGGGCCACCTGGTGCGCGGCACCGTCCACCGGGTACAGGTGCATCGTCGACAGGCCGGTCGGCAGCCGCTGCGCGTACTCGGCGTGCACCTCGACGGCCTCGTCCGTGATGCGGTCGAAGAAGTCCCCGCGCCAGTACCACTGCAACCCGGCCGGCATCAGCTCGTCGAACATCGACTGCACCACGGGGTAAGGCATCCGGGCGGTGAAGCGGAAGCCGGGCGGCCCGGGCTCGTCCACCGCCGCGAGCGCCTTCTCCGCGCCCGCCGGCTCACCGGTCACGCACCACACGACACCGCACATCTTCCGCCCGTGGATCTCCTCGGGGAAGGGCGGGGCCGGCGGCACGGTCAGCTCCGCGAAGAAGCCGTTGACGTCGTTCGGCGCCTGCGGCAGGAACTCGCGGTACCAGCGCAGCACCTCCCGGATGCGGTCCAGCGGCCACAGGGTGATCCCGAGGAGGACGGTGTCCACGGGGTGCAGGCCGAAGGTGAACGAGGTGACGACCCCGAAGTTCCCGCCGCCGCCCCGCAGCGCCCAGAACAGGTCCGGGTGGTCACGCTCGTTCGCGGTGACGAACTCGCCGTCGGCCAGCACGACGTCGGCGGACAGCAGGCTGTCCGCCGTCAGGCCGTACTTGCGGGTGAGGTGGCCGTGTCCGCCGCCCAGCGTCAGACCCGCCACCCCGGTCGTCGACACGATCCCGGCCGGCACGCCCAGGCCGAAGGCGTGCGCGGCGTGGTCGAGGTCCGCCAGGACGCTCCCTCCGGCGACCTGGGCGGTCCGTTCCACCGGGTCGACGCGCACCGCGCGCATCGGCGACAGGTCGACCGTGACACCGTCGTCCACCAGGCACAGTCCGGGGCCGCTGTGCGCGCCGCCGCGCACCGCGATCTCCAGTCCCGCCTCGCGGACCGCGGTGACCGCGTCGCGTACGTCCCCCGCGTCCCGGCACCGCACCACGGCGGCCGGCCGCCGGTCGATCATCGCGTTGTAGGCCCTGCGGGCCTCGTCGTACGCGGCGTCCTCGGCGGTGATGACCGGGCCGCGCAGCGCCGTCCGTATCCCCTGAAGCGTCGTGCCGTCCATGACGAACTCCTCGCGGGGGCGCGATGACGGTCGGTGACCGGCCCCGCCCTTCCGGCCGGCCGGTGCGACGGCGCCCCCGCAGGGCCGCACAGCCACCCGAGGCCGCGGAGCCACTGTTTCCAGCCTCTCGCCACCCGGCCCCGCCCGCATCCCGGCGCCGCCCCGTCCCGGTCCCACTCCTCCCGGCCCCGCTCCTCCCGGCCCCGCCCGCATCCCGGCGCCGGCGCACCGAGGCACCCCTCCGCGTCCGCGTCCACCTCCGCGTCCACCCGACCGGTGGTCCGCGGGAACAGCCGGCCCGGCCTGCACGGTTGCACGGGTCGGGGAACCGGCGCCGCACGGGCGGGGGAACGCGGAGGCCGCGCGGTCGCCCGGCCCGCCGGGTCCAGAAGCCCGGGCCCCGACATCGTGGTGCGCCCGTTCCATACTTCGGACCAAGACGTATTCCAACAGGAGGACTCCTTCATGACCGACCGGCCCTTGACGCTCATGGCAGTGCACGCCCACCCCGACGACGAGGCCACCGGAACCGGAGGAGTCCTCGCGCGGTACGCGGCGGAGGGCGTCCGCACGGTTCTCGTGACATGTACCGACGGCGGTTGCGGGGACGGACCGGAAGGGGTCAAGCCGGGTGCCCCCGGGCACGATCCGGTGGCGGTCACCTCGATGCGCCGGCGGGAACTCGACGCGAGCTGCGAGGTCCTGAAGATCAGCGAGCTGGAGACGCTGGACTACGCCGACTCCGGGATGATGGGCTGGCCGAGCAACGACGCCCCCGGGTCCTTCTGGCGGACCCCGGTCGAGGAAGGCGCCGCCCGACTCGCGGAACTCATGCGGCACTACCGGCCCGACGTGGTCGTCACCTACGACGAGAACGGCTTCTACGGCCACCCCGACCACATCCAGGCCCACCGCATCACGATGGCGGCGCTGGAGATGACCGGGCTGACGCCGAAGGTGTACTGGACCACGATGCCCCGCTCGATGATGCAGCGGTTCGGCGAGGTCATGCGCGAGTTCGGGGAGGAGATGCCCGAACCGGATCCCGCCGAGGCCGCCGCGATGGCCGAGATCGGCCTCCCCGACGACGAGATCACCACGTGGGTGGACACCACCGCGTTCAGCGGTCAGAAGTTCGACGCGCTGGCCGCGCACGCCAGCCAGGGCGAGAACATCTTCTTCCTCAAGATGGGCAGGGAGAGGTTCGGCGAGTTGATGGGCGTGGAGACCTTCCTCCGGGTCCGGGACACCACCGGCGCGGCCGTACCCGAGAACGACCTCTTCGCCGGTCTGCGCTGACCCGCCCGCCGCCACGGTGTCGGCGCGGGTCGCCGAACGGTGGTGACGCAGGCGAGCGAGGGCGTTCCGGGGGCGCCGGAGGCGTGGGACCAGTTCGGGGACGCCACGGCGAGCGCGGACCTGGACGGCGACGGCTACGCGGACCTGATCGTGGGGACTCCCGAGGAGGGCGTGGGCGACACCGCGGGACGCGGCACCGTCAACGTCGTCCGGGGCGGTCCGAACGGGCTTTCCGGCGGCGGCACCCTGTCCGCCCCCTCCGGGTACGGAGCCGGGCGGACGTCATGCATGTTCGGCGCGTCGCTGGCGGTCGGCGACGTCGACGGCGACGGCACGTCCGAGCTGTTCTGGCTGCCGGGCCTCACGGACGGCGCCCTCACGCGGCCCCACCGCGGGAGTGACCTCGCTCGACGCCTCCCAGCCGGGCCTCGGCTTCTCCTTCACCAGCCCGCACAGCGCCGAATGACCTCCGCCACGGACGCGCCCCGGCGGCTCGGCGGGGGCCGGGGCCGACCCCGACACGGCGGAGGACCCCGCCCGTAGAGGGTGGGGTCCTCCGCCCGAGCCGTTCGGGATCGCCCGGCCTACGCCAGGCCGAACTTCTGCGCGGCCGTGCCGTTGCAGTCCCAGATCTCCAGCCGCGTGCCGTTCGCGGTGGCCCCCGACGGCGAGTCGACGCACCGGCCCGTGGTCGGGTTGGACAGCGAACCGTCGGAGTTGGCGACCCAGTTCTGGTAGCCGCCGCCGTTGCACGTGGCCAACTGGAGCTTCGTCCCGTTCGCGTTGACGCCCCCGGCGATGTCCAGGCACCGGCCCAGCGTGCGCAGGGTCTGCCCGCTCCAGGTCCACTTCTGGTCGAGGGAGGTCGCCTGCTGGCAGTCCCACAGTTGGACCGCGGTGCCGTCGCCGCCGGTGTCGTCGCCCGCCACGTCCACGCACTTGCCGCCCGGACCGTAGATCGGGGTGCCGATGGCGTACTGCTGCGCGGCCGAGCCGTTGCAGTCCCAGATCTGGAGCCGCGTGCCGTTCGCGGTGGCGCCCGACGGGGAGTCGATGCAGCGGCCCGTGGTCGGGTTCAGCAGCGATCCGTTGGCCTGACGCACCCAGTTCTGGTAGCCGCCGCCGTTGCAGGTGGCCAACTGGAGCTTCGTGCCGGCCGCGTTGACGCCCCCGGCGATGTCCAGGCACCGGCCCAGGGTCTGGAGGGTCTGGCCGCTCCACGTCCAGTGCTGGTCCTTGGCCGCCGCCTGGCAGTCCCACAACTGCACCGCGGTGCCGTCGCCGCCGGTGTCGTCGCCCGCCACGTCCACGCACTTGCCGCCGGGGCCGGTGATCGTCTGGCCGCTCACGGTGCCGCCACCGCCGCCACCGCCGGTGCCGGGCGCCTTGTTGTAGACGGCGACCGAGTCGACGACGAGCTTGCCGCCGGAGACGGTGGCCGCGTTCGGGCCGCCGCCGAAGGCCGCCGGGAAGCCGCCGCCCATCGCCAGGTCGTAGATGATGAAGAACGGGTGGTCGATCGCGTTGGCCCAGGTCGTGGCGTCCACCTGGTTGGCGTTGACCGTGTAGAAGTTGTTCCCGTCGAGGTAGAACCTCACCTGCTCCGGCGAGGTCGAGCGGTCGATCTCCACGGCGTAGTCGTGGAAGCCGGTCTGGCAGCCCGAACAGGCGCGCTCGCCCGAGCCGATGCCGGTCGACTCGTTGCACGGGCCGCCCGGGCTCACCCCGCAGTGGATGGTGCTGAAGTCGGAGCTGCGGCCGTTGATGTCCTCCATGACGTCGATCTCGCCTGAGGTCGGCCAGGTGGTGCCGGTGCGCAGCGTCGAGCCGAGCATCCAGAACGCCGGCCAGTAGCCCGCGCCGTTGGCGGTGGTGACGTTGGGCTGCTGGAGCACGGACTCCATGCGGACCACGCCGCCCGCCGGGGCGCCGAAGGTCGCCGCCTGGGTCTCCACGCGCCCGGACGTCCACCCGCTGCCCGGGTCGGAGCCGGAGTGGTTCGCCTGGAGCACCAGGTGACCCTGACCGTCGTAGTAGACGTTCGAGGTGCTGTTGGTCATGGTCTCGATCTCACCGGTGCCGAAGCTGCTGCCCGGGCCGGTGTCGTACTTCCACAGGCTCTGGTCGATGCCGGTGCCGGACGCGCCGTTGAAGTCGTCGCTCCAGGTGAGGGTGAAGCCCGACGGCGCCGAGGGCACCGTCGCCTCGGCGTTCGGCGTCATGACGGCGGTGGCGGCCACCATCGCGCCGACGACGGGAACCAGGGTGAACACTCTTTTCCACCAGCCGCGGCGCGGCTTCGCGAGGTGTGAGCCCATATGTCTGACCTCCGGGAAGGGCATGGTTCTGCGGGTCCGCTACGCCGCCCCTGGCGGGATGCCACGGGTGCACACGATGACGACGTGCGTCAGCCTGTTCCGCGGGACAGACACCATGTGAATGTCATGTGCACAGCATGTCGATCGTCCCGGCGTTCGACAAGACGGCTGACGCGGTTCACCCGCGCGAAGCGCCCGCGGACCCGCCCGCGGGTGCGCCGACCAGGGCGGGGACCGGCTCACGCCTCCCGATCCGCGTCTCCGCGGGAGCGAACACATGGGGGAACAGTCACGGGTTCTTCCGGGTTCGGCGCGGCCGGCGTTCACAAGTCGCACACAGGCGGCGGTGCGCCGACCGCCTGTGGGGAGTTGGGCGCGTCGGGGAGCAGTGCGCGTCCGGGGCCGGGCACGTCAGGGACCGGGCGGGGCGCGTCAGGGGCCGGGCGGGGGCGCGTCAGGGGCGGTCCAGCCAGCGGTAGTGCAGTTCGGGGCGCCCGACCTGGCCGTACAGCGGGCTGCGGTCGGCCCGGCCGGCCTCGACCAGGTGCTCCAGGTACCGGCGGGCGGTGATACGGGAGATCCCGGCCGACGCGGCGGTCGCGGTCGCCGTCAGCCCGGCCGGGGCGGCGCTGAGGGTGCGGACCACCGTCTCCAGGGTGGGGGCGCTCAGCCCCTTGGGCAGGGCCGCGGGCCGGGACGGGCGCAGCGCGGCCAGCGCCCGGTCCACCTCGTCCTGGCTGCCCGCCTCGCCCGCCGCGGCGCGGAACCTGGCGTAGCCGGCCAGCCGGTCGCGGAGCGTGGCGAAGGCGAACGGCTTGAGGACGTACTGCACGACGCCGAGCGAGACGCCCTCGCGCACCACCGCCAGGTCACGCGCGGAGGTGACCGCGATGACGTCCACCCGGTGCCCGGCCGCCCGCAGCGCGCGGGCGAGTTCCAGTCCGTGGCCGTCGGGCAGGTAGAGGTCGAGCAGCAGCAGGTCCACCGGGGCGCGGAGCATCAGCAGGCGGGCCTGCGCCGCGCTGTGCGCCGTGCCGACCACCGTGAATCCCGGCACGCGTCCGACGTAGAGGGCGTGCGCGTCGGCGGCCACCGGGTCGTCCTCGACCACGAGGACGCGGATGGCCGGGCCGCCCGGGTCCGCGTCCGTCCCCCCGCGCCCGTCCCCGTCCACGTCCACGTCCCCGTTCGCACCCGTGCCCATGGCTCCGTCCCTACCCGCGCGCGTGTCCGCGCTCCCCTCCCCGCTCACACCGGCGCTCCCGTCCCGGGGCGGTCGGCGGCCGCACGTGCGGGCGGCGCGGAGCCGGGGGCGGAGCCGGGGGCGGAGCCGGGCGGCGCGTCGGGTACGGGCGGCGGCCGCAGGGGCAGCCGCGCGGTGAAGACGGCGCCGCCGTCGGGTCCCGCGGTCAGCGTGAGCGTGCCGCCGTCGCGGGTCACGGTCTGCCGCGCCAGGGCCAGGCCGAAGCCGCGCCCGCCGGGCGGCGCGGGCTTCGTGGACCAGCCCCGTTCGAAGACCGCGTCGGTGTCGCCGGCGGGAACGCCGGGGCCGGTGTCGGCCACCCGCAGCAGCAGTTCGTCCCCCGTCCCGCGGGCGGTGACCGTGACCTCGACCCGGGCCGCAGGCAGCCCCCGCGTCGCGTCGACCGCGTTGTCGATCAGGTTGCCCAGGACCGTGACCAGGTCACGCGGTACCAGGCCGGCGGGCAGCAGGCCGTCCTCCAGCCGGCTGTCGTCGGTGATCACCAACTCCACGCCCTGCTCGTTCGCCTGTGCCGCCTTGCCCAGCAGCAGCGCGGCCAGCACGGGCTCCTCGACCGCCGCGACCACCTGGTCGGTGAGGGCCTGCGCCGCCCGCAGTTCGGACGTGGCGAAGTCCACCGCCTCGCTCCCGCGGCCCAGTTCGATCAGCGAGACCACCGTGTGCAGCCGGTTCGCGGCCTCGTGCGCCTGGGCGCGCAGCGCCCGGCTGAAGCCCCGCTCGGAGTCCAACTCCCCCAGGAGGACCTGGAGTTCGGTGTGGTCGCGCAGGGTCACCAGGGTGCCGCGCTGCTCGCCGCCGGAGACCGGGGCGGTACTGACGACGACGACCCGCTCGGAGGTCAGGTGGAGTTCGTCGACGCGGGCCGCGGGGTCCAGCAGCGCCGCCGTCAGGGCGTCGGGCAGGCCGAGCGCGCCGACCGGCCGGCCCACCACCTCCCCTTCCAGGCCCAGCAGTTCGCGCCCGCCGTCGTTGATGAGCGCGATGCGCTGCCCACCGTCGAGCAGGAGCAGCCCCTCCCGTACGGCGTGCAGCGCGGCCTGGTGGTAGTCGTGCATGCGGTGCAGGTCGCGGGCGTTCATGCCGTGGGTGTGGCGGCGCAGCCGGGCGTTGACCAGGTAGGTGCCGACGCCGCCGAGCGCCAGCACACCTGCCGCGACGCCGACCAGCGCGGCCAGTTGCCTGCGGGAGCGCGCGCTGATCGCCTGGACGGTGATGCCGGCGCTGACCAGCCCGGTGATCCGGGTGCCGGACCGGATCGGGGTGATCACCCGCACCGACGGCCCGAGCGTGCCGGTGTAGGTCTCGGCGAAGGTGCGGCCGTGCAGGGCCGGGGCGATGTGGCCCAGGTAGCGGCGGCCGATCTCGGCGGGGTCGGGGTGGGTCCAGCGGATGCCGTGGGTGTCCATGATCGTCACGAAGTCGACCCCGGTGTCGCGCTGGACGGACAGCGCGTACGGCTGGAGGGCCGCCGCCGGCTTCCCGCCGGCGCTCGCGGCCCGCTCCACCGCGGGGGTGTCCGCGACGGCCCGGGCCACCGCGGTGGCCTGCCGGCGGGCGGACGCCTCCGCCTGCCGCTCGTCGCTGACGTAGCTGAAGATCGCGCACGCGGTCACGGCCAGCGCGACCAGGACGGCCTGCATCGCGAACAACTGCCCGGCCAGGCTGCGGGGATAGGGCACGCGTGGCGCCTCCATGGCATCGGCCCGCCTCTCGGTTCGGCGTGAACTCAACTCGGCGTGAACTCAACGAACACAACCGTGACGCACGTCACGCGGACCGCGATAGTCACGGGGACCGCCAGGACGTGAGCCGCACGCACTGCCGTGTCCCGGACGACCGCCGCACCGCCGCGCCCCCGCGACCGGACCCCGACCCGGGACCCCGCGGCCCGGGAGCCGGCGACCCGGGCGGCACGCTCCGGACGCCACCGACGCCGTCGAGGAGACCAGCCATGCCCGAAACGCCCGTGGGGACACCGCCCGCCAGCCGGCGGGACCGCACACAGTACCTGTACGTCGCCGTGATCGCCGCGGTGCTGCTCGGCATCGCCACCGGGCTGCTGTGGCCGCACTTCGGCAGGGAGCTCAAGCCGTTGGGGACGGGCTTCGTGGCCCTGATCGAGATGATGGTCTCGCCGGTCATCTTCTGCACCATCGCCCTCGGCGTCGGCTCGGTCCGGCAGGCGGCGAAGGTCGGCCGGGTCGGCGGCCTCGCGCTCGGCTACTTCGTGGTGATGTCCGCGGTCGCGCTGGCCATCGGCCTGGTCGTCGGCAACCTGCTGCACCCGGGCTCCGGTCTCCACCTGACCGAGGCGACGCGGCACATAGGCCACACCGCGGCGGCGGACGCCCATGTCGGGGCCGTCGACTTCCTGCTGGGCATCATCCCGACCAGCCTGCTGTCGGCGCTCACCGACGGCGAGGTGCTCCAGACGCTGCTGGTCGCCCTGCTGGTCGGCTTCGGCCTCCAGGCGATGGGCCGCTCCGGCGAACCGGTGCTGCGCGGCATCGGCCACCTCCAGAAGCTGGTGTTCCGGGTGCTGTCCATGATCCTGTGGGCCGCCCCGGTCGGCGCGTTCGGCGCGATGGCCGCCGTCGTCGGCGAGACGGGCACGGACGCGCTCAAGGCGCTGGCCACCATCATGATCGGCTTCTACACCACCTGCGTGCTGTTCGTCGTGGTGGTGCTCGGCACCGTGCTGCGGCTGGTCACGGGGGTCAACCTGTTCCGGCTGCTGAGGTACCTGGGCCGGGAGTTCCTGCTGATCCTGTCGACCTCGTCGTCGGAGTCCGCGCTCCCGCGGCTCATCGCGAAGATGGAGCACCTGGGGGTCAGCCGCCCGGTCGTCGGCGTCACGGTGCCGGCCGGCTACTCCTTCAACCTCGACGGCACCATGATCTACCTGACCATGGCCTCGCTGTTCATCGCCGACGCGCTCGACCGCCCGATGGGGCTGGGCCAGCAGATCGGGCTGCTGCTGTTCATGATGGTCGCCTCCAAGGGCGCGGCCGGGGTGTCGGGTTCCGGGATCGCCGTCCTGGCCAGCGGCCTCCAGTCGCACCAGCCCGCGCTGGTCGACGGGGTCGGCCTGATCGTGGGGATCGACCGCTTCATGAGCGAGGCGCGGGCCCTGACGAACTTCGCCGGCAACGCGGTCGCCACCCTCCTCGTCGGGACCTGGGTGCACGAGGTCGACGGCGAGCGGGTCGCCCGGGTGCTGGCGGGCGACCTGCCGTTCGACGAGCGCACGCTGGTCGACGCCGAGCCGGAACCCGCCCCCGAGGTCCCCGCTCCCGGGGGAGCCCCGGACCCCGCGTACGGATGACCGCCGGGAGGCGGCCTCCCGGCGGCCCCGCCCGCCCCGTCCGCCCGGTCCACCCCGCCCCGCCCCCGCGCTCGGGAGGTGGGGCGGGGTGCGATGTCGTACGTTGGACGGAGGGGGACGAGAGCGGCAGACGGCCCCGGGTCCGCGTACACCGGGGCCGGGAAGGGCCGGCGATGGAGGCGACCGACGCGGGAATCGTCACCGTGGGCGGGGCGGCCATGCGGTCGCCCGAGGAGCGGGCCCGGCAGGGAAAGGCGGCACGTGCTCGGGCACCGCGGTCCGCGCACGCGCAGTTCGCGCCGCCCGCCGAGCGCACCGACCCGGTGGACACCGTCGAGCGGCAGTCGGCGACCCGGCTGCCGGAGCTGGTGCCGCTGCGCTACGGCCGGATGCTGGAGTCGCCGTTCCGCTTCTACCGGGGTGCCGCCGCCGTCATGGCCGAGGACCTCTCACGCACCCCCGTCTCCGGGTTCCGCACCCAACTGTGCGGCGACGCCCACCTGATGAACTTCCGGCTGCTCGCCTCCGCCGAGCGCAACCTGCTCTTCGACCTCAACGACTTCGACGAGACGCTGCCGGGCCCGTGGGAGTGGGACGTGAAACGGCTGGCGGCCAGCATGGTGATCGCCGCGCGGGAGAACGGCTTCACCGGCGCCGAGGCCCGGGGGATCGTGCGCGCCACCGTCCGGTCGTACCGCGAGCAGATGCGGCGCTTCGCCGGGATGCGCGACCTCGACGTCTGGTACGCCCGGGCCGACGCCGACCTGCTCCGGAAGCTGGCCGCGGGCCGGTTGCAGGCACGCGGCCGCCGGAAGCTGTCGGCGGAACTCGCCAAGGCGCGCGGCCGCGACAGCCTCCAGGCCGCACGCAAACTCACCGAGGTCGTGGACGGGCGGCAGCGGATCGTCTCCGACCCGCCGGTGCTCACCCGCCTCGACGACCTGCTGCCCGGCGCGGACGCCCGCCAGGTCGAGGAGCTGCTGCGCGGCCTGCTCACCGGCTACCAGCGCTCGCTGGCCCCGGACCGGCAGCACCTGCTGGAGCAGTTCGGGGTGGTGGACATGGCGCGCAAGGTGGTCGGTGTCGGCAGTGTCGGCACCCGCTGCTGGATCGTGCTGCTGGTCGGCCGGGACCGCGGGGACCCCCTGTTCCTCCAGGCCAAGGAGGCGACCGCGTCCGTGCTCGCGCCGTACGCGGGCGCCAGCCGGTACGACATCCAGGGCCGGCGGGTGGTGGCCGGTCAGCGGCTCATGCAGTCGGCGGGCGACATCTTCCTCGGCTGGGAGCGCACCCACGGCCTGGACGGTGTCCGACGCGACTTCTACGTACGCCAGTTGCGCGACTGGAAGGGGGTCGTGGACCCCTCGCGGATGGTGCCGCGCGGCATGCGCGTCTTCGGCGAGCTGTGCGGCGCCACGCTCGCCCGCGCCCACGCCCGGTCCGGCGACCGGATCGCGATCGCCGCGTACCTCGGGAGCGGTGACGTGTTCGACCGCGCGCTCGCCGCCTTCGCGGAGTCCTACGCGGACCAGAACGAGCGGGACCACGCCGCGCTCGCGGCCGCCGCCGGGTCCGGCCGCGTCAAGGCCGCGCAGGCATAGGGGCGTTGCCGCCCGCCGCACCCCCGGACCGGACGTGCGGACCAAGGCCGCGCGGGCGTAGGGGCGTTCGCGCCTGGTGGCGGTACGGGTCCCGCACCGCCACTCGTACGGGGTTCCGGTCCCCGTCGGCCCCCGCCGGGAACCACCGGGGGCCGCCGCCGCGACTTTGCCGGCTCTTTACAATCCCTTCCGGCCCCGCCTCGTCCTTCCAGTCGATCCGCAACCGAGCCCGGCGCGTCACCGCGCGGGCGGACCGACGAAAGAGAGCGATCCATGCGCCGAACTGTCCTGAGCGCCCTGGCACTCGCGTGCACCGCCGTGCTGGCGGGCACCGTACCCGCCTTCGCCGACGGGAGCGCCCCGTCCCCCTCGCCGAGCACCGCGCGGACCGCGACCACCGCGCCCTCGGCCGTACCCGCGCCCACCCGGAGCGCCACCACCGCGCGCCCGACCGCGGCCCCCGCCCCGACGCGGGCGACCCGGCCCGGCCAGGTCGCCGCCGTGCCGAAGGGCGCGCCGGACACCGGCCTGGCGCCGGTGGCGTCGTCCTCGCACGGCGGCCCCGACGGCGGGCTGATCGGCGGCGGCGCGGCCGTGGTGCTGGCCGCCGGCGGAGGCGCGGTCCTGCTGGTGCGCCGCCGGCGGGCGACCGGGGCGTGACGCCGCTGTCCAGGCGGGCGTTCGCCACGGCGGTGACGGCGTCGCTGCTCGCCGGATGCGGCGGCCGGCAGGCGGACCGCGGGGCCGGGCGCGGCACCGCGGCCGCCCGTCCGGCGGGCACGGACCCGGCGGCCACCCGCCTGGCGGGCACGACGGCCTCCCCGCGCCCCGCCGCGAAGTCCGTGCACCCGCTGGGGCGTTCGGTGCCGGTGCGGCTGCGCGTCCCGGCCATCGGCGTGGACACCCCGGTCATGTCCCTGGGGCTGGCCGCGGACGGCAGCGTGCAGGTCCCGCCGATCGAGGCGCACGACCGCGCGGGCTGGTACCGGAACTCGCCGACGCCGGGCCAGACCGGACCGTCGGTGATCCTCGCCCACGTCACGGTCGGCGCCTACGGCGACGGCGTCTTCCGCCACCTCGCGCGGCTGCGCCCGGGCGACCGGATCACGGCCGGCCTGGCGGACGGCGCCGCACCGGAGTTCAGCGTCACGGACGTCACCACGGTGGCGAAGTCGGCGTTCCCGACGGGCGCGGTCTACGGCGACGTGGACCGCCCCGAGCTGCGGCTGATCACGTGCGGCGGCCCGCGTTCGGGCACCGGCTACCTCGACAACGTGATCGTCTTCGCCGAACTGGTCCCGACCGGGCCCTGACCGGGTGCCGGCCCGCTCCTGACGCCGACCGCGCCCGCGGGTCCCGGACCGCCCCGCACGCCGCGCCCCGCACACCGCGCCGCGCACGCCGCGGGTGAGGCGGCCCGGGCCCGCACGCCAGCCGCACGGGCCCGCCGGTCCGACCAGAGCCACCACGACATGGAGAGCGTTGAAACGGTCCCGCGAGAAGGCAGCGTCCGAGCTGTTCAGCGCCTTCTACCCGCGCCTGGCCGGCTGGTGCCGCCGCCTGGTCGACGACGACGAGACGGCCCACGAGATCGCGTCGGAGGCGTTCACCCGGCTGTGGGCCCGCTGGACGGCCGTGGCCGAGCCGCGCGGGTTCCTGTACGTCACCGCGACCAACCTCGTCCGGGACCACTGGCGCAAGCTGGAGCGCGAGCGCCGGGCGGTGCGCCGGGCCACGGTGGAGGCCGCGGTCCGGCCCCGGCCGGAAGAGGCCGACCCGTCGCTCCGGCTGCTCGTGCAGTCGCTGCCCGAACGGCTGCGCGTGCCCATACTGCTGCACTACTACGCCGACCTGCCGATCCGGGAGATATCCCAGCTCACCGGTCGGCGGGAGGGGACCGTGATGTCCGACCTCCACACCGCCCGGGAACTGCTCCGCGCCCACCTGAGGAGAAGCCTTGATCACCCAGTCTGACGACGGTCAGGACTTCGACCCCGACGACCCGCTCACCGTCATCCTGCGGCCGGGTCCCGCCTACCTCGGCATGCCCCCGGGCCGGTACGAGAAGGTCCGGCGCGGCGCCGCGCGGCGCCGGCTGCGGCGGATCGCGCTCGGGGCCGGCCTGTGCGCCGCCGCGGCCGCCCTCGCGGTGCTGCCGCTGCGCCTGGCGGGGTCCGGCGCGCCCGCCGCCCCCGCGGCGCCGCTCGGCCCGCCCCCCGCGACCGGGCCCGCGACCGGGCCCACCGCGCCGCCCTCGCCCGTGCCCACCACGCACCGCCCCAGCGCGAGCCCGCGCCCGCCCCGGCAGGCCCCGTCCCGGCCCACCGCGTCCACCACCGCCAGCACAGGGCGGACGGTGCCGAGCACCCGGCTGCGGCCGACGGCCGCCGTTCCCACCGCCGCTTCCCCTTCCGGGTCCGGCCGGCCGCTCTCCGCCCGCGGGGCGGCCGCCGCCCGCTGAACGCACGCACCCGCCCCGCGGAGCCGGGTCCCGTACGGTGCGTACGGGACCCGGCCGCGGGGCGGGTCGGCCGGTGCGCGGGCTCAGTGCCCGCCGGTCACCTTCATCACCGCCGGGAGTGCCGGGACGGTGTACGGCGAGTCGGTGACGACGGTCAGCCCGCTCGTGTACGTGCCGGCCGGGTCCGCCTCGCCCGCGTCCAGGGTGACCCGCACCGTGACGGCGGCACCCGGGGCGACGGTGACGGTGTGGGGCGCCGACAGCCAGGCCGCGTCGCCCGAGCTGCCGCAGTCGCCGTATCCGGGCAACTGCTCGACGCCGGTGACCGGTTCGTTGCCGGCGTCCGAGCCGCCGACGACGTACAGCCCGCAGGAGCCGCTGCCCCGGTAGACCAGCGCGTCGGCCGCCGGCAGGGCCGACCAGGAGTCGGTGTCCGGGTCGTACTCCTCGGCGCGGTTGGTCAGTTCCCCGCCGCCGACGCCGCCGACGAGTTGCAGCCGCCCGCCGGAGGAGGCGGACGCCATGCCCCAGGCGGTGTAGGGCAGGGCGGCGCGCGCCGTCCAGGTGCCCGTGGCCGGGTCGAGGGCGTACGTCGCCGCCGTGGCCTGCCCGGTGACCGGGTCGGTCCCGCCGGCGCAGACGACCTGGCCGCCGATGCCGGCGCAGGACAGCCACGAGTCGGTGGTCGGGTAGTCCGCCGCGCGGCTCCAGGAGTCGGCCACCGGATCGTAGACGTAGGTCGCCTGCGAGACCGGCACGCAGTTGCCGCCGCATCCCGCCACCACGTAGAGCCGGCCGCCGAGGACGGCCGTGCCGCCGGCGACCACGCCCGAGGGGAGCGGAGCCACCGCGGTCCAGGTGTCCTGCCGCGGGTCGTAGCGGTACACCGAGGCCGAGACGTCGCCGGCGCTGTTCCAGCCGCCGGCCACGTAGATCTGCGCGCCGACCGCCTCCACGCCGGGCTTCTCCAGCTTCGCCGGCATGGGCGCGAGCCGCTGCCAGCCCCCGGTGGCCGGGTCGTGGGCGAGGGCCTCGGACAGCGGGCCGGACCCGTCGGTGCCGCCGAAGACGTACACCTTGCCGTCGATCGTCACCGAGCCGCTGTCCTGGAGCGGCTCCGGCAGCGCGTCGGCGGTCGTCCACGCCGTGCCGCCGGCCGGCGAGGCGGAGGCGTCCGGGGACGCGGCGGCCGAGCCGGCCCTGCCCGCGGGCAGCGGCCCGGTGGTGAAGTCCCCGGTGGCGTGCCGGACGGGCGCGCCGGTGCCGGGCTTGCCGCCGTGCGACGCCGGCGTGTACGAGCCGTCCTGCGGGTTGAGGACGACGTGGACGGGCGCGGTGCCGGTGTTGCGGAGCGTCACCGTCCTGGTCGTCGAGCGGCCCGGTGACAAGGTGGCCTGCAACGGGCCGCCGGACACGGTGATGTGGCCCGCGCCCAGGCTCCAGTCCTTGCGGGTGACCCGGTCGGCGGCGACGGACACCTTCGCGGTCGCGCCGGTGTAGGCGCCGTCGACGACGCCCAGCGTGGTGCGGCCGGAGCGGTCGGCGGCCGACGCGGGCACGAACAGCTCGTAGGCGCCGCCGGCCGTGGTCGCCGCCGGGGTGCCCGCGACGCTGACGGTGGCGCCGGACAGGGCGTCGCCGGTGCGCGCGTCGTCCACGGTGCCGGCCACCAGGCCGCCCGCGGTGGCGTCGCAGGAGCGGTCGCCCACGAAGACGTCGTCGACCTTCCAGTACCAGGAGTGCACCGCGTCGTAGCGGAAACGGACCCGCACGTCCTTCTCACCGGCGGCCTGCGGGAGGGTGACGACCTCGGGGCCCTGGGAGATCGTCCTGGCCATGTGCCAGACCGCGGTCCAGGTGGCGCCACCGTCGGTGCTGACGTCCACGTAGGCGTTGGAGTTGTACAGGGCCGTGCTGAAGGAGTTGGCGAAGGAGACGATCGGGGTGGCGTCGCCGCTCAGGTCGAGCACCGGCGAGACCAGGCTGGTCGTCTCGTGGGTGGAGGTGCCGGCGTCGAGGGAGTCCACCTCGGCGAACTGCCCGGTGGCGCCGGTGTCGTTGCCGGTGCCGGACGGGTCGTCGAAGCGCCAGGTGACGCCGGAGCCGCTGTCGTCGGTGACCGTCCAGCCGTCCTGCGGGGTGGCGCCGGGCCAGCCCTCGAAGTCGGTGGTGGTGCCCTGGTAGCCGAAGCGGTAGCCGGCGGCGGTGCACAGGGCGGCGTCCGCCGGCAGCGACACGTCGTGGGTGACGTCGCGGGTGCCGACGGCGACGGTGGAGTCGGCGTTCTGGTACCCGGTGAGGCCGGACGCCACGTGCAGCGTGTAGGTCCCGTCGTCCGGGAGCCGCACGGAGTACCGGCCGGTGACCGGGTCGGTGGCGACCGCGCCGCCCGGGTAGCCGTCGACCGTGATCGACGCGGCGAGCGGCCAGCCGTGCCCGGAGGCGTCGGTGACGGTGCCGGAGACGACGTGGCTGGGCAGGGCGCGCAGCGTGAAGGACTCCTTCAGCGTCCGTCCCTGGGCGACCTTCAGCGTGGCGGTGGCCTTCGCGTAGCCGAACCGCGTCACCGTCAGGGCGTAGGAGCCGACCGCGGGGGCGAGGGTGAAGGCGCCCGACGCGTCCGTGGTCGCGGTGTAGCTGCGGCCGGCCGCGTCGGTGGCGGTCACGGCGACGCCCTGGAGCGGGCCGGCGGCCGCGCCCTGGCCGGTGCCGCGCACCGTGCCGGTCACCGTGCCGTGCGGGCCCTGCCGGAGCGCGCCGACACCGGCGGGGCTGCCGAGCCCGGTCGGGCCGTCCCAGCCGGCGCGGGCGGTGCAGAGCTGGTCGCCGCAGGTGCCGTCGGAGCCGGTGGTGACGTCGGTGAGGTCGGCGGCGTTCGTGTCGGCGTACGGGTAGGTCACCGGGTAGGTGCCGGGCGTCGGGGTGCCCGCCAGGGCGTACATCGCGGCGATCAGCGGCGACGACAGCGAGGTGCCGCCGACCTGCTCCCAGCCGCCCACGGCGCTGGAGTTGTAGATGCCGAGCCCCGTGGCGGGGTCGGCGTCGGCGGAGACGTCGCCGATGGCGCGGTTGTCGCAGCCGGTGTCGAGGGCCTGCTGGTAGGCCGGCTTCGGCTCGGTGCCCGAGCAGCCCGAACCGCCCGAGGCCCAGGCCGACTCGGTCCAGCCGCGCCCGGTGGAGGCGTCGCGGTTCAGCGTGGTGCCGCCGACGGCGACGACGTCCGGGTTCGACGCGGGCCAGTTGACGACGTTGCCGTAGTCCCCGGTGGACGCGGTGACGGCGATGCCCGGGTGGTCGTAGTACTGGTCGTAGGCCGCCGGGTCGCTCAACTCGCCCGGGACTCCGTAGGAGTTGGAGATGGCCACCGGGTGTGCGGCGGCGGCGGTGTCCACCGCCTGGCCGAGGTCGTCGATGCTGGCGGAGTCGGCCTCCACCAGCAGGATGCGGCAGTCCGGACACGCCGCGGAGACCGCGTCGAGGTCGAGCGCGGTCTCCAGGGACCAACTGGCGTCCTCCGGCGGGAAGCTGTGCCCGCCGTCCTGGTCCAGCTTGGTGAAGCAGCCGTTCGCCGTGGTGCACGCGGACAGCCCGTAGGTGGCGCGGAAGACGGCGAGGTCGGCCTCGGCGGTGGCGTAGCCGCCGGCGTCGACGATCGCGACGGTCTCGCCCGCGCCGCCGGAGGGCAGGTCGTACGCCGCCTTCAGGTCGCTCGGGGTGAGGGCGGCGGCGGGCGGGGTCGGCGAACTGCCGGCCGCGGTGCCGTGGCCGGCGGTCACGTCCATGAGGTCGCAGGTGGCGTAGGGCGCGTCGCCCTTGCGGTCGGCGGCGGGCACCGGGACGGCGCACGCCGCGGGCTGGTAGCCCAGCGTGCTCTGCGGGGTGGCGCCGGCGGCGGCCGGCGCCGCCTGCGCCGGGGCGGCGGCCGTCAGGCCGAACGCCACCGCGCAGGCGGCCGCCACGGCGGCGGCACCCATGCGTATGCGTCTGTGCATCGGACTCCTCGGGAGGATGCGCCGGCCGGGCCGGCGCGGTGGGGTGCTGGTCAGACCGGCCGGTACTCCACGCCGGCCTTCCGGTGGCGGGTACGCGGCGGGTCCGCGCTCGCCTCCGGGGCCGGATCGACGGGGGTGTCCTCGCCGTCGACGGCCCCGCCCTCGGGCTCCGCGCCCTCGGTGGGGTTGTCGGCGGAGGTGTCGAGGGCGCCGTCGCCGTGGTCGGCCGCCGGCTGCCCGCCTGACGGTTCGGCGCCGTTGCCAGAAGTCATCGCGGCTGCTCCGTTCTGTCCCAGGGCAAGCAGTGAACGCCGCGCGGCGAGCAGGGGGCAATGCGCAGAACTACCCGGGAAATCCCGGAACCCCCTTCCCACCTGCGACAACGGCGCCCCCGCCGCTCCCCGCGGCCGGGTCCGCCCGCCCCCGGGCCCTGCCCGTACGGCGCCGGCACCCGCCCGCCCCCGCACCCGCCGGAGGCGGGCGGCCACGGCACGCGCACCCCAGCGAGATCCGTCGGGTGCCCCCGTAGGCCACCGGCCGCGGCACCACCGGGTCGGCGCAGCGGGCTCCCCACCCGGGCCGCCGACTTGGTCCCCGCGCGCCGCCGCGCGCGGCCCGGCGGGGGGCGGAGTCCGCCCACGCCCCCGCAGCCGTACTCCGTGCGCAAGCCCGCACGGCCGCGGTCGGGTCGGCCCACCGGACGCGGACCCGCGGCGCCACCCCACCGGCGCCGCGCTCCCCACCTGGCACCCGGCCCGGCAGGAACGGCAGGACGGCAGGACGGCAGGACCAACCGCCGTATCCGGCCCGTCCGTTCACGCGTGCGGGGCGGCCCCGCATGAGAGGGGACGGGCGAGGTGAGCCGTCAGGCGGAGGACGGCGGGGGCCGGCGGCGGGCGGCCGGGGGGACGTCGCCGGACTCCACCGCGGCGACGGCCAGCGCGGTGCGCGAGGGGGCGCCGCGCTTGCGCATCGCGGCCTGGACGTGCTTCTCGACGGTGCGGGGCGAGAGCCCCAGCACGCGGGCGATCTGGGCGCTGGTCCGCCCCTCGACGAGCAGCCGCACCACGTCGAGTTCGCGCGGCGAGAGCCGGTCGCCGTAGCCGGGCCGGCCGGCCCGGCCGCCGACCCTGGCCCCCGCCTCCGCGAGGGCGCCCCGCACCCGTTCCGCGTCCCCCGCCGCACCGAGCGCGGTGAGCCCGGCGAAGACCTCCCGGAGCGCACCGACCGCCGGAGCGCCCGCCGGACCGCCGGGACCGGCGGCGAGGCGGCACCGCGCCGCCGCCTCCCGGGCGAGCAGCGCGTCGTAGGGCCGCGGCAGCACCTCCCACGCGGCCGCCGCCTCCTCGAACAGCCCGGCCGCGGCGAGGGGTTCGCCGCCGTCGCGGGCGAGCAGCGCCTCGGCGAGCAGCCGGGCCGCGGTCGCCATCGGCGCGTCGAGTCCGCGGGTCCCCGCGGCGAACGCCCCCGCCGCGTCGGCGGCTTCGCCCGCGCGGCCCTCCTGGAGCAGGGCGCGCACCCGCGGCGGGGCGATCTCGGCGGCCCACAGCCACAGCCCCTTGGCCTCGACGAGCCGCCAGGCGGCATCGGTGGCGGCCAGCGCCTCCGCGGGGCGGCCGGCCGCCAGCGCCAGCCGCGCGAGCACGGCGGACGGGTCGCGGAACCCGTCGGCGGGGCCGCGCGGCCGCCCGGTCGCGGCGGCGGAGCGGGTCTTCTCGGCGGCCTCCCGGTGACGGCCGCGGGCGGCGTCGAGCTGTCCGGTCAGCAGCAACGCGTCGGCGCGCAGCACGGGTTCGCCGGCGTCCAGCGCCGTCGCGGCCCACCGCCCCAGGCCGGTCCAGCCGCCGGTGAGCCAGTCGAGGTGGGCGAGGGTGCCCCCGACGAGGTCGCGCAGGCGCAGGTGCCGGTGCTCCTCGGCCAGCGCGGCGGCCGCGTCGAGCAGCCGCCGGGCCTCGTCGTACCGGCCCCACAGCATCGCCGCCTCACCGAGGTTGGCGAACCCCCGGGCCCGTTGCAGCAGTTCCCCGGGGGTCTCCCCCGCGTCCGGCAGGTCGCGCGCCGCCGCCCAGCCGGCGGGGTCCCCGAGGACCAGGAGGGTCGCGGCGCGGTCCATGAGGAAGGAGAGCCGCTCCTGCGGGGAGCCCGGACAGGTCCTGGACAGCCGCCCGGCCCGCTCCAGCCAGGCGCGGTGCCGCGCGGCCGGGTGGGTGGTGCCCAGCGGGCGGGCGAGCATCATCATCGCGTGGACCGCGGCGACCGGCCGGTCCCGGACCAGCCCCGGCACGGCCCGCTCCATCGCGGCCGCCGCGTTCCCGGGGTCGCCGACGTGGAACATCAGCCGGGCGAGCTGCCAGGTCGCCTCCGTCCGCTCCTCGTCGCCGAGTTCGCCGGCGGCGGTCTCGCGCAGCACGGCGACGAGCGCGCGCAGCGGGTCGTCGCCGGGGGCGGCGTACAGCGGCATGCGCTGCACCACCGGGGCGACCGCCGCGCCGCGGACGGCGCCGCCGACCAGCAGGTCCAGCAGCAGCCCGAACGCCGTGCGGGGGTCGCCGGAGGCGATGGCGTCGTCCGCCGCCCGCCGGGCGTGGGCCGCCCAGCGCGCCGGGTCGCCCGCCTCCCGGAAGTGCCGGGCCAGTTCGGCGGCCCGCAGCACCGGCTCGCGCTCCAGGGCGCGCCCGGCGCGGCGGTGGAGGCGGCCGCGCTCCGCGGCGCCGAGGTCGTGGTAGACGCTGCGCGCGGCCAGCACGTGGCGGAAGGACACCCGGCCCTCGCGGTCCTCCTGGAGCAGCCCGCCGGCCAGCGCCTCGGCCAGGCCGGCCGAGACGTCCGCCGGGGGCGCTCCGGCGACCTCCGCGACCAGCGCCGGCGGCCGTTCCCCCTCCAGCACCGCAAGCGCGGCCAGTGCCCGGCCGACCGCCGGCCGCAGCCGGGATATCCGCTCCAGCACCGCCTCGCGGATGCCGGGCGGCACGTCGAGTTCGGCGACGTCGCGGCGCAGCCACGCGCCGTCCTCGTGGACGAGGTCGGCGCGGTCGTGCAGCAGCCGGACGGACTCCTCGATCGCGAGCGGCAGCCCGTCGGTGTGGGCGCGCAGGAACTCGGCGAACTCCACCGAGACCGGCTCCCCGCCGAGCATCGAGGACACCAGGTCGGCGGTGCCGGCGGTGTCCAGGGGCGCGGGTTCCAGGCGGGTGACGCCCGCCTGGGCGACCAGCCGGCGCAGCGGCGACCGCGGGCGGACGTCCTCGGGGCGGTAGGTGAGGACCAGGCGCGGGCCGTGTTCCCACCGGGCCCGCAGCAACAGCAGCAGTTCGAGCGTGGTCTCGTCGGCCCAGTGCGCGTCCTCCACCACGAACAGCCCGACGCCCAGGGCGTCGACGAGTTCGGCGAGCGCGCGCAGCAGGCGGTGCCGCGCGGCGGCGTCGTCGGGCAGCGGCTCGGGCGCGGGCGGCAGGTGCTCGGCCCACTCGGGGAAGAGCGGCCGCAGCGCCCCGGCCAGCCCGGTCAGCGGCAGGCCGGCGACGGACCCGGCCAGCCGGCGCACCGCGTCCACGACCGGGCCGAGCGTGTACGGCTCCCGGAACGGCGGGCAGACGGCGACCAGCGCGGTCTCCGGGCGCCGCGGCAGGAGTTCGTGGAGCAGCCGGGTCTTCCCGATGCCCGCCTCGCCGGCGACCACCACGAGCCCCGGCCGCCCGTCGAGGGCCTGCTCGAACAGCGCGAGATCGCGGTCGCGCCCGGCGAGGCGGGGGACGGCGAGGCGGGGGACGAGGTCGGGCCGGCGTGCCGGGCCGCCGGCACTCTTTGCTGCACTCATCCGCGCCTCCGCTCCGCCGGGTGCCCACATTGTGCCAAGTGGCCCGCGACCTCGGGGTTCCCGTACCGCCCCGCGGGCCGACGATCCCGGCCGCGCCCCCGGACCCCTCGTACGCGGACGGCCCCTCCGGGCGGACCGCGGTGGTCCGCCCGGAGGGGCCGGACGGCGCCGCGGGAAGCCGGCGCCGGGCTGGTGGGCCGGTCCCCCCGCCGGGTGGCGGGGGGACCGGCGGGGTCAGTGCCCCTTGCCGCCCGCGGCGGAGGGACGGCCGTCCCGGGCCGTGGGCGCGAACCCGACCGTGTACGTCCGGGTGACCGAGCCGTTGGCCGACGTCACCGTGACGGTGCGGGTGGTGAGCTTCGACCCGGTCGAACTGAGCACCGGGCTCCCGTCGGTGACCTTCACCCGCTCGCCGGGCTCGGCCGGCACCGCGGTGACGGACGGGATCTTCGTGCCCTTCGGCCAGTCGACCACGTACGTGGAGACGTCGGCGGAGAACCCGTCGATCGCGACGCCGCCCACCGTGAGGGCGCCGGCGTCCGCGACGCTGGCCTTGGTGGCGTCCGCGACGTTCGTCACGGTCACCGACCCGTCGGCGTTCACCACGACGTGCGCCGTCAGGGCCGCCGCCAGGTTGATCCGCTCCCAGCTCGCCTGGCCGTCCGCGGTGAGGTCGAGCGGGTAGCCGGAGTCCGTCGCGGTCTGCTCCAGGACCTGGGTGCGCTGCGCGGTGGTGAGGTCCGGGAAGGCCGTGACCAGCAGGGCCGCCGCGTCGGACGGCACCTTCACCGCCTGTCCCGGGGTGCCGGTCCTGGAGAACCCGTAGCTCAGGCGCTGCGTGTAGACGTCGACGTCCTGCGCGGTGCTCAGCCCGTCGTACGCGTCGCCCTCGCAGGCCGTGAGCGTGTCGCCGTACCCCTCCTTCTCGCACTGCGCGAGCAGCACGTTCTCGATCTCGGTGTGGGCCTGGGCCAGCAGCCCCGCGAAGTCGGGGTCGGCCCACCGGTGGGCCACGGTGGCCTGTCCGGTGATGCGGCCGCCCATGACGTCGAGCGGGTAGTGGAACCCGAGCACGATGCGGTTGTCGCCGTACTCCGAGGTCCGCGCGAGGATCGACGGCGCCAGCTCCGGCAGCAGCGTGGCGAGGATGGTCCCCGCCTCGTAGCCGCCGTAGGTGTGGCCGCTCGGGTACGAGCCGCTGGTGGCCAGGCTGCTGTACGAGCCGTCCTGCGACTCGTAGACGTCGCCGCCGTCGCCGACGAACCCGAGCCGCACGTAGGGGCGCAGGTAGCCGTAGGTGTTCTTCGCCGCGTCGTGGGTGTCGATGTCCTGGGTGACACGGCCGAACAGGGCGTTGGTCTTCGGCAGGTCGCCGTTCTTCAGGGCGTCGCTGTAGATCTGGCCCAGCCGCGAGCCGAGGCCGTCGGCCATGGTGACGGTGGGGCTGTTCGTCGCGTCGATTTCGGCCCGGTCCACCTGGGCCTGCGAGGCGGCGTTGTTGATGCCCACCGCGATCTCGTCGTTCTCGGCGGTCAGCGGACTGCCGGCCGGCACCTTGGAGTTGGCGCCGAGGATGTCGGAGTCCAGGTCCTTGATGCCGCTGAGCAGGTCGTCGAAGTAGTCGCTCCCGTCGTCGGTGGCGGGCCACGCGTCGGACGCGTAGTCGGCGTCGAGGGTGGAGTCGGGGAAGGGTGTCGGCGTGTACGACGACGGGTCGGAGTCGTCGGCGGCCACCGCGGTGGCCGCCGACGGCGTCGCCGTGGTCGCGGGGTCGGCCGTGGAGCCGGTGGCGTCCCCGGTCTCGTCCGAGGTCCCGGCCAGGGTGACCGCCGTCACCGTCGCCGTGTGCGTCTTCTCCTTGGTCCTGGCCGTCAGCAGCGCCGTGGTCGCCGTCCCGGGGACGTGCGCGGTGGTGCCGTCGTCGAGGGTCACCACGTAGCCGAGGACCGGGAAGCCGCTGCTGCCGGCCGGCTTCCAGGTCACGCGGACCTGCTTGCCGTGGGTGACGACACTCGTCACCGTCGGCCGGCCGGGCTTGCCGCCGCCGACGGCCACCGGCGCCGTGGCGGCGCTCTTCTGCGAGACGCCGACCGCGTTCACCGCCTGGACCCGCGCCGTGTACGACCGGTCGGCGGTCAGCCGGGTGAAGGTGGTGCTGCGGCTGTCCGGGTCCTTGATCGCGATCTGGTGGCCGTCGTCGAGACTGACCCGGTAGCCGGTGACCGGCGAGCCGCCGTCGTCAGCGGGTGCGGACCAGCGGACGGTCACGCTCGTGCCGGACGATGTCGCCGACACCGCCGCGGGAACGTCGGGCACCGCCTTGGGCTTCGTGGTGAGCCCGGTCCGAGCGCGTTCCAGTGCCGTGTACGCAGCGGTGAGCGCCGCGTCCGTGGCCGTGTCGTCCGCGACCGCGGTCTTCGCCGCGGTGAGCGCCGCGGTGAACTTCTTCCACGACCCGTCGGTGTAGCGGGCGTCGTCGAGCGCGGAGGCGGTGGTGACCAGGTCCTCCAGCCGCAGCCGCGGCAGCGGGATGAGCTGGTCGGCGGCGAGGGTCAACGTCCGCGTCTGCGTGTCGACTTCGAGCTGCGTCGCGCCGTCGGCGGCCACGAGGTCACGGGCGGCGGCGAGTTCGCGCTGGTAGACCGCGAAGTCGATCGCGTCGTAGCGGGACGCGTTGCCGGCCAGCCCCGCGTACTGGTCGATGGCCTTGCGCAGCGCGGTGGTGTCCGTCGCGGCGGGCGCCTCCACGTGGCTGAAGGTGACCCGGCCCAGGTTCGCGACGTAGGGGTGCGAGGCGTCCGGGGTGGTGGTCAGCCGCAGGTAGACGGCGTGCTTGCCGGTGAGGGACGTCGGGAGGGTGAGGCTCGTGGTGCCCCCGGACGACCACGCGCTGCCGGTGACCGGCAGCGGGACGGTCGCGTACGGCGTGCCGGGGTTGGCCGGGTCGAAGGAGTCCAGGTAGAGCTGGACGGTCGAACCGGTGCCGCAGCGCGCGGAGTTGTTGACGTAGGTGAGGGTGGCGGTGTTCTTCCCGGAGGCGCCGAAGTCGATGTCGCCGTAGGCCAGCCAGGCACCGTCGTAGGTGCCGCCGAGGTCGGTCGCCGAGCCGGCGTCGGTCCAGCCGGCCGCCTCGCTCTTGAGGGTGCCGCCGCTGCTGGTGGTGAACGCGGTGGCGTCGAAGCCCACCGGCGCGTCGGCGGTCCGGGTCAGGGTCAGCGCGTAGACGTTCGCGACGTACGGCAGGTCGGAGGTCTGGGTGCTGGAGACGAAGTCCGCGTACACGTCCTGGACGCCGGTGAAGACGCTCGGGTCGAGCTGCACGGACGTGGTGGAGACGGTCCCCCAGCCCGAACCGGTGTAGTCCAGCGGGATGTCGACCTTCTTCTCACCGTCCTTCGCGGCGAGGTGGAGTTCGATGTGGGAGTCGGACGCGGCCCGCGACTGGGGCTTGTCGTAGCTGACGGTCACGGTGTCGGCGCCGTCGCCGAGGTCCGTGCCCTTCCACTCCGCCCACGCGCCGTTCGTCACGTTCTCGAAGATGCCGTTCGTGACGTTGAGGGCGAGCGAGCCGTCACCGGTGGCGGTGGCGGTCGGCGCGGTCAGCGTGGCGAGCGTCGTGGTGGGCGAGGAGGTGACCGGGCTCGGCGAGAACTGGTACCAGTCGAAGTTCGACACCCAGCTCTGCCCGGCCGGCGCGTGGAAGACGAACGTCGCCGACGACGCGCTCAGCAGCAGGTCCGGGTCGGTGATGGTCGCCTGCACCGTGGCGTAGTACTGCCAGCCGCCGGTGCCGGGCAGCGAGACGGACCCGACGACCGGCCCGTCGGCGCCGCCGGCGTGGATGTCCACGCTGCTCGGCTTCGCGTCCGCGGCCTGCGAGTTGGCGTAGCGGACCGAGATGCTCTGCGGTGCGACGCCGCCGAAGTCCAGCTTCCCGTACTGCTCCCAGGCGCCGTCGGTGACGCCGCCGAGGTCGCCGTCGGAGTAGTACGCCTCGCTGACCAGGCTGGGGCCGTCCTTCTGGTCGGGGCTCTCGGCCTGAAGGACGGCGTAGCCGCCCTCGTCGATGGTGAGCGCGTCGGCCGCGGAGTCGAGCGCGTCCTGCGCCGCCATCAGTGTGCCGGTACCCGAGGAGGTGTCCGCCAGGACGCTGCGGGCGTGCTCCAGCGCCGACTGGAAGGCGGTCCAGGAGCCTTCGGAGTAGTTGCCGCTGCGGACCACGGACGCCTCGTCGACGAGTGTGCCGAGGGAGGCGCGGTAGACCGCGGCGGCGGAGACGATCAGCGGGTCGGTCGCCGAGACCCCGGCCCCGGTCAGCGTCGAGGCCCGCGTGCCGTGGGCGAAGGCCGCGTCGGCGAAGGTGATGCCGAGGCGCGCGTCGACCTTCGCGGTGCCGCTGAGCGACAGCGTCGCCGTACGGGAGCCGCTGACGCGCAGGTCGGCCGTGAGGCCCTTCGGCAGGCCGGTCACGCTCGCCGCGCCCGAGGCGGTGAGGCTGGTGCCCTTGCGGGCGGCGAACGTCGCCGGTCCGGACAGGGTCAGCTGCATGCCGCCCTTGACGGTGCCGTCCGCGCCGGTGGCCAGGGTCGCCGGCGCGGCGGAGACCACGGTGGTGCCCTGCGCGGTGCCGGTGCCGGTGCTGCCCGTGTCGGTGTCCAGCGAGTAGGCGGGCTTGGTGCCGGTGCCCCACGTGGAGGGCTTGGCGCCCATGGTGAAGTCCAGGGTGCCGCCGGCGATGATCTGCGAGTAGTCGAGCCACGTGTTGTCGAACCGCGCGCCGTTGAGGGTCGCGTGCTGCACGTAGTAGTCGCTCGGCGAGACCCCGTCGGCCTTCACCGTGAACGAGGTTCCGCCCGCGTAGGTGATGGTGGTCGAGTCGAAGAAGGGGCTGCCGATCTGGAACTGGCTGGAGCCGGCGGTCACCGGGAACAGGCCCAGGGCGGCGGCCACGAACATGGTCGACATGGTGCCGGCATCGTTGTCCATGGTCGGCAGGAAGCCGTTCGGGGCGAGCTTGTAGACCTGGGTGTCGACCGGCGGGGTGAACTCACCGTTCGCGCTGGGCGCCTCGCCGGTGGAGCCGGTCGCGATGTAGCGGTTCCAGGTGGTGCCGGTGTAGATGGAGCGCACCCACTTCTGGGTCAGGCTCGGCTCTCCGACGTAGTTGAAGAGGTAGGGCGCCTGGAGGTCGATCTCGTTGGCGTTGGAGTGCAGCATCGTGGAGCCGTCGGCGGCGGTGGAGTCCTCGCCGAACATGTGCTCCACGGCGTCCTTGCCCGCCTTGGCGCCGCCCATGGCCTTGATCAGGCCGCCCATGTCGTAGGCGTCGTACCAGTTGTACTGCCACAGCGTGCCCTGGTAGAGGCCGGCCGCCTCGAACTGCTCGTAGTCGGCGCTCTGCCAGTCGCCGCCGGTCGCGCGCGGGGTGAGCAGGCCCACCTCGGTGCCGTCGGGAGCCTTCCAGGCTCCGGACTTCGTGAGGTTGTCGATCGCCATCGTCGACTGGGTGCGCAGCTTCGTCGCGTCCGCGTCCTTGCCGAGCGCGCCGGCGATGATGGACAGCGCCCACTGGTCGTAGCCGCGCTGCACCGTCGTGCCGGGGTCGCCGCTGACGTACCCCTGCCGGAGCTGGGCGCCGGTGTAGTACCCGGCGTACGCCATCAGCGCGGGGTACGCCTCGTCGAGACGGTCGAAGTTCTTGTAGCCCTTCGACAGCGCGTCGGCGATCACCACCGCCGAGCGCTCCCAGCGCACGGTCGGCACCGACTGGGTGAGGCTGCCGAGGCTCTTGCCGGAGGTGTGCGCGTCGGCGAAGAGCTCGATGAGCGACTGCACCATGTCCCGGTAGGTGGCCGGGTCGACGTACGCCTCCACGGAGTACTTGCGGAAGTCGTCCCAGGTCGACCAGCCGTCGTAGTACGTGAACCCGTTCGTCCGGTGCACCGCCCCGTCGACACCGCGGTACGTCCCGCTGGTGCTGGTGGCGTTCACCGGCAGCCCGTACATCCGGTACAGGTGGGTGTAGAACTCCTTGGTGAGCGTCGACCCGGGGTCGGACGTCGCCGAGGAGTGCACGGCGACGGCGCCGAGCGTGCTGTTCCAGGCCGCCTTCGTCTGCGCCCGCGCCTGGTCGAAGGTGAGGGAGCCGACCTCGTTCTGCTGGTCGGTCACCGCCTGGTCGGCGCTGATCGGCGAGAGGGTGATGCGCAGTTCGACGTCGCTGCCGGCCGAGGTGTCGAACCCGAGCACGGCGCCGGTGTCGGTGCCGTCCTGGGCGGTCGCGTCGGTCAGCTTGCCGTCGTTGCCCCAGCTCTTCAGCGAGGTGACGGGGACGTTCGTGGTGGCGGCGTAGTACATCTGGTACGCGGCGCCGTTGAAGGAGCCCGCGACGAGCCCGGTGATCCGGGTGGTGCCGTCGGCCAGCGTCGTCGCCTTCATCGTCGCGCGGGTGCGGCTGGTGTAGTTGTTGGCGAGGTCGAGGACGAGTTCGGGGTCCGACCCGGCGGGGAAGCTGTACCGCTCCAGCGCGGTGCGCGTGGTGGCGGCCATCTCGGCGTCGATCTTCCCGGAGCCCTGCGTCACCGCGGAGTCGGTGCCCGAGACGGAGCCGAGCCCGACCTGGTAGTAGCCGGGCGTCGCGGTCTCGTCGTCGTGGCTGTACGGGTGCGCGTAGGTGCTGGCCACGGGGCGCTTGCCGTACTGCACGGACGTCGGGACGACCAGCAGGTCGCCGCCGCCGCCCGAGCCGCCGACACCGTCGAGGTCCGTGGCGGTGAACCCGGCGATGTGGTCCTCGTCGTAGTCGTAACCGGAGTGGTTGCGGTCCGGCGTGGTCATCGGGTTGACCTTGGCGAGGCTGTGCGGTGCCTCGGCGCCCGGCAGGTCGTTGCCGTCGTCGCCGGCGGTGGAGACGAACGGGTCGACGAGCTTGGTGTAGTCGGTGCCGGAGCTCCCGGCGGACGTGGTGGGGGCCGCGGGGGTGGCGGCGGCCGCGCCGGCACCCGCGAGGGCGGCGGCGCCGAGCGCGCCGGCGACCAGCGCGGCGACCGCCGCGCGCAGGGTCCGGCCGCGGCGGCGGCCGGTACCCGGTGGTGTCGCGTCGGGCAGGGGTGGACGGGATCTGGCGGGCATGGGCCTCTCCGGCGTTGCGGCACGCCCGGACGTCCCGGCAGCGGCGAGGAGTCTGACAGCGTTGTCAGCTCCCTATCCGGAACGTGCGGAACGCGACGGGTGGTGGGCACGCGGGATCGCCCCCGCGGCTAGGTGGACGACGTCATCAGACACGGAGAAGGAGTACAGCGTCTATACAGAATCCGCACATTGGGTGCCCGTCTTCGCCTGCGGCGTGTCTCCTGCTCCGTGAGCGCCCCCTGCGCCTGGTGCGCCGCGTGGGCCCCTCACCAGCCCCTTTGCCGCCCCGACCGCCCCCGACGGCGCGGCGGGCGCCGCGCGGTACCCGGAGGTGCGCGGTGGGGGCGGCGGCCGTCGCCGCGCCGACGACATCGGCCCGGTCCCGGACGGCCGATCACGACAAGGTCTCGGTATACATGATTTTCCCTGCTTCGGACGGAATTCTCCGGGAGCATGTCCCTCTCCGTGCCGCGCTGTTCACGAGTCGGGCCGGCGCGGGGGTCGAGCGGGTCGCGCGCGGTGGTGCGCGGGGAAACCGGAGGGACTTGCGATGGAGCAGCGTTTCAATCCGCCGCCGGGGTGGTCCGCGCCGGACAACGGCGCCGGGAACACCTGGGGATCACCGAACGGTGGACCGGCGGCCGCTCCGCCCCCGGCTCTTCCCCCGCAGCGCGGCGGGCTGTTCGGTCGACTGCGCCGCAACGACCCCTCGGAGGCCGCCGAGTTGCGCGCCTGGATCACACGGACGCAGGGGGTGGACGCCGCCCAGGTCGCCGGCCTCGTCCACCAGGTCCGCGCCGAGGCGGCGGCGCTGAGGGCGCAGGCGGAGGAGGAGGCCGAGGGTGTCCTCAAGGACGCCCGGGACGTGGCCAAGGACATCCTGGACGACGCCCGCCGGACGGCGAAGGAGACCAGGGATCTTCAGAAGGAGGCGGACCGGCAGCGCCGCGAGCTCCACGAGGCGCAGGCACACCTCGCCGCGACGAGGGCCGTGATCGTCACCACGGACGAGACCGCGCTGCTCCAGGAGGTCGGGATCTACGCCTACCGGCACCAGTTGCACGACGCCGTCGCCTACCGCAGCCGTCTCGACTCCCTCCAGGCGGAGATCAAGGACCTGGCCCGCACCAAGCGCGCGGTACTCGCCGCCACGGACTGGTCGGTCAACGGCTCCAGGCGTGAAGGCCAGAAGATGGTCCGCGATTTCTCGAAGCTCATGCTGCGTGCGTACAACGCGGAGGCGGACTACGCCGTGCGCAGCATGCGCCCCCACCGCCTGGACTCGCTCGTCGACCGTCTCCACAAGAGCCGGGAGACCATCGCGAAGCTCGGCGCCACCATGCACATCCGCATCGCGGACCGGTACCACGACGCCCGGGTGCGGGAACTACAGCTCACGTCGGACTATTTGCAGAAGAAAGAGGAGGAGAAGGAGGAGCAGCGCGAACTGCGGGCCCGAGAGCGGGAGGAGGCCGCGGTACAGCGGGAGCTGGATCGCGAGCGGGAGAAACTGCGGAAGGAACAGGGCCACTACGAGGCGGCCCTCCAGCGCCTGCGGGAGCGGGGCGACCACGCGGCGGTCGGTGAGATGGAGGCCAAGCTGGCCGAGATCGAGGACGCTCTGCGCAACGTGGAGAGCAGGGCCGCCAACATCAGGGCGGGCTACGTGTACGTCATCTCCAACATCGGCGCCTTCGGTGACCGGATGGTCAAGATCGGCCTGACCCGCCGACTCGAACCCCTGGAACGCGTCCAGGAACTCAGCGGCGCGGCCGTACCCTTCCGCTTCGACGTCCACGCCCTGATCTTCAGCAAGGACGCCGTCGGTCTCGAGACCCAGTTGCACCAGGAGTTCGCGTCCCGCCGGGTCAACCGCGTCAACGGCCGCAAGGAGTTCTTCCACGTCACCCCTGCCGAGGTGCGTGACGCCCTGCGCCGCTACGCCGGGCAGCACCTGGTCGAGTTCACGGAGGAGCCCGAGGCCCTGGAGTGGCGGGCGAGCACCTCCTCGGCCGGCGCGTAGGGCCGGGCGGCCCCGGGCCCGGCCCGGGGCCGCCCGGGGATGGCCCGGAGTCAGGACGTGGGGCGGCGGAGGCGGAGGGCGGAGACGAGGAAGAAGACGCCGCCGAGGAAGGCGTAGCCAGCCAGGGTGTGGAGGGAGGCGTCGTCCTTGCCCGCCTGGGCGACGAACGAGGCGCCGGCGAGGACGGAGATGCCGCCGCTGGCGATCATCGCCCACTGGCCGCCGAGTTGGCGCCGGTTGAGGCCGACGACGAGCTGGACCAGGCCCGCGGTGACGGCCCAGGCACCCCAGACCCGCAGTACGGCGGGGATGCCGGAGGTGGCGGCCACGGCGAGGCCGACGGTGGCGAGGGCGCTGAGCGCGACGTTCAGGTGAAGGCCGCGCGGCGGCTGGCCGCCGCCGCGGGCGGCGCGGATGTCCACGACGGCGCACGCCACGTCGAACAGCGGATAGACCACCAGCAGCGTGGCGGCGGGCGCGCCCAGCGTCCCGGAGGTCGCGAAGAGCAGGGCCGCCCAGACCGCCGCGAACGCGAAGCGCAGGAGGTACAGCCTCCGCAGGGCCGCGGGAGCACCCGCGGGGGTCGCGGAACTGGTGGGGGTGGTGCCGACGAGGGTGTCCACGGGAGTGCCTTTCAGCGGGAGCGGGTCGGGGTCGTTCGTCCGGTTGCGCGGGGGCGCCATGGGGCACCGCCTCCATGAGGGAGAACGTTCGGTCTCATCACCATGAAAGGGCGCCGGGCCGCCCTTGTCAAGACCGAACGTTCTCCCTCATGGCTGGAGTAACCTGGTCGCAGGAGGAAGGAACAGGAGTGAGCAGACATGGCGAGTGAGCAGGCGGGAGGCGGCAGGCGCACGTCCGCGGCCCGGGCGCGGCTGCTCGGCACGGCCACCCGGATCTTCTACACGGAGGGCATCCACTCCGTCGGCGTCGACCGGATCATCGCGGAGGCGCAGGTCACCCGCGCCACGCTGTACCGGCACTTCACCGGCAAGGAAGAGCTGGTCCTCGCCTACATCGACCAGGCCGACCAGGGCATGCGGGCGGGGATCGAGGCCGCCCGGTCGGGGAAGCGGACGGCGGCCGGGCCGGGGGACGGCGAACCGGCGGACGCGGGACTCGCGGACGCGGGACCAGCGGACGCCGGACCGGCGACGGGCGCGCCGGCTCCAGGCGAACCGCCGGCAGGCGAGCCGTCGGCGGCCGACGCGGTCCGGGCGGTCGCCCGGTTCATCACCGACGGCATCCGGAGCCCCGGTTTCCGCGGGTGCGCCTTCCTCAACGCGGCGGCCGAGTACCCGGACCCCGCCCACCCCATCCACCAGGCGGTCCTGGCCCACCGCCAGTGGTTCCTGGAGACGGTCACCGGACTGCTGGCGCGGGTCGGCGACGAGCCCGCCGACGAGGCCGGCCGGCACTTCGTCATGCTGCGCGACGGCGCGATGGCGGCGGGCTGCCTCTTCGACCCCGAGCTGATCACCGAGACGTTCCTGCGGGGCGTCGAGGGCATCCTGCGGGTGCGCGGCGACCGGACCGCCCGGGCGACCTGACGTCGGGAGCCGCCCGGCAGCCCGCAACACGAGCGGAACAGGCGGAACACGCGGACGGCCCGGCCCCGGGAGCGGGGCCGGGCCGTCCGGGCCGCGGAAGGGAAGGAGGGGTCAGCAGGCGCCCTGGTCCGACCAGACGCCCCACTCCCCGGTGGTGCCGGGCTCCTCGCCCTGGGTCCACCACTTGGCCAGCCAGTCGTGGCCGTTCCAGGAGACGGTGTCGCCGCCCGTGTAGACCTGGGAGGAACTCCAGGACGCGGCGGTGCAGGTGGTGCCGCCGGAGCCGCCGGTGGTCCCGGTGCCGCCCGTGGTCGTACCGCCGGTGGTCCCGCTGCCGCCCGTCGTCGTACCGCCCGTCGTCGTACCGCCCGTCGTGGCGCCACCGGTCGTAGTGCCGCCGGAGCCGCCCGCGAACGGGAGGAACGCGTCGGTGAAGGCGAAGCTGTTCTGGCTGATCTCGCTGCACGTGGACAGGGAGTTGGCGGTGCCGCTGCACGGCTGGTCGCGGTTGACCGACCAGAACGCCAGCCGCCCGACGCCGTGCTGCGCGGCGAAGCTCTCCACCGTCTGCGCGTCCGCCAGGGTGAACGTGGAGCCGTCGTCGTTCTTGCCGATCATCGGGGTGATCCCGAGATTGCCGTACGTGTAGCCGGAGTCGACGGACTGCATCTGGGCGAGGGTGGCCTCGGCGGCGGAGACCGAGCCGTCGCCCATCTCGGTGCCGGTGCCCTCGTAGAAGTCCATGGTCATGATGTTGACCGTGTCGATCCTGATCCCGGCGGTCTTGGCGGCCTTGAGGATGTTGACGCCGTCGGAGGTCAGCCCGCTGGTCAGCACCGGCAGCGTCACCGAGAACTGGAGGTTGGGGTTGGCCGCCTTGAGATCCTTCATCGCCTGCATCTGGCGGGCCGCGGCGGCGGTGTCCGCGATGGCGGCGCCCTCGATGTCGAAGTCCAGCCGGTCGACGCCGTAGTCGTCGATGATGGCCTGGTAGCCGGCGTCGATCGAACTCTGCGTGGAACAGGTCCAGGCGAGCGGCAGCCCGCTCGCGCCGCCGGAGGAGATGATGACCGACGCGCCCTCGGACTTCGCCTTGGCGATCAACGGGTCGGTGAAGGAGTCGGCACCGATCGGGAGGGTGTCGCCCCAGATCTGGTTGCATCCCGAACCGAGCACGAAGGCCGCGGTGTAGGACGTGAGGCCGTGTCCGGTGATGGCGGTGTCGAGCAGGCCCTCCTGGCCGTTCGACATGTCGACGTAGGGAGCCACGGAGTAGTCGCCGGCCGTCGCGGCGTTGCCGGCGGGGGCGAGGGCGATGACCGCACCGGCGGTCGCGAGCGTGAGCGCGGAGGCCGAAGCCGCCCATTTCGCAAAGCGCATGAAAGCCCCTCAAGCTGAAGTGGTGGGGGGAAGGTGCATCTCGGGCCTGAGTTGGTACGTACCAAACCGCGCGCAGGCGCGCCGCGTCAAGAGGACTAGACCAACTTTTCCCGTTGGCACGGCTGTTCACCGGCCCCGCGGACGGATTCCGGTACGCGCCGTACCCGCGCCGTGCCGGATGATGGAAGGTGACGGTGGGACGGCGGATGTGGCGGATGTGAGGGGCGGCGCGGTGGCGGAGAACGAATCCACCCGGTCGGGAACGGACCTGCGGACCGGCGGTGCGGAGCCGGGGAGCGACGCGGCCGGAGGCGGGAGCACGACGGCCGGAGGCGGGAGCACGGCGGCCGCCGCGCCGGCACCGGAGGCCGGGGACGGGTCGGGGGCACGGACCGGGGACGACGGGTCGGGAGCCCACGTCGAGGCGGACACCGGGGCCGAGCCCGCCGCGGCGACGGCAGCCGGGCCCGAGCCCGCCGCGGAGATCGAGGCCGTCGCGGCGTCCGTGTCCGGGGCCGACGCCGGAGGCGGGGAGGCGGTCCGGCCCCGGGGCTCCCTGCGCCGGCGTCTCGGCGGCACCGTGTTCTTCCTCGTCCTCGCGCTGCTGTTCGTCCTGCCGTGGTGGACGCTGTTCGGCTCCGGCACCGACTGGCCGCTGCCGGTCTTCCTCGCCGGCACCGTCGTCTTCGGCGCCTCGCTCGCCTCCTTCCCGTTCCTGATGGCCGCAGGCCACGGGCGGCGGCGCAGCGACCGGGCGGCCCGCGTCGCGGACAGCACGCTCGGGGCGGTCTGGGTGCTGTTCACCTGGTCGGTGCTGGGCGGCCTGGCGCACCTGGTGCTCATCGGGTGCGGAGCGGCCGGCGGCGACCGGGCCAGGATCGTGGCCGTCGCGGTCGCCGCGGTCGCCGCCGTCCTGCTCGCCTGGGGCCACTACGAGGCCATGCGCGTGCCCCGGGTGAAGCGGCTGGACGTGCGGCTGCCGCGGCTCGGCGCCGGGCTGGACGGGACCCGCGTGGTGGTCCTGGCCGACACCCACTACGGGCCGATCGACCGGGCCCGCTGGTCGGCGCGGGTCACCGAGGCGGTCAACGCGCTCGACGCGGACGTGGTGGTGCACGCGGGCGACATCGCCGACGGCACCCCCGTCCAGCGCCGGGAGCAGTCGGCGCCGCTCGGCACGGTGCGGGCCCGTCTGGCGAAGGTCTACGTCACCGGGAACCACGAGTACTTCAGCGAGGCGCAGGGCTGGCTGGACCGCATGGCGGAGCTGGGCTGGGAGCCGCTGCACAACCGGCACGTGGCGGTCGAGCGCGGCGGCGACCTGCTCGTCCTCGCGGGCGTGGACGACGTGACGGCGGAGTCGTCCGGGCTCGCCGGACACCGCGCGAACCTGGAGGAGGCCCTCGCGGGCGCGGGCCCGGACCGCCCGGTGCTGCTCGTCGCCCACCAGCCCAAGTACGTCGAGCAGGCCGCGGCCGCGGGGATCGACCTCCAGGTCTCCGGGCACACCCACGGCGGGCAGATCTGGCCGTTCAACTTCCTCGTCCGGATCGACCAGCCGGTGGTGCACGGGCTGAGCCGGCACGGCGAGCGCACGCAGTTGTACACCAGCCGCGGCGCCGGCTTCTGGGGCCCGCCCTTCCGCGTCTTCGCGCCGAGCGAGATCACGCTCCTCACCCTCCGGCCGGCCCCGGAGGAGGGCGCCGGGCGCGCGCCGGGCGCCGACCCGGCCTGAGCGCCGGGGAGGTCCCGGCCCCGTACGCCCCGCCCCTCCGCCGGACCAGCCGCGCCGCACCCTCCGCCGGACCCGTACGCCCCGCACCCTCCGCCGGACCGTCGCCCCCGCGACGCCCCGCCGAGCCCGCGGGTACGCAACGCCCGTGCCGCGCCGGGAACATGCCCGCCGCCACGTGACCCCCGCGGCGCCCCGGCGCGCCCGTCGGCACGCGGCCCCCTCGCCGCGCGCACGCCGTTCCGCGGCTCCCCGCCGGCGCCCGCTCCCCGCCGGCGCCCGCTCGGCACCGCGCGTGCACTCGGCCGCCGGCGCCGTGCCAGGTGCGGTGCGCCGGCTTGCGCGGCGCGCGTACCCCGGCCGTGCACCAAGCGGAGCGCCACGCGCCGGTGTGCGCACCGGCCCCCGCCGTGGAAGGTGGCCGCTGACGGCCGTCGCGCCGGTTCGGTGCGGCCTGCCGTGCCGCGCCGCGCGCTTCGTTCGACGGCCCACCCGTGTGCCTGAGCGAAGGGGTTCTGCATGAGAAGCACCGATGTCGGCGGCGCCGACGCGACGTTGGGACACCGGCCGCGCGCCGGACGCCCGCAGGGGCGGTGGAGGCGGCGGGCCGCCACCGCGCTGCTGGGCGTCGGCGCACTGGCCGCCGCCTCGCTCGCCGCGATCGGCCCGGCCGCGGCGAACGCGCCCGGCAGTCCCGGGACGCCGAGCGCGCCGGCCACCGTGTTCGCCGAGGACTTCGAGCACGGCCAGGGCGCCGCGGTGACGCCGCTGCCCGACTACACCGGCGCGCCGCCGCTGGCCGAGACGTACACCGCCGACCCGGCGTGGCTGGCCAACTGCAACGGCCTGCTGGTCTCGGAGCAGGCAGGCGCCTCGGCCCCGGCCGGCGCCAACTGCGGCGGCTACTGGGCCGCGAACAAGCAGATGGCCGCCGCGCTCGGCACCTGGGCGGGCGGCGACGCGGCCACCAACCACTCGCTCACCGCCTACACGTCCGGCGATCCGGGCGCCGGGCGCACCGAGTTGGAGACCGCCGAGCCCGTCCCGCTGAGCGCGGACCACCGGTTCCTGACCTTCTCCGTCGACGCGGCGGCGCAGAACTGCTACGCCAACCACCCGCTGCTCGCGTTCTACCTGCTCGACGACGCCACCCCGCGCGCCGCGTTCAGCACGCCGATCGACCCGTGCCTGAACCCGGGCGCGGTCATCGGCGGCACGTCGGTGGGCACGTACACCAGCGACGGCTCGGTGCTGTTCAGCGGGGACTCGGCCGGCATCCGGCTGGTCAACGAGCAGGCCAGCGGCGGCGGGAACGACGGCGCGATCGACAACGTCCGCCTGCTGGACGCCACTCCGCAGCTCGACCAGGACTTCGCGCCGGCCGACCTGCCCGTGGGCGCGCCCACCACGCTGACCTTCACCGTCACCAACACCAGCGAACTGGCCGCCAAGAACGGCTGGTCCTACTCCGCGCACCTGCCCGCCGGTCTACGACTGGACGCCGGCAGCGCCACGACGGACTGCGGCTCGGGCACCGCCACCGCGGACGCCGCGCAGGGCACCGTGACCGTCAGCGGCGACCTGGCCGCGGGGCAGCGGGACTGCACCGCGACGGTCCGGCTCACCTCCTTCACCGGCGGGACGTACCAGGTGTGCGCCGACCGGATCGCCGACCCCGTCGGCGTGGACCTGCCCGGCTGCACCTCGGTGACCTTCACCGCGCCCGTCTTCGACGCGCGCTCGCACGGCGTGCTGCTCGCCTCCCCGCTGCTGGACGTCGGCCCGCTGCCGGCCTCCGCCCACTCCTGCACGCCGCTGCCGGGCGAGGACGCGCACTCGGTGCTCGACGCCGGGCTCGGCGCCGTGGGGCGGGTCGGGGTGCTCACCACCGACGCCTCGGGCACCGTCGGGGACGACGGCTCCCGCACCGCCGCGGCCCACGCCCAGGTCACCGGGCTCGACCTGCTGGGCGGGCTGATCACCGCGGACCTCGTCGGCACCTCGGCCCGGGCACGGCAGGACCTCACCGGCACCGGGCCGGGTCCGGTCGCCTCGACCGGCGCGACCACGCTCACCGGCCTGCGCGTCGCCGGGGTGGCGGTCGCCGCCGACGCGGCACCGAACACCGCCATCGCGCTGCCCCTGGTCGGCTCCCTGGTGGTCAACCAGCAGACTCCCGTGGCCGGGAGCAAGGGCGTCACCGTGACCGCGCTGTCGCTGACCCTCCTGACGGGCGTCCACCTCACGATCGCCCGGAGCACCGCGGCGCTGCTCACCGCCACCGACCCCTGTCCGGCGGCCACGTCCTGAAGCCGCGCGCGACCAGCCCGGGGCGCCGGGGACTCCGCTCGCACGAGCCCGCCCTGCCGCCCCGGGCGACGCGCGCCCGCCCCTCCCGGCACGGGCGCGCCCGCTCCGCGCACCCGTGTCGGCGCCCACGACTACGCTCACAGGTCATGGACTGGCTGGAGCGTGTCGCCGAGCTTCGGCAGTGGACCAGGAACGGGACCCGCGCCCCGCACAAGCCACTGCTGCTGCTGTACGCCCTCGGCCGCTTCCAGCAGGACGCCGAGGGCGAACTGCCCTACAGCGCCGTGGAAGCGGACCTCGCCCGGCTGCTGACCGAGTACGGGCCGCCCCACCGCACCACCCCCGCCTACCCCTTCCACCACTTGGTGAGCGACGGCGTGTGGGAGGTGCGCACCGACCGCGGTCCGGGCAGTCCCGGCACCGGGGTGCTGGAACTGCGGCGGGCCGGCGCCCGGGGCCGGCTGGCGCCGGAGCTGCGGACGGCGCTGCGCCGGCAGCCGTCGCTGCTCGGCCGGATGGCCCGGGTCCTGCTCGACCTGCACTTCCCGCCGTCCCTGCACGGCGACCTGTGCGAGGCCGTCGGGCTGGAACTGGTGCCGGCGGAGACCGAGGGGCTGCCGGCCGTCCCCAGACGCCAGCGCGACCCCCGCATGCGCCAGGCGGTGCTGACGGCCTACGAGTACCGGTGCGCCTTCTGCGGCTACGACGGCAGGATCGGCGCGGTCCCGGTCGGGTTGGAGGCCGCGCACGTGCGGTGGTGGGCCTTCGACGGGCCGGACGACGTCGACAACGGGCTGTGCCTGTGCTCGCTGCACCACAAGCTCCTGGACAAGGGCGTGCTCGGGGTCGGCGACGGCCACCGCGTTCTGGTCTCGCAGGACTTCGTCGGTGGCAGCGAGGCGGCGCGCGCCCAGGTCACGGCGCTGTCCGGGCGGCCGCTTTTCGGCCCGCAGGCGGGTGCGCGGCCCGTCGCCGCCGCGCACCGCGCCTGGCACGCCGCCCAGGTCTTCCACGGCGACCCCCGCCCCGCCACGGCCGCTTGAGGCGGCGGACGACCGCTCCCGCGCGGGCGGCGAGGGCGGGGCGGGGCGGGGCCGCGGCACGGCGGAACGCGGCGGGGCGGTGCGCCCGGCGGGGGCGCCTGGGTCAGCGGGACGCCGCCAGGACCGGGGCGGTCCAGACGTCGACGACGGTCTGGCGGTGGTCCGGGCGGACGGCGGCCGAGCCGCCGTCCGCGTAGTTCTCGTCGACCTGCGCCGCCTCGGCGGCGGACGGCAGCGCGTTGGTGCACGACGTGCCGGGGCCGTGTCCGGACATCAACTCCGAGCAGGGGCCGGTGTAGTCGTCGAGCAGCCCGAGGATGTGGCCGGTCTCGTGTGCCGCGATGCGGGTGACGTCGTAGCCCTCGTCCACCGCCTCCTGGCCGAGTTCCACCTCGCCGCTGCCGCCGGGGAGGATCGGTCCCAGCGTCGTCTCGGGCCACCCGCTGGTCGCCACGTAGACGTAGTCGGCCGAGCCGGGCGAACTCGCCGGCACCAGGTGCACGTTGTGCACCGCGTCGTTCCAGTTCTGCACGCCCTGCGTGATCGCGGCCGACCACTGGCCCGCGCGGCTGGCGTCGTAGGTCAGGGTGACGACCGACGAGGGCGCCTTCGGCGCGGGCTGCGCCGAGGCGACACCGCACGTCGTGCCCAACAGGGCCGGAACCAGCACCGCCATGGCGACTATTCGCTTCTTCATGGGACTCGTGCGCCTCCTCGGCATCAGTTGCACCAGAAGGAACAAGAGCACCACGCGGGCGGTGCCTCCACAAGTACGCCGACGGCGGCCCTCACCGAACCCTCACCCGCGCGGCGCAGCCGGCGTCGGCCGCGCCCCGCCTCACGGCAGGGGGCGGGCCCGGCCGAGGCCGAGCGCGAGCACCGTGAACGGGTCGAAGGCGTCCGGGAGGTGGACGGACCGCCGGTCGGCCCCCGGCGACGGCCGGCCGCCCCCCGCGCCGCCCTCGCCCGGCGCGGCCGCGGCCGCGAGCACCGCGCCGACCGCCTCGACGTGGGCCATCACGTCCTGCTCGGCGGTCACTTCGGGCTCCACGGTGTCCGGGTGCCGGGGGATCGGGACGGCTCCGGGCAACGGCGCGGGACCGCTCCCGGACCCGGACCCAGACCCGGGCGCGGGATCGACCACGGGCGCGGGCTCGGCCACGGGCCCGGCGGCAGGCCCGGGCACGGGGTCGGGGGCCGCGACGGTCCCGATCCTGCCCACCGCCGCCCGCAGCCGCGGGCTCGCCGCCAGCACGATCAGCGGCGCCACCATCGGCGCGGCCAGCACCACGGACGCGGTCAACGGCCCCTGCGCGGCGATGAGGAAGCCGGTGAGGCCGGGGCCCGCCCAGGCGATGCTGATGGCGAGCAGGGTGACCGCGCCGCCGACCCGGCCTTGGAGGTGGGCCGGGGCCTCCACGCTGATCGTCAGGCCCACCAGCGAGCCGACCGACGGCAGCGAGAACACCACCAGCCCGACGGCCACCGCGCTGGTCAACTCGTCTCCGGTGGAGGCGCAGGGCATCATCAGCAGCCACGCGACCGACGCCGCCGCCATGATCGTGGTGGGCCTCAGCCGCTTCAGGATCCACCCCGCGCACAGCCCGCCGGCGATGCCGCCGATCCCCGCCGCGGTGAGCACCAGCCCGGCGGAGACGGGGTGGGCACCGTCGTGGGACACGCCGAAGGCGGCGAGCAGTTCGATGGAGCGGCCGAGCAGGTTGACGTACGCGGCGAAGGCGATCAGCACCACCAGGCCGCTGCGGCGGAACACCCAGCCGAAGCCGAGCGTCAGTTCGGTGGCGGTGTTGCGCAGCGGATGCGCTGGCGCGGCCGCCGCGCCGCTGCCGCCTCCGGTGGAGGCGCCCGCCGGGCTGTCCGCCGAGGTGCCTTCCGAGGTGCCCGCCTCCTGCTCCTTGCCGGCGCCCGCGCGCGGCCGCGGGATGTGCGTGTAGGCGACCCGCGCCACCAGCACCAGCGACAGCAGGTAGGAGCAGGCGTCCGCGACGAACGCCATCGGCGCCCCGGCCGCCAGCAGCATGCCGCCCAGCGGCGGGCCGACCGCGATGGCGATGTTGCTGCGGACGATGTTGCGGGTGATCGCCTCGCGCCGCCGCTCCAACGGCACCGCCTGGCGCAGCACTCCGGACTCCGCGGGGCCGAACACCGAGGAGAACAGCGCGATCGTCGCCGCCGAGCCGACCGCCACGATCGTGGTGAGGTTCCCGGTGGCGAGCGCGCAGGCGAGCAGCAGCGCGACCGCCGCCCGCGCGGCGTCGCACAGCAGCATCAGCCGCTTGCGGTTGTAGGTGTCCGCGATCAGCCCGCTCGGCAGCTTCGCCAGCAACTGGGCGATGCCGACGACGGTGGCCACCAGCGCCGCGTCCACGGCGGAGCGGGTCGCCGCCAGCACGGCCAGCGGCAGTGCGAGCGACGTCATCTCGCTGGCCACGTCGGACAGCGCCTGGCTGACCCAGATCAGGGTGAAACTGCGGTTGATCACGTCATGCCCCCGGGGCGCGAGCAGGAACGAGCGAGCGTCGGACAGCAGGTCGGGCGGGATGGTGCAGGCGGGTCGAACGGCGGTGCGCCGCACGGCCGGGGCGGACCCCGTCCGTGCGGCGAGGGGTTCAGCCGTCCGCGCGGCGCCTGGCGACGTACAGGCCCTTGGTGTGCGCCTGGTCGTCCACGTCGTCGGAGAGCGAGCCGTCCCGCTCCAGGCCGTGGGCGGCCACCAGGTCCAGCCCCGCCGCGTCCAACGCGGCGGCGAACTCCTCGCGGCTGTGGTGCCGTTGGAGGTGCTCGACCCGCTCGCGCCGCCACACGTCGGGCTGCTCGGCGGAGTTGCGGAAGGCGTTCATGACCATCCGGAACCGCTTCGGGTCCCCCTCGCGGGCCAGGAAGCGCCCGCTCATGGTCGCGTACAGACCGTCGTACTCGTAGACGTGCGTGGAGGTCATCAGGCCGTACCCGCGGCCGGTGTTGGCGTCGAAGACCAGCACGCCGCCGGGCCGCATCACGCTGCCGATGCTGGCCAGCGCCTCGGTCAGGTGGGCCGGGTCGGCGAGGTAGTTGACGATGTCGCTCATGCACAGCACCACGTCGTAGGTGCCCTCGGCGGTGAACGGCAGCCGCAGGTCGTGGACGTGGAAGCCGATGCCGGTGTCCGCGTACTTGGTGCGGGCGACGTCGATCATCCCGGCGCTGATGTCCACGCCCACCGGGTCGAACCCGCGCTCGGCGAAGGCGACCGTGCTGCGGCCGGTGCCGCAGCCGGCGTCCAGCAGCCTGGTGCCGGGCGGGTCGGCGCGCTTGATCAGCGTCTCCAGGATGTTGCCGAAGACGGTGTAGTCGTCGCCCTGGGACAGCAGGTCGTAGAAGGGCGCGGTGGCGTCGTAGGCGACGGCGGCGTGGTCGGTGGGGACGGCGGGGACGGTGGCGGTCACGTGCGCTCCTCGGTCCGGCGGGACGGGGCGGGTTGCGGGCTACGGCTCTGAAGCCGCGGCTGGGCGCGGCGACGACGATGACGGGCGGGTACGGCCGCCCGCGCGGGTACGGAAGGGGGCGCGGAGGCGGAAGGGGGCGCGGAGGCGGCTGCGGGCCACGGGATGCGGCGCCCCTCGGCCCGCGCGCGCGGGTCGCACGCGTACGGACCGCCGCGCGGGCCCGACGGTCCGTCGCGCGCGGGGAGTTCGGCGCCGTCCGGGATGGGGTTCAGCGGGCTGCCTCCTCGATCACCTGGGCGGCCGCCGTGGCACTCTTCGCCTGGGCCAGCGCGGCACCGAGGGCCCCCGCGGCCGCGCGCAACCGGGAGTCGTCGATCGCCGGCCCCAACGCGTCGCCGTCCGCGCGGGGTTCGGGCAGTTGTGCCGCGACCCCGGCACGTCGGCAGGCGGCGGCGAGCAGCCGCTGCTCCCCACCGTTGGGCCGCAGCAGCAGCGGCAGACCGTGCACCAGCGCGCCGAGCACCGGCGCGCTGGTGCCGTTGCCGGCCACCGCCTCGGCGCGCGCCAGCAGGTCGCCCATCCGCGGCCGGCGGACGGTGACGACGTCGGAGCCCGGCGCGGGGGCGCGGGCGTCGGTGCGGGCCAGCTCGACCACGGCCTGGTGGCCGCTACCGGTGAAGGCGGCGTCGATCCACGGCCACAGGCTCTCCCCGCCGAAGGTGCGCCCCAGGTGGACGTAGACCAGCGGCTTGCCCACCCGGTCGAGGTGGTCGGCGAGCGCGTCGTCCGTGAGGGGCGCGGCATCCCTCCCGGACGCGTCCCGTACGGACCAGTCGCGGACCGGCTCGTCCTGTTCCGCCCCGCCGGGTGCGGGCGCGTCGAACTCGGCGGACGGCTCCCACCACAGCGGGCCCACGTGCCGTACGCCCCGCGGCAGCACCGCGTCCGGCCGTTCGAGGTCGGGGTGCCCGCGCAGCAGGAACGCCTGGCCGAGCAACTGCCGTGCCGGGTCGGCCGGTTCCGGCAGACCCAGGTCCAACCGCGCGCGCAGGGCCCGGTGGTGGCGCAGCGTCTCCGCGAGCCGCCAACCGCGGTCCTCCGCGTCGGACCCGGCGCCGCCCCCGTCACCGCCCGGCCCCGGATCCGCGTACGGCCACAGGTGGCAGGCCAGGCCGAGCACGACCGCGGGCAGGTCCAGGTACTCCGCGGCCAGCAGCGCCCCGGGGCACAGCGCCGAGGTCACCACGACGTCGGGGCGCAGCGCCCGCGCCGCGTCGCACACGGCGCGGAACTGCGACTCACCGTCGCGGAACCACCGGCTCACGTCGAAGGCGTGCGGTGCGGCCGGGGGGTGCGCGGGCAGGACCGCGATTCCGGCGGCGGCCGCCGCCCGTCCCGCCGCGCCCGCGGCGAACAGCGTCACGTCGTGCCCGCGCCGGTGCAGCTCCAGGGCCGCCGCCGTCGCCGGGTAGAGGAAGCCGCCGCTGCTCTGCGGGCACAGCAGGACCTTCACGAGCCGGTCACCGCCAGCGGTCCGGCCGCGGGCGCCGCCGTCCGGTCCGCCTTCTCGGCCCCCGTCCGCTCGGCCGCCTCCACGGCGGCCAGCCGGCGCCGGCGGGTGCGCAGCATCTCCAGCAGCCCGACGGTCAACGCGTCGTCGAACGCCTGGGACTGCGCGGCGGTCGTCGCGCTCACCGCGAACTCGCCGCAGCTCACCCAGCGGTCGGCGGGGTACTCCTGGTAGCCGTCCTCGACGCTGCCGACCTCGTACCCGGGTTTGCCGATCGTCTCCCAGCAGCTGTAGAGGGTGCCGTCGGCGTTGATCACCGCGCCGGTGCCGCCGTCGCGCTCGCCGCAGAACCCGCACGCGCTGCCACCCGGCCAGCCCACGGAGAAGCCGCTTTCGAGGGCGTCGGCGTAGGCGCGCAGCAGCACGTCCACGTCGTCGGCCGAGCGCTTCATCACCGGGTCGAACATGCCGTCGTAGTTGAGCACCGGGGCGATGTCGAGGTTGCAGCGGGAGGCGTCGAGCCGCTCCGCGAGGTCGGCGACGAGGCCGCCGAGCAGCGGCAGCCCCTCGGCGGTGGTGTTCAGCCGCAGCGACAGCCGCAGGCCGGTGGACTCCTGCACGGCGGCGCAGTTGGCCAGAACCTTGTCGAAGGTGCCGCGGCCGGCGCGCGTGAAGCGGGTGCCGTCGTGCAGTTCCTTCGGCCCGTCGAGGGTGATCTGCACCGAACGCAGTCCGACGGCTTCGAGCTTGCCGGCCACCCGGGGCGTCAGCAGCACCCCGTTGCTGACCATGGACGCGGTCAGCGGGGCCAACTGTGAGAGCCGCTTGAGCAGTTCGACGCAGCCCCAGCGGTTGAGCAGCGGCTCGCCGCCGAACAGCAGCACGAACAGCCGGTCGAGTCCGGTGGCGCGCAGGCGGGGTTCGGTGAAGGCGGCGATCTTGTCGATCATGGCGCCGTCGAGCACTTCGCGCGCGATCCGCGGCGGGTCGAAACGGCCCGGCAGCGCCGCCTCGGTGTTCTGGAAGCAGTACGGGCAACCGAGGTTGCAGGCGGTCGAGGTGACCACGGTCAGGCTGTAGCGACTGGCCGGCTTGGGCTGTTCGACGCCCTGCCGCGCCAGTTCGGCGCGCCCTTCGGCGGTCAGCCGCCCGTCTTCGTGGAACCGCTTCGGCATGAGCACGGTCGAGCCGGGACCGAGGTACCAGACACCGGACTTTCCTTCGAGGACTCTCATCGTTCGCCGTGGGCTTCCTGTCGAGGGGCGTGACGGGCGGGACCTTGGGCGTGTCCGCGGGGCGGCCCCGGAGGACGGCCCCGGGCCGGGTGCGCGGCCTCGCGGCGGCACACCCGGCCCGGGCCTGACGGGACCGGTACGTCAACGGCGGTGCGTCGACGGCGGTACGGGCGCGAAGGCGCCCGCTTCCCCTCGGCTCAGGAGGCGTTCTCCTTGTCGAACACGCCACAGATGACGCCGTCCGACGGCAGCTTCTCGGCCGAGTGCGCCTCGACGTCGTCGCCCGAGAACGCCGGAGCGAAGTCCTTGTCGTACACGCCGCAGATGACCTCGACGCCCTCGAATTTCTCGGCCCCACTAGGCATGAATTCCTCCAGGGAAGTTAAGGTTTTTCGGGGTGCTGAGCGCCCCCGATTTCGAGATTAGGACGACACCCCCGGGGTGTCAATATCCCGTTTCCACTCGCCCGCGCCGCGCTTTGCCGGAGCGTTCCCGGAAAAGGGCATGCCGAAAGAAGACTCCGTACCGGCGCGCGAAAAAGGCGGCGTGAAGCGTGCACAGCAATGCAAAGAGTCAGGTCAGAGCGGCCTCAGGGGCCGGACCTCGGATTTCTCCGCCGTCAGTCGGAGTCTTCGGAATGCCCCTCGCCGTCGTCCCGCGCGGCGGTCTCGACGTCCGCCGAATGCGCCTGGACGTCCAACAGGTCGGTTTCCATGTAAAGCGGGCACAGTGCGGACGACATACTGATGAACTGCTCCGGTTCATCCTGCATGGATTCCTCCTCGTAAATGTGGGGTGCGTGGAGGTGCGGGTGCGTGCGGTACGCGGTGCGGTGCCGTGCGGGTCGACGTGCGGGTTCAGGTCACGGGGCCCGGCCGGCGTCCGGCGCCGGGTCCGGGTCCGGGTCCGGGTCGAGCAGGTCGGCGAGCGCTTCGAGCAGGGCCCGGCCGGCGTCGGCCCGGCGGCCGGTGGCCGTGGCGAGGACCGAGGCGATCCGGTCCAGGGGTCCGGCCGCGGCGGGGGCGGCGGGCGCGCGGGCGGCGCGCCGGTGGTCCCGCAGCAGCGCCAGCGCCGCCGTGCTCTGGCGGGCGAGTTCGGAGAGCAGGTCCATGGCGTCCAGGTCCCCGACCCCGTCGGTCTTCGGGTCGAGCACCTCGAGCACGCCGATGATCTCGCCCGCGTGCTCCATCGGGACCGCCATCAGGACGTCCGGCACCAGGCCCGTTCCGAGCGCGAAGTCGCGGTCGAACCGGACGTCGTCGGCGACGCCCCGGACGATCACGGTCTCGCCGGTGGCCGCGACCCAGCCCGCGATCCCGCGCCCCGCGGGGATCGCCGTGCCCACCAGCCGGTCCTCGCCCACGCCCGAGGACGCCTCGAAGACCAGGGCGCCCCGCTCCTCGTCGTGCAGGCACACCGACGCCGCGGCGGCGGAGAAGGACAGCCGGGCCAGCCGGGCGGTCGACCGCAGGATCTCGTCGGACGGCTGCGCCGCCTCCGGTCGCGGGGCGGCGCTCATCCCTGGCTCCTCCTCAGGTTTCCGGCGGTCGCGGTCAGGACGTGGCGCAACTCGGGCGTGCGGAAACGGGGATGGCGCTCCAGGATGCGCGCGCACAGGCCGGTCACGTGCGGGGCGGCGAAGCTGTTGCCGGACACCACCCGCTTGCCGCCGCCGGGCCAGGGCGCCTCGACGCCCACGCCCCGTGCGAAGAGGTCGACCGGCGGATCCGGGTTGGCCTCCACGTACTCCGGGTCCGGCTCGCCGTGCGCGCCCACGGACAGCACCGACGGGAAGCGCCACGGGTAGCTGTCCACGGGGCTGTTGTGCGCGGCCGACACCAGCGTGACGCCGGCGAAGTACGCGGCGTCCGCGAGGTCGTGCAGCCGCTCCTTGTGCTGCTCGCGCCGGGTGGACAGGCTGACGTTGACGACGGCGAACCGCCGCTCCAGCGCCCACTCCAGCGCCCGCACCAGCGCCTCCCCGCTCCCCCTCAGGCGCGGCCCCAGGATGCGCACACTGGTGAGCTCGCACTCCGGCGCGAGGGAGCGGATGATGCCGGCGCAGGCCGTGCCGTGGCCGGCGAGGTCGCCTTCCGTGTCCGGGACCACGTTCCAGCGCGCCCCCGGCTCGGCCGAGTCGGGCTCGGCGGCGTACGCCTCGGCGCTGCCGCCGATCGCCGGGTGCGCGCCGTCCACGCCGCTGTCGATCACGCACACCCGCACGCCGCGGCCGGTCGTGCCGCCCCACGCCCAGTCGCGCTCCACGGGGTGGGCCGCGGCGACCCGGCCGGGGTCCAGCGAGCCGCCCCGCGAGGCGTGCGCGAAGCGGATCGTCCGCCGGGCCGCCGGTGCTGCGCCGTCCGGCGCCACGCCCTCCGCAGGCTCGTAGGGGGGCTCTGGCAAGGCGTCCGGTGAGGCTTCGGATAACGCTACCCGCCCCGCCTGCGGCGGGCCCGCCTCGCACGGCTGGGATGCCATGGGCCGCCCCTTCCACAGCGCCTCGGTGGTACTCCTGCGAATCCAGTGGACACGTGCGCGTCGTGCGTGCGGTGCGCGTCGTACGGACGGTTCGGACCGTGCGGGCCATGCGGAGACCAAGTCTCGGCGCACCTGGTTGGGCAACGGCTGGTATTCGGTTCACAACCGGTAAATCCGCAGCTCGTAGCGGGTCTCACAGGTGCCGGTCGATGCTGCCGACCACGTCCGCGAGGTTCTTCGCGCACGCGACCGCGATCACGGCCAGCCGCCCCGCGGTCCGCAGCCGCGCCCCGATCCGCCCCCGCCCTCCGGGCTTCGCCCGGCTCTCCGCGCTCGGACCGACGCCCGGATGCCCACCCCGGACCGCATCGGAAACACCATCCGCCACAGAGCCCTCCCTGATCCCACCTCGAACGGAACCCGCCTCCGCGGAAGCCCTGGAGCACTCTCACTCTCAAGCTCACTCTTCGGCTCACATTCCGCGAACTAAGAGCACTCTAGACCCTTTCCGAGCCCGGCCGTCCCCGAATACGCGTAGTCCCCTCCTTCCGACCACCTCCGCCCTGACCCCGTGCAGCCCGGCACCGCCCCGCGAGGGCACTACGCGCAACTCCGCCGTCCGCCCGCGGGGTTCGGCCGCGTGCGCGCGGCGGCGGGGGGCGGTACGGGCGCCGGGCGTGCGCTGCGGGGTGCGCGGGTGCGTCCGAGCGCCGTGGCGGGTCGGGTCGGGGGCCGGGCACCGGGGCGGGGGCCCGGGCAGACTGGTGGGCCGGATCGTGGGGGGAGGGGACCCGATGACCGACCAGTTGCCCGCCGCTCCGGCGCCGACGCCCGCCCGGCACCCCGCCGGGTCAGCACCACAGCCCGGCCCCGTAGCCGCACCCGTGCCCGCACCACCACCCGCGGCCGTGGCCGCACCGGCGACGGCACCCGGACCCGGACCCGGACCCGCGACGGCTACCGCACCCGCACCCGCACCCGCACCCGCACCCGACACGGCATCCCCACCCGGACCCGCGGCCGGAACCGCGCCCGCGCCCGCCTCCGAGCAGATGCGCCTGGAGATCCCCGGGGACCGCCGGCTGGAGGCCGGCCACGCCATCACCCTGCGCGCCATGGCCCGCCGCCTGCCCCAACTCATCGGCCGCGCCCTGCGGATGGCGTGGCAGGTGGACCGCCGGGCGGTGGCCGCGCTGCTGGTCTGCCAGGTGCTCTCCGGTGTCCTGGAGGCCCTCGGCCTGCTCGCGGTGACCGGCACCATCACCGCGGTGATCGCCTCGGGCCACATCGCGGGCCGCCTGCGCGAGGCGGCGCCGTCGATCGCGCTGCTCGCCGCGGCGGCCGGTGTCCGGGCGGTGCTGGGGATCACGATCGGCGCCCTGTCCACGCGCCTGGCGCCGCGGATCTCCCGGGAGGCCGAGCTGCGGCTGCTGGACGCGGCGACCCACGCGGAGCTGACGGCGTACGACCATCCCGGCTACAACGACCGGTGGGACGCGGCCGATCGCGGGGTCGAGGTCTCGCAGGACCTGCTCAACCAGTCCCAGAACATCCTGGCCGCGACCGCGTCGCTGGTCGCCGCGGCCGCCGTGCTGACGGCCGTGCACCCACTGCTGCTGCCCCTGCTGGTGCTCGCGGCCCTGCCCCAGGCCGTCGCCGGGGTGCGGGCCGGCCGGCTGAACTACCTCGCCTCCCTGGACACGATGAGCGACCGGCGGCTGCTCGGGCTGCTGCGCTGGCACCTGGTCGACAAGGACAACGCCGACCAGATCCGTTCCGGCACCATGGCGGACTTCCTGCTCGGCAAGTACCGCGCCGCCGGCGCCCGGGTGGACGCCGCCACCGACCGCGCGGCCTGGCGGGCCGCCAGGACCTCGCTGCTCGGCAGCCTCGCCGGGGGCCTCGCGTCCGGCCTGGTCTGGGCGGCGCTGATCGCGCTGATCGGCACCGGGCGGATCTCCGTCGCCTCGGCCGGCACCGCCACCTTCGCGCTGCGCTCGGTCGCGTCGGGGCTGCACGGCATCGTCGGCTACGGCGCGATCATCTTCCGCACCGGCATGTACCTCGACGACTGGTCCGACTTCCTCGACGAGGCCGGCGGCCACCGCGTCCGGCGCGGCGCCGTCGTGCCCGCCGGCCCCGCGGTGGTGCGCGCCGAGCACCTCGGCTACGCCTACCCCGACGCCGACCGGCCGTCCCTGAGCGACGTGACCCTCGACGTGCGCAAGGGCGAGGTCCTCGCGCTGGTCGGCGAGAACGGCTCCGGGAAGACGACGCTCAGCAAGCTGCTCTGCGCGCTCTACCTGCCCACGACCGGCGCCGTCACCTGGGACGGCACCGACACCGTCGCCCTGGACGCGCAGGCGGCCTGGCAGCGGGTCGCGGTCGTGCCGCAGGACTACGCCCAGTGGCCGCTGACCGCCCGCGAGAACATCACCCTGGGCCAGCCGGTCCGCGGGCCCGGCGGGTCGGACGCCGACGACGCGGTGCGCACCGCCGCCCGCGCCTCGGGCGCCGACGACGTGGTGGCCGCCCTGCGCTCCGGTCTGGACACGCTGCTCGCCCGCGAGTGGTGGGGCGGCCAGGAACTCTCCGGCGGGCAGTGGCAACGCGTCGCCCTGGCCCGCGCGTTCCACCGCGAGGCCGGCCTGCTCGTGCTGGACGAGCCGACCGCGGCCCTCGACCCGCGGGCGGAGCACCGGATCTTCACCGGGTTGCGCGCGCTCGCCGCCGACCGCGCCGTCGTCCTGGTCACCCACCGCCTGACCAACGTCACCGTCGCCGACAAGATCGCCGTGCTCGACCGGGGCCGGCTCGTCCAGTACGGCACCTTCACCGAACTCCGCGACGCCCCGGGCCTGTTCCACGACCTGTGGACGCTCCAGAACGACCGGCCGGCCAGTCGGCCCTGAGACGCCGGTCAGTTGGGCGCGAGCCGGTACAACGCCGCCGCCCCCGAAAGGAGTTGTAGGGCGATCGCGCCCGAGGCGTCCGGCGTGCCGTACGCGGCGTCCGCCGGTGAGAAGGCGGCTGCGGAAGCGACGTGGGCCGGGTCCAGCCGGATCCGGACGGAGGCGGGCGCGTCGGGATCGCGGTTGACCACCAGGAGGTGGCGGGTGCCGTCGTCGTCGGCGGCCCGGAAGAGGCCGAGGATCGCGGCGTCGCCGGTGACCGCGGTGATCTGGTCGCCCGGGGTGAAGGGTGTGGTGCCGGTCGGCGCCGGGGTGTCGTTGGCGTGCTGGACGGATTCGGAGACGAGGGGCTTGAGTTGGCGGCCGACGGGTTGCAGCCAGCCGGTGTTGAGGGTGGTGGCGGCGTCGTAGAGGGGGGTGCGCCTGCCGTCGGTGGTGATGAGGGCCTGGGTGTAGCCCTCGCCGCGGGCGGGGTCGGGGGTCCAGTAGGTGAAGTACTGGATGCCCTTGCAGCCGTACGCCAGGCTCACGTTGACCTGCCAGGCCAACTGCGAGGCGGTGGGCACCCGGTGGCTGTTGTAGCCGGTGGACTGGATGTACGTCCAAGCCGGCACCCCGGCCTTGAGGGCGGCCGCGCGCACGATCGCCCAGGTGTCGAAGTAGTCGGTGTCGATCCCGTCGGTCAGGATCGGGTACCGGTCGAAGGAGATCAGCGCCGGCCCCGCGGTGTCGACGTAGGTCTGCACGAAGTCCGCGTAGGTCGCGCCGTTGCCGCGGTTGATGTTGGCGTACGGCAGCAGGGCCGGGGCGACGGAGCGGACGATGCCGGTCAGCGCGCCGACGGTGGGGAAGCGGACACGGGAGGGCTCGTCGTAGACGCTCACGCCCGCCAGGGAGGGGTGGCTGGTGTAACCGCCCAGCGAGGTGCGCACCCAGGACGTGGCGTCGGCGGTGGTGATCGAGGACGGGACGGTGCGGTCGTCGGTGACGGTCATGTACTGGGCGATCGCCTGGATCCGCGGGTCGCCGGCGACCAGCACCTTCAGCCCCACCTGGTCGGCCAGGCCCAGCGCGTACGCGGCGCTGCGCGCGTCGAACTGGTAGTTGCCGGTGATCAGGAAGGTGAAGCCCGCGTCCGCGATCTCCTGGTAGCGGGCGAGCGTGGTCTCGTACGGGTGCGGCGGCCAGAACAGGCCGACGGGGAAGTCCGGGCCGCCGATCAGCGGCAGCTCCGCGCTCGCGGCGGCCGCCGGCGCGTCGACCGCCACCGCGGCGGGTCCGCTCCGCGGGTCCGCGCCCGCCGGCGTCGCCGCCTGGGCCCGGCCGGCCGCCGCACCGCCGGCCGCGAGCGCTCCGGCGCCCAGCCCGGCCGCCTGGAGCAGTGCCCGGCGGTTCATCCCGCGAGCCGAGCCGTACGACGAGAGCTCCTGATCCGGCATGCGCCACCCACTTCCCTCGCGGCCCGCGGACGACGACGGGCACCCGTCCCGCCATCATGCAGACCGCGGGGCCCGATACCCGCGCCGCCACGCCCCATTCGTCCCCTGTGTCCCCGAGCGGGCGCCCGTCCACGGCGCGGTCCGCACGCGCGCCGCACACGCGCGCGGACCGCGCCCGGGGCGGTGGCCCGGGCGCGGTCCGCGCGATCGGCGCCGCCGCCGGAGGGCGGCGCCGGTGTGTCCGGCACCGCGATCCGGCGGCGGGGTGGTGCTCAGGCGAGGTCGAACCGGTCGAGCTCCGTCACCTTGGTCCACGCCGCGACGAAGTCCGTGACGAACTTCTGCCGCGCGTCGTCGCTCGCGTACACCTCGGCCAGCGCGCGCAGCTCGGAGTTCGAGCCGAAGACGAGGTCGGCGCGGGTGCCGGTCCAGCGCACCGCGCCGGTGGCGTCGTCGCGGGCCTCGAAGGTGCTCGAGTCCTCGGAGGTCGGCGTCCACGTCACGCCCAGGTCGAGCAGGTTGACGAAGAAGTCGTTCGTCAGGGTGCCCGGGGCGTCGGTGAGGACGCCGAGCTTCGAGCCGTCGTAGTTGGCGCCCAGCACCCGCAGGCCGCCGACCAGCACGGTCGTCTCGGGGGCGCTGAGGGTGAGCAGGTTGGCCCGGTCGATCAGCAGGTACTCGGCGCCGAGCCGGTTGCCCTTGCCGACGTAGTTGCGGAAGCCGTCGGCCCCCGGCTCCAGCGCGGCGAACGACTCCGCGTCGGTGTGCTCGTCGGTCGCGTCCACACGGCCGGGGGTGAAGGGCACCTCGACGTCCACCCCGCCGTCCTTGGCGGCCTTCTCGATCGCCGCGGCGCCGCCGAGCACGATCAGGTCGGCCAGCGACACCTTCTTCGCGCCGGCGGAGGCGTTGAACTCCTGCTGGACGCCTTCCAGCGCGGCCAGCACGGTGCCCAGCCGGTCGGGGTTGTTGACCTCCCAGTCGCGCTGCGGCTGGAGGCGGATCCGGGCGCCGTTGGCGCCGCCGCGCTTGTCGCTGCCGCGGTAGGTGGAGGCCGACGCCCACGCGGTGGAGACCAGTTCGGAGACGGTCAGGCCGGTGGCGAGGATCTTCGCCTTGAGGGCGGTGACGTCCGCGGCGTCGATCGCCTCGTGGTCCGCCTCGGGCAGCGGGTCCTGCCACAGCAGCGTCTCGGCGGGCACCTCGGGGCCGAGCAGCAGGGACTTCGGGCCCATGTCGCGGTGGGTCAGCTTGTACCAGGCGCGTGCGAACGCGTCCGCGAACTCCGCCGGGTTCTCGTGGAAGCGGCGCGAGATCGGCTCGTAGATCGGGTCGAAGCGCAGCGCCAGGTCGGTGGTGAGCATGCCGGGCGCGATCTTCCTCGCGGCGTCGTGGGCGTGCGGCACGGTGCCCTCGCCGGCGCCGTCCTTCGGCTTCCACTGGTTGGCGCCGGCCGGGCTCCGGTCGAGCTCCCACTCGTAGCCGAAGAGGTTGTCGAAGAAGCCGTTGCCCCACTGGGTGGGGGTGCTGGTCCAGGTCACCTCCAGGCCGGAGGTGATGGCGTCCGCGCCCTTGCCGGTGCCGTGGCTGCTCTTCCAGCCCAGGCCCTGGGCCTCGATCGGCGCGGCCTCGGGGTCGTCGCCGACCGCGTCGGCCGGGCCGGCGCCGTGGGTCTTGCCGAAGGTGTGGCCGCCGGCGATCAGTGCCACGGTCTCCTCGTCGTTCATCGCCATCCGGCGGAACGTCTCGCGGATGTCGCGGGCCGCGGCGATCGGGTCCGGGTTGCCGTTGGGGCCCTCGGGGTTGACGTAGATCAGGCCCATCTGCACCGCGCCGAGCGGGCTTTCCAGCTCCCGGTCACCGGTGTAGCGGCGGTCGTCGAGCCAGGTGGTCTCCGGGCCCCAGTAGACGTCCTCCTCCGGCTCCCAGACGTCCTCGCGGCCGCCGGCGAACCCGAAGGTCTGAAGGCCCATGGTCTCCAGGGCCACGTTGCCGGTGAGGATCAGCAGGTCGGCCCAGGACAGGCTGCGGCCGTACTTCTTCTTCACCGGCCACAGCAGGCGGCGGGCCTTGTCGAGGTTGCCGTTGTCCGGCCAGCTGTTGAGCGGGGCGAAGCGCTGCTGCCCGGCGCCGGCGCCGCCGCGGCCGTCGCTGATCCGGTAGGTGCCGGCGCTGTGCCAGGCCATCCGGATCATGAACGGGCCGTAGTTGCCGAAGTCGGCCGGCCACCACTCCTGCGAGGTGCCGAGCACCTCGGCGATGTCCTGCTTGACGGCCGCGAGGTCGAGGGTGCCGAACGCCGCCGCGTAGTCGAAGTCGTCGCCGAGCGGGTTGGCCACCGCGGGGTTCTTGGCGAGGATCTTCAGGTTGAGCCGGTCCGGCCACCAGCCGCGGTTCCCGCCGCCCTGGGTCGGGTGCGGGGCGCGCTCGTGGGCGACCGGGCAGCCGCCCGCGCCCTCCGTCTTGGCGTCCACGACGATCGCGTCGTTGTTGGTGTTGTCAGACATGGAAATCCTTCCGGACCGGGCGGATCACGGTGCTCAGGCACTGCGGGTGGTGGAGGTGCCGTGGCGGGCGGGGCAGGGGCGGGGACGCGGCCGGCGAGGCCGGAAGCGGCCCGCGGGGGGCCGCGGTCGCCGGCCGGGAGCGCGGCGAAGGTCCGTGCGGGCTCTCGACGTCCGTGTCTCCTGCTCCTGCTCGCGCCGGGTCGGCGCCTCGTGCCGTACAGGGCTCTTCCTGCCCCTTGGCTGTCGCCGGAACCGATCCTACGATGGACACCGTCCAAGTCAAGAAGCGGGCCAAGCGCATATCCGGTCAAATTCCGGACGCCCCCTGGTAAACTGCGGGCATCCCGCGAACCCGAATAGGTGAACCGACATGAGCGACCTGGTGGAGCGGCTGCGGGGCCGTGGCTGGCGGATGACCTCCCAGCGGCGCGTCGTCGCGCAGGTCCTCGACGGCGACCACGTCCATCTGACCGCCGACGAGGTGCACGCGCGCGCCATCGAGCGGCTGCCCGAGATCTCCCGGGCGACGGTCTACAACACCCTCGGCGAACTGGTCAGCCTGGGCGAGGTGACGGAAGTCACCACCGACGGCCGCGCGAAGCGGTACGACCCGAACGCGCACCACCCGCACCAGCACCTGGTGTGCGCCGGGTGCGGCACCGTCCGCGACGTCCACCCCACCGGCGACCCGCTCGCCGCCCTGCCGGCCGGCGAGCGCTTCGGCTTCACCGTCTCCTCCGCCGAGGTCACCTACCGCGGGCTCTGCCCGGACTGCGCGTAGCGGTCACGCCGCCGCGGGGCGGGGACGGCGATCCGTCCCCGCCCCGCGGCGGCGTGCGTGTGCGGCGGCGGCGCGCCGCACGGTCCGCTCAGAGGGTGTGGGAGGTCAGGGTGTGGTGGCCGGGGCCCACGCCGGAGACGCGGACGGTGGTGCCGTCGGCGGTGACCTTCGCACCGCCCACCGCCCGGGTGCCGTCCCAGACCGTGCGGCCGTCGAGCGAGACGCGGACCTTGTGGCCGCCGGTGGGGACGGCGAGTTCGCCGCGGGTGCCGCGCGGGGCGGTGGCGGTGAGGGTGAAGCCGTGCGCGGAGGACCGCCAGGAGGCGCTGATGGCGCCGTGCGGGGTCGGCACGCTGCCCTGCGCCCAGGTCAGCCCGCCGGGGGTCGGCACGATCGAGTAGCCGGAGAAGCCCGCCGCGGTGGGCTGGACGCCCAGGACCTGGGTGGTCAGCGAGATCGTCGGGCCGGCCGCCCAGCCGTGGGCGAGGCTGGTGAACTGCGCGATGCCGGGGTCGCCGTCGAGGTTCGCCTTCTCCCACAGGGTGCTGCCGGGGTCCTCGCTGAGCTGGTGCCCCCAGAAGGTCCGCATCAACTGGAGCGCCTGCTGCTGCTCGGTGCCGCTCGGGTCGGGCACGGCCAGCCGGGCGCTGGCCTCGAAGCCGCTGGGCAGCGGCTCGTAGAAGGGCTGGATGGAGGCGTTGGGGGTGCTCGGCGAGACGGTCAGGGAGCCGTAGGTGCTCCAGTTGTTCTTCCGCAGGTAGGTCAGCGCCTGCGACGAGCGGTCGCCGTCGGCGACGCCGGTGAGCACGGCGGCGGCGTTGGCGTCCTGCGGGTACGCGTCCGGGATCTCGGTGGACAGCCGGTAGGCACCCGTCGAGGCGTCCCACAGTCGGGAGTTGATCGCGTCCTTCACCGCGGTGGCGCGGGCGGCGTAGGTCCGGGCGCCGGCGGTGTCGCCGCGCGCGCCGGCCAGTTCGGCCATCTCGTCGAGGTTCCGCTTGTACAGCGCGTTGACGTACGTCTCGTGGCCGCAGTCGCTGTAGCCGTAGTGGCCGCAGGAGTTGGCGCCCGCGAAGGAGATCAGCCCGCTGCCGTCCTGGTCGCGGACCGACTCCAGCCAGGCCATCGCCTTGGTCAACTGGGGCCACCACTGGGCGAGGTAGGACCGGTCGCCGGTGTAGAGCCAGTGCTCGTAGTGGTTGTAGACGAACCACGTGACGTACTCGCCGTAGGTGCGGATCTCGTCCTGGTTGTGCGGGCCGACCAGGCTCTCGGCGGGGACGAAGCCGTCGGAGAGCTGTTGGGAGGCCAGCGAGGACAGCGAGTTGTCGACGGCCGGCACGTCGTCGGTGCTGAGGTAGGTGACCGGCGCCTGGATGGCGAGGTCTCCCTCCCAGACCACCCGGTCGCGCTTGGCGCCGTCGAAGATGACCTCCTGGTCCGGGTCGGCCCCGGGCACCTGCGCGTCGGAGTGGTCGGCCTCGCCGGTCTGGTAGGGCCAGCTCTTGGCGGTGTCGGACATCCAGGTGTCAAGCTGGACGGTGTAGGCGCCGCTGTACCAGATCTTGTTCAGCTCGTTGTCGCTGGACAGGAACCAGCCCTGGTAGTCCGCCGGGTCGGACTGCCGCGGCGCCGCCGTGTAGTCGAGGGAGACCGCGCCGAGGTCCACCCAGCCGGGCCCGTCGAGGAAGACGGTGGCGTAGCGGAAGCCGCCGCGCAGTTGGCTGTCGGTGAGGGTCGCCGGGAGCTTCGCGGTGTCGAGGGTGAAGGTGTGGCTGTCCGCGTCGTAGGTGTACGGCTGGCCGGGGTAGCCGTTCCAGATGTTGGCGGTGTCGCAGCCGGGGGCGACCGCGTCCTCGCCGTTGTTGGTCTGGGTGGCGGAGGCGGCGTACTGCTGCGACTCGCTGAAGCACACGTGCAGTTGCGGCGGTGTCTTCGACGCGCCCGCCACCCGTATCCGGATCTTGCCGCCGACGTCCTTGCCGAAGTCCAGCGTCACCAGCGGCGATTGGGTGCGGTCACCCGAACTGGTGAGCCGCAGGGGCTTCTTGGCCGTGCCCAGCAGTGCCTTCGGGTCGCCCTGGACCGCGCCGCCGCGGGCGGCGACCGAGGACACCGCGACCGGGTCGACGCTGTGGCCCGGCGGAGCCAGGACGTAGGGCCGCCAGTCCCCCTGGCGGGGCTGGTAGCCGGCGTCGGTCCACGGGTCGCCCGCCGCGTGGCCGGCACCGGTCGCGGACTGCGCCACCGCCGCGTTCACCGTGAGCATGCTCATCAGGGTGACGCCCGCGGACAGCGCCGCCAGCGTTCCCCTGCCCCTCGACAGATGGATCATGACCCCTCTTCCCGTTCCACACGCGTGAGGGGGCCGCGGCGCCCGATCGTACGGCCCCGCCACCCGCGACTTCGGACTGAGACGATTCAATTCGCCAGCGCACGCTAGCCTCGGCGCCGTGTTCAATCAACAGTTCAACCAGGATTGATCTGCGGTGACGGGGCGTGACGGGCACATCCGGGAGTGTCGGCCCCGGTTGAAAGCTTCAAGCGCGTACGCGCCGGGACCGGGTGGACGGGCCGTGCAGGGGCGGTCGGCGGAGCGCCCTGGGGCAGGCGCGCCGCCGGGGATCAGGCACCCTGGGGGGCGGTGCCGCGGGGGTCGGTGCCCGCGGCGGCCGCACCCGGGGGAGTCAGGCGTGCCGGCCCCACCGGCCGCGGTGGACGACCTCCGCCGGGTCGCGCCGGCGCCCGCTGGTGCGGGGGTTCTGCGGGGGCGCGTCCTTCGCCCGGTAGCCGACCGTGATCCCGCCGATCGGGGCGTACTCCTCGGGCACCCCGAACTCCTCGCGGAACGGCCGCAGATGCTCGGGCATGATGCCGAAGAAGCAGGCGTCCAGGCCCTCGTCGACCGCGGTCAGCAGCATCAGCAGCGCGGCCATGCCGGTGTCGATGAACCAGTACGGCGCGGGCCAGCGCGCCTCCGCGCGGTCCTCCCACCCCTTGTCCGGCTCGGCGTACCGCGCCAGGTAGGCGGCCTTGTGGGCGAGGGGCACCACGACCAGCGGCGCGTCCTGCATGGTCGGCGTCTGCTCCACCCGGGTCGGCACGAACGGCCAGAAGCGGGCCCGGTCCGCCGGGTCGGTCAGGGCGAGGAACGCCCACCCTTGCGAGAACCCCGCCGACGGCGCCCGCAGCGCGGACGCGAGCACCCGCTCGACCACGTCCGGGGCCAGCGGGCGGTCGGAGTAGTGCCGGATCATCCGTCGCCGTCGAACCACCTCGGAGAATTCCATGGCGCCAGATCCTCCCACTCCCCCGGGCCCGCCCACACCCCCTCGCGCCCCTCGCGCCTCCCGCGTTCCCGTCAGGCGTGCTCGCGGGGCGGGGAGGCGGGTGCGGCGGGGTGCGCCGGAGGAGTCGCGGAACGGCCGGACAGCGAACGGATACTGAGGGCGTGGACGACCTCGGCCACGCCGAGGACGAGCAGCCAGATGCCGGACACGATCGTGAGCGCGGCGAGCGAGCCGAAGGGGGAGACGATCAGGACGATGCCCGCGATGAGGGTGATCGCGCCGAAGAACACCTGCCAGCCCCGGGCCGGCAGGCCCTCGGTGGACACCGCGACCGACAGCATCATGACCCCGCGCAGCAGCCACCCGAAGCCGATCCACAGCGCCAGCAGCAGCAACGACTCCGCGGCGCCGCGGAAGCAGATCAGCCCGAGCAGCACGCACAGCGCGCCGGTGACGAAGGACAGTGCCCGCATGGCGCCGGGGACGTGCGGCCCGAAGGCGCCGGCGAGTTGGAGGACGCCGCTGGCCACCAGGTAGACACCGAACAGGATCCCCACGACGAGCAGCGTCTCGCCGGGCCAGGCGAGCACGATGACGCCCAGCACGGTCGCCGCGATCCCCGCGACGAGCAACACCTGCCAGGCGGCCCGGGCGAGCGCGGCGAGCGCGCCTCCTGGAACCGGGGCCCCTGGTACATCTCCGGAGAGGTGGGTCATCGCACTCCGCCTTTCGCGCGCCGGCCCCGACCTGCGGGCCGAGGCCGTTTCCACCGTCGCACGACCGCGGCGGGTCCGCAGTCCGAGCGGCGGTGTGCGCGACCGTCCGACCGGACTGCGCGGCGGTGTGCGCAGCCGCCGCGCTCAGACGGCGAAGAGCAGGCCCGCGGCGACGAGCAGCAGCACCGCCGTGGCGAAGTGGACGCCGAACGCGACCGCCCGGGTGCCGCCGTGCCGCAGCACTATGAGCGTGTCGCCGAACGGCATCACCGCCGCCACCAGCAGGAACCACGCCTCGGCATGGGCGCCGACCAGAATCAGCAGCACCAGCCCGAGCACCCCGTAGGTGCCGTCCCGCAGGCCCTTGATCGTGAGGTAGGCCGGGTCGCCGTCGGGCCTGGCGGGCACTCCGTACCCCGCTGCGGCGGCCTGGGGCTGGAGCAGGAAACGGCCTCCGATGAAGAGCACGAAGACGTCGATGACGACGGCGAGCGTGTACGCGGTGACGGTCATGCCGGGACTCCTTTTCTAGCAACGCTAGGGTCGGGAGCGAAGCTAACAGATCGCCGACATGTTTTCTAGCGATGCTAGAATCCGGCTATGTCGATCCAGACGCGCCGGGAGCGCGAACGAGCCGAACGCGAGCAGTTGATCGTCACCACCGCACGGGAACTCGCGGAGGCGGAGGGCTGGGACGCCGTCACCACCCGGCGGCTCGCCGCCGAGATCGAGTACAGCCAGCCCGTCCTGTACGGCCACTTCAAGGGCAAGAACGCGATCATGACCGCCGTCGCGGTGCAGGGCTGCGCCGAACTGGCCGTCGCCCTGCGGGCGGCGCGCACCCGGGCCGGGTCCGGGTCCAAGTCAGGGGCCGGGTCCAAGTCAGGGTCCGGGTCCGGAGACGCCCGTGCCGCCCTCGCCGCGGTGGCGGCGGCGTACACCGCCTTCTCCCGGGACCACCCGGCGCTCTACGACGCGATGTTCACCCACGCCGTCGAACTGCCCTTCGCCACCCCCGAGGCCCCGGCCCCCCTCCAGGACGCCTTCGCCGAGATCCTGGCGGCCGTCGCGCCGCTGGCCGCGCCCGACGACGTGCCGGGCATCCTCACCGAGACCTTCTGGGCCGCCCTGCACGGCCTGGTCACCCTCATGCGCAGCGGCCGCCTGCCCGCGCCCGGGCACGAGTACCGGCTGGCCCTGCTGATCGCCCGATTCGCCCCGGACGCCGGACCCGCGGCGCGCCCCGCGACGGCCGGCTGAGTCCCCGCGGCGGCCCGAAGATCCCCACGAACGGCCCTGGGGCCTGCCCGCCGGACAGGCCCTCAGCCCTCGCGCGGGCCCTTCGACTTCCTGTCGGACCTGGCCGCCTTGGCCGCCTTGGTCGCCCCGGTCGCCTTGGCGGCCGCCTTCTTCGCCTTCGACGCACCCGACTTCGCGGACTTGGCCGTCCCGGCCGTCTTCGCCGCCTTGGCCGTCTTCGCCGCCGCGGGCTTCCCGGCGGCGTCCTGGGCGTGGGGCGCCTGCCACTGGGCGCTGCGGGTGAGGAGGCCGTCGACGCGGTCGCGCAGGTCGTCCCGCTCGTCGTCGTCGAGGCCGACCGGAGCCTGGCGCAGCAGCGGCTCCAGCATCAGCCAGCGCTCCTCGACCCGCGCCGGGTTGCCCGAGGCGCGGCGCGCGGCATCGACGTCGCGGCGCTCCTTCTCCTCCTTGGCGACCTCGGCCGCGATCGTCCGGAGCAGTTGCGCGGCGTCGGCGCGGCCCGCGGTCGTCAACTGCTCGGCGGTCACGCCCAACGCGTGGGCGTACCGGGCCACTCCCCGGGCGCTGGGACGGGCCGGCACCTTCTTCCGGCCCACCCACTGGTAACCGCCCGCGACGCTGCGCCAGTACGACTCGCTCAGCGTCGACTTCCGCGGGGAGGAGCCCAGTTTCCGCAGGATCGCCGCGCTGAGCGCCGTGCGCTGCGCGACGTCGCGCCCGGAGCATCCCTGACGTGCCCTCGCCGCGATGAGCAACAGCCCCTCCGGGGGCGGCCGCAGGCCCTCAGTCATACGGCGAGCTTCGCACTACTACGCGCCCGGCGTCCAATTCCCCGCACCACCCGGGTCGTGCAACCGTCCCTGGCCTGCGCGAGCTCCTCCGACTGCGCAGTTCTGCTGCGCAGTGCGCGCGTAGTTGCTTGATCCACGCCCTACTACGCGCTAGTTTGTCCCCCATGACATCCCGCGGCCGTTCCCGCCCGAGGCGGCTCTACCAGGAACCCGAAGCGGTCACCTGGGCACGGGAGAAGTCCGGGCTGACCAAGCGGGCACTGGCCGATCTCGTCGGCATCTCCGAGCAGTTGATGGGCGAGATCGAGTCGGGCTGGCGCAGCGCCACCCCGGCGAACCTGCTGAAGATCGCCGAGGCGCTGAACTGCCCGATCGTCGTCCTGGAGCGCAAGCGCCTGTCGGGGGGCGGCGCTCCGCCCGGCGGCACGCCCGCACGGTAAGGCGCGCGCAGGACCGCGCGCAGTCCGCGCAGTCGGGGATCCGCCACCCGGTCCGGCCGGGGTCGGGTCACGAGCGCGGTCGGGGTCGCGCGCGCGGTCGGGTCACGAGCGCGGTCGGGTCACGAGCGGTCAGAGTCGCGCGCGGTCAGAGTCGTGGGAGCGGTCAGGGTCGTGGGAGCGATCACCGTCCCGGTCGCGGGAGGAGGGGTGCTCCCCCGTGCCTGCGGGAGCCGCCGGGCTCAGCCGGTGGTGACCACCCGCGCGGACAGGTTCACCAACCGGGCCACTCCGAACTCCAGCATCAGCGGCAGCGTGTGCTGCGCGGTGACCCCGTGCACCGCGGTGAAGGTGACGGTCGGGCCGGTGCCGCCGAAGGTCACCGTGGTGCCGTCCGGCAGGTAGATCCCCGCGTCCATCAGCGAACCCGGGTCCCCCGTCTTGCCGGTGCTGCGGCCGGCGATCACACCGCGGCCCGCGTCCGGGGCCCCGACCATGTCGAGGTGCTCGGGCACTCCGCTGTCGTTGCGGATCGCCATCGTCAGGGTGCCGTTGCCCGCGCTGTCGAGGTGGGCGACGGCGTCGGTGATGGTGAGGTCGACGTCGGCCTCGTGCACGTCGGCCCGGCCGGGCGTGCCCGTCGTCGGGACCTGCGACGGGGCCGCCTGGGAGGAGCCGGAGTGCGTGCAGCCGGTGGCCAGCGCGACGAGTGCCGCCGCCCCCGCGAGTGCCCGCAGGGCGCGCGGGACCCGGGTCGAGCGGAGTGCGGAACGGCGGTTTCGGCTCATCCCGGCATCATGTCAAGCCGCCCGCCGGGCCCCGCACCCGCCCCCGCGCCTCACACCGCCCGGCGGTAGAGCCAGACCCCGAGCGGCGCGAAGACCGCCACGATGCCCGCGTCCCAGGCGAGTGCCTGCCACACGTCGGTGGCGGTCGGCCCGCCCAGTACCAGGGCGCGCACCGCCTCGGCGGTGCAGGACACCGGCTGGTGCCGCGCGAACGCCTGGAGCCAGCCGGGCATGGTGTCGACGGGGATGAAGGCCGCGGAGGCGAAGACCAGCGGGGCCAGGACGGGGAAGGCCGCGGCCTGCGCGGTCTCCGGGTCGCCGACGGCCATGCCGACCACCGCGAAGATCCACGACATCGCGAAACCGAAGGCCAGCACGAGCAGGATGCCGCAGAGGAAGGCCGGCACGCCGGCGTGGATGCGGAAGCCGATCGCGAAGCCCACCGCCGCCATCAGCGCGACCACGAAGACGTTCCGCACCAGGTCCGCCATGGTCCGGCCGACCAGCACCGCCGACCTGGCCATCGGCAGCGACCTGAACCGCTCCATCAGCCCGGTCTGCATGTCGGTGGCCAGCCCGATCGCGGTGTTCATGGCCCCGAAGACGGCGGTCTGCACGAAGATGCCGGGGATCAGGAAGTCGGAGTACGACACCCCGTGCAGCGCCGGCTCGACCACCCCGCCGAAGACGTAGCGGAACATCAGCACGAACACCAGCGGCTGGATGGTGGAGAAGATCAGCAGCCGGGGCACCCGGCGCAACCCGATCAGGTTCCGCCAGGCGACCGCCGCGCCGTCCCCGGCGGTCCGGGCCAGGCGGGCGAGCGGCCCGACCGGCGCCCGCGACGCCGGGGCGCCGCCGGTCACGGCTCCGCGTCCTCGTCCGGCCCGCTGCGGTGCCCGGTCAGCCGCAGGAAGACGTCGTCGAGGCTGGACTCCCGGACCGCCACCGCCTCGGGCACCAGGCCCCGCTCGTCCAGCGCGCGCAGCAACCCGAGCAGCGGCCGGGACCCGTCGTGCGAGACCGCCCGGAGCCGGCCGCCCTCCGTGCCCGGCGGCTCGGGCAGCCGGCCGCCGAGCGCCTCGGCCGCCCGCGCCGCCCGGCCGGGGTCGCCCATGTCGAGCTCGATGACGGTGTTGCCCAGGTCGGCCTTGAGCAGCGCGGGGGTCCCGTCGGCGATGGCCCGGCCGTGGTCGATGACGACGACCCGGTCGGCGAGCCGGTCGGCCTCCTCCAGGTACTGCGTGGTGAGCAGCACCGTGGTGCCGTCGGCCACGAGCCGGCGGATCATCTCCCACAGCGCGATCCTGCTCTGCGGGTCGAGGCCCGTGGTCGGCTCGTCGAGGAAGAGCACCGGGGGGTCGGGGACCAGCGCGGCGGCCACGTCCAGCCGCCGGCGCATACCGCCGGAGTACGTGCGGGCGGGGCGGTCGCCGGCGTCCGTCAGGTCGAAGCGCTCCAGCAGCTCGCCCGCCCGCCGCCGGGTCCCGGAGCGCCGTACGTGGGTGAGCCGGCCGATCAGCCGCAGGTTCTCCCGGCCGGTGAGGTTCTTGTCCACCGCCGCGTACTGCCCGGCCAGGCCAATCAGGCTCCGCACGGTGCCGGCCTCGCGCACCACGTCGTGGCCCAGCACCGCCGCGCGCCCTCCGCTGGGGCGCACGATCGTGGTCAGGATGCGGATCGCGGTGCTCTTGCCCGCGCCGTTGGGCCCCAGCAGGCCGAAGACCGTACCGGGCTCGACGTCGAAGTCGACGGAGTCGAGCGCCGTCACGGAGCCGAACCGCTTGCTGAGGCCGGAGACGCTGATGGCTGCCTGGTCCACGGGACCACCTCGCTCGGCGTGGCGGATCTGCCTCGCCCACCATTCTCGCCCGGGGGGAGCGGGAGCGCAGAGGGGGACGATCCGGGCCGGCGGCCCACGGCGGACCCCGGCCCACGGCGGACCCCGGTCCGGGCGAGGCGCGGATCGGGCCGAGCGTCCGGGACGGCCACCCGGCCCGGACGGTCACGCGGACGGGACGGTCACGCGGACGCGGCGCCCGACGCGGCGGCGTAGCGGTTGCTGACGTCGGTCCAGTTGACGAGGTCCCACAGCTTGGTGACGTAGTCGGGCCGCACGTTCTTGTACTGGAGGTAGTACGCGTGCTCCCAGGCGTCGAAGACCAGCAGCGGGGTGGTGCCCTGGCCGACGTTGCCGTGGTGGTCGTAGACCTGCTCGACGATCAGGCGCCTGCCGACCGGCTCCCAGGCCAGCACGCCCCAGCCGGAGCCCTGCACCGAGGCGGTGGCCACGGTGAGCTGCTTCCTGAACGCCTCGAAGCCGCCGAGGTGTTCGTCGATCGCGGTGGCCAGCGCGCCGTCGGGGCGGTCGCCGCCGTCGGGCGAGAGGTTCTGCCAGAAGATCGAGTGCAGCACGTGGCCGGAGAGGTTGAACGCGAAGGTCTTCTCCAGTCCGACCAGCCCGGTCGGGGTGATCGCGTCCTTCTCGCGGGCCTCGGCGATCTGCTCCAGCGTGTCGTTGGCGCCCTTGACGTAGGCGGCGTGGTGCTTGGCGTGGTGCAGCTCCAGGATCTCGCCGGTGATCGCCGGCGCGAGCGCGGAGTAGTCGTACGGCAGGTCGGGAAGCGCGTAGGTGTCCATCAGGCACGGCCCCTTTCGGCGGGCGGGAACGAGTGGCCGCGACCCACCCTAGACCTTTATTGCGAATAGCTTGCAACAACACATGATGTGCATCAGCATGATGGCGGGGCGGGACCGGCCCGACAGCCCACGGAAGCCCGCTTCCTCGCTGATCGTCTTTCACCCGGCACCCGCCGGCCGTCCGGTTCCGCCCCCTCGCGCGCCCCCCGCGCCCCCGCTCGCTCCCGCGCGCCCGGCCCGCCGCGCCGGCCCGGCGCCGCCCCGCCCGCGCGTTCCCGCGCCGATCGGACGGGGCGTCAGAAAATGTCCTCCACCGGGACGCACCGTTGTGCCACGCCCGACGTCTCACCGGTGAGCGGCACTTCCGCATGCCGCCGCACGGACATCTGGAGCAGTCGTGAGTACCCACACCAGCAGCATCCGCCGGGCCCCGGCGGCGGCGGTCACCGCCGCCGCCCTCGTCGCGGCGGGCGCGCTCGCCGCCCCCGCGGCGCAGGCCGCGGCCCCTCGGGTGGCGCCCGCCGCCGCCCCGTCCGCTGCCACCGCCGGGACCACGGCCAAGGCCGCCCCCAAGGCGCCGTCGATCACCGCCAAGGGCGGCTTCGTGATGAACGACGGCACCGGCGGCACCCTGTTCACCAAGGCCGCCGACACCCGCCGCTCCACCGGCTCGACCACCAAGATCATGACCGCCCGGGTGGTCCTGGCCAGCAAGCACCTGAACCTGAACACCAAGGTCACCGTGCAGAAGGCGTACAGCGACTACATCGTCGCCAAGGGCGCGTCCTCCGCGCACCTGATCGTCGGGGACAAGCTCACCGTCCGGCAGCTGCTGTACGGCCTGATGCTCCCCTCCGGCTGCGACGCCGCCTACGCGCTCGCCGACACGTTCGGCAGCGGTTCCACCCGCGCCGCCCGGGTGAAGTCCTTCATCGGCACCATGAACTCCACCGCCCGCTCGCTCGGCCTGAAGAACACCCACTTCGACTCGTTCGACGGAATAGGGAACGGGAAGAACTACTCGACACCGCGCGACCTCACCGAGCTCGCGAGCAACGCGATGAGGAACGCCACCTTCCGCTCGGTCGTGAAGACCCGGTCGACCAAGCAGAAGGTCACCACGAAGTCCGGCGGCTACCGCTACATGACCTGGACCAACACCAACCCCCTGCTGGGCACCTACTCCGGCACCATCGGCGTCAAGACCGGTTCGGGTCCGGAGTCCGGCTACTGCCTGGTCTTCGCCGCCACCCGCGGCAAGAAGACCGTGATCGGCACGGTGCTCGCCTCCTCCTCGGTGGCCGCGCGCACCTCGGACGCCAGGAAGCTGCTGGACTACGGCTTCAAGAAGTGACGTGGGGCCCGACGCCCCGCCAGCTCCCCCGGGGCCTCCGCGGACCATGGCCCCCGGAGGCCCCGGGGAGCACCTCGACGGCGACGCCGCGGCGGTCGGAGCGGCCGCCACCGCGGGGGTGGGCGCGGGCCGCCTCCGGCTTCGCCGCTTCGCCCTCCGGTGGAGGTGTGCTAGCCTGTGGATTGTTGCGGTTGTGGTACCCATGAACTCTGTGTGCGCCTGACGGGATGTGACCCTCGGGCGCATTTTGTTTTCCGGCCTCCAGGATGGGGTCATTGCAGCGACGCCTGGCCCGTGAAGTGCGGGTTCAGGAACTGCACCATCAGAGGAAGTCAGACATGGCAACCGGTACCGTCAAGTGGTTCAACTCCGAAAAGGGCTTCGGCTTCATCGAGCAGGACGGCGGCGGCGCCGACGTCTTCGCCCACTACTCGAACATCGCCACCCAGGGCTTCCGTGAGCTCCAGGAAGGCCAGAAGGTCACCTTCGACGTCACGCAGGGCCAGAAGGGCCCGCAGGCGGAGAACATCGTCCCGGCCTGACCGGACGAGCAGTACCCGAGCAGTACCCGAGCCGGGTCCCGCCGCTTCATCCGCGGGGCCCGGCTTTTCGGGCCCGGGCGGGACCGGCTTCTTCCGCACCGGGGTGCGGACACCGGAGGTACGGCCTCCGTCCCTTCCGCAGTCCACCTCCTCCGCAGTTCCACTCCCGGCTCGTTTCGCGGGTCTCCGCCCGGTGTCACTCTTCGCGGAGTCTTTTTCGGCACGCGCCGCCTTCGAGGAAGGCTCCACGCATGCCCGAAAGCACCCGACAGTCCAATACGGGCGGCCCGGCCCGCGCCCGGCGCAGGCCCCGCGGCCCCCAGCAGGGTGCCGGCCGCGCCGGCGCGTCGCGCGGCTCCGGCCGCACCGGCGGCCGCCCCGCCGACACCGGCTCCGAGGAGTCCGCGTACGCCTCCGCGTACACGACCCTCACCCCGGCGCCGCCGGCCGCGGCCACCTTCGCCGAGCTGGACCTGCCCGCCGCGCTGACGGAGGAGCTGGACCGGCAGGGCGTCACCGTGCCGTTCCCGATCCAGGGCGCCACCCTGCCCAGCTCGCTGGCCGGCCGCGACGTCCTCGGCCGGGGCCGCACCGGCTCGGGCAAGACCCTCGCCTTCGGGCTCGCCCTGCTGGCCCGCACCGCCGGACAGCGCGCCGAGCCGCACCAGCCGCTCTCGCTGGTGCTGGTGCCCACCCGCGAGCTGGCCCAGCAGGTCACCGACGCCCTCACGCCGTACGCCCGGGCGCTGCGCCTGCGGCTGGCCACGGTGGTGGGCGGGCTGTCGATCGGCCGCCAGGCCTCGGCGCTGCGCGGCGGCGCGGAGATCGTCGTCGCCACCCCGGGCCGGCTGCGCGACCTGGTCGAGCGGGGAGACTGCCGGCTCGACAAGGTCGTGATCACCGTGCTCGACGAGGCCGACCAGATGGCCGACATGGGCTTCCTGCCCCAGGTCACGGCCCTGCTGAACCAGGTCGTGCCGGGCAGCCAGCGGATGCTGTTCTCCGCGACCCTCGACCGCAACGTGGACACGCTGGTCCGGCGGTTCCTCTCCGACCCGGTGGTCCACGCGGTGGACCCGTCGGCCGGTGCCGTGGTGACCATGGAGCACCACGTGCTGCACGTCACCAGCGAGGACAAGCGCGCCGCCACGGTGCGGATCGCGGCCCGCGACGGCCGGGTGCTGCTCTTCCTCGACAGCAAGCGCGCCGTGGACCGGCTCGCCAAAACACTGCTGGCCAACGGCGTGCGCGCCGCCGCGCTGCACGGCGGCAAGTCCCAGCCGCAGCGCACCCGCACCCTCGCGCAGTTCAAGACCGGCGAGGTGACCGCGCTGGTGGCGACCAACGTCGCGGCGCGCGGCATCCACATCGACGACCTGGACCTGGTGGTCAACGTGGACCCGCCGGCCGACCACAAGGACTACCTGCACCGCGGCGGCCGCACCGCCCGCGCGGGCGCGTCCGGCAGCGTGGTGACGCTGGTGCTGTCCGAGCAGCGCCGCGACATGGAGCGGCTGATGGCCAAGGCCAGGATCACGCCGCAGACGGCGAAGGTGCACTCCGCGGACGAGGAGCTGGCCCGGATCACCGGTGCCCGGGTGCCCTCCGGCGTCCCGGTCACCATCCCGGTCCCCGCCCCGGCCACGCCGGCCGCGGGCACCTCCGCCCGGCGCGGGGGCGGCCGCCGCCGGCCGCGGTCGGGCGGCGGCACCGCCACCGCGGGCTCCGGCCGGAGCGGCGCGGGCCGTACCGGGACGGGCGGCGCCGGACGCACGGGCGGCGGCGCGGGCCGTACCGGCGGAGGCAGCGGCCGCGGCGGCTCGGGCGGCTCGGCGGGCGGCTCCGCCGGCCGCTCCGGGGGCGCCCGCGCGTCGCAGACCCGCCGGCGTGCGGCGTGAAACCCGCCGCGGCGGTCGCGATCGCCCCCGCCGCCGGGCCGGACGACGGATCGGACACCGCCGGCACGCTCTGTGAGGGCAGCGACTTCTCCGTGCTGGCCCGGCGGATCACCGACTCGGGGCTGATGGAGCGGCGCCCCGGCTACTACGTGGCCAGGATCGGCGGGGTCGCCGCCCTGTACGCCGGCGCGTGGACCGCGTTCGCGCTGATCGGCCCCACCTGGTGGCAACTGGCCGTCGGCGGGGTGCTCGGCGTGCTCTTCTCCCAGATCGCGCTGGTCGCCCACGACATAGCCCACCGCCAGGTGTTCCGGCTGCGCCGGCCCAGCGAGGCCGCCGGACGGATCGCGGGCAACCTCTGCGTCGGCATGAGCTACGGCTGGTGGCAGGACAAGCACACCCGCCACCACGCCAACCCCAACCACGAGGAGCTGGACCCGGACGTCAGCCCGGACGTCCTGGTCTGGTCGCAGGGCCAGGCCCGCAGCGCGCGCGGCGTGGCCCGCTGGATCGGCGGCCGGCAGGCGTACTGGTTCTTCCCGCTGCTCACCCTCGAAGGCATGAACCTGCACGTGGCCGGAGTGCGGGCGCTGTTCCGGCCCGCGTACAAGCAGCGCACGCTGGAGGCCGTACTGCTCGGCGCGCACGTCGTCGCGTACGTCACGGCGCTGCTGCTGGTCCTCACCCCGCTCCAGGCACTGGCGTTCGCCGCCGTCCACCAAGCGGTGTTCGGCGTCTACATGGGCTGCACCTTCGCGCCGAACCACAAGGGCATGCCGACGCTGACCGGCAAGGACCGGCCGGACTTCCTGCGCCGCCAGGTGCTCACCTCGCGCAACGTGCGCGGCGGGCGGCTGACCGACCTCGTGCTCGGCGGGCTGAACTACCAGATCGAGCACCACCTGTTCCCGAGCATGCCCACGCCCCACCTGCGGCGCGCCCAGCCGATGGTGAAGGCGTACTGCGCGGAGCTGGGCATCGCGTACGCGGAGAGCGGGCTGGCCTCCTCCTACGCCCAGGCTCTGCGCCACCTGCACCACGCCGGCGCGCCGCTGAGGGCGGGCGCCACCGCCTGACCAAGCCGCGGACCCGGTCCGGAGTCGCGGACCGGAGCCGCCGACCCAGGCGAAGCCGTACGGCGGCGGGTACGCCGCCGCCGAAAGCATGAGACGGTGAGTCCGTTCCCCCGTTCCCTCACCCCTGTCGAGGCATGATGCGCGTGACCATCGCCCGCCACCACTTCTACTTCCACCCGTCCGAGGTCGAGCAGGCGATGAGCGGGGTCGCTCCCGAGCCCGTCACCGGCAGTTCCGTCGACATCGGCGGAGTCCGCTACCCGGTGATGCAGGTCGGCGCGACCCTCACCCGCCAGGACCGGCGTGACTTCAACGCGGGCGAGGTGGAACGGGCGATGCAGGCGCTCGGCTTCCCGCTGCACAGCACCACGGCCGGCTGAGGCCGGTTCCTCCGCCACGGGGCGGCGCCGGGCCTCACCACCGCCCGCCGCCGCCCCGTGGCGGTCGCGGTGCCGGTCGGGGCCGGTAGCCGCCGGCCGACGGGGCACGGGCGCCGCCCGGCCCGTCGTGCGGCGGGGCCTGTCGCGCGACGGGGCCCGCAGCGGGGAGAATGCGAGGTCCCTCCCATACGCAGGGACGCAGAGAGGCGGATGACGTGGCGCAGCAGGTGCGGGGTGTGGTGGCGCGGGGCAAGGGCGCGGCGGTGGGGATCGAGACGATCGTGGTGCCGGACCCCGGTCCGGGCGAGGCGGTGGTCGCGGTGCAGGCGTGCGGCGTGTGCCACACCGACCTGCACTACCGCGAGGGCGGTATCGGCGAGGACTTCCCGTACCTGCTCGGCCATGAGGCCGCCGGCGTGGTGGAGTCGGTCGGCGAGGGGGTGACCGAGGTCGGGCCCGGGGACTTCGTGGTGCTCAACTGGCGTGCGGTGTGCGGCGACTGCCGGGCCTGCCGGCGCGGCCGGCCGTGGTACTGCTTCGCCACGCACAACGCCGCGCAGAAGATGACGCTGCTCGACGGCACCGAGCTGTCCCCCGCGCTGGGCATCGGCGCGTTCGCCGACAAGACGCTGGTGGCGGCCGGGCAGTGCACCAAGGTCGATCCGGCGGCCTCGCCCGCCGCCGCGGGCCTGCTGGGCTGCGGGGTGATGGCCGGGCTCGGCGCGGCCATCAACACCGGCAACGTGGGCCGGGGCGACTCGGTCGCGGTGATCGGCTGCGGCGGGGTCGGCAACGCCGCGGTGGTCGGCGCCCGGCTGGCCGGCGCCGCGCGGATCATCGCGGTGGACGTCGACGACCGCAAGCTCGCCACCGCCCGGAAGCTCGGCGCCACCCACACCGTCAACTCCCGCGGCAGCGAGCCGGTCGAGGCGATCCGCGAGCTGACCGGCGGCTTCGGCGCCGACGTGGTGATCGAGGCGGTGGGCCGCCCCGAGACCTACCAGCAGGCGTTCTACGCCCGCGATCTGGCCGGGACCGTGGTGCTGGTGGGGGTGCCGACCCCGGAGATGAAGCTCGAACTGCCCCTGCTCGACGTGTTCGGGCGGGGCGGTGCGCTCAAGTCCTCCTGGTACGGCGACTGCCTTCCCTCGCGCGACTTCCCGATGCTGATCGACCTCTACCTCCAGGGCCGCCTCGACCTCGACGCCTTCGTCACCGAGACGATCGAACTGGCCGACGTGGAGCAGGCGTTCGCCCGGATGCGGGACGGCGACGTGCTCCGCTCGGTGGTCGTGCTCTGATCGCGCCGGCCGCCTGAGGGGCCCGGTCCGTCCGACCGGCCGGACCGGCCCGCTCGACCCGGCGGCCCGGCCCGCTCGACGCGACGGACCGGCCGTCCCCGGGTGTCCGGGGCGGCCGGTCGGCGGAACGCGGCCGGGGCGGAGCGGTTCACGCGGCGAGTGCCGGGTGCAGCACCACCTTCGTGTAGCCCTCCACCCGCTGGTCGAACTTCTCGTACGCCATCGGCGCCTGGTCCAGCGGGAGTTCGTGGCTGACCACGAAGCTGGGCCGGGCCCGCCCCGCGGTGATCAGGTCGCGCAACTGGCGGTTGTACCGCTTGACGTTGCACTGCCCGGTGCCCATCCGCTGGCCCTTCTCGAACATCTTGCCGATCGAGACCAGCAGTTGGCCGTGGCGCGCGTGCTCGTCGGGACCGCCGGGGTCGGACGGCACGTAGAGGCCGGGAATGCCGAGCCGCCCGGTCGGACGGACCGTCTCGACCAGGGAGTTGAGCACGGTCGCGGGCTCCTCGTGGCCGGCGTCGTGGGCCTGCGCCTGGTAGCCGACCGCGTCGACACCCTTGTCGGTGCCCTCGCCGCCGGTACGGTCCCGGATCTGCTCGGCCGGGTCGCCCTGCGTGAAGTCGATCGGGATCGCGCCGATCTCCTCGGCCTTCGCCAGTCGCTCGGGCACCCGGTCGACCACGAAGACCTTCGCCGCCCCGCGCAGCAGCGCGGAGTACGCGGCCATCAGTCCGACCGGCCCGGCGCCGTAGACGGCGACGGACTCGCCGGGGGCTACCTCGGCCAGCTCGCAGCCGTGGTACCCGGTGGGGAAGATGTCGGCGAGCAGCACGAAGTCGGTCTCGAACTGCTCGCCCGGCGGGAGTTTCAGGCAGTTGAAGTCGGCGAACGGCACCCGCAGGTGCTCGGCCTGGCCGCCGACGTACGGGCCCATCGCCACGTAGCCGTACGCGCCGCCGGCGAACCCCGGGTTCACCGTGAGGCAGAAGCCGGTGTTGCCGGCCAGGCAGTTCTTGCAGAAGCCGCAGGCGACGTTGAACGGCATGACCACGCGGTCCCCGACCTTCAGGGACGTGATGCCGGCGCCGGTCTCCTCGATGATGCCCAGGTTCTCGTGGCCGAAGACGATGCCGGCCTCGGCCGCGGTGCGGCCTTCGTACATGTGCAGGTCCGAGCCGCAGATCGCGGAGGACGTGATGCGGACGACCACGTCGTTGGGGTGCTGGATGCCCGGGGTGTCGACATCCGCGACCGCGACGGAGAAAGGTTCCTGATAGACGACAGCCTTCATGTTCACCACCTCCGTGGTCCTTCCAGCCAACACCCGGGGAGGACACATCTCAAACGCAGCCGCGGACGCGCACGGGCCGCGGTCCGGAAACGGCCCCCGGGCGGGACCCGGGCGGGCCGCGGACAGGATCCCGGGCAGGCCGCGGACGGGCCGCAGACGGGCCGCGGACAGGACCCGCGCGGGCCGCGGGCAGGCCGCGGGCGGAACCCGCGCGAGACCCGGTTCCGTAAACGTTGCCGTTCTCCTTGACACCCCCGCGGGCAGGCACGATCCTCCTGGAGGTGCTTGAGAGAGCGCTCTCAGACAGCAGGCACCGGCCGCCGGGTCCTCTCCGGCCGGCGGCGCGCGAGAAGGGCTCCACCCCCACGGCAGCACCGGAGCGATCCCCCACGACAGAAGGAGAGGCAGGACGCATGTCCACCCCACAGACGCGCGTACCACCGCCACCGCGCCGCCGAGGCGCCGGCGCACCGCACGGAAACGGTTCCGGCATCCGCCACGGCGTCCGTCACGGTATCCGGCGGCGCCTGCGCGGCGGCCGGGCCCTCGTCGGGCTGGTCGCCGCGGTCGCGGCGTTCACCGGCCTCGCCCTGGCCGGATCGCCGACCGCCCTGGCCGTCACCGGCGCGCAGACGGCCGGGGGCGCGGCGCCGGCGGCGGCCGCCCGGCCGGCCGCGGCGCCCTCCGAGGTGCCGGCCGCGCCGGCCGGCTTCAGCACCACCTGGAGCGACGACTTCGACGGCGCCGCCGGCACCGGCCTGGACACCGGCACCTGGCGCTACGACGCCGGCGCCGGCTGGACCTTCGGCACCGGCGAGATCGAGACCATGACCGACAGCACCGCCAACGTCTACCAGGACGGCAGCGGCCACCTGGTGCTCAAGGCGCTGCACAGCGGCACCGACCCGGCCTCCGGCTGGACGTCGGGCCGGGTGGAGACGCAGGCCGACGGGTTCGGCGCGCGGCCGGGCGGCGTGGTCCGCGTGCAGGCGTCGATCCAGCAGCCGAACCTCGACACGACCAACGGCGCGGGCTACTGGCCGGCGTTCTGGATGCTGGGCTCACCGCTGCGGGTCGGGGTCGGCTGGCCCGGCTCCGGCGAGGTCGACATCATGGAGGACATCAACGCCCGCAGCTCGGTCTTCGGCACGCTGCACTGCGGGGTCAGCCCGGGCGGCCCGTGCAACGAGTCGACCGGCATCGGCTCCGGCGAGCGCGCCTGCTCGGGGTGCCAGACCGGCTACCACACCTACGCGGTGGAGATCGACCGCTCGACCTCGCCCGAGCAGATCCGCTACTACCTCGACGGGCAGAACTACTTCACCGTCAACTCCGGCCAGGTGGACGCCGCCACGTGGGCCAACGCCGTGGACCACAGCTTTTACGTGATCTTCGACCTGGCGATCGGCGGGGCCTTCCCGGGCGCCTTCGGCGGGGGACCGACGGCCGCGACCGCCTCCGGCGGCCAGATGAACGTCGACTACGTGGCCGTCTACAACAAGCCCGCCGCCGGCGACCTGGGCCCGGACATCGCGCTGGGCAGGCCGACCACGTCCTCGTCGAACGAGAGCGCGGACTTCCCCGCGTCCAACGCGACCGACGGCGACATCTCCACCCGCTGGTCGAGCGGCTTCGCCGACCCGCAGTGGCTCCAGGTGGACCTCGGCCGTTCCTACGACCTCACCCACGCCGGCCTGACCTGGGAGGCGGCCGCGGCGGCGGCCTACCAGCTACAGGTGTCGTCCGACGGCCAGAACTGGACCACCGTCGCCACGAACGCCAACAGCCCGCAGGACCTCCAGGACATCGCGCTGCACACCACCGGCCGCTACGTGCGGGTCTACGCGACCGCGCGGGCCAGCCAGTACGGCGACTCGCTCTACGAACTCGCGCTGTACGGCACGCCGTCCGACGGGAGCGGGCCGGGCGGCCAGGCGACCCTGCTCTCCCAGGGCAGGGCGGCCACCGCCTCCTCGGCGGAGAGCGCGGCCTTCCCCGCCTCCGCGGCGGTCGACGGCGACGCCGGCACCCGCTGGTCCAGCGGCTTCGCCGACCCGCAGTGGCTCCAGGTGGACCTCGGCGCCACGCACACGATCAGCCAGGTGAAGCTGGACTGGGAGACGGCGTACGGCACGGCCTTCCAGCTCCAGACCTCGCCCGACGGCCGCACCTGGACGTCCGTCTACTCCACCACGAGCGGGACCGGCGGCGACCAGACGCTGTCGGTGGCCGGATCGGGCCGCTACGTACGCCTGTACGGCACGCAGCGGGCCACGCAGTACGGGTACTCCCTGTGGGAGTTCCAGGTCTACGGCACCTGATCCGGACGCGCCCTGGTGACCACTCCCCGCCGCACCAGGGCGCCCCTCCCACCGGGGCGCGCGGGCCGGGCTGTCAGGACCGGCCCGCGCGGCTCCCGCGCCGCCCCGGCCCCCGCGGCGGCCACTGGCACGTAAAGGGGGTGCCAGGAACAGCGCGCCGGGCGTCAGGGGCGCGTCAAGGAACGGCTCACCGGCCCGCCGCCGACCTAGCGTTTCCGGACATGGGAAGCGGTGAGCACTACGGCGCGGCACCCCGGGCGCGGATCCGGGTCGAGGACGGTCCCGCGGTCGCGCACGACCGCGCGTGGGCCGGGCGGTTGTGGAGCGCCTACGGCGCGGCCGCGACGGTACTGGCCGTGGCGCTGGTGACGGACGGGTGGGACGGCACGCTGGACGTCCCGCGGCTCGCGGCGTGCGGGGCGCTCGCGCTCGCGCTGTTCGCGATCCTGCTGCCGGCGCGGACCTCGGCGGGCGACGGCTGGCTGGACGTGCGCGGGCTGCTGCGCGGTCGGCGCGTGCACACCGGGTACCTGGTCTCGGCGCGGTTCCTGGGCGAGATCGACCGGCGGGTGGTGCTGCGCGACGCGTTCGGCGGACGGGTGTCGGTGGAGGTGCGGGTGCTCGTGGCGAACCCGTTCCTGTGGCACGAACTCGACCGCGGCGCCCGGCGCTCGCACGCCGCCGGGCTGCTCCAGGACCGGGACGCGCTGCGCGAGCTGGCGGAGGCGATCGACGCGGCCGGCGCCCGGGACCTGCTGACGTCCGCGGGCATGCGCTGAGGCGCCCGTGGTCACAGGGTGCGTACCGGGGCCCCCGCGCGCCACGCGGCGATGTCCTCCACCGCGTCGGTGAAGAAGATCCGGTAGGTCCGGTCGGTGACGTAGCCCATGTGCGGGGAGAGCAGGGTGCGGGGCGCGGAGCGCAGCCAGTGGCCGTCGGGCAGCGGCTCGGTGTCGAACACGTCGAGGCCGACCCCGGCCGGGCGGCCGGCCTCCAGCGCGCGGCGCAGCGCGCCCTCGTCGACCAGCCCGAACCGCGAGGTGTTGACGAGGTAGGCGTCCGGGCGCATGGCACCCAGTTCGGCGTCGCCGACGATGCCGCGGGTGTCGTCGGCGAGCACCATGTGCACGGTGGCGACCTTCGCGGTGGCGAACAGCTCGTCCTTGGTGACCGCCCGGGCGCCGCCCCGCGCCGCGCGCTCCGCGGTGAGGTGCGGGCTCCAGGCGACCACGTCCATGCCGAACGCGGCGCCGACCGCAGCCACCTGGGCGCCCAGCCGGCCGAGGCCCACGACGCCCAGCACCTCGCCCGCCAGGTCCGGCGCGATCCGCTGCTGCCAGCCGCCGGCCCGGACCGCGGCGTCGTCGTCGGCGACCCGCCGGACCAGGCCGAGGATCATCGCCCAGGTCAGCTCGGCGGTGCCGGTCGGGTGCGAGCGGGTGCCGCAGACCAGCACGCCGAACTCGGCGGCCGCGGCCAGGTCCAGGGACGCGTTGCGCATCCCGGTGGTGACCAGCAGCCGCAGCCGGGGCAGCCGCTGGAGCACCTCGCGCGGGAAGGCGGTGCGCTCGCGCATCGCCACCACCACGTCGAACGGCTCCAGGGCGGCCACGAGTTCGTCGCGGTCGGCCAGGTGGCGGGGGAAGAAGACCGTCTCGGCCCCGGGCAGCCGCCCGGACCAGTCGGCCAGTTCCCCGGCGACCTGCTGGTAGTCGTCCAGTACGGCGACGCGCATCGGCACGGCGGTTCTCCTCCTGGTCGTCGGTCGTCCCTTCCGGCCCCGCGATCCTACGACCGCGCTCCGGGAGTCCTTCCCCCGCCGTCACCGTCGACGCCGCCGTCACCGTCGACACGGTCGTCGCCGCCTTCGAGGTCGCCCTCGGTGTCCAGGTAGACCTGGCGCAGCTCGGCGAGCACCGCGGGGTCCGGCTCGGCCCACATGCCGCGCGACTCCGCCTCCAGCAGGCGTTCGGCGATGCCGTGCAGCGCCCAGGGGTTGGCGTCCTGGAGGAAGGCCCGGTTGGCGGGGTCGAGGACGTACGCCTCGGTGATCCTGTCGTACATCCAGTCGGCGACGACGCCGGTGGTCGCGTCGTAGCCGAAGAGGTAGTCGACGGTGGCGGCGAGTTCGAAGGCGCCCTTGTAGCCGTGCCGGCGCATCGCCTCGATCCAGCGCGGGTTGACCACCCGGGCGCGGAAGACCCGGGAGGTCTCCTCGACCAGGGTGCGGGTGCGCACGGTCTCGGGGCGGGTGGAGTCGCCGATGTACGCCTCGGGGGCGGTGCCCCGCAGCGCCCGCACCGCGGCGACCATGCCGCCGTGGTATTGGAAGTAGTCGTCGGAGTCGGCGATGTCGTGCTCGCGGGTGTCGGTGTTCTTCGCGGCGACCGCGATCCGGCGGTAGGCGGTCTCCATCTCGCCGCGCGCGGGGCGCCCGTCCAGCCCGCGGCCGTAGGCGTAGCCGCCCCACACCGTGTAGACCTCGGCGAGGTCGGCGTCGGTGCGCCAGTCGCGGGAGTCGATGAGCTGGAGCAGCCCGGCGCCGTACGTGCCCGGTCGGGAGCCGAAGATGCGGGTGGTGGCGCGGCGCTCGTCGCCGTGCTCGGCGAGGTCGGCGCGGGTGTGGGCGCGCACGTGGTTGCGGTCGTCGGGCTCGTCGAGCGAGGCGGCCAGCCGCACCGCGTCGTCGAGCAGGCCGACGGTGTGCGGGAACGCGTCGCGGAAGAAGCCCGAGATGCGCAGCGTGACGTCGATCCGGGGGCGGCCCAGCTCGTCCGACGGCACCGGCTCCAGGCCGGTGACCCGGCGGGAGGCGTCGTCCCACACGGGGCGGACGCCGAGCAGCGCCAGCGCCTCGGCGATGTCGTCGCCGGCGGTGCGCATCGCGGAGGTGCCCCACAGCGACAGGCCCACCGACGCCGGCCAGTCGCCGTTGTCGGCGCGGTAGCGGGCCAGCAGCGAGTCGGCGAGGGCCTGCCCGGTCTCCCAGGCCAGCCGGGAGGGCACCGCCTTGGGGTCCACGGAGTAGAAGTTGCGGCCGGTGGGCAGCACGTTGACCAGGCCGCGCAGCGGCGAGCCGGACGGTCCCGCGGGCACGAAGCCGCCGGCCAGCGCGTGCACGGTGCGGTCGATCTCGGCGGTGGTCGCCCCGAGCCGGGGTACCACCTCGCGGGCGGCGAAATCCAGGACGGCGGCGGCCTGCTCGCCGTGGTCCGCGGTGGCGGCGGGCACGGCGGCCGGGTCCCAACCGGCGTCCTCCATCGCCTGCACCAGGGCGCGGGCGCGCTCCTCGACGGCGTCGGCTGCGGTGCGGGTGGCGGCGGACTCGTCCAGGCCGAGGGCCTCGCGCAGGCCGGGCAGGGCCGCGGTGCCGCCCCAGATCTGCCGGGCCCGCAGGATCGCCAGCACCAGGTTGACCCGGTCGGTGCCGGCCGGCGCCCGGCCGAGGACGTGCAGTCCGTCGCGGATCTGGGCGTCCTTGATCTCGCAGAGCCAGCCGTCGACGTGGAGCAGGAAGTCGTCGAAGCCCTCGTCGTCGGGGCGGTCGTCCAGGCCCAGGTCGTGGTCGAGGCGGGCGGCCTGGATCAGGGTCCAGATCTGCGCGCGGATCGCCGGCAGCTTCGCCGGGTCCATGGCCGCGATCTGGGCGTGCTCGTCCATCAGCTGTTCGAGGCGGGCGATGTCGCCGTAGGAGTCGGCGCGGGCCATCGGCGGCACGAGGTGGTCGATCAGGGTGGCGTGCGCGCGGCGCTTGGCCTGGGTGCCCTCGCCGGGGTCGTTGACCAGGAACGGGTAGACCAGCGGGAGGTCGCCGAGCACCGCGTCCGGGCCGCAGGCGGCCGACAGGCCGGCGTTCTTGCCGGGCAGCCACTCCAGGTTGCCGTGCTTGCCGAGGTGGATCATCGCGTCGGCGCCGAAGCCGCCCTCCGCGGCCGGGGCGGCGATCCAGTGGTAGGCCGCCAGGTAGTGGTGCGAGGGCGGCAGGTCGGGGTCGTGGTAGATCGCGATCGGGTTCTCGCCGAAACCGCGCGGCGGCTGGATGAGGACCAGCAGGTTGCCGTGCCGGAGGGCGGCGAGCACGATGTCGCCCTCCGGGTTGCGGCTGCGGTCCACGAACAGTTCGCCCGGCGGCGGGCCCCAGTGCCGCTCGACCGCGTCGCGCAGTTCCCGCGGCAGGGTGCCGTACCAGCGGCGGTAGTCCGCGGCGGGGACCCGGACCGGGTTGCGGGCCAACTGCTCCTCGGTCAGCCAGTCCTGGTCGTGGCCGCCGGCGTCGATGAGGGCGCGGATGAGGGCGTCGCCGGGGTGGGGGGCGGCGGGTCCGGCGGGGGAGGTCTCGGAGGAGGTGTCGGTGCCGGCGCCGGAGGCGTCGCCGTCAGGAGCATTGCCGTCAGGGGCGTCGCTGCCCGGCGCCGGGTCGGGGGTGTCGAGGCCGGGGACCGGGTCGGGGCCGAAGTCGTACCCCTCCTCGCGCAGGCGGCGCAGCAGGGCCATGGCGCTGGCCGGGGTGTCGAGGCCCACCGCGTTGCCGATGCGGGAGTGCTTGGTCGGGTAGGCGGACAGCACCAGGGCGAGGCGCTTGTCCGCGGCGGGTATGTGCCGCAGCCGGGCGTGCCGCACCGCGATGCCGGCCACCCGGGCGGCGCGTTCGGGGTCGGCGACGTAGGCGGGCAGGCCGTCGGCGTCGACCTCCTTGAACGAGAACGGGACGGTGATCAGCCGCCCGTCGAACTCGGGAACCGCGATCTGGGTGGCGGCGTCCAGCGGCGAGACGCCCTCGTCGCTGGCCAGCCAGGCGGCGCGCGAGCCGGTCAGGCAGAGCGCCTGGAGCACCGGCACGTCCAGGCCGGTGAGCGCGCCCGCGTCCCATGCCTCGTCGTCGCCTCCCGCGGACGCCTCGGCGGGCCGGGTGCCGCCGGCCGCGAGCACGGTGGTGACGATGGCGTCGGCGGCGGCCAGTTCGGCGACGAGCCCGGGCTCGGGGGTGCGCAGGGAGGCGACGAAGTACGGCAGCGCGCGGGCGCCGGCCGCTTCGATCGCGTCGCACAGGGCGGCCACGAAGGCGGTGTTCCCGCTCATGTGGTGGGCGCGGTAGTAGAGCACGGCGACGGTGGGGGCGTCCGCGGGCGTTTGGGCCGACGCGCGCTCCAGCGGGCCCCAGGAGGGCGCGGGAGCGGGCGGGTCGAAGCCGTGGCCGGTGAGCAGCACCGTGTCGGACAGGAAGCGGGCGAGCTGCTCCAGGTTGCCGGGGCCGCCGTGCGCGAGGTACGCGTGGGCCTCGGCGGCGATGCCGACCGGCACGGTCGAGGCCGCCATCAGCTGGGCGTCCGGCGCCTGTTCGCCGCTCAGCACGACCACGGGAAGGGCGGTGGCCAGCAGCGCGTCCAGCCCGTCCTGCCAGGCCCGCAGGCCGCCGAGCAGGCGGACGACGACCAGGCCGACGCCGTCCAGCAGTTCCGGCAGACCCGCCACGTCCAGCCGCGCGGGGTTCCCGAACCGGTACGCCACCGGCCCGCCGGCCGCCCGCGCGCTGAGCAGGTCCGTGTCGGAGGTGCTCAGCAGCAGCACGCGCTCAAGGTGCCCCGGTCCCTCCGGGGTGCCGGCCTCCGCGGGTTCCGGGACCGCCTGCCCGGTGGCGGGGGCGCCGGCGGGCGAGGCCGCGTCGGCTCCGGGCGGTTCCTCGGTGTCCCTCGCCGGAGCGGCGGTCCCGGACACCGGAGAGGTGGTCTCGGAACCGGCGGAACGGGGCAACTCGGGTGATCCGGTCACGGTGTGGCCTTCCTCGGGGTGTCCGCGCCCCGGGCGGTGTCGGACGGCGGGAGTTCCTGGCTTGCTCGGCCGCCGGAGGCACCGGTGGCCAAGTTCACAGTGGCGGGACCGCGCCGGATTCTCACCGGGCTTCCTCCCCTGTCGCCGTCTGCGGCGATGCGCGAACCGGAAGGTCCGCACGGCGAGCATAGTAAGTGTCGCGGCCGTTCGGCAGATGACCCGATTTGTGGCACGGTCGGTATGCTCGCCGCCATGTCCACCGCCCCCGACCTGCCCGTCCGGCCGCCCCGGCCGGACGCCGACGCCTGTTCCACGGGCGGCGGCGCGCAACCGGCGGGCACCGGCGCACCGGTGCCGGACGGCGCCGGCCTGCTGCGGGACCGGGGGGACGCCTGCCCGGGCGCCCTGCGCCTGCACCCCGCCGACGACGGCGCGTTGGCCCGCGTCCGGATTCCCGGCGGCGTGCTGGACGCGGCGCAGGCCGAGCGGTTGGGCGAGGCGGCCCGGCGGTTCGGCGACGGTGACGTCCATCTCACTTCGCGCGGCAACGTCCAACTGCGCGGCCTGGACGCGGGTTGCGGAGCGGAGCTGGCCCAACTGCTGGGCGCCGCCGGGCTGCTGCCCTCGGCCACCCACGAGCGCGTACGGAACGTCGTGGCCTCGCCGCTGTCCGGCCTCGACGGGCGGGGGCACCTGGACGTCGGGGACTGGCTGCGGGAGCTGGACGGGCTGCTGTGCGGCAGCCCGGCCGCCGCGGCGCTGTCCGGGCGGTTCCTCTTCGCGCTGGACGACGGGCGCGGCGACGTCGCGGCCCTGGCGCCCGACGTGACGCTGCGCGCGGCGCCCGACGGGACCGCGCTGCTGGCGGTCGGCCGCAACGCGGCCCTGCGCGTGACCGCCGCCGACGCGCCCCGGGCCGCCCTGCTCGCCGCGGAGCTCTTCCTCGCCGAGGCCGCGTCCGAGGGCGGCGAGCCCAGCGCGTGGCGGGTGGCCGACCTGCCCGACCGCGGCGCGGCCCTCACCGCCGAACTCGCCGGCCGCCTCCCCGCGCCGCCCGCGCCCGGACCCGAGCCGGCGCCCGCGGCCGACCCCGCGCCCGCTCCCGTGGCCGTGGCCGCCCGGGGGAAGGCCGCCTCCCCGGCCGCCCCCGACGGCACCCGGTCCGGAGCCGTCCCCGCCGCCCCCGACGGCACCCGGGCGAAGTCCGCACCCACCACCACCGACGGCACCCGGGCGAAGTCCGCCCCCACCACCACCGACCACGGCACCGGGGAGAAGGCCGGCCCTACCCCCACCGCCGACCACGGCACCCGGGCGGAGCCAGCACCCACCGCCACCGACCACGGCACCGAGGAGCGGTCCGCACCCACCGCCCCACCCTCCGCCGCCTCCGCCGACGCCTTCCCCGCGCTCGGCCCCGTCGCGCACCCGGCCGCCCCCGGCGGCCCCCTCGCGCTCTCCGTCCTCGCGCCCCTCGGCCGCCTGACCGCCGACCAGTGGCGCGCCCTGTGCGCGCTCGCCGCCCGCACCCCGGCCGCGCACCTGCGGCTCACCCCGTGGCGGGGCGCCGTCGTCCCGGGCGTGCCCGCCGACCGGGCCCGGGAGGAGCTGGCCGCGCTGGCGGCGGCCGGGCTGGTGACGGACGCGGCCTCCCCGTGGGTCGGCGTGAGCGCGTGCGCCGGGCGGCCCGGATGCGCGAAGTCGCTCGCCGACGTCCGCGCGGACGCGGCCGCCCTCGTCCGCTCCGCCCCCGGGGACGCCGAGCCCTCCCGCCCCGCCCCCGGGAGCGCGGAACCCGGGGGCGGCGGCGCACCGGCGGACGGCGCCCCCCGCCCCGGCGGCCCCGCGGCCCCCCGCCTCCTGCCCGTCCACTGGTCCGGCTGCCCCCGCCGCTGCGGCCGCCCCCGCACCGCCGACCGCGTCGAGGTCGTCGCGACCCCCGACGGCTACCGTGTGGACCTCTTCCACCGGGCGGCCGCGACCCCCGGCACCCCGTCCCGTAGCGTCCATCCCGGCCCCCCTGACCTCGCCGCCACCGTGGCGGCCGCGCGCCGCGGCGCGCCGACCGAATGAGCGAGACCACCGTGCCCCCTGTGTCCCCGGTCCCCCCGGGCTCCGCGTACCCGTACGCGTACGAGAAGGACGGCGCGGCCATCTACCGCCGGTCCTTCGCCACGATCCGCGCCGAGGCGGACCTCGGCGGCCTGCCCGCGGACGTCTCCCAGGTCGCGGTGCGGATGATCCACGCCTGCGGGATGGTCGACCTGGTGGCCGACCTCGCGTACTCGCCCGGCGTGGTGGCGCGGGCCCGCGCGGCGCTGCGGGCGGGGGCACCCATCCTGTGCGACGCGGCGATGGTCGCCAGCGGGGTGACCCGCAGACGGCTGCCCGCGGACAACGAGGTCGTCTGCACGCTCGGCGACCCCTCGGTGCCCGCGCTGGCCGCCGAACTCGGCACCACCCGCACCGCGGCGGCCCTGGAGCTGTGGCGCGAGCGGCTCGACGGGGCCGTCGTCGCCGTCGGCAACGCGCCCACCGCGCTGTTCCGGCTGCTGGAACTCGTGGCCGAGGGCGCGCCGCGGCCGGCCGCGGTGATCGGCGTCCCGGTCGGCTTCGTCGGCGCGGCCGAGTCGAAGCAGGCGCTGGCCACCGACCCGTCGGGCCTCGACCACCTGGTCGTCCACGGCAGGCGCGGCGGCAGCGCCATCGCGGCGGCCGCACTCAACGCGATCGCGAGCGAGGAAGAATGAGCAGCGGCCTTTCCGCGGCGCACGAGGCGACCGCTCCCGACGGCTCCGGCGTGGGGCGGCTCTACGGGGTCGGCCTCGGTCCGGGCGACCCGAAACTGCTGACGGTGCGGGCCGTGGAGGTGATCTCGGCGGCCGACGTCGTGGCGTACCACAGCGCGCGGCACGGCCGGTCGATCGCCCGGGGGATCGCGGCGGGGTACCTGCGCGAGGGCCAGGTCGAGGAGAAGCTGGTCTATCCGGTCACCACGGAGACCACCGACCACCCCGGCGGCTACCAGGGCGCGATGGAGGAGTTCTACGAGCGGGCCGCGGCGCGGCTGGCCGCGCACCTGGACGCGGGGCGGAGCGTGGCGGTGCTGGCCGAGGGCGACCCGCTCTTCTACGGGTCGTACATGCACATGCACAAGCGGCTGGCCGACCGGTACCCGACGGAGGTCGTGCCCGGGGTGACGTCGATGGCGGGCGCGGCCGCGCGGCTGGGGACGCCGCTGGTGGAGGGCGAGGAGTCGCTGACGGTGCTGCCCGGCACGCTGCCGGAGGAGGAGCTCGCGGCGCGGCTGGCGGCGGCGGACACCGCGGTGGTGCTGAAGCTGGGCCGGACGTTCCCGGCGGTGCGGCGGGCGCTGGAGCGGTCCGGGCGGTTGGCCGAGGCGCGGTACGTCGAGCGGGCCACCATGGCGGGTGAGCGGACCGCGGAACTCGCCGGGGTGGACCCGGAGTCGGTGCCGTACTTCGCCATGGCGGTGCTGCCGAGCCGGGGCGGCGCGACGGAGCCGGCGGCGGTACCGGCGGCACTGCCCGCGCAGGAGCGGGCCGAGGAGGCGGCGGACGGCCGCGGCGGGCCGGGGAACGTCGTGGTGGTGGGCACCGGTCCGGCCGGCCCGCTGTGGCTGACCCCCGAGACGCGCGGCGCGCTGGCCTCGGCGGACGACCTGGTCGGCTACACCACGTACCTGGACCGGGTGCCGGTCAGGGCCGGCCAGCGGCGGCACGGCAGCGACAACAAGGTGGAGGCCGAGCGGGCCGAGTTCGCGCTCGACCTCGCCCGCAGGGGGCGGCGGGTGGCCGTGGTCTCCGGCGGCGACCCGGGGGTGTTCGCGATGGCCACCGCCGTGGTGGAGGCCGCCTCCCGGCCGCCGTACCGGGACGTGCCGATACGGGTGCTGCCCGGCGTGACCGCGGCGAACGCGGCGGCCGCGCGGGCCGGTGCTCCGCTCGGCCACGACTACGCGGCCGTCTCCCTGTCGGACCGGCTCAAGCCGTGGGAGGTCATCGCCGAGCGGCTGCGCGCGGCCGCCTCCGCGGACCTGGTGCTGGCGCTGTACAACCCGGGGTCGAAGAGCCGCACGTGGCAGGTGGCCGAGGCGCGCAAGCTGCTGCTGGAGCACCGCGCCCCCGACACCCCCGTGGTGGTCGCCCGCGACGTCGGCGGCCCGGGCGAGCGGGTGCGGATCGTCCGCCTCGACGATCTGGACCCGGAGGAGGTCGACATGCGCACCCTGCTGATCGTCGGCTCCTCGCAGACCAGGACCGTGGTGCGCGGGGACGGCGAGCAGATCGTCTGGACGCCGCGGACCTACCCCCGGTCCTGAGACCCGCCCCGCCCCGGGCCGACCGCGGCCCGGGGCGAACGCACCGCCCCTCGGCCCGGGGGCGAGGGCACCGCGCGCCCGCCGCCGTGTGCTCAGCCCGTCCGTTCCCGCACCCACCGCGCCGCCCGCTCCACGTCCTCCGCGACCTCCACCCCCTCCACCGCCGGCGGCCGGCGCACCACGACCACCGGCAGGCCCGCCTCCCGCGCCGCCACCAGCTTCGCGGCCGTGGCCGCGCCCCCGCTGTCCTTCGTCACCAGCACCCCGATCCGGTGCTCCCGCAGCACCTCCCGCTCCCCCTGGAGCGTGTACGGACCCCGGTCGAGCAGCACCTCCGTCCGGCGCGGCAGCACCCCCTCCGGGGGGTCCACCGACCGCACCAGGAACCACAGGTCGTCCAGTCCGGCGAACGCGGCGAGCCCGCTGCGGCCGGTGGTCAGGAACACCCGGTCGGCGAGGGCGGGCAGCAGGTGCGCGGCGTGCGCGAGGGAGTCCGCCGGGTGCCAGCGGTCGCCCGGGGCCGGGGTCCAGCCCGGGCGGCGCAGCGCGAGCAGCGGCACCCCCGTCCGCGCGGCGGCCTCCGCGGCGTTCGCGCTGATCCTCGCGGCGAAGGGGTGGGTGGCGTCGACCAGTGCGGTCACGTGGTGGTCGCGGAGCCATTCGGCCAGTCCCCGTGGGCCGCCGAAGCCGCCGATCCGCACGGTGCCCCGCGGGAGGCGGGGGGCGGAGACGCGGCCGGCGAGCGACGACGTCACGGTGCGCCCGCGCTCGGCGAGGAGCCCCGCGAGTTCCCTCGCCTCGGTGGTGCCGCCGAGGATCAGCACGTGCACGTCGGTGCCCTTCCTGAATGTTCCACGTGAAACAAGCCCAGGGTGCCTCATCCGCCCCTCGCTTCCCGGCGTTCCGGGCCCCGCTCCTTGCCGTCCGCGCCCACTCGCGGGTGCACCGTGGCTGCCCGTGCCCCCACACGGTCGGCCGGTTCCGCTGTCCGGGTACGGCGCCGGGTGCGCTGCGGAGCAGCCGCACCCACCCGGGGCGCGGGGAACCGCGCGACCGCCCACAGCGCACCCGGGGACGCCGACGCACCGCAAGACCCCCTCGCGCGCCTCCGTCACCGCCACCACCGGCAGGTGGTCCCTCGACCGACAGGACGGAGCCGGCCGGGGGTCAGGGGCGCCCCCGGAGGGGCGAGTACAGGTGGCTGTCGGGAAAGGACGAAGCCCCCAGGGTGCGCCCGACCATGATGACGGCGGTGCGGCGGATTCCCGCCGCCGCCACCTGCGCGGCCACCGTCGCGAGCGTCCCCCGCAGGACGACCTCGTCCGCCCTGCTGGCGTAGGCGACGACGGCGGCCGGGCAGTCCGCCCCGTAGTGCGGCGTCAACTCGGCGACGACGCGCTCGGCGTACCCCGCCGCGAGGTGCAGCACCAGCAGCGCCCCGCTGGCCGCGAGCGTCGGCAGGTCCTCCCCCGGCGGCATGGGCGTGGCCCGCTGCGCGACCCTCGTGAGGATCACCGTCTGCCCGACCGCCGGCACCGTCAACTCCCGCTTGAGCGCGGCCGCGGCCGCCGCGAAGGCGGGCACCCCGGGCACCACCTCGTACGGCACCCCGGCCGCGTCGAGCCGGCGCATCTGCTCGGCCACCGCGCTGAACACCGAAGGATCCCCGGAGTGCAGCCGCGCCACGTCGTGGCCGTCGCGGTGCGCCCGTACCAGCGCGTCGGTGATCTCGTCCAGGTCCATCCGCGCGGTGTCCACGAGTTCCGCCCCCGGCGGGCAGTCAGCGAGCAGTTCGCGCGGCACCAGGCTCCCGGCGTACAGGCAGACCCGGCAGGAGGCCAGCAGCCGCGCGCCGCGCACTGTGATGAGGTCGGCGGCGCCGGGCCCGGCGCCGATGAAGTGCACGGTCATAGGTCTTCCGCTCCTGCCGGATCGGCCGGCTTGACCACCGACCACTGGGTGACCGGCATCGCCTGACGCCAGCCGGTGAACGTCCCCACGGGTGCCGCGTGCGCGACGGCCAGCCGGACGAGGTCGCCGCCGCGTCGGCGGTAGTGCGCGGCGAGCAGCGCCTCGGACTCCAGGGTGACGGTGTTCGCGACGAGCCGGCCGCCGGCCGCGAGCGCGTCCCAGCAGGCGTCGAGCAGGCCGGGCGCGGTGAGCCCGCCGCCGACGAACACGGCGTCGGGGGCCGGGAGTCCGGCCAGCGCGGCGGGCGCGGCGCCGGTGGCGACCCGCAGCGCGGGCACGCCGAGCCGGTCGGCGTTGGCGGTGATGCGGGCGGCCCGGACCGGGTCGCGCTCGACGGCCACCGCGCGGCAGGACGGGTGCGCGCGCATCCACTCGATCGCGATCGATCCGGAGCCGCCTCCGACGTCCCAGAGCAGTTCGCCGGGCGCGGGGGCGAGCGCGGCGAGGGTGGCGGCGCGCACATGGCGCTTGGTGAGCTGCCCGTCGTGGTCGTACGCCTCGTCCGGGAGCCCGGGCACCGCGCCGAGCCGCGGGGCGCCGGCGCCGCGGCGGCAGTCGACGGCGACGACGTTGAGCGGGTCGCCGGGCGGGTGCGCCCAGCCGTCGGCGGTGCCGTCGGCCGCCACCCGCTCACGGGGGCCGCCGAGTTGCTCCAGCACCCGCAGGCGGCTCGGCCCGAAGCCGCGGTCGCGCAGCAGCGCGGCGACCTCGGCAGGGGTGGCCGCGCCGGCGCTGAGCACGACCAGGCGGCGGCGGTGGTGCAGGGCGGCGGCCAGCGTCGCCGCGGGGCGCCCGACGAGAGTGACGACCGCGGTGTCCTCGACCGGCCAACCGAGCCGGGCACAGGCGTAGGAGACCGACGAGGGGTGCGGCAGTACCCGCAGCGCCTCCGGGCCGGCCTCCTCCGCCAGGGCCCGGCCGATGCCGTGGAAGAACGGGTCCCCGCTGGCCAGCACAGCGAGCCGGCGGCCGGCGTGGGCCGCGAGCAGCCCGGGCACCGCGGGCCGCAGCGGCGAGGGCCACGGCACCCGCTGCCCGGCGCACTCCGGTGGCAGCAGGTCGAGTTGGCGCGGGCCGCCGATCACCGCGTCCGCGGCGCGCAACGCGGCCCGGGACGCCTCGGGCAGCCCGTCCCAGCCGTCGGCGCCGATGCCGACGACGGTCACCGGCGCGGGGGCGGAGCTCACGCGGACACCTCGGATCGGGGAAGCGGCAGGTCAGCAGGACCCTACCGACCGACCGCGGGCTCCCGCCCGGCGGGTTCGCCGAGGGCGCGCCCCGGACCGCCCGCGGCGGCGCCTGTCCGGCGGCCGCGCCGGGGTCCACCGACCGGGCGCGGTCCGCTGACCGGGCCGGGTCCACCGACCGGGCCCGGGCATGGCGACGGGCCGCCGGCGAGGGGGGAAGGCCGGCGGCCCGTACGGGTGGAGCGGGCCGGTGGGGCGCGAGGGGGCGCGCCTCACCGGCCGGCGGCCGCAGGGCGGCCGCGGGTGGTTCAGTGGTTGGCCACGCCGTTGCCGGACAGCACCGGGATGTTGCTGAGCACGTGCGACAGCGGCTCGTCGCCCTGGGCCTGGGTGGAGTTCTCGGTGCACTGCTGGTTCTGCGGCGAGGTCAGCACGTTGACGTCCTGGACGGTGATCGGCACCAGGCCGATCAGCGAGCCGACGTTGGCCTTCACCGGCACGCCGAGGCAGGGCTTGTTCAGGGTGCCCTGGACCAGGCCGATCTGCGGGCTCTGGGTGCCACCGGTGTGGGTGTTGCCGTACGCCTGCTCGGCGCCGTTGCCGTTCACCGTGGTGGTGCCACCGTCGTTGCCGATCGCCATGGCCTGCGGAGCGGCGGCGGCACCGACAGCGGCGACCGACGCGGCGAGAGCAGCACCGGCAAGCATCTTCTTGATCATTGTTGTCCCTTTTTTTGGTGCTTGGCGCACTGGTCTGGAAAGTCTGGAACGATCTGATCAACCGCTCCAGCGGGGTTTGGTTCCGGCCTTTCACTCCGACGGGGTAACAGCCGGGTGGGAGGGGCCGGGAGAGCCGGGAAAGCGGCGGGCGGGCGTCAGCCGAGCGGGAGGCCGCCGAGCGGCAGACCGCCGAGCAGCGAGCCGCCGGGCAGGGCTCCGGTGACACCGGACAGCGCGGAGCCCGCGTGGCCGGCGGCACCCTGCACCGAGTCGGCGGCGCCCTGGAGGGTCTCCAGAGTGGACTGGACCTGCGTGGCGTCCGCGACCTTCTGGAGCGGCTGCTCGTTGAGCGCCTGGTCCACCCCGCCGTTGATGCTCGTGGGCATCGTCGACATGTTGTCGACCGAGACGGGGGCACTGGCGGTGTCGTCCGCAAAGGCGGGTGCGGCCACCCCGGCCGCCATGACCGAACCGGCCAGTACCGCCGCGACCTTCGAGTACTTCACTTGCCACCCTTTCCTAAGCCGAGAGCCGGCCGCCCGACGCTTTGACGTCGGGCGCCGTGGAACGCCGTCGGAGCGCCGAAGTCCGGCACGCTGAACAACGACCGCGCCGATCCACAGGAAACGGAAAACGGGCCGCGTCCGCGACAATCACCCGTACGTGGGGAACTTCGGCGCATTTCCCGTACCGGCGGCTTTTCCCGGCGGAGAGCGGCGCGGCCCACCGGGGCGGTCAGCGCGTGCGGGCGGTGGCGCGGGCGGACCTGGCGGCGGTGTGGGAGCGCCGGTAGAGCAGTGCACCGCCGAGCAGCAGGGCCGCACCCGCGGCGCCCGCGAAACCCGCCTCGTGCCGGGCGATACCGGTCTCGGCAAGCTGGTGGTGCTCGACGACCGGCTGGGCCGGCGGCGTCGTCGGGGCGGGCGGGGCCTCGGTGCGCGGCGGCGCCTGCCGGGGCGGCGTGGTCGGCGCGGGGGACGACTCGTTGCTGCACGAGTTGCCGAACGAGGGGTTCAACAGCCCGGCGGCGTCGACCGTGTTGCCGCACGCGTTGACCGGCACTTCCACCGGGACCTGCACGGAGTTGCCCGACAGGAGGCCGGGCGAACCGCTGGCGGTGCTGTCGCCGCCGGAATCCGCCTGTGCGTACCCCCCGGTCGCGGCCAGGACGCTGCTCGCGGCAGCGACGGTGAGCAGACTCCGGCTCAGGATCTGTCGCATCGACTCTTCTTTCGACTTCGCTACTCAGGGGCGCCCGGCTGCTCCGTGGGCCCCCGCCAGACGCACCGCCCCGGGGCGCGAAGAGGTTCGGCGCTCCGGGGCGGTACCTGTTCAGGACGCTGTCACGACCCGACAGGCAGACGTCAGTTGTCCGCGTTGACGCAGGTGTTGCCGAACGCGGGGTTCAGCAGGGCGATCACGTTGACGGTGTTGCCGCACAGGTTGACCGGGACGTGCACCGGGACCTGGATGACGTTGCCCGACAGCACGCCCGGCGAACCGGCGGCGACCGCACCGGCGCCGGAGCTGGCGAACGCGGGGACAGCGGCACCGGCTGCCATCAGGGTGCCGGCGGCGACCGCTGCGACCTTCGAGTACTTCACGGTGAACTCCTTTTCCGGAAACGGCGTCGTGCACCGCCACGGCCTTCGTGACGGTTCGCCGGGCAATTCCACGCCCGAGCACACCGCTGCCGACCGGATCAACGACCACCCCGGTACCGAGGAAACTGGCAGACGGCCGTCGGAAAACACTATTCACCCGAATGGCCGGTAGAACTCCCCCGCCGTGCGGAAATCCCGCGCCCCGCGACGGCCGAGCCGGCGGAGGAACCGCGCACCCGCGGGCGGGTCGGCCGGGAATGCGGCCGCCCGGCCGGCCCGGAAATCGGCCGTCCGCCGAATTCCCGGGCCGCGCCGGGAGGGTACGGCGACGGCCCCGGTCCGCCCGACGGGGACGTCGGGGGCCGGGGCCGTGCGCAGCGGACAGGGCCGGGCGGTGCCGGCCGACTGCCGGCCTGGTCAGTGGTTGGCCGTGCCGTTGCCGGAAAGGATCGGCAGGTCCTCGAGGATGTGCGAGAGCGGCTCGTCGCCCTGGGACTGGGTCGAGTTCTCGGTGCACTGCTGGTTCTGCGGCGACGTCAGGACGTTGAGGTCCTGGATGCTGATCGGCACGACGCCGACGAGCGAGCCGAGGTTCGCCTTGGCCGGCAGGGCGATGCAGGGCTTGTTGAGCGAACCCTGGATCAGCGCGAACGACGGGCTCATCACACCGCTGGTGTAGGTGTTGCCGTAGTTCTGCTCGGAGCCGTTGCCGTTGGCGGTGGTGGTGCCCTGGTCGTCGCCGATGGCCATCGCGCCGGGGGCGACCGTCGCGGAGACACCCGCGAGCGAGGCCGCGACGGCGGCCGTGGCGAGGATCTTCTTGATCACGATAGGTCCTTCTGGGAAGAGAGGGTGGCCCCGGTACCAGGGCCGGTCTGATCAACAGCGCGACAGCCGGTTGGTAATGAACGTTCACCCGAACGGATAGCCCCGCGCCCCCGTGAGGGACGCATTCCCCCACACGAGTGATTGACGAACCGCGCCTCCGATGCGTCGTCGCACGGGCGAAATCCGATGGTCATAAGAAACGGCCAGCTCAGAGGGACTCCCGGCGCCGCCGCGCGTCCTGCGCGGGTTACCCGGGGTCGTCTGCCACCGTGCTGGGGGAATTCATAGGGATTACCTGACAGGCACGGTATTCGTTGAGTGCACGCGGTCGGTTGATCAAGGTCGGTCGACCACGGTCGATCCAGCGTTCCGGACGATCCGCCGGAGCAGGTCGCCGGGCCGCGGGCACCGACCGGACTCCGGACTTCTCCGGGTCCCGGAGAGAGGGAACGGCGCGCGATGCCGCAAGACCATGAGGACGAGGTCCCGCCGACGACCGGAGCCGCGGCGACCGCGGCCGCCGGGGGCGTCCGGCTCGACGGGCTGACGGTGCTGCACGTCGCGCAGCCGGTGGACGGCGGGGTGGCCCGCGTCGTCGCCGACCTGGCGCGTGCCCAGACGGCGTGCGGCGCGCGGGTCGTGGTGGCCTGCCCGCCCGGAGGCGACCTCGGTCCGGCCGCGGTTGCCGCCGGCGCCGAGGTGGCGGCCTGGCCGGCCCGCCGCTCGCCCGGGCCCTCGCTGCCCGCCGAGGTGCGGTCGCTGGCCCGGGTGCTGCGCGAGGTCGGCCCCGGTCTGCTGCACCTGCACAGTTCCAAGGCCGGCCTGGCCGGCCGGCTGGCCGCCCGGGGCCGCGTCCCCACCGTCTTCCAGCCGCACGCCTGGTCCTACGACGCGGTGTCCGGCCCGACCGCGTGGGCGGTGCTGCGCTGGGAACGCGCCGCCGCGCGCTGGGCGCACCGCGTGCTGTGCGTCAGCGCCGCCGAACGGGAGTCCGGGGTGCGGCACGGCGTGCGCGCCCGCTGGGCCGTGGTGCCCAACGGCATCGACACCGACCGCTTCCGGCCGCCGCTGCGCCGCGCCTCCGCGCGCGAGACGCTGCCGGCGCTCGCCGGACTCGACGCCGACGCGCCCGTGGTGGTCTGCGTCGGGCGGCTGTGCCCGCAGAAGGGGCAGGACGTCCTGCTGCGGGCGTGGCCCGAGGTGAGCGCGCGGCTGCCCGCCGCCCGGCTGGTGCTGGTCGGCGACGGGCCGGACCGGTCGCGCCTTGCGGCCGGCGCGCCCCCCGGCGTCCTGTTCGCCGGAGCGGCCGCCGACCCGCTGCCCTGGTACCAGGCGGCCGACGTGGTGGTGCAGCCCTCCCGCTGGGAGGGGATGGCGCTCGCGCCCCTGGAGGCGATGGCGTGCGCGCGTCCGGTGGTGCTCGGCGACGTCGGCGGCGCCCGGGAATGCGTGCCGGACGCCGACACGGAGCTGTGCGTGGTGCCGCCCGACGCGCCGGAGGCTCTGGCGGCCGCGCTGCTGCGGCTGCTCTGCGACCCTGCGGCGCGGACCGCCGCGGGCCTGCGCGCGCTGTCCCACGTGCGCGCGCGGCACGACGTGCGCGCCGCCGCCGCGGCCGTCGGCGCGCTCTACGGCACCCTCGTGCCGCACCTGGCACCGCGGCCCCCGGCCCGGCCCGAGCACGAGGTCGAGGTGCCCGCCCGGTGAACCGCGTGAACCGCTCCTCGCTCCCCGGCCGCCCCGCCGCCCGCGACGCCGCCGCCCCGCCGCCCTGGCCCGAGACCGGCCTGCCGCCGTACGGTGACGCGGCCTACGGCGACGCCGCGTACGGCGAGACGGCCTACGACGACGCGACCCGCCTGGGCCCCCGCGGCGACACCGCCCGCACCGGACCGGCCCGCGGCACCCCGACGTACGGCGGGCCCGCCTACGACCACACCGACGACGACAGACCGAGACGCGGCGGCCCCTCCCGCGCCACCACCGCACCGGACACCACCGGGCAGGGCGCCGCCACCCACCCCGACCCGTACACCGACACCCGCCACACCACACCCACCCGCAGCGCCCCCTCCCGTACCGCCACCGCACCGGACACCGCCGGGCAGAGCGCCGCCACCCACCCCGACCCGTACACCGACACCCGCCGCACCACACCCACCCGCAGCGCCCCCTCCCACGCCACCACCGCACCGGACACCGATGGGTACGGCACGGGGCGCGGCCTGGCGGCGGGCCGGACGGCGACGGACCCGGGACCGCGGCAGGCCGCGGCGGCGCAGGGGCCCGCCGCGGACGCCGGTCTGCGGGTCGTGGTGCCGCAGCCCCAGGCACGACCGGCGAGTGCCGGGTCCCCGCGGAAGGCGGTGCCCGGACGGCACCCCGTCCCCGGCCGCCGCGGGGACCGGCAGGAGGCGGCGCCCCGCGCGTCCGGGGCCGGCCGGCGGCTGTCCCCCGGCGGCGTGCTCGTCGCGGCGGACTGCCTGGCCGGTCTGGTCGGACTGTGCGCGGTCGGCCCCGCCGGGGCGCCCGTGCTGCCCGCGGTGCTGCTGTGCGTGCTGCTCGCCGCCCACCGAAGAGCCGGCCTGTACCGGCCCGGGCTCGCGCCGGCCGCGCTGGAGGAGGTCCCCGCCATCGCGCTGGGCACGGTGCTCGCCTGGGGACTGGCCGCCGCCGCGGGCGCGGCCACCGAGCGGCACGGCGCGCTCGGCTGGTCCGAACTCCTCGACGCCACCGCGCTCACCGGCGCCACCGCCCTCGCCCTGCGCGCGTTCGCGCACCGCCTGCACCGCTCCCGCGCCCGCCGCGCCCCGGCCCGGACCCTCGTGGTCGGCGCCGCCCCCGGCGCCGACCACCTGGCGGCCGCGCTGCGCGAGCACCCCGAGTACGGCCTCGCCCCGGTGGCCGTCGCCACCGCACCCCACCCCCACGGCCCGGCCGGACCCGACCCGGTCGGCACGGCGTTCGCCGCTCCCGCCCCCGCACTCCCCCTGGACCAGGGCGCGTGCACGCCGTCCGCCGACGCCGCCGCCCCGGACCGGCTCCCCGCGCCGCCCTCCCAGGGCCGCGCCCCCGTCCACGGCGCGCTCGACGCGGCCGGCCCCGCCTCCCGCCCGCCCGCACCGCAGGCGCCCGGCGCCGCTCCCGCGCCGGTCCCCCGTCTCACCGTGACCGCCGCCGCGGACATCGCCCGGGCCGCGGTGCGCGACGCGGTACGCCACGTGGTGGTCGTCGGACCGGCCGGACCCGCCGCGTCGGCGGCCGCGGAGCTGCTGGCCGCGCGGGGCTGCCGGATCTGGCAGGTGGACCCGGAAGGGCAGCGGCCCGGCGGCGGCCCGGACGGCACCGGGCGGCCCGGCCGGCTCGGGCCCGGGCACCTGTGGGGCCACCCCTACCGGCCGTTCACCGACCTGCCGCACAGGTCACCGCACGGCAAGCGGCTGCTGGACGTGGTGCTCGCCGGTCTGGCGCTGGCCGCCGCCGCCCCGGTGCTGGCCGGCTGCGCGCTGGCCGTACGCCTCGCGGACGGGCCGGGCGTGCTGTTCCGGCAGGAGCGGATCGGCCTGGGCGGGCGGCCGTTCACCCTGCTGAAGTTCCGCACGATGCGCCCCGCCGACGACCACGAGTCCGCGACCTTGTGGAGCATCGCCCACGACGACCGCACCAGCGCGGTCGGCCGGCTGCTGCGCCGCACCTCGCTCGACGAGCTCCCGCAGCTCTGGAACGTGCTGCGCGGCGACATGAGCATGGTCGGCCCGCGCCCCGAACGCCCCTTCTACGTCCAGAAGTTCAGCGCCGAGCTGCCCGGCTACCGGGACCGGCACCGGATGCCCGCGGGCATCACCGGCCTCGCCCAGGTCAGCGGCCTGCGCGGCGACACCTCCATCCCGGACCGGGCCAGGTTCGACAACCACTACATCGAGAGCTGGTCGCTGTGGCAGGACGTGGCGATCATCGTCCGCACCGCGACCTCGTTCTTCCGGTTCGGCGGTAGCTGATGACCCTGACCCTCGCCCCGCCCGGCCGCACCGGCCGGGACCGGGCCGCCGCGCCGGAGCCGGCGCTCCGCCGCCTCGCCCGGTACGCGCACCTGCTGCCCGCGCTCGCCACCATCGCGCTGCTGGCCGCGCCCGTCGCCCCGGGCGACGTCAGCGCCTCGGGCAAGGTCACCCCGGCCGACGCGGCCAGCGCCGTACTCGTGCTCGCCTGCGCCGTACGCCTGGTGCGCGAGCGGCGGCGGCCGCTCAGCGCGGCCGCCGCCCTCGTCCTGGGCGCGCCCCTCGTCGGCTTCGCGCTCGCCGCGGTCACCTCGCCCGACCCGGGCGCGTCGGCCACCGGGTTCGTGCGCTACGCCCAGGTGTTCGTGCTCGTGCCCGCCGCCCTGGTCCTCCTGCTGCGCGACCGGCGGGACTTCGCGGTCGTCGCGGGCGCGGTGGTGGCCCTCGCGCTGGTCCAGGGCGGGGTCGGGGTGTGGCAGTACGCCACCGCGACCGGCGCCTCGTACCAGGGCGAGGACGTCCGGGCGGTCGGCACCTTCGGGCCCTCGGACATCATGGGCATGGCCACGGTCGTCGCCTACGGCCTGGTCATCGCGGCCGGGTACGCGCTCGCGCCCGGCCGCCGCGCGGTCCGCACCGGGGCCGCGGTGTGCGCGGTGCTGCTGCTGGTGCCGCTCACCGTCTCCTTCAGCCGCGGCACCTGGATCGCCACCGCGCTCGCGCTCGCCGTGGTGGCGCTGCTCGCCGGGTGGCGCCAGGCGCTCCGGATCCTCGCGGTGCTCGCCGCGTGCGCGGTGCTGCTGGTCGGCGGGGTCGGCGCCGGCTCCCAGATGATCACCCAGCGGCTGGCGAGCATCACCCAGGTCACCGACGCGCCCGACCAGTCCGTGACGGACCGCTACACCCTCTGGTCGGCGGCGCTGTCCATGTGGCGCGAGCATCCCGCCACCGGTGTCGGGCTCAAGCGCTTCCCCGACGAGCGGGACTCCCACGCCTCCCTCGCCCTCGACTCCGGCAGCGACACCGCGGGGGCCGGGCAGACCTTCACCCGCGAACCCCTGCTGTCCCCGCACAACATGTACCTGCTCGCGCTGTCCGAGCAGGGGCTGGTCGGCTGCGGCCTGCTCGCCGGCTCCTGGGCGGCCCTCCTCGCCGTCGGCGCCGCACGGCTGCACCGCGCCCGCCGCGCCGCCCTCGGGCAGCGCGTACCGGCCCCGCGCGACGGCGCCGCCGCGGACATGAGCGGCAGCGCGGGACTGCCCGGCGGCGCGGGTGCCCGCACCGCCGGGGCGGGTGGAGACCTCGGCGGCCGATCCGCCGCCACCGGCGGCCCCCAGGCGCGCGCCACGGAACCTGCCGCCCGCGCCACGGAACCCGCCGCCCGCGCCACGAAGCCCGCCACCGGCTCCGCCGTCCTCGCCGCCCGCACCGCCGTCGCCCCCGGTCTCGCCGCCGTCGGGCTCCTGGTGTGGCAGGCCGTCGACTTCCTCTACGCCGACATCGGCGGCCCCTCGACCCCGCTCACCGCGGTCCTCCTCGGCCTGACCGGCTGGTGGGCCCTGAACTCCACCGACGAGCCCGCCCGATGACCGGGCAGCCCCCCGGCGCGGAGCCGACCGCCTCCTGGCGCGCGCGGCCGCGCGGGACGGCCGGGGGCCTGCCGCGGGAGGTCTGGACCCATCCGGCCGACGACCCCCGAACCGACGCGCGCCCGGCGCCGCCGCCGCCGGCCGCCCCCGAGCCCCCGGACGTGTGGGCGCCGCACCCCGACCCGATCGACCTGCCGCCGCCCCGCCCGCACACCCCGGCCCGGGGCCCGGCCCCCGCCTCGGCCCCGGTGTCCCGCGAGCCCTCCTCCCGGATGGCCCACGCCGCCGCGGCCACCGCCGGGCTCAGCATCGCGGGCTCCGTCCTCGGCCTCGTCCGCGACCAGGGCATCGCCCACTTCTTCGGCGCGGGCGCGGAGTCCGACGCCTTCCTCGTCGCGTGGACGATCCCCGAGATCGCGGCGACCGTGCTGATCGAGGACGCGATGGCGCTGCTGATGGTGCCGGCCTTCAGCGCGGCGCTGGCCCGGGGCGAGGGCCCGCGCGCCCTGGTCCGCGGCACCCTGCCGCGGCTGCTGGCCGCCCTGGCGCTGCTGACCGCGGCGCTGGCCGCGGGCGCCGGCGGGGTCGTCCGCGTCCTCGCCCCCGGCATCGCCGATCCGGCCACCGCGGCGGCCTGCACCCGGCTGACCGCGCTGACCGTCCTCACCTTCGGCGTCGCCGGCTACCTCAGCGCCGGACTGCGCGCGCACCGCCGCTTCGCCGCTCCCGCCGCGATCTACGCGGCGTACAACACCGGCATCGTGGCGGTGCTGTTCACCCTGCACGGCAGGTTCGGTGTCCGGGCGGCCGCCGCCGGCGTCGCGGTCGGCGGGGTGCTGATGATCACGACCCAACTCCCGTCCTTCCGGCGGGTTTTGAAATCCTCGCCGGCCCGGTCCGCCGGCCCGCGCCGGGGCAACCCGCTGCGCCTGGCGCTGCTCGCGCCGGTCGTCGTGTTCACCCTGGGCCGGCAGGCGCAGGTGCTGGTCGAGCGGTTCTTCGCCGCCCCGCTGCCCGCGGGCGCCATCTCGCACCTCAACTACGCGGAGAAGGTCGCCCAGTTGCCGATGGCGCTGTCGGTGATGATCGTGACGGTCACCTTCCCGGTGCTGTCGCGGGCGCTGGCCGACGGCGACCGCGAGCAGGCCAGGCGCCGGGTCGAGCGCGACCTCGCGCTCGCCTGCCTGGTGGTACTGCTCGGCACCTCCTACGTCATCGCGTGCGCCCCGCAGATCATCGAAGTCCTCTTCCAACGGGGCGAGTTCACCGCCGTGGACACCGCGGACACCGCGACCGTGATGCGGGTCTACGCACTCGGCCTGCTCGGCCAGAGCCTGGTCGGCGCCTTGGTCCGGCCCTACTTCTCGGCGGCGGGGCCGACCTGGTACCCGGCCGCCGCGATGGGGTGCGGCCTGGTGGTCACCGCCGTCGCGGACGCGGCCGCCGTCGGCCCGTGGGGCGCGTACGGCATCGCGGCGGGCAACGCGCTCGGCATCACCGTGACCGCCGCGCTGCTGCTGCGCGGCCTGGGCGCGCACACCGTCGCCGTCCGGGTCGCCGCGGTGGCACCCCGGATCGGGCGGATCGCGCTGGCCGCGCTGTGCGCCACCGCCGCCGGCTGGGTGCTCGCGCACCGCCTCGCGGACCCGGCGGTGGCCGCCGGTGCCTGCGCGGTCGCGGTGCCCGCGGTGTTCGCCGGGGCCGCGCTCGCCGTCCGGGTGCCCGAAGTCCCCTACCTGCTCGCCACCGTCACACGGAAGGGCCGCCCATGACCAGACCGATGACCACGGCAAGGACCTCCGACCTCCTTGCCCCCGCCGCGGACGTGGCCGCCGCGGACGTCCACGCCCGGGACCTCCACGCCCCGGACCTCCACGCCCCGGACGTCCACGCCGGCCGCCGGGCTCCCTGGACGCTGATGTACCACTCGGTGGGCGACCGCCGCGCCGGCGACCCGTACCAGGTCACGGTGACCCCCCAGCGACTGGCCGGGCAGTTGCGCTGGCTGCGTCGGCGCGGCCTGACCGGTGTCAGCATGCGGGAGTTGCTCGCCGCGCGCGCCCACGGCCGGGCCGCCCGGCTGGTCGGGCTGACCTTCGACGACGGGTACGCCGACTTCCTCACCGAGGCGGTGCCGCTGCTGCGCGCGCACGGCCACACCGCCACCGTGTTCGTACTGCCCGGCCGGCTCGGCGGTACCAACGCCTGGGACCCGGAGGGCCCGCGCCGGCCGCTGCTCACCGCCGACGGCATCCGCGCCGCACACGCCGCGGGCATGGAGATCGGCTCGCACGGCCTGCTGCACCGCGACCTGACCACCCTCGACGACGCCGCGCTGGACGCCGAACTGACCGGCAGCAGGGGCCTGCTGGCGGACATCACCGGCACCGTCCCGGCCGGCTTCTGCCACCCCTACGGCGCGGTCGACCCGCGCACCGCGCTCGCCGCCCGGCGGGCCGGATACGCCTACGCCTGCGCGGTCGACCCCGGGCCGGTCGCCTGCGGCCACGCCCTGCCGCGCACCTACGTCGGCCAGGCCGACAACTCCCCCCGGCTGCACGCCAAACGGCTGCGGCACCGGCTGCGGCGGACCGGACTCGCCGCCCTGCCCACCCTGTCCCAAGGAGGCGACGCATGAAGGTCCTGCACGTCATCACCGGCCTCAACGTGGGCGGTGCCGAGCAGCAACTCCACCTGCTGCTGCGGCATCTGGACGCCCGGTGCGAGGTGGCCACGCTCACCGACCCCGGCCCCGTGGCCGACGCGATCCGCTCCGACGGCGTCCGCGTGCACGACCTGCGGATGGCCGGCAACCGCGACGTCGGCGTGCTCCCCCGGCTGACGGGCCTCATCCGGGCCGGCCGCTACGACGTGGTGCACACCCACCTCTACCGGGCCTGCGTCTACGGGCGGATCGCCGCGCGGCTGGCCGGGGTGCGCACCGTCGTGGCCACCGAGCACTCGCTGGGCGCCACCCAGATCGAGGGCCGCCCGCTGCGCCTGGGCACGCGCGCCCTGTACCGGAGCACCGAGCGGCTCGGCCACGGCACCCTCGCGGTGTCCGCGACCGTCGCCGAACGGCTGGTGTACTGGGGGGTGCCGGAGGCGCGGGTGCACCTCGCGCCCAACGGCATCGAGCCCGAACGCTTCCGCTTCGACCCCGAGGTGCGCGCCGAGGTGCGGACCCGGCTGCGCATCCCCGCGGGCGCGTACGTGGTCGGCGGGGTGGGGCGGCAGGTGCCCGGCAAGCGGTTCGACGCGCTGATCCGGGCGATCGCCGAGATCCCCGACGTGCACCTGCTGCTCGCCGGCGACGGGCCCGAACGGGTGCCGCTGCTGCGGCTCGTGCACCACCTGAACCTCCAGCACCGGGTGCACGTCACCGACTCCGCCGGCGCGGACGTGCCCGGGCTGCTCGCCGCGATGGACCTGTTCGTCTCGGTCTCCGCCGAGGAGGCGTTCGGGCTCGCGGTGGTCGAGGCGCTGGCCGCCGGGCTGCCCGCGCTCTACACGGCCTGCCCCGCGGTGGAGGACGTGCCGGCCGAGGACGCGCCCGGCGCCTGCCGGATCGACCTGGGCGAGCTGCCCGCCGCGCTGGCCGCGGAGCACCGCGCGGGGCCGCGCCGGCTGCCCGCCCCCGCGGCCGTCGAGTACTACCACATCGCGCGGACCGCGCAGCGCGTCATGGCCCTGTACACCCAGGCGTCCGAGCGGGAGAGCCTGCGGGAGAACCTCCGGGAGGGCCTGCGGCGCCGCCGCCGGTCCGCGGCCACCGCGATCGTGCCCCGACCGGCGCGCGCCGCCGCGCCCCGCCCGGCGTCGGCGGCCCCGCCCGCGGCCCCGCCCGCGCAGGCGGCCGCGCCGTCGTCCCGGCAGGGGGCCGTCCAGCCGCCCGCGCCGCCGGCGTCCCGGCAGGAGTCCGGGACCGTCCCCGGCGCCGCCGCCGAACCCACCACCCCGACACCCGCCCAGAAGTGAGACGCACCGTGAAGCACCCCGACGACATCAGCGACCCGCAGGACCGCGGGCGCCGCGCCCCGCGACGGCCGCTGCCGCGCTGGCTGCCGCTGCCGCTCGGCATCGGCATCGGCCTGCTCGGCGGTGTCGGGTACGGCCTGACGGCCACCCCGCAGTACACCGCGACCAGTTACGTGATGGTCGTACCGCGGCAGGGCACCGACGCGCAGACCGCGCTCGGCTTCGCCCAGGCGTACGGCCGGATCGTCACCGGCTCTGCGGTGCTGGCCGGGGCGCAGGCCGCCACCCACTCCGCCGCCGCCGACCTGAAGGGCCACGTCCAAGCGGCGACGTCGCCCGACGCCCCGATGATCTCGGTCACCGGCAGTTCGTCGGAGGCCGGCACCGCCGCCGCCGTCGCCAACGGCGTGGCCCGCTCGCTCGCCGCCGTCGGCAACCGCGACGCGGACAGCACCGGCGTACGGCTGCTGGTCTTCGCTCCCGCGGCCGCCCCCGCCGCGCCGTCCTCCCCGTCGGCGGCGCTGTCCGGTGCGGTCGGCGCGAGCGCGGGCGGGCTGCTCGGCGCGCTCACCCTGCTGGTCCGCCCCCGCCGGCAGGACGGCGCCGGGCGGCCGGACCGCGCCCAGGTCCCCGCTCCCGCCGCCTCCCCGCCGGCGTCCGAGCCGGCCGCGCCGTCGCCGGAGTCCTCGCAGGCGTCCGAGCCGGCCGCGTCCCGGCCGGAGAGGACGGCGGTGTGACGGTGGAGGGCCCGAAGACCGCGGTCCCGGCCGCCGCCGGCAGCCCGCCGCGCCCCAGGACCGCACCGCGCCGCCCGTCCGGGGCCGCTTCCCCGGCCCCGGCGGGCGCGCCCGCGGCCGCGCTCGACGTGCGGATCTGCCGCGACCCCGAGGAGTTCGCCGCGCTCGCCCCCGAGTGGACCCGGCTGCACCGCAGTTGCCCGCAGGCCACGCCGTTCCAGAGCCACGCGTGGCTGCACTCGTGGTGGCTGTCGTACGGTCGCCCTGGGCGGCTGCGGGTGGTGCTGGTCAGGCGCGGCGGGGACGGCACGCAGGGCGGCGACGGGACCGGCACGCTGGTGGGCGCGGTCGCCCTGATGCGCGTCCACCGCCCGCTGCCCGCCCTCGTGCCGCTCGGCGGTGCCGTCACGGACTACTCGGACGTGCTCATCGACCCCGCGGCCGACGCGTACCCCGACGCCGACGCGCCCGCCCGGTCGCACAGCGCTTCCGACGGAAGGGACGAGTCGGGCGAGGGCCCTGCGGCCGACCCCGTGGGCCCGGGGAACGCGGGGAGCCGGAGGGACGCCGGGAACACGGGGAACGCGGGGAGCGCAGGGAGCGCGGGGAGCGCGTGCGGCGGACCGGTGGCGGCCGCCCTCGTCCGCGGGATGCGCCGCGCCGCCCGGGGCGGGGTCGTCGACCTGCGCGAGGTGCCCGCGGACGCCGCCGCCGAGCGGGTGTTCGCGCTGTGGCCCGGCCCCAGGCGGCGGCTGGCGGACTCGGAGTGCCTGGAACTGCCCGGCGGCCCCATGGCCGGGCTGATCGCCCGGGTCGGCAGCTCACGCGGCCAGCGCATCCGCGGCCACCTGCGCAAGATCGACGCCTCGGGCGTCGAGGAGCGTGACGTCCCCGCCGCCGAGGTACCCGACGCGATCCGCACGATACTGCGGCTGCACACCGCCCAGTGGGCGGGCCGGGGCGTCACCCCCGAGCACGTGCGCCCCCGGTTCGCCGAGCACCTCGGCCGTGCCGGGGCCGCGATGACCGCCTCCGGCGAGGCCCTGCTCACCGAGTTCCGGATCGGCGGCGAGGTGGTCGCCGCGAACCTCACCGTCCTGTCGCCGACCCTGGCCGGCGGCTACCTCTACGGCGCCGACTTCGCCGCGCTGCGCGCCGCGAAGGTGGACCTCAACACCCTCCTGATGCGGCACGGCGCCCGCCTCACCACGGCCGCCGACCGCCCGGTCCTGAGCATGCTGCGGGGCGCCGAGCCGCACAAAGCCCACTGGCGCCCGGTCCCCACGACCAACGCCCGCCTCCTGCTGGGCACCCGCCGCGCCCTGCCCTCCCTGCTGTGCCGCCAGGTCCTGGCCGCCGCCCGGTCCCGGCTGCGGGAGGTCCGCCGCCGCGCGCGGGCCGCGACCTGACCGCCCCCGCCGCGCGCCCGCCTCACAAGGCGCTGGTCGGCCCCGGGGTCGGCGTCACCGTGGGCGCGGCGGAGGGCCTGGCGGACGGCGTCGCGGAAGGCCCGGCGGAGGGCGTGGCGGAAGGCGTGGCCGGGGCCGCGGGTGTGGCCGGGGCGGCGGCCCGCGGTTCGAGCCGCATGCACACCTGCCCGCTGGTGTACGACTTCTTCAGCACCTCGCTGAGCGGCATCGGCACGCAGGTCTCGACCGGGGAGGACGTCGTCGACGTGCCGGTCCCGGGGCCGCCGGCGCCGTCGGTGCCGGTACCCGGGGCCGGTGCGGCGGGCGCGGTGCCGACGGGCCCGGCGGTCGCCGTCCGGCGGCCGAAGAGCAGCGCCCGGTACACCTTCGACGCCTCGGGGTTCTGCGCGCACTGCAGGACGCCGTGCGGGCAGTAGTCGGTGATCGTCTGGTACAGCGGGTGGTGGGTGATGATCCAGGTGAGCATCAGGCTCATGTAGTCGGCGTCGTCGCCGTTCCTGAACAGGCCCCACTCCGGGTAGGAGATCTCCTTGCCGTGCGCGGCGGCGAAGTCCACCTGGGCCTGGAGTCCGTACGGCTCGGTGACCTGCTGGTGGAAGGTCTCGCCGGACGGCTGGTCGTAGGAGTCCATGCCGATGACGTCGACGGTGGCGTCACCGGGGTAGCACTGCGTCCAGGCGACCGCGTCCCGCCCGCGGTCGGGGGCGAAGTCGAACCGGAAGTGCTGGCCGGGGACCGCGCGCATAGCGGTGACCACCCGGTTCCAGTACGCCTTCCAGCCTTCGGGGTCGGGGCCGCAGCGGTGGGTGTAGGTGGTGCCGTTCATCTCCCAGCCGAGCACGATCACCGTGTCGGGCACGCCGAGCCGGACCAACCGCTGGGCGAGCGCGGTGAAGTGCGCGTCGAAGGCGCCGCTCGCGCCCTGCGCGATGAGGTCGCGCACCTGGGAGTCGGGGAGTCCGCCCTCGTTGTCGGCCTGCATGGGCACGTTGAGCACGAAGAGCCGGCCCGGTTCGGCGCGGGTCCAGTCGGCCCACGGCTGGAGCAGGTCGCCGTCGCCCTCGATGCTGCCCCAGTCGTCGCCCGGCAGGTAGGTGTGGCCGACGCTCACCTGGGTGCCGCCGAGCCACGTCTGGAGCGCGGCGAGGTTCCGCACGCCTTCGGCGCCGGAATCGGTGAAGGCGCCCATCGGCGGCAGCCCGCCGTTCGCCTGCGTCACCGTGCCCGGCGTGGCGGAGGGCGCGGCCGACGCCGCGCCCCGGCCGGACCCGGTGGCGGTGTCCGTGCCCGCCGGGGAGGGCAGCGGGGCCGCGACGGGGCTCCCGTACGCCGGCAGGTCGAGCAGCCGGCCGGCGGAGTCGTCGCCGAGGCCGGTCGCGCTCGCCCCGGACAGCAGCGCCGCGGCCGTGGCCAGCGCGATGCCCGCCCTCACCCACCAGTGGTGTCGCTCGGCCATGGCCCCTCCTCGTTCGACGGCGAAGGCGCGCCGGAAGCGCCACCTGACCATCAGTCATAACGTACGAATAAACGGCGGCTGCGGATTCGGCGCGCCGGGCGCCACCGCGCCACATACGGATCGCATGGTCATACGATCGGGTTCTCCTCCGCGAAATTCCCTGCCGTCAAAGGGATTTCCCCTCCGCCACCACCGGCCGAAGTTTTCCGGTCACATCACCCGGTCGGATGAATTTCCAGACCGCTGTTGCCGATCGCCGCCGGTAATCCCGGGAATCCGGGCCCCGGCGGGCAAGATGAGCCGCGCCGAGAGCCGAGGAGAGGAGCCGGGCATGGCGTCACGCAGGAGGGTGCTCAGGACCGGGCTGATCAGCGCGGCCGCCGTCACGGGCACCGCGGCCGGGCTGGGCCCGATGCTCGCGGCGGACCGGTCGTCCCCGCGGGCCGCGACCGGGCCGGGCGCCGGCGGGCAGGACGCGAAGGCCGTGGCGGGCGCCGACCTGGAGGACGTGAGCCTCCCGCTGTTCGACGAGGTCTACCGGGGCCGGCACATCCAGGGCTTCACCTCGGACGACCCCAGCGGTCTGCTGCTCATGGTCGACGGGCGGCCGCTGGGCGCCATGCGGCGGTTCGACGGCAGCTACGTCAGCATGGCCAACCACTTCCAGCCGTACCCGACGCCGCTGTCCACCGCCCGGGGCGCGGTCGACGTCATCGGGAACGCCGAACTGGGCGACGCCGCCGCCGTGCACCACCACTGACCGACCGAGCGTCGAGGGGCCGCACCTGTGTACACCCGGAAGAACCAGCGGAATCTGACCAGCGACCAGCGCTCACGCTTCGTGCAGGCCGTACTCCAGCTCAAGCGCCGCGGCGGGTACGACAAGTACGTCAAGCTGCACACCCAGTACTTCTCCGCCGACGGCGAGACGGGACTGCGGGTGGCGCACATGGCGCCCACCTTCTTCCCCTGGCACCGCCAGTTCCTGCTGGTCTTCGAGCACGAACTGCGGATGATCGACCCCGACGTCAGCATCCCGTACTGGGACTGGACCGCCGACCGGTCAACGACGTCGGCGCTGTGGGACGACGACTTCATGGGCGGCAACGGCCGCTCCAGCGACGGCCAGGTGATGACCGGCCCCTTCGCCTACGGGTCGGGCGACTGGCCGATCACCTACGGCGTCACGCGCGAGAGGTACCTGACCCGCAACATGGGCCGCCCGGACCGGCCGATCGTGCTGCCCACCGCCGCGGAGCTGAACGACGCGCTCAAGATCCCGACCTACGACACCGCGCCGTGGAACTCCGCGCCCGGCACCCAGGGGCTGCGCAACAAGATGGAGGGGTGGGTGGTCAGCGACACCAAGGGCGGCTACCTCCACAACCGGGTGCACCAGTGGGTCGGCGGCCACATGATCGGCGGGTCCTCGCCGAACGACCCGGTCTTCTGGCTGCACCACGCCTTCATCGACCTGATCTGGACCCGCTGGCAGCGGCTGCACCCGAAGTCCGGCTTCCTGCCGGCCAAGCCGCTCAGCGCGAAGGACCCCGAGCACGGCCGTGTGATCAGCCTCGACGAGCCGATGCCGCCCTTCCACGTGAAGCCCTCGGCGGTGCTGGACGCCCGCGGGTACTACACGTACGAGGAGGGCTGACGCGGGCCGTCCCGCGACCGGCACGGCACGCGTACGGCCCCCGCCCGTAGTTCTTCTCGGGCGAGGGCCGTACGCGTGGTGCGGGGGACTCAGTACTGGGCGCCGGCGCCGTTGCCGTCCCAGCCGTGCGAGGAGCTGTTCTCGCACTGGTTGCCGAACACCGGGTTGAGCAGACCGACGACGTCGACGGTGTTGCCGCACACGTTCACCGGAACGTGCACGGGCACCTGGACGACGTTGCCGGACACGACACCCGGCGAACCGACCGCAGCGGCCCCGGCACCGGCGTCGGCCGAAGCCACACCCGCACCCGCGGCCAGCGCGGCACCTGCGGCGGCGGTGAGGGCCGCGGCCTTCGCGATACGCGACATCAAGATCTCCCTGAGACGTCATACGAGATGGGAATCGCCGCAATGCTGCGGCTTTTGACGCCTTGGGCAACGGCCGGGACCGGGAATGGTCACGCAGGTTGGGCCGAATCGGTGAGGAATTTCCACGGACGCGCGGAATCGGGGGCGGGCGGTTCGGAAACCGCGCCCGACGTCCGGGCGGACCCGCGGCCCGCGGCCCGTTCCGCACGGGGAGGAGGCCGCGGGCCGGGGCGCGGTCAGCCCGGCGGGAGGGCCGGGCTCGGGGTCACAGCCCCGGAGTGGTGGGCAGCGTGGGGGTGGACGGCAGCGAGGGGAGCGTCGGCAGGCCCGGCAGGTCGGGCTGGGGCAGCCCGCCACCGAGCACCGTGGCGACCGCGACATTGACCAGGCCGGTGACGACCGCGGTGCCGGCGGTGACGGCCCCCGCCGCGTCGCCCGCGGCGACGGCCTTGCTCAGCGAGTCGATGGCGGTCTGGAGCGCGGCCAGGGCGTCCGCCTGCACGTCGGCCGCGGCGCGCGGCCGCACCGCCCCGGTGGCGGCCGCCGAACCGCTCGGCGCGGCGGGGGCGTTGGACGCGGCCGAACCGTTCGGCGCGCTCGGCGCGGTCGGGGTCGCCGGGGTCGCGGGCAGGTCCTTCTTCGCCGCGGCGATGGCCGCCGTCGCGGCGGTCGCGTCCGAGGCCACCTTGTCCTTGGAGACGGGCGTGGCCAGCGCGTCGTGGACCAGCGTCGTGACCGGGGTGAGGACGCTCCCGAGGCCGCCGAGCGTCTTGGCCTGGGCGAGCACCGTGGCCGCGTCCGCCCGCGCCGCGGGCTGGGCGGCGGGAGTCGCGGGCTGGGCGGCGGCGGAGTGCTGGTGCGGGGCGTCGGCGGACGCGGTGCCGACGACGCCGCCGGCCAGGGCGGCGACGAGCGCGGCGGAGACGGCCACGCCGGTGGTGCGGTGGCTGAGCATGGAACGGTTTCCCTTCGTGGAAGCGGGACTGCTGCCTCGACCACGGTGGGAAGGGGTCCGCGGGCCCGCAACCGAGAGGGCCGGGCGGACCCGGCGGACCCTGCCCGCGTCCCCGGCAAGTCGGCTGTGCGCGGGCGGGGTTCGGCGGTCACCCGACCGCCGGGCCGGGATACTCCGTCGGGGTGCGAACGCCGTGCCGACAGCTCCACGAACGGGCGAATCCTGTGCCCGGGTGTCGCCCGCTGAGGTGACATCGGCGCGGTACCGGGCCGGTAGCCCGTTAGGGTCCGGCGCATGAGCCAGACCAACACCGCCTCCGCGTCGTCCCTCCAGAGCCGCCTGGGCACCCTCGTGGTGATCCCCTGGGCCGGCAGCCACGAGGACGGCGGGGACACCCCGTTCCTGCTCGCCTACTCCCTCGGTGACGGGGTGGACGGCCCCGAGGCCGGACAGGAGGCGGTGCTCCAGGCGGCCAAGGAGATCGGGCTGCCGGTGGGCGGCGCGATCCTGGACGTGGCGCAGTCCCCGAAGGCGGACGTGCGGGTGCTGGTCGAGGGCGGCAAGGCGGTGCTGACGATGCCTTACCTGAAGGTGACCTGCCCGGTGCCGGACCAGTGGACGGCCGCGGCCCGCGCCCGCGAGTCGGTCTACGTCATCCTGGCCAGCCGCCCCTGGCCCGAGGCGGCCCCGGGCACCGCGGTCACCGAGGAGTCGCTGCGCGCCTTCGCCGCCGACGCGGAGGTGCTCGGCACCGCGGCCCACTTCACGGTCCCGGTCGGCACCCTGCGGGTCTGAGCCGGACCGGACCGCGGACAGCACTGAGGGGCGCCCCCGGAAAGGGGCGCCCCTTGTGCGTGCGGACGGGAGGAGTCAGCCGTTGACGAGTTCGTTGCCCGCGGTCACCGCGTCGGACCCGGCCTTGACGGCCTTCTGGACGGCGTCGACCTTCGAGCCGACCCCGGACTGCTGGACCACGCCGGACGCGACGCTGCCGGCCTGCGCTCCGGTGTCGGCGGCGGTCACCGCGGTGCTCGCGAGGGTGGAGCTGAGGTCGGCGGCCTGCACGGCGGGCGCGGCGGCGGCGAGCACGAAGGAACCGGCCGCGGCGGTGGTGAGGATGCGGAATACGTTCATGGTCCGTACAACGCCCGAGCCCGCTCCCAGGGCACGCCCCCGGCGCCGGGCGTCAGCCCCGGTCCACGGCGTTCACCCGTGCAGGTGGAACGGCGCACCCGTCCGGCGCAGCCCCGCCGACGAGGTGACCGCACGTACCGCGGTGTTGCCCGGCTGTGACAACCACCGCACGCCGCGGGGACGTTGGCTTGCCAGGCTTCCCCCAGCGGCTCGTACCGCCACCGCCGCACCGTCTTCGTTCATGGGGGAACCGAGATGCACGCGACCACCTCCCGCCGTACCCGCGGCCGCAGACGCAGCACCGCCGCCGCCATCGCGCTGACCGCGGGGATCACCGCCAGCGCCGCGCTGCTGCTGACGGGGTGCGGCCCCGACGACCCGACCGCCGACGGCACCGCGCCGCCGTCGGCCTCCGGCGGCCCGACGGGCGGGTCCGGCGGCACGACCGTCCCCGCGGACCCCGGCGGCACCCGGCTCAACGGCACCGCGCACAACGGCCTCACCCTCAGCGACGGCAGCCGCTACGTCGTCATGAACGGCACCCGCGTGGACTTCGGCACCCTGGTGCGCGACCTCGCCTGGTCCCCGGACGGCGGCCGGGCCGCGTTCGTCGACGGCGACGGCGACCTCGCGGTGAGCGGCGCCGACGGCTCCGGCCGGGTGGTCGTGGCCAGGAACCCCGGCGGCCAGACCTGGTCGCACCCGACCTGGCAGACCCGCACGGCTGACCCGGCCAACGGCATGACCGCCCTGGACAACCTCGTCTTCGCCGTGCGCAGCGGCGGCACCACCACGCTGGAGAGCGTCCCCTCCGCCGGAGGAACCCCGCAGCCGATCACCCTCAACCCGATGGCGGTGGAGCACCCGGACCCGTTGCCGACCACCGGCAACACCTGGCCGAACGCCGGCCGGGAGGGCACCGCGGTCTACGCCAACACCGACAGCGGCCAGGTCTACTTGCGCGACGACAACCTGCGGCAGCAGGGCTCGGCGCTGACCGCGGGCTCCGAGCCGGCGATGTCCCCGGGCGACGACGAGGACGTCGTCTTCGTCCGCTCGGTCGACGGCCACGACCACCTGTTCCTGGAGGACTCCACGGACGGCGGCCCGACGTACAAGGACCTCACCCCGGACGCCACCACGGACTACACCGAGCCGGCGTTCTCGCCCGACGGCACGCTGATCGCCGCGCGCACCCGCAGCGGCACGGTGGAGCTCCGCGCCGACGGCTCCGGCACGCCGGTGAAGATCTCCGACTACACGGGGCTGCCGGCCTTCCGGTCGTCGTAGGGCGGCCGCGTCTCAGCGGCGGTCGCCGAGTTCGGCCCGCAGGGCGGCCAGGTGGGTGTCGGCGTTCTCGTGCGGCAGGAACTCCACCACGTCCAGGAAGCGGAAGAGGGTCCGGTCCGCGGTGACCGCGAACTCGTACTCCGCGAAGCCGACCACCGCCCCCAGCACCCCGCGCGCGGCGCCCCGTACGACATGGGCGGTCAGCGCGTCGGGGTGCTCGGCGTCGGTGCCGCGGCGGCCGCCCGGGCGGGCCAGGTACGGGCAGACCATCGACGCGTAGAGCATGCACGCCCGGTGCCCGGGTCCCTCGGTGGTCGGCGCGAGGTTGCGGTACGGGCGGCCCGCCGCGCGCGCGTCGGCGATCGCCCCGGCCTCGGTCGCGCCCACCACGCGCCAGACGGTGCCGCGCGGCATCCGGGTGCCGCACACCGAACACAGCCGCTGCCGGGCGCAGTCCGCGCTGCGCCCGTGGTCGGTGAGCGCGAACTGCGGGCGCTCCCCCTGCCACGGGGTGATCGCGGGCACGGGGTAGCCGCGCTCGTCACGGGGCCTGGCCTCGACGGGTGGCGGCTTGGGAACCGCGTCGAATCGCACGGGCCATGCCTACCAGGGCCGCACGGGCGGCCGGAACACCTCTGCCGGGCCGCCTCGGTCCGCGGGCCCCAGGGCGGCCGCCGGCCCGGGGGGAGCCGGTGCCGCCGCCGTCAGCTCCGCCGTCGACGCCGCCCCCGGCGCCGTCCGCGCGGCGCGCACGCCAGTCCGCGACGGCCTGCTCGACGTCGAACGGCCGCACGTTCAGCGGCGGGCCGGGCGGCGGGCGGCGGATCGCGGCCTCGATCTTCTCGTTGACCGCCGTGAGGATCCGCCGCACCTGCCGCTCGGAGCGCGCCTCGGCGACGGCCGCGGCGGCGTCCTCAGCCTCCTTGCGCAGCACCAGCGACGGCGGCAGGAAGGACAGCCCCTCGCGCCGCATCTTGCCCTTGACCCACCACAGCTCGTCGTAGGGGGCGTCGAGCGAGGCCAGCGGTCTGCCGCGGCCGGGCAGGTCGGCGAAGGCGCCGCGCTCCTCCGCCTCGCGGATCTGCCGGTCCGCCCACGTCTCGAAGGACACACCGGGCGGCTTGCGTTCGGTCATGGGTCACTCCTCGGTACGCCTCGACTCGGGGTCGCCGGGCAGCGGCGGCGCGCACCTTCGAGGCTAGGGCCTGTCCGGCGGATCGTGCCGGTCGAGCTCGCGGGGTCCGGTGCCGTGCATCGCAAGGCGGAGAATCATCCGCGTACCGGGTCGTACGTGGGTGATTCGACAACGCAGGGAGGTGCGGTGCCGGGCGCCGCGAGCCCGGCAGGATCCGCCGGACAGGCGGCCGGTAAGGGTCACGCCCCCAGGAGTTCGGGGCTTACCCCGTGCTCAGGTCCACCGCGGCAGCGCTTCAGGTCCATCACGGCACGGCGCGGGAGTTCGCCCCGGCACCGCGGGGGGAGTCGCCCGGCAGCCGCGCCGCCCGGCCCCGAATCGCGGCGCCCCCTGACCTCAGCGGCGGGGTCCGGGCTCGGGGACGGCCCGGGCGGCCAGCAGGGCCACGTCGTCCTCGGCCGCGTCCGGCGCGAGCCGGTGCACCACCCGGGCCAGCAGCGCGTCGAGCGACCCTCCTCCCGCGCGCGCCGGCACGGCCCCCTCCGCCGACGGGGCGCCCTCGGGCGGGAGCCGCAGCCCGGCCAGCCGTGCCAGCGACGTGTCGATGTCCTCGCCCCGCCGCTCCACCAGCCCGTCGGTGTACAGCAGCAGGGTGTGCCCGGGCGGCCAGGGCTGGTACACCGTCTCGTACCGTCCGCCGAGGTCCGCGCCCAGCGGCGGGCCGGGCGGCACGTCGAGCAGCGACACGCGGCCGTCGGGGGCGACCAGGGCGGGCGGCAGGTGGCCGGCGCTGGAGAACCAGGCGGCGCCGCGCAGCGGGTCGGCGATGCCCAGCAGGCAGGTCGCGGGCCGCTCCACGCCGCCGGCCGCGAGCAGCCGGTCGATCCGGCGCAGCACCCGGTCCGGCGCGTCGCCCTCACCGGCGCCGACCCGCAGCATGGAGCGGTAGTGGCTCATCTCGACCGCGGCGCCGACGCCGTGGCCCATCACGTCCCCCATCGCCAGCAGCGTCAGCCCGCCGGGCAGCGCGAGCGTGTCGAACCAGTCGCCGCCGACCAAATCGTCGGCGCCGGCCGGCAGGTAGCGGGTGGCGGTGTCGACCCGCGGGTTCGGGGCGCCGGGCACGGCCAGCAGCGCACGCTGCAACTCCACCGCGATGCCGTGCTCGCGGGTGTAGCGGCGGGCGTTGTCCAGGCTGATCGCGGCCCGCTCGGCCAGCGCGCGGGCGACGGCGACGTCCTCCTCGTCGAAGGCGGGCGACGCCCCCGCCCTGACCATCGAGACCGTGCCGATCTGCTCGCCGCGCGCGGCCAGCGGCACGATCAGGCCGGAGTGGATGCCGGCCGAGCGGTAGAACGGCACGTGTCCGGTGCTCGGCGCGGACCGGCTCATCTCGTCGTCGGACAGCAGGTTCAGCACGATCGGCCGGCCCGTGCGGAGGCAGCGCGGGATCGCCGAGCCGGGCTGGCAGTCGAGGTACTCGCCCGGCTCGCCCAGGCCCGCCGCGACCGCGCGCAGCGACGGGCCGGCGCTGAGGGCGGAGCGGCGCAGCCGGACGGTGCCGTCGGGCGGCGGGCGGTGGCCGTCCTGCTCGCCGCTGGAGAGCACCTCCACCATCGCGGCGTCCGCCAGCACCTCGACCAGCAGGTCCGCCAACTCCTGGCAGGTCGGCTCCATCTCCAGGGTGGAGCCGATCCGCATCGCCGCCGCGTCCAGGACGAGCAGCCGCTCCCTGGTCCGTTCCAGTTCCCGCCGCGTCTCCTGGTCCTCGCTCACCTCCAGCAGCACCAGGCCGACGCCCAGGACCCGGCCGCCGGTGTCCGTGACCCGGTGGCAGCAGCCGCGCCAGTGCCGCCGGGCGTGGGCGGAACCCGCCCGGGTCTGCCCGCTGGAGGTCAGCTCGCGCGGCCGGCCGTCGGCCAGCACCTGCCGGAACAGCTCCTCGTCGATGTCGACCCCGGGCACGATGTCCGCGATCCGCCGCCCGGCGTGCGCCTCGACCTCGACGCCGTTCATCCGGGCCAGCGCCGGGTTCACGTACAGGTACCGCAGGTCGGGGCCGAGCAGCGCGACCCCGGCCTGCGTGCCCTCCAGCAGCGCCTGCCACACGGGGCTGCCGGGCGCCGGACCGTCGGGCTGCATGGCTGGTCCCTCCTGCGGGTCGTACGTCCACCCTGCCCGCAGGTCGGCCGATCGGCGATTCGGGCGCGGGGCGGGGCGGACGGGGCCACGGATCAGGCGGGGAGTGGAAAGCGGGCCCGGTCGGGGGGCGGGGCGGCGGGGCGGGTCAGGCGCGGGGCAGCCCGAGCCGTCCTTCGAGCTGGACCAGCAGTTCGGCGAGGAGGGTCGCGACCTGCCGCCGGTCGCCGTCCGGCAGGCCGGAGAGCGCGGCGGTCTCGTACCGCAACTGCTCGGGCATGACCGTGTCGATCAGCTCCCGGCCGCCGCGGGTGAGCCGCACCCGGGCGACCCTGCGGTCCCGGGTGTCGCTGCGGCGGTCCACCCAGCCGCGCTCCACCAGCAGCTTCAGCCGCTTGGTCACGGCCGCGCCCGAGGAGAAGGTCTCCCGGGCCAGCTCGCCGGGGGTCAGCTCGTGACCGGTCCGCCGCAGGGCGCTGAGCAGGTCGAACTCGGCACGGGTCAGGCCGGCCCGGCGCAGCGGGGCGTCCTCCGCGTGCTGGAGCAGGGCCGCGCAGCGGTTGATCCGGCCGATGACCTCGATCGGGCCGGTGTCCAGGTCGGGCCGGACGGCCCGCCACTGGCGGACCACCCCGGCCACCGTGTCCCCCGCCACCGCGTCCCCGGCCGCTCCGCCGTCGCCCGCTGCCGTCATGCCGCCGCGCCCCCTCCGGTGTCCGCCGCGGTGCCGCCGTTCCCGAGCCCCTGGGCGCGCACCGTCTCGGCGAGCGTACGGTGTCCGCCGCGCTGGACGGCCAGCACGTCCTGCTCGGGCAGCGGGGCCTGCCACCACTCGCCGGCCGCGATGTCCCGTACCTCGCGCAGTTCGACCAGCGCGAAGGTCAGCCGCCGCCTGGCGGCCTCCAGCCTGGCCGGGTCGGGCTGCGGGTCGGCGAGCACGCGCCGCGCGTCCTGCTGGGCGGCGCGGGCACCGCTCAGCGCCACCGCCAGGATCCGGCCGGGGCGGCGGGTGACCACCGCCATCGCGGCCAGCATCCCGACGACGGCGCCGACCAGGGTGTCCACCACCCGGTCGGTGAGCAGCACACCGGCCGACTGGGGCCGGGCGAACTCCACGATCAGCAGGGCCATCGGGGTCACGCAGATGCTGCCCAGCCAGTAGTTGCGGGGCATGAACGCCTCGGCCGCGAAGTTGAACGCCAGGGCGACCAGCACCAGGGCGGTGCTGCCGGTGTCGGTCAGCGGGGTGACCGCCACGAAGACCAGCACGCCGACCACGTTGCCGACCACCCGCTGGATGCTGCGCCGCCAGGACTGGCTGACGTTGGCCTGGGAGACGGCGGCCGCGGTGACGATGGCCCAGTAGGGACGCCCGACGCCGAGGCCGAACGAGACGTAGCCGGCCAGCGCGCAGCCGGCGAAGGTGCGGACGGCGACCGGCAGGAGCAGGCCGCCCGGGCGCATCCGGCGCAGCAGGGACGGCCCGGGGAAGGCGTGCTCCACCTCGACGCCGAGCAGGTCGGTGTCGCCGCCCGGGTCGGCCGGCCGCGGGACCGGTCCGGTGCCGCGCAGCCGGTCGGCCCATCCGGCGAGCAGGCCGGCGTCGGGCGCGGTCGGGCTGGCGAGGACGATCTCGGCCCGGATCAGCAGGCGCTCCAGGGCCCGCCGGTCCTCGGTGCGCCGCCCGCTGAGCAGCAGGTTCTGCCAGCCGATCTGGATGGCGGCGGCCGCGGCGTCGCGGGCGGGCCCGGTCTCGGGGTCCCCGGCCGGCAGCCCGGCGTAGCGGGCGGTGGCCCGCAGCGCGCCGCGGACCGCGCGCCGCTCGGGGCCCTGCGGGCGGAACAGCCCGGGCGCCATGCTCACCAGGTAGGCGAGGGCCGCCGCGCCCAGGGTGAGGGCGAGGTGACCCGGCACCTGGCCGATCCGCTGGGGCACGAACAGGGCCGCCGAGCTGATGAACGTGAAGATCACGTGTGCGGGCGGGCCGATCCTGGTGGCGTCGCAGAGCAGTTTCTGCACCGCGGCGAGCAGCGCGCCGACGGTGATCAGCGCCATGGTGCCGTCCACGAGGGAGGACGTGACGAGGGCCGTGGCGAGCCCCGCGACCATGCCGATGATGACGCCGACCATGGTCCTGGCCCGGTTGGCGTACGGCCGGTTGTGCGCGTAGGTCGCGCAGAGCGAGCCGGCCATGGTGTACACCGCCAGGTCAAGCCGGTCCAGGCAGAGCAGGATCACGTTGGGGACGGCCGAGGCGACGACCGCGCTGACCGCCGGCTTGAACCAGATGTCCGACGTCCGACCCAGCCGCAGCACCCCGGCGGTGGGCAGCCGGCGCGGCCCGTGCGGAGGGAGGACGGTTTTGCTCATACGACAAACTTACCAAGTGTTTTACCTGGAAAACAAAAACTCATGCCGCGGCCGGACGCCATCCCTGCGTCGAGGCTGCGCCCGGACGAGCGGGGCCGGTAGGCTTTCCGTGTGATCTTCAAGCGCATCGGAAACGGGCGGCCGTACCCGGACCACGGCCGGGTCAGCACGCGTGAGTGGGCGGACGTCGCCCCCCGTCCCGTGCGGCTGGACCAGTTGGTGACCACCAAGGGACAGCTCGACCTGGAGACGCTCCTGGCGGAGGACTCCACCTTCTACGGCGACCTCTTCGCCCACGTCGTGAAGTGGCAGGGCGACCTCTACCTGGAGGACGGCCTGCACCGGGCGGTGCGCGCGGCGCTGCAACAGCGCCAAGTGCTCCACGCCCGGGTCCTGGAGATGGACTGACAATCCGCTTACGCTGCGCTCATGAGCATGCTGACCCCCTCCGGGATGGGCGGGAAGTACCGGGTCACGGGAAACGCCTATCCGCGAATGCGCCCGCCCAAGCGGCGCGGCCGGTTCGTGGCCGTCCTGGTCGCCGCGGTGGTCGTCCTCGGCCTCTTCGGCTGGGGGGCCGTGCAGCTCTTCCACGTCTTCGGCGGTGACGGCGGCAAGAGCACCGCACGGGCCGCGCCGAGCCGTCCGTCCTGCTCGCCCTCGGCCAGTCCGGTGGCCTCCAAGCCACTGGCCCTGCCGCAGCCGGCGCACGTCACGATGAACGTCCTCAACGCGACCACCCGCGGCGGGCTCGCGAAGACCACCGCCGACCAGCTCGCCGCGCGCGGCTTCAAGGTGGCGAAGTTCGGGAACGCGCCCGACCCGTACAACGCGAAGGTCGCGCAGTCCGCGCTGATCATCTCCGGGCCCGGCGGGGAGGCGGCCGCCCGCGAGGCGGGCACCCAGGTGGTCGGCTCCACCGTCACGATCGACCCCAAGCGCAAGGGCAGTACGGTCGACGTGCTCATCGGCAACGCCTTCGCGAAGCTGGCGACTCCGACCCAGGCGGCGGAGGCCCGGGTCACCGCGGCCAACCCCCCGGCTCCCAAGCAGAGCTGCGCGCCCCAGGACTGAGCCGCCCCTCCCGGCGGCTGGGGCCGGTCCGGCGGATCCTGCCGGACCGGCCCTAGCCGACCGTGCCGTAGAGGCGGTCGCCGGCGTCGCCGAGGCCGGGGACGATGAAGCCCTGCTCGTTCAGCCGCTCGTCGACCGCGGCGGTCACGACGGTGACGGGCTTGCCCGCGAGTTCACGCTCCATCACCTCGACGCCCTCGGGGGCGGCGAGCAGGCAGAGGGCGGTGACGTCGTCGGCCCCGCGGGCGATGAGCAGCCGTATCGCCGCGACCAGGGTGCCGCCGGTGGCCAGCATGGGGTCCACCACGTACACCTGGCGGCCGGAGAGGTCCTCGGGCATGCGGGTGGCGTACGTCCTGGCCTGGAGCGTGTCCTCGTCGCGGACCATGCCGAGGAAGCCGACCTCGGCGGTGGGCAGCAGCCGGACCATGCCGTCGAGCATGCCCAGCCCGGCGCGCAGGATCGGCACCACGAGCGGCCGGGGGTAGGACAGCCGCACGCCCGTGGTCCGCGCGACCGGTGTCACGATGTCGACCTGCTCGGTGCGCACGTCACGGGTCGCCTCGTAGGCGAGCAGCGTGACGAGTTCGTCGGCGAGCCGGCGGAAGGTGGGCGAGTCGGTGCGCTGGTCGCGCAGGGCGGTGAGCTTGTGCGCGACCAGCGGGTGGTCGACAACGTGGAGACGCATGGGAGGACTGTATCCGGCGGCCCCGCCGTGCACCCCGCCTCCGTCACCCGCGCCCTCTGCGGGCGGGGACGGGTAAACCGCACCTTCGGGGGAAGGTTCCGGAGGAATCGCGACACAGACGCGGGGACGGTGGCACATGCCGGACACGACGGGCCGCGGCAGCGGCGGCGGACGCGGCGAGCGGACTACGGCCTCGGCTACGGCTTCGGCCTCGGCCTCGGCCTCGACCCAGCGCGACCGGGAGCAGGAACGGCGGCACAAACGGGCCGCGTTCCTGCGCGAGCTGGACGAGGCGAGGGAACTGCGCGACCGGGTCCGGCCCCGGCGGGCGCGGGCCGCCCGGATGCGCCAGCAGATGCGGATGCGCACCTTCCGCTGGTGACCCGTTGGGCGCTCGCGGGCGCCGGCCGGGAGAGGCCCCCGCGATGTGCGCAACGTCACCACGGCGAGCGGTCGGGTGGCCGTGGGGCCGGTCGGGGGTCCGCCAACATCGCGGTTTTCCGGAGAAGTGACCAAGTCCTGGCACGTCGCGGTGGCGAAGACCTCTCGCAACGGCCGTGTTTCTGCCACGATGCCGAGTGGGTGGGACCGTCATGAAACCCTCATGAACCGCAAGGTGGGCCCACCCGTTCCGGACGGCCCGAGACCTGTGGGAGAGTCACGGTGTACTTCGCCGCACTGCTCGCGCGCACCGAGGACGGTTGGCAAGCGAGCGAACCCGATCTCGACGATGTGGAAACCCTCGCCGATCTGAGCGAACTGGCTCGTACGGCAGGCGAGGAGGAGGAGACGGTCCTGGTCTTCATCGAGCAGGAGGACGCCTGGTTCGGCGTCATCCGCGTCGACGGTGAGGACGACCCAAGGATCTACGTGTCGGACGCGGCCGCCGCCGCCCGCAGCTCGTACGGGGAGATCCTGCTCACCGACGAGGTGCTGGGCCGCGACCCGGGGAACGCGGACGACCTCGACGACCTCGTCGACCTCGACGGCACCGAGGACGGCGACACCGACGACACCGACGAGGAGGCCGTGGCCGGCCTCGCGGAGGACCATGTGCCGACCGGCCCGCTCGGCGAGACCGGCCTGCTGGCCGACCTGGGCATGAGCGCCGCCGACCTGCTCGCGCTGAGCGGCGACGGCGCCCTGACCGGTGAGGCACTGGGCGAGATCGCCGACGCCCTGGGCGCGGCCGACGTGCTGGAGGCCGTCCGCTGACCGACCCCGATCCCGGTGCCGGCGCCGGACCCGACGTCCTGCGCGACCCGTGGGTGCCCGCGATGCGGATCGCCCTGGCGGAGGCCGAGCACGCCCCGCTCACCGGTGACGTACCGGTGGGCGCGGTCGTGCTGGCCCCCGACGGGTCGGTGCTCTCCCGTGCCCGCAACGAGCGCGAGGCGACCGGCGATCCGACCGCCCACGCGGAGGTGCTGGCCATCCGGCGCGCCGCCGCCGCGCTGGGCGGCTGGCGGCTGACCGGCTGCACCCTGGCGGTGACGCTGGAGCCGTGCACCATGTGCGCCGGCGCCATCGTGCTGTCCCGGCTGGCGCGGGTGGTCTACGGCGCGGCCGATCCGAAGGCGGGCGCGGCCGGCTCCCTGTGGGACCTGGTCCGCGACCGCCGCCTCAACCACCGCCCCGAGGTGATCGCCGAGGTGCTGCCCGCACCGAGCGCGACCCTCCTCTCCCGCTTCTTCCGCCCCCGGGATTTCTGACCACGGCCCCCGGTGGGCTAAGCTCTCTCTCGGTAGCGTGTCCGAGCGGCCTAAGGAGCACGCCTCGAAAGCGTGTGAGGGGGCAACTCCTCCGTGGGTTCAAATCCCACCGCTACCGCCATGAGCTGCAAGGACGAGGGGCCCGACCGTTGTTCGGTCGGGCCCCTCGCCGTGCCCGTCCCGGTTCCCGTCCCCCGCGGCCGCCACCGGGCGCGCCGACCGCCCCGCCGCCCACCGCCGGGAAAGCCTCGCAATCATCATCGTTTTTACGGATGATGATGCTGTCCGATCGTCTGGTTACTCCGTTCGACGGATAGAATCCGGCGGTTGCACAGGTGCGACCGCCGGGCCGAGTCGCTGCCGGGGAGGCCAAAGAGCATGGCGCAGGCGAGGAGGATCGCCACCATCGTGCTGGTGATCTTCGTGCTCTACACGATCATCGACCAGCCGGCTCGGGCGGCCGATCTCGTACAGGTGGGGTTCGTCGGGATCTCGAACGCCGCCAAGAGCTTGGGGCAGTTCATGCACGACCTGGCCAACTGAGGCCGCGGGCAAGACGAGGAGTGGCGATGATCCGGCACCTGGTGCTGTTCAAGCTGAACGAGGGCGTCGAACGCGACGACGCGCGCGTGGTCGAGGGCGGCCGGGTGTTCGCCGAACTCGGCGCGCTCATCCCGGAGGTGGCGGACTGGGAGTGCGGCTGGAACGTGACGGACCGGCCGATCGCCTACGACTTCGCCATCAACTCCTCCGTCGCGGACGCCGACGCGCTGACGCGCTACCTCGAACACCCCGCGCACCAGGCCGCGGTCGCGCTGTGGTCGCAGTTCGCCACCTGGGTCATCGCCGACTACCCGGTCTGATCGCACGCCCGTTCGCCACGGCCCCCCGGCCGCCGGCCCGGAGCCCCTCGCCGTCCGCGGCGGGGGGCTTCGTCGTGCCGGCGCGCGCCCGGCCCGTTCGTACAACACGGCAATATGCGGTGCTTGCACAAAGCACACATGAATTGTGATGCTATGACCGCTTTGCCCGACGTTTCGACGGACGTTCGCCGGATGGTGCCGTCGCAAGCGAACCGGAGTGGACCGACAAGGGGTGTGGTGTGCCGGTATCGGCCCGTACGGCGTCAACGCCGGCGACGACGTATCCGCGTGCGAGGACGCGGACGCCGAACAGCAACGCGGCCGACGCACGCGCGCTGACCCAGGTGCTCTTCGAGGAGATCGCGCGGCTGGAGCCGGGCACACCCGAGCACGCCCGGGTGCGGGCCGCGCTGATCGAGGTGAACCTGCCGCTGGTGCGGTACGCCGCGGCGCGCTTCCGCAGCCGCAACGAGCCGATGGAGGACGTGGTCCAGGTCGGCACGATCGGCCTGATCAACGCGATCGACCGCTTCGACCCGGAGCGGGGGGTGCAGTTCCCGACCTTCGCGATGCCCACGGTGGTCGGCGAGATCAAGCGCTACTTCCGCGACAACGTGCGCACCGTGCACGTGCCGCGCCGGCTGCACGAGCTGTGGGTGCAGGTCAGCGGCGCCATCGAGGACCTGACGGTGCTGCACGGCCGCTCGCCGACGACCGCGGAGATCGCCGAGCGGCTGCGGCTGTCCGAGGACGAGGTGCTGGCCTGCCTGGAGGCCGGCCGCGCCTACCACGCCACCTCGCTGGAGGCCGCCCAGGAGGGCGACGGCGCCCCCGGGCTGCTGGACCGGCTCGGCTACGAGGACCCGGCGCTCAACGGCGTCGAGCACCGCGATCTGGTCCGCCACCTCCTGGTGCAACTGCCGGAGCGCGAGCGGCGCATCCTGCTGCTGCGCTACTTCGGCAACCTGACGCAGTCCCAGATCAGCGCCGAGCTGGGCGTTTCCCAGATGCACGTGTCCCGGTTGCTGTCGCGCAGCTTCGCCCGACTCAGATCCGCAAACCAGCTCGAAGCGTAACCCAACGGGATCAAGCCACCTGCACAGATAAGTCGACATGACGCTACAGCGTGTTGCCGACATGTGACATTCTGCGGATAGCGCGTTTGTGACGGCCGGTCCTCCGGTATTCCAGTGGAGGAACAACCGTCGCTCGCGACGCCCGTCCGCGACCTCAAGGGGGTGGCATGTCCGTACAGTTGGGCAGTCCCAAGGTGCTTCGTACCGACGCAACCGACGCTGACGCACCGCATGACGCTGTGCACAGCGATGCCATCGACACCCGCACGCTGTCCCGTTCGCTCTTCCTGCGGCTGGCGGAGCTTCCCGTCGACAGCCCGGACCGCACCTACGTCCGCGACACGCTCATCGAGCTGAACCTCCCGCTGGTGCGGTACGCCGCCGCCCGTTTCCGCAGCCGCAACGAGCCGATGGAGGACATCGTCCAGGTCGGCACGATCGGCCTGATCAAGGCGATCGACCGGTTCGACTGCGAGCGCGGCGTGGAGTTCCCGACCTTCGCGATGCCGACCATCGTCGGCGAGGTGAAGCGCTTCTTCCGCGACACCTCGTGGTCGGTGCGGGTGCCGCGGCGGCTCCAGGAGCTGCGGCTGGCGCTGACCAAGGCGAGCGACGAGCTGTCCCAGAAGCTGGACCGCTCTCCGACCGTCGCCGAACTGGCCGGCTGCCTCGGCGTCTCCGAGGAGGACGTGGTCGACGGCCTGGCGGTGGGCAACGCCTACACCGCCAGCTCGCTGGACTCCCCGCCGCCCGAGGACGACGGCGGCGAGGGCACCCTGGCCGACCGGCTGGGATACGAGGACAGCGCCCTCGAAGGCGTGGAGTACCGCGAGTCGCTGAAGCCCCTGCTGGCCCAACTGCCCCCGCGGGAGCGCCAGATCATCATGCTGCGGTTCTTCGCGAACATGACGCAGTCGCAGATCGGCGAGGAGGTCGGCATCTCCCAGATGCACGTCTCCCGGTTGCTCACCCGGACCCTGGCCCAGCTCCGCATCGGGCTGACCTCTGAGGCGTGACGAGCGAGCTCCCGGAGTGGCCGGCCGAGGAACGAGGCCGTCCGCGCAGGGAGCGAGGAGGAAGGCCGACCAGGGGGCCGGAGGCGGAGAAGGGGAGTGGTCGCCGTTACTTCATCGCGAGCGCGACCACTCCCACGATCACCACCAGCACCACGACGACACCGATGATCAGGCCCGCCCGGCTGCGGCTCTGGGCCTGCTGCACCTGCGCGGGCGGCGGCTGCTCGTCGACGAAGGCGCGGAACATCTGGGTGCTGCCGGCCGGGTCGTAGTTGTTCTCAGGGTTCGGCGAGGAGTTCGACATGCCGCCAGACCCTAGCGTGTCCGTGGAATAACCCGCACCCCCCGGTTGTTCTGGTGCCACATGGCACGCATCGGCAACTCAGCGCTCGACGTCTTCCCCCTCTCCCTCGGCGGCAATGTCTTCGGCTGGACGGCCGACGAGGCACAGTCCTTCGCCGTGCTCGACGCCTTCACCGGGCACGGGGGCGACTTCATCGACACCGCGGACGTGTACTCGGCCTGGGTGCCGGGCAACTCCGGCGGCGAGTCGGAGACCATCCTCGGCGCCTGGCTGGCCCGCCGCGGCCGCCGCGACGACGTGGTGATCGCCACGAAGGTCGGCATGCACCCCGACCACAAGGGGCTGCGGGCCGACACGATCAAGAAGGGCGCCGAGGCGTCGCTGCGCCGGCTCGGCGTGGACCACATCGACCTGTACTACACGCACCGCAACGACACCGACGTGCCCGTCGAGGAGATCATCACCGCGCTGGACGCCCTGGTGCAGGAGGGCAAGGTCCGGGCGATCGGCGCCTCCAACATCTCCACCGAGCGGCTGGCCGCCTCCCTGGACTTCTCCGAGCGCGAGGGCCTGGCGCGGTACGAGATCATCCAGCCCAAGTACAACCTGGTCGAGCGCGAGGAGTTCGAGGGGCCGCTCGCGGACCTCGTGGCGGCCCGCGGCGTGTCCACCGCGCCCTACTACGGCCTCGCCTCCGGCTTCCTCACCGGCAAGTACCGCCCCGGCACCCAGGTGGACAGCCCGCGGGCCGCGCGGGCCGCCGGCTTCCTCGACACGCCCTCCGGTCCGAAGGTCCTCGCGGCGCTCGACGAGGTGGCCGCCTCCCACGGCGCCGAGGTCGCCACGGTCGCGCTGGCCTGGCTGGCCGCGCAGCCGACGGTGGTGGCGCCGATCGCCAGCGCGCGGACGGTGGAGCAGGTGCCCTCGCTGACCGCGGTGGCCGAACTGGAGCTGACCGAGCAGGAGGTGGCGGCGCTGACCGCCGCCGCGTCCTGAGCCGACGGCAGGGGGCGGGCGGCGCCGCGCCGCGCGCCCCTGTGCTCCCCCTCACCGGCCCCAGCACTTGCGCAGTGCAACCATCTGTCCCTACGGTTGCTCCAGGCAATCACCTGCGCGGGCGCGAGGTCGCGTGGGAGCGTGCGACTCCCGGTCGGACGGCACGTACCCGCAGCGGAGAGGTCGGGTCGTCCGGCACGGGTCACGGGTCCTGGCGGCGGCCGGAGCAGGGGACGGCCGAGGCCGCCCGCCGGGACCCCCACACCGGCCGCGGGTCCGCCCCGCGGCCGAGGCGGCATCCGCGGCGGGCACGGCCCCGCGCGCGGTGCGCCCCGGCGCTCGTCAGTCCCCGGCGCTCGCAGGGCCCCTGGCACCCGTACGGCCTCCAGCTCGGGCCCGGCGCTCCGGCGTAGGGTGCGGGCATGGCTCCCAACATCGCCACCAACACCCATGTCGGCCTGGACGAACTGCTGGAGTTCATCCGGCCGCGCCACCACGCGATCCTGCTCACCACCCGCGCGGACGGCCGCCCGCAGGGCTCGCCGCTCACCTGCGGGGTGGACGACTCGGGGCGGATCGTGGTGTCGACCTACCCCGAGCGGGCGAAGACCCGCAACGCCAGGCGCGACCCCCGGGTCAGCGTGATCGTGCTGTCCGACTCCTTCAACGACGCGTGGGTGCAGGTCGACGGCCGCGCCGAGGTGCTGGACGCGCCGGAGTCCGTCGAACCCCTCGTGGAGTACTTCCGGAACATCTCCGGCGAGCACCCGGACTGGGCGGAGTACCGCGAGGCGATGCTCCGGCAGGGCAAGTCCCTGATCCGGATCACCCCGGAGCGCTGGGGCCCGATCGCCACCGGAGGCTTCCCCGCGCGCCTCGCCTGAGTACCGCCGCACCCTGGGCACCGCCTCACCCGTACCGCCTTTCCGGGTACCGCCACGCCTGGGCGCCGCCGCCTCCCGCCCCCTCGCCCCCGTGCGGCTCCCGGACATGCGGCGGCCCGCGGACCGGCAGGACCGGTCCGCGGGCCGCGGACGGCGGGCTCGCTCCCGCGGCCCGACCGGACGGGGGTTACGACGACTTCGGCGCCGTGAGGTCGTAGACGGTGGTGCCGCCCACGGTCTTCGCGGTGAAGTGCGACGTGACCCAGGAGCTGATCTCGGTGGGCGTGCTGCTGCCGCCCATCGAACCGCCGCCGAACCCGCCGCCGCCGATGAAGTAGTGGATCCGGCCCTCGGACACGTACTTCTCGAACTGCGCCAGCGTCGGTGACGGGTCGCTGCCGTTGAAGCCGCCGACCGACATCACCGGCTGCTGGGTCGCCAACTGGTAGCTCGCCTGGTTCTGCGAGCCGATCGCGGCCGCCACCCAGGTGTAGTCGCCGGCGTCCTTCAGCAGCAGGGCCTTCATCGCGGAGCTGACCTGGGCGCCGTCGAGCAGGCCGCCCATGCCACCCGCTCCGCCCTCGCCGCCGGCGCCGCCGGGGAAGCCGTTCCCGCCCTGGGCCTGGCCCTGTCCGCCCTGTCCGCCCTGTCCGGGCGTCTGCCCCTGCCCCTGGGCCTGGCCCTGTCCGGGCATCTGCCCGAACCCGCCGCCGAATCCGCCGGTGCCGGTGCCGTTCCCCGTACCGTTGCCGCCGCCGTTCCCGTTGCCGGGGAAGGTGCCGGTCGGCGGGGTGCCGCCGGTCCGGCCCTGGCCACCGCCCGGGAAGCCGCCCCGGCCGCCGCCACCGCCGCCGGGGAACCCGCCGCCGCCCTGCACCGCGGGCCCGGCGGTCACGATGGACCCCTCGTGCGGGGTGCTTACGGTGTCGAGGGTGTAGGCCACCGGTCCGCCCAGGACCGCGGCGAGGCCGACCACCGCGGTCACCACGGTCAGCCGGGCGCCGGCGCGAGCGGCCGCCATCCCCGGCAGCGCGCCCGCGAGCAGCGCCAGCGCGGCCACCGCTCCGGCGACGACGATCGCGACGCGCAGCCACGGATGCCAGTCGGGGCTGCGGTGCAGCAGGGTGTACGCCCACACGGCCGTGCCGGCGACGGTGAGCGCCATGACCGATGCGGCCGCGATGTGGGTGCGGCGCTGCCACAGCAGGGAGGCGCCCATGCCGACCAGCGCCGCGATGTAGGGCGCGAGGGCGATGTTGTAGTACTGGTGGAAGATGCCGGACATGTAGCTGAACGTCACGAACGTCATCAGCAGCGCGCCGCCCCAGAGCAGAAACGCCGCCCGGGTCGCCGAGGTGCGGCGGGCCCTGCGGGTGATCCACAGGCCCGCGACCAGCGCCACGAAGGCGGCCGGCAGCAGCCAGGCGATCTGCCCGCCCATCTCCGAGTTGAAGAGCCGGCCGATGCCGGTGGCGCCCCACATGCCGCCGCTGTTGCCGCCCGGTCCCCCGCCGCCGCCGACGCTGCCGGTCTCGTTGCCGGTGATCCGGCCGAAGCCGTTGTAGCCGAAGGTCAGCGACAGGAAGCTGTTGTCCTGGGAGCCGCCGATGTACGGGCGCGAGGACTTCGGCCACAGCTCGACGATCGTGACCCACCAGCCGCCCGCGACCACCATCGCGACGGCGGCGTACAGGATCTGGAGCAGCCGGCGGCGCAGCGGGGTCGGCGCGCAGACCGCGTAGACCACGGCGAGCGGCGGCAGGATCAGCCACGCCTGGAGGGTCTTGGTCAGGAACGCGAGGCCGAAGACCGCTCCGGCGATCAGCAGCCACTTGGTGCGGGCGTCCTCGACGGCGCGCAGCACGCAGTAGACCGCGGTGACCATGAGCAGCGCGAGCAGCGCGTCGGGGTTGTTGAAGCGGAACATCAGCGCCGCGACCGGGGTCACGGCGAGCACCGCGCCCGCGGTCAGACCCGCGCCGGGTCCGAAGCGGCGCCGTACGGCCGCGTACAGCACGCCGACGGTGCCGACGCCCATCAGCGCCTCGGGCACGAGGATCTGCCAGGAGCCGAGGCCGAACAGCCGCACCGACAGGGCCATCGGCCACAGCGCGGCCGGCGGCTTGTCGACGGTGATCGAGTTCGCGGCGTCGGAGGACCCGAAGAAGAACGCCTTCCAGCTCTGGCTGCCGGCCTGGACGGCGGCGGAGTAGAAGGAGTTGGCGTACCCGGAGGCGCCCAGGTCGTACAGGTAGAGCACCAGCGTGGCCACGAGCAGGCCGAGGAACGCGGGGCGGACCCACGTCGGGTCCTCCGGGCGGCCGCGCCAGACGCGGTGCGGCAGGCTCCGCCCGCCGCCGGCCGGCGGCTCGGTGGCGGGGCCCCCGGTGTCCGGCTGCCGGTCGCCGCGCGATACCGCGACGGCGGACGTCTGGGCGGCCGGTCCTTCGACGGCGCGGGTCGCGCCGCCGTCGGCGGCGACCGGGCCGGGTGCGGGACCGGGCGGGCCGGTCACGCCGTCCAGCGCGTGTGCGTCGCTCGGGGAGGTCATCGGGCACTCCTCAGATCGTGGTCGTCGCGGTCGTCATGGTCGTCGCGGCCCTGGAAGGCCGCGAGGGCGGGTCCGTCGGGGGCGGGGACGGTCCCGGCGTCGTCGGCGCGGAACCCTGCGCGGAGGCCGGCGCCGGCCTCCGCACGGGAGCCGGCCCGGGAATCGGCGCCGCAGTCGGCGCCGCAGTCGGCCCCGGAATCGGCGCGGTCGGGGAAGAGCCAGGCGCGGAAGAGCAGGAAGCGCAGCACCGTGGCGGCGAGGTTCGCCGCGACCAGGACCGCGAGTTCGGTCCGGTGGGCGGGGTGCGGCGCCGCGGTGTGCAGCGCCGCCAGCGAGCCGCTGGTCAGCGCGAGGCCGATGGCGAACACCACGAGCCCCTGGGCCTGGTGGCGGACCGCCCGGGCCGAGCCGCGCACCCCGAAGGTGAGCCGCCGGTTGGCGGCGGTGTTGCCGAGCGCGGACAGCAGCAGGGCCAGCGCGTTGGCGAGTTGGGAGTCCAGCCCGTGGCGGAAGAGGAAGTACAGCACCAGGTAGACGGCGGTGCTCAGCACGCCGACCGCGCAGAACCCGACCAGTTGGCGGGCCAGCCCGGCGGGTACGCCCGGCAGTTCGCGGTCGCGCGGGTCCTCCCCGAACGGCCGGCGCAGCCGGTCGAGCGCGAGCCGCCCGGTGGCCAGTGCCCGGCCGACCCGCCACACGCCGCGCAGGTCGGCGGTGGCGGTCCGCACGATGTCCACGCTGCTGTTCGGGTCGTCGACCCAGTCGACCGGCACCTCGTGGATGCGCAGGCCCGCGCGTTCGGCGAGCACCAGCATCTCCGTGTCGAAGAACCAGCTGCTGTCCTCGACCATCGGCAGCAGCCGCTGCGCGACGTCGGAGCGGATCGCCTTGAAGCCGCACTGCGCGTCGGAGAAGTGCGCGGCGAGCGAGCCGCGCAGGATCAGGTTGTAGGCGCGGGAGATGAACTCCCGCTTGGCGCCGCGCACCACCCGCGAGGACTGCGCGAGCCGCGAGCCGATCGCCAGGTCGGAGTGGCCGGAGATCAGCGGGGCGACCAGCGGCAGCAGGGCGTTGAGGTCGGTGGACAGGTCCACGTCCATGTACGCGAGCACCGGCGCGTCCGAGGCGGTCCACACGGTGCGCAGCGCCCGCCCCCGCCCCTTCTCCTCCAGCCGGACCGAGACGACGCCGGGCAGTTCCTCGGCGAGCCGCGCCGCGATCGCCGGGGTCCGGTCGGTGCTGGCGTTGTCCGCGACGGTGATCCGGAACGGGTACGGGAAGGTGTCGGTGAGGTGCGCGTGCAGCCGGCGCACGCCGGGCCCGAGGCCGTCCTCCTCGTTGTAGACGGGGACGACGACGTCGAGCACGGGGGCGACGGGCGCGGAGGGCCCTGGGGTACCGGGGGTCGGGCGGGTCGCGGCGTCGGAGGGGTGTACTGCGGCCGCGACCGGCAGGTGCCGACGGGCGGGCAGGTTGCCGAGGTTGGTTCGCATGCCATGAGCCTCGGCAACCGGCCTGTCACGGCGATGTGCTGAGGCTGAGGGAGACCTATGAGTCCGATGGTGCCGGTGGGACCGGGAGGGCGTGCACGGCCCCGGCCGCGGGCGCGGTCGGCAGCGTGACGGTGAAGACCGTACGGCCGGGCACCGAGGCCACGTCGACGGTGCCGCCGTGCGCCGCGACCACCGAGTGCACGATGGCCAGGCCCAGGCCGGTGCTGCCCGCCGCGCGGGAGCGGGAGGCGTCGCCGCGGGCGAACCGCTCGAAGACGTGCCGGCGCAGCTTCTCGGGGATGCCGGGGCCGTCGTCCTCGACCTGGAGCACCACGTCCGCGGGCCGGCGCAGCGGCACGTCGGCCGGCCGGCGCCGGACCCGGGCGGTGACGGTCGTGCCGGGCGGGGTGTGCGCGCGGGCGTTGGCGAGGAGGTTGGCGAGCACCTGCCGCAACCGCGGCTCGTCGCCGTACACGGTGGCGGGCTCGTCCGGCAGCTCCAGCCGCCAGTCGTGGTCGCGGCCGGCCGCGCGGGCGTCGCTGACCGCGTCCACCACCAGCGGGGACAGGTCGGTCTCGGTGCGGTCGACCGGGCGGCCCGCGTCGAGGCGGGCGAGCAGCAGCAGGTCCTCGACCAGCGTGGTCATCCGGGCCGCCTCGGACTCGATCCGGCCGAGCGCGTGCCGGGTGTCGGGGCCGACCGGCTCCTGGCCGCGGCGGGTCAGCTCGGCGTAGCCGCGGATGGAGGCGAGCGGGGTGCGCAGTTCGTGGCTGGCGTCGGCGACGAACCGCCGGACCCGGGTCTCGCTCTCCTGCCGGGCGTGCAGCGCCGAACCGACGTGCCCGAGCATCCGGTTGAGCGCGGCGCCGACCTGGCCGAACTCGGTGCGCGGGTCGGTGTCGGACTCCGGGACCCGGCTCAGCGGGGCCACCTCGCCGCGGTGCAGGGGCAGTTCGGCGACCCGGGTGGCGGTGGCCGCGACCCGGCGCAGCGGTTCCAGGGCGATCCGCATCAGCGCGGCGCCCGCGAGCCCGGCGGCGACCAGTCCGGCGGCGGCGACCGAGACCTCGACCCACAGCAGGGTGGACAAAGTGTCCTCGGTGCTCTCGCTGCTCAGGCCGACCAGCACGGTGCCGCCGTCCTGGACGGAGGCGGCCGACTCGACCCGGTAGTCCCCGAGGCCGGGGATGGTGACGCTGTGCGGTTTGCCGTCGCGGGGGACGCCGGAGAAGACCGCGGCCTGCTTGGCGGTGAGGTCGTCGGCGACGAGCTGGCCGGTGCTGGGGCTGTTGGCGCTGACCGCGGCCTCGGTGACGGTGCCGGCGGAGCTGACGGTCGCGGCGACCGTCTCGCCGGGCTGGCCGCCGCCGGAGAGGAAGACGAAGGACAGGCCGTGCGGCATGTCGGCGGCGCCGCCGGTGGGGCCGAGCCCGTTGCGGCCGCCGGGGACGTTCTGGCCGAGCCCGGACTGGTCGGGGCGCGGGCCTCCGGCGCGGACCGCCGTGTCGTGCACCTTGGAGTCGAGCTGTCCGTAGAGGAAGTCGTGCAGCGCGAAGATCGTCACCGCGCCGATCACCGCGCAGACGACGGCGACCAGGGCGACGCAGGAGGCGACCAGGCGGCGGCGCAGGGACCAGCGGCGCGGCGCCCAGCGGCGGGCGCGGCGCGAGGTGTGCGGGGTGCGCGGGGGCGAGGTGTGCGGGGGCGGGGAGGAGGGCGGCGGCGGGGGCGGGGCGCCACCGGGGGTGGCGTGGCCGGCAGCGGTGCGGCCGGGGGTGGCGTGGCCGCGGTGGCCGCCGTCGTACCGGCTGGAGCCGGAACCGGGGCTGTGGCCGGAGCCGTGGCCGGGGTCCGCGGCGGCCGCGCCGGGCCCCGGTCCGGCCTGCGGGGCCGGGCCGTGCGGGTGCGCCGCGGTCGGGGCGGGCCGGGTCACACCGGTTCGCCGGGCTTGATCAGGTAGCCGGCGCCGCGCCGGGTGTGGATCATCGGCGAGCGTCCGGCGTCGATCTTGCGGCGCAGGTAGGAGATGTACAGCTCGACCACGTTGGCCTGGCCCCCGAAGTCGTACGACCAGACCCGGTCCAGGATCTGGGCCTTGCTCAGCACCCGGCGCGGGTTGCGCATGAGGTAGCGCAGCAGCTCGAACTCGGTCGCGGTGAGGTGGATGTTGTCGCCGCCCCGGCTGACCTCGTGGCTGTCCTCGTTCAGGACGAGGTCGCCGACGGCGAGCACGGACTCGTTGCGTACGGCGGCGGCGCCGGAACGGCGCAGCAGCCCGCGCAGGCGGGCGACGACCTCCTCCAGGCTGAACGGCTTGGTCACGTAGTCGTCGCCACCGGCGGTGAGCCCGGCGATCCGGTCCTCGACCGCGTCCTTCGCGGTGAGGAAGAGCACCGGCACGTCGGGGGTCTGGCGGCGCAGCCGGGCGAGCACCTCCAGGCCGTCCATGTCGGGAAGCATCACGTCGAGCACCACCGCGTCGGGGCGGTTCTCGCGGGCCGAACGCAGCGCGCCGGCTCCGTCGCCCTCGGTGCACACCTGCCAGCCCTCGTAGCGCAGGGCCATGGAGAGCAGGTCGGCGAGCGGGGCCTCGTCGTCCACGACGAGGACGCGGACCGGGGAGCCGTCGGGGCGGGCGAGGTCGCCGGCGGGGGCCGGGGCGGCAGTGGTGTGGGCGGTGTGGGTCGGGGAGGCGGCGTGGGTGGACCGGGTGGTCGCCGAAGAGGTGGAAGGCATACGGGACACCCTGTGCACGGGCTATGAGAGGAGCCTTAATCCGTTTCTGTGAAAACTCTGAGAATCCGGGGGGCTGGATGAGGACGGATGAAGCCCGGATGAAAAGGGAGCGGGAGTCGGGGGCGGCTCAGGGGGAGGTCGACGGTGGCTCGGGGCGGCGGCGGATCGGGTGACGGCGGGGGACGATGGCGGGTCGGGGGACGATGGCGGGTCGGGGGACGGTGGCGGGCCGGGTGACGGTGGCGGGCGGCGGCGGGTCAGGGGGCGGCGGGCCGGCGCGTCGAACCGCGGGGTCGGGAGGCTGCTGGGGCTCCCGCACCGGCGCCCCGGGGCCGCTCGGAGCCGGTCGCTCAGTCGAAGCGGACGTGCCGCAGGCCGACGCCCGCCCGGCGCAGCCGGCCCCGCAGCGCCCCGTCCGTGTCGGGGGCGATGTCCAGCCCCGCGGAAGCGGCCAGCCGCTCGGCGACCTGGGGCACGGTGATCCGGTCGGTCCACACCTGCTCGGCGAAGTCCGGGCCGGCCAACCGCTCCAGGCACAGGTCCAGCCGGCGTACCGCGAAGGTCTCCCGGCGCGGCGGCGCGTCCTTGCCGGCCGCGCGCCGCAGCACCCGCCCGAGGCCGCGCTCGCGCAGCCGGCGCATGACGGTGGCGCGCTCGGCGAGCAGCGCGAAGTGGTGCACCTCGTGGCCGTCCGCCCGCAGCCGCCCGACCGTCTCGCGGAAGTACGCCGGCTCGACCACGGTCATCGGCACGATCACCGGGCCGGGCCGTTCGGCCAGTGTCCGCGCCAGCACCTGGTGGACGGCGGTGCGCCACACCGGCAGGTCCTGGAAGTCGCCACGCAGCTCGGGCGGCAGCATCCGGTGCAGCCCGAAGCCGACGTGCTCCGGGTCGCAGACCACGCTCCCCGGCACCCGCCGGAGCAACTCGTACGCGGTCTGCGTCTTGCCCCCGCCGAACGGGCCGTTGATCCAGATCAGCATGCCGCGAGCGTAGGACGGGCGGGGCGCCGCGGACCACAGGACGCGGCCCGCCGCTCTCCGCCGCGGACCGCGGACCGCGGCCGGCGGACGGCGGACCGAGGAGCGCGGCCGGCGGACCGAGGACCGAGGAGCGCGGCCGGCGGACCGAGGACCGAGGCCGGCCCGGGCGGAGCGGCCGCGGCGGACCCGGCGGCCGGCCGCGCCCTTGCGTCCGCCCCACCCGGCGGTGGTACGAAGGAGCGAAGTCGGCTGCTGGGCAAGCAGGATGACGCAGCGTCGAGCACGTCACGATCGGGGGCAGGTCACAGGATGCACGGTGGAGTCGGACTGACGGCGTATCTCGTCAACGAGTCGAGGGCCCGGCGTCCCGACCTCGCCGAGGACGGGCTGGCCACCGCGTGGATCCCGGAGGCGGAGCGGCCGGGCGTCAAGGCGCTGTGGCAGGAGTTCGCCGACGCCGTCTACCCGCACGACGACCTGGTGGTCTCGTTGCGCGGCCGGTTCATCGCCGACACCCTCGCGCGGGCGCTGCGCGCCGACCCGGCCACGGTGCTGGTGGTGTGCGGCGCGGGCTTCTCGTCGTACCCCTGGCTGCTGGACTTCCCCGTCGCCGTCGAGGTGGACCTGCCGCACATGGCCGAGGCGAAGCGGCTGCGGGCGGCGGAGCTGACCGCCGAGGGGACCGTGCCGGTGCGCGACGTGCGGCACGTCGGCGCCGACCTGGCCGTGGCCGCGGACCGCGACGCCGTGGTCGAGCAGGTGCGGGCGGTCGCGGCCGGACGGCCGGTGGCCTACGTCGTCGAGGGTGTCGTCTTCTACCTGCCGCCGGAGGACGCGCGCGCGGTGCTGACGCTGGGTGCCCGCTTCGGCACGACCGCCGTGACCGCGGTGAGCTACTGGCCCGCGGCGGCGGCGGGCAGCGTGGTGCTGGCCGAGCAGCGCGCGTGGTTCCGCAGCCGGTCCGTCCCGGAGGAGGCGAGCCACCACACGCACGCCGAACTGGCCGCGCTGCTGGGCGCCCCGCTGGACGACCAGGGTCCCGAGGACCTGCAACGCCGCTACCTGGAGGAGGTGGTGGTCCCCGAGGCCGCCCTCATCCCGGAGTACGTCGCCGTGTCCTGGGGCAATCCGGGTACGCAGGGTGCCCCGGGCACGCACGGCACCCCGGGAGCCCCGGGAACGCTCGGCGCCGCCGGCCCGGGCGGAGCGGCCGCGTGAGCACCGGGGTGCTGCACCTCCAGTGCCGCGCCTACCCGTTGCACCACCGCACCCCGGCCACCGCGCTCGCACCCTTCACGGTGCCCGGCCACGGCGAACTCCGGCCGGTGCTCGGCAGCCTGGACTCCCTCGCCTACAACCCCGACACCACCGTCGAGTTGGACCTGACCGACATCGTCCGCCCCGCCGTCGCGCTGCCCGGCGTGGAGGTCGTCGCCTGCCGCGCCCGCATCCTGACCGCCGGCACCGTCCTGGTGGTCTACGCGCTGCGCCACGAGCAGGACCTGCGGCTGCTGAGCCTGCTCGACCTCGACGCCCTGGACGCGGGCGTCAACCGCGTCCTCCGCGAGAGCGACGGCCCGATCCTCAGCGCCGTGCTGGCCGCCGCGGTCGGCAGCGGCCTGGTCCGGAGCATCGCGCTGCGCCCCGACCTGGCCGTGGCCGGCTCCCGCTCGCCGATCGACCGCCGCTCCGCCCGCTACAACGCGCACTTCGTGTGCCAGGACCCGCCCTGGCAGCAGGACTCCCGCGTGCCCGGGGTCTCCTCCGGCCCGGGCTGCCGCATCCTGCTGCCGTACACCTACGCCTGGGACCGCGACCCGACCGCGCCGTTCGCCGACCTGCTGACGATGACCGAGCCGACCGACATCGCGGTCGCGCAGCAGTCGCTGCTCGCCGGCGCGCTCATCGCCGGCCGCTGGGTGCTCGGCGACCTGGCGCACGCGCACCCCGCGAGCACCGACGTGCACGCCTTCCGCCGGTTCCTCGACGGGCTGTGGGCCGACTTCCACCACCTCGACAGCTACCGCGTGGAGTCCTCCCAGGCGCACCGCGCGAGCTACCTGGCCGCGCGCCGGACGATCGGCCTCGACGACACGCAGGAGCGCGCCGACAAGCTCCTCGGCTACGTGAGCAGTTCGCTGCTGGCCGCGGCCTCCGAGCGGGCCGAGGCCCTGGACGCGCGGCTCAACCGGGTCGCCGCCGCGCTCACCGTGGTCAGCGCGGCCTCCTTCGGCCTGGACATCGCGGTGTTCGTCCTGCCGCAGGTGTCGCTGGGGACGAAGATCGCCGTCGTGGTGGGGCTGCTGGGGATGGCGGCGTCGGGGCTGGTGGCGGCGATGCTGCCGGGGGCGCTGCGCAGGTCCCTCCAGCGGCGGGGGCCGGGGGTGGCCGGGGCCGAGCTCGTGGGACCGGTGCCGGTGCGGGTGCCGGCGGCGGCGGGTACGGCCGGGCCGGCCGGGGACACGGCAGGCGCGGCGGGCACGGCGGGCACGGCGGCTACGGCAAGCGCGGCGGGCACGGCCGAGGGGGCCGTCTCCGGTACGGCCGCCACCGTGTCGACCGCGGGGATGGCCGCGGCCGGGGCCACGGGGGTGATCGGCGCGGTCGAGGCGAACGGTGCGCTCGGCACGGTCGGGGAGGGCGGTGGCGCGACCGGCGCGGTCGAGGCGAACGGCCCGGCGGGTTCGGCAGGTTCGGCGGGTTCGACCGGGCGGCCCGGACCGGTCGGCGCCGCGGAAGGGGGCGCCCCGCGCGAGGCGGACGAGGCGGACGAGGCGGACGGGAGCGCGCCGCCGGACCCGCCGGGGGTGCCCCCGCAGCGGGGCCGGTCCCTCGGGTCGTAGGACCCGCCTTCGCGTGGAAGCAGGCCGTCCACGCGGCGAGTTCGCAACGTGCACGTGTCCGGCCCGGGCCGTGCACGGGGCGGGCCGGCCGACCCTCTACCGTGGGAACCGTAACGAGAGGACGGCCGCCCATGAAGACCCCGACCGTACGGATCGGCACCCGCAGCTCACCGATGGCCCTCGCGCAGGCCCACCTCGTGGCGGACCTGCTGCGCAAGGAACGCCCCGGCCTCCAGGTCGAGTTGGTGCCCGTCACCACCGAAGCGGACCGGTGGCACGGCGACCTGTCCGCGCTCGGCGGGAAGGGCCTGTTCGTCAAGCAGATCGACGTCATGCTCCAGCGCGGCGAGGTCGACCTGGCCGTCCACTGCGTCAAGGACGTTCCCGGCGACACCCCGCTGCCCGAGGGCCTGGCCGTCGCCGCCCACCTGCCGCGCGACGACGTCCGCGACGTCCTCCTGTTCCCCGAGGACTCGGCGCGGCGCACCCTCGACGACCTGCCGCACGGCGCCGTCGTGGCGACCTCGGCCGTGCGCCGCAGGGCCCAGCTCCAGCGGCTGCGCCCCGACCTGGAGATCGTCCGGGTCCGCGGTGCCGTCGGCAGCCGCATCGACAAGCTCGACGGCCGGAAGCCGGTCGACACCGCCCGCCCGGACGCCATGGTCCTGGCCTCCTCCGGGCTGGCCCGGCTGGAACTGACCGGCCGGGCGTGCCAGGTCTTCACGGTCGGGCAGATCCTGCCGGCCGTCGGCGCCGGTGCGCTCGCGCTGGAGTGCCGCGCCGACGACGCCGACACCGCGGGCCTGGTCGCCCGGCTCGACCACGCGCGGACCACGGCGGAGGTCACCGCCGAACGCGCGATGCTCCACGACCTGCGCGGCCACTGCAACAGCCCGATCGCGGGCCACTGCACCACGACCGCCGACGGCCGGCTCGCCCTGCGCGGCATGGTCTTCTCCGCCGACGGCTCCACCGTGCTGGACGCCGAGGCCACCGGGGGAACGGCCGACACCCCCGCCGCTCTCGGCTCCCGCGTGGCCGCGGCACTCCTCGGGCGGGGCGCCCGCGAGATCATCGAGGCGATCCCGCACTGAACCCGTTCCGGCCCGCACCGGTCGGCGCCGCCCCGCACGAAGGGGGCGGAGCCGCCCCGCGTGAAGGGGGTGGGACCGGCCCGCGTGAAGGGCGCGGGACCGGCCCCGCGTGAAGGAGGCCGGCGCCGGCCGGCACGAAGGGGGCCGGCACCGGCCCGCGCGACACGGTTCGGACCGTCGGACCATCTCAGGGCAGGAGGACGATCTTGCCGTGGGTGTGGCCCTCCTCCAGTTCGCGGAAGGCGTCCTGGACCCGGGCGAGGGGATAGGTGCGGGCGATCGGCACCTCCATCTCCCCGCGCGCGGCGAGCCGGGCGAGTTCGCCGAGGACGACCGCGGACGCGGCCGCGCCCTCGCCGTAGGTCCGCGCACCGATCTCGGTCGCGGCCTGCCAGTCGCGGATGGTGTTGATGCGCTCGGGGCGCACGCCCAACTCCACGGCCAGCCGCACGTACCCGTTGCCGATCGTGTCGACGAACGCGTCGATCCCGCCGCCCGCGGCCTGCCGGACCCGTTCGGCCACGCCGTCCCCGTACGCGACGGGGAGGACGCCGTGCTCCCGCAGCCAGGCGTGGTTCGGCTCGCTCGCCAGCCCGATCACCGCGGCCCCGCGCCGCCGTGCCAGTTGCACGGCCAGCGACCCGACGCCGCCGGCCGCGCCGGAGACCACGACCGTGTCGCCCGGCCCCGGGTCCACCGCGAAGACGGTGGCGTACGCGGTCGTGCCGGCGACGTAGAGCGCCCCGGCCACCTCCCAGGGCAGCCCGTCGGGGAGGGCGACCACGTTCACGTCGTCCACGACCACGAACTGCGCGTGGCTGGCCCGTCGATGGGTGAAGCCGAGGACCGCGTCGCCCACCCGGAAGCCGCGGGCGCTCGACCCGACCTCCACCACCACGCCCGCCAGGTCGCTGCCCTGCCCGGAGGGGAAGTCGGCCGGCCAGCGGTCGTGCAGGGCGCCCGACCGGATGTGCGCCTCCCCCGGCTGGATGCCGGCCGCCCGCACCTCCACGAGCACCTGCGCGGGCCCCGGCACCGGCCGCGGCACCTCCTCCACCCGCAGCACGTCGATCCCGCCGTACGCGTGGAACCGCACCGCCCGCATCATGTGACCACCCCGTTCTCCCGTGTGAACCGCCGCGGACGCCTCCCGACGAGGCGCCCGGTCCCGCCACCGCACCCTGCCGGCGCGCCTTCCCGCGCGGACCCGCGAGGCCGTCCGGACACGGTCAGCGACCGGCCCCGTACCCTGATGCCACGTCAGGCCCGGGGGCCGGCCGCACGGCCGAGGCAAGAGCTCCCCGAACGCACACCTCCAACGCCCCACGGCGCCGATCTCTTCCGCCCCCGCGCCGGCCCTACCGACGCGGATGCGGGTGCCGATGCCCTGCCGGGAACACCCGGACACGACCACGAACGGCACCCCGGCGAAGCCGCCCCGCCAGTCCCCTGAACGCCCCACCCCCCGACCGGTCCCCCCGGGGGGGAGCCGACCGGCACCCCCGGCCGCACCACGCCGAACGCACCGAGGGCCCCGGATCACTCCGGGGCCCTCGGCTCGCTGTGCACTCGGCAGGATTCGAACCTGCAACCTTCTGATCCGTAGTCAGATGCTCTATCCGTTGAGCTACGAGTGCGGGTGGCTTCCCGGCCTTGTGGGCCGGTCGGCGTTGCGAGAACAACATTACATGAGGGGGCGCGGGAGGTGAAATCGATAGGGGGGAGGGGCAGTGAGCTGGGGAAACGGGGGCGGTGAGGGGTGCGGTGGGGGCGGACCGGCGGGGCCGGGGGAAGGGTGCCCGGGGGAGGAGGACGTCCCGGGGGACGGGGGCCCGGGAAAAGGGGCGGAGCCCCGGCCGTGGGGACGGCGGGGCTCCGGAGAGGTGGCGGAGGCGGAGGGATTTGAACCCTCGATGGGCGGTAAGACCCAAACCGCATTAGCAGTGCGGCGCCATAGACCGGACTAGGCGACGCCTCCTGATCACGTTCCCGGGTGAGCGGGCGCGTGGGGAAATGATGGCACAGCCGGGAGGGCTGCGACCAATCCGAGAGTACGGTACAAGGCCGCGGAAGGGCAGGGCAAAGGGGTTGGCCGCCCCGAGGGTCCGCGGACGCGCCCACGATGGGGTGGTTGGCCGGGGGGAAGGGCGGCCCGGCGGTAGGAAACCGGGCATGCACTCTTCGCCGCCCGCCCCCACCCCCGCCGCCGGGTCCGCGTCCCCGCTCCGCCCCGCGTCCCCGCTCCGGCCCGATCGGCCGGCCCGGCTCACCCGCCCCGCCCGATCGGGCGCCGCCGCGCTGGCCGCCGCCGCGGCCCTGGCCACCGCCCTGACCGGCGTCGCGCACGGGGCCGAATCGGCGGGCGGGCAGCACCACTCGGCACCCGCCATCTGGACGTCCCCCCAGCCCGCCGGCCGGCTGGCCGTGGCGTACGACGACGGTGCGGGCCACACCCGCACCTACCGGCTGAGCTGCACCCCGCCGGCGCAGACCGCGCAGCAGGGCACGGCCCCGGCCACCGGCTCCGACCACACCACCGGCCCCGCGACGGGCCCAGCGACCGGTTCCGCGACCGGTTCCGCGACCGGTTCGGCGACCGGTTCCGGCCCGGCGGCCGACGCAACCCCCTCCACCGGCCCGGCCCCCGCCATCGGCTCCGACCACACCACCGGCGCCGACCCTGCAACCACGCCGGCAACCGCGCCGGCAACCGTCCCGGCCCCGAACACCCCCGCCCCCGCGCCCGCTCCTCCCACGGCGGCCCCCACCCCCGCCTCCGGCCCCGACCCCTCCCCCGTCTGCTCCCACCTGGACTCCATCGGCGGCCCCCTCGCCGCCGTCCCGTCCGGCCAGCTGTGCTCGATGATCTACGGCGGCCCGCAGACCGCCCGCGTGACCGGCACCTGGCGGGGCCGGCCGGTACGGGAGACCTACCGCCGGACCAACGGCTGCGAGGTCGCCCGCTGGAACCGGATGGTCCCGGCGCTGCCCAACCCGGTGGCCGACGCGTCGCGCCGCGGCGCCACCCCCGTACGGAGTTGACCGGCACGTACGGAGTCGGCCGGCAAAGCGCCGGGAACGCCAGCGAATCCCCGCGATCCCGTTTTCGTGACGCACACCACACCTTCACGGCACAACCTCCAACCCCCCACCCCGTGACGGCACATGACCGTCCCACCCCACAGGAGCAACCCCGACCCGTACACTCGGTCTAGTGACATGGCCCGGTGGGCGGCGGCAAGATGGGCCGCCCGTGACGTCAGCCGAGGGTGCCCGTACGGCTCAGGTGAGCCCGTCCGGACGCCGCGCCCGACACTGTGCTCCACACCGGGTACTGCGCCACGCGGAACAGCACATGCGGTAACAGGGAGGACGCGTCTCGTGAGCAGCAGGCCATCCAGAGGCGCTGCTCGCCTCGCCTCGATACTGGACGCCCTTCCGGACGCCTTGCTCCTGGTCAACGCCAACGGCACGGTGGTCAACGCGAACGCCATAGCGCTGGAGACCTTCGAGGCCCCGGGCACGGCGCTGGTCGGCCGCGGACTGCTGGACCTGCTGCCGTCGTTCGACCCGAAACGCATCCCCGGGTCCATGCGCAGCCCGCAGGAGGCGGCGGACGACACCCGGACCAAGCCCACCCGGATGCAGGCGCACCGCACCGACGGCTCCCCGTTCCCGGCCCAGGTGACGAGCGCCAACCTCGACGACAGCCGCACCCCGTACGCCGACTTCGGCAACGGCATGCCGCACTACACCGGCGACGAGCTGCTGATGCTGGTGGTGCGCGACCTGTCCGGCACCGTGGACACCGAGGCCGAACTCGCCCGCCAGCAGCGGCAGACCGAGATGATCCTGCGCGCGGCGGCCGAGGGCGTGGTCGGCGTGGACACCGAGGGCAAGGTCGTGCTGGTCAACCCGTCGGCCGCGCAGATCCTCGGCCACCGGGCGACCGACCTCGGGGGCAAGGAGCTGCACCCGCTGGTGCACCACTCCCGCCCGGACGGCTCGCCGCTGGCCTACGAGGAGACCCCGCTCGCCGACACGCTCCGCTCCGGCCGCAAGCACCGGGTGCGCGGCCAGGTGCTGTGGCGCAAGGACGGCCGGGCGGTACCGGTGGACCTGACCACGGCCCCGGTCCGGGACGGCGACCAACTGGTCGGCGCGGTCATGACGTTCACCGACCGGACCCAGTACGACGCGCTCGCCGCCCGCACCGGGCAGTTGCGGGCGCTGCTCGACATCTCGCTGCGCGCGCCGCTCGCCGAGCTGCGCGCCGAGCTGACCGGCCTCGCGGCCGACCCGGCCGGGCAGTTGTGGCCGGAGGCGAACCAGACGCTGCACCACCTCGCCGCCGGCTACGCCCGGATCACCACCCTGATCGACAACGTGCTGGACTTCCAGCGGCTGGACCGCGGCCAGGACAAGCTGCACCGCGCGCCGGTCGGCCTGGACGAGGTGGTGTCCGCGGCGATCGACGGCGCGGTCGAGCTGATCGGGCCCGGCCGGGCGCAGTTCGCCGTGCACGCGGCGCCGATCGAGGCGTCGGTGGACGGCGAGCGGATGGCCCAGGCGCTCGCCCACCTCGTCGCCGACGTGGCGGGGGTGGACTCGGCGGGCAACACCGTCGCGTACGCCGGGGACTCCACCATCGTGGTCGCGGTGGCCCAGCGCGGTGACGTCGTACGCATCGACGTGCGCGGCCCGAGCGCGGGCGGCGACCCGGTGCACCTGCCGCTGGCGCGCGGCATCGTCGAACGGCACGGCGGGGTGCTCCAGACCCACGAGGTGCCCGGCCAGGGCAGCGCGTACGTCCTCGAAGTGCCCCTGGGCCTCGACCCGGAGGCGGCACGTGCCGCCGGGGAGGCGCGCACCGGCGGCACGGACGGCGAGGCGGGCGACGGCGCCGACGCGGGCACGGGCACGGACGGCGGCGCGAACGGCGGTGCTTCCGGTGGTCCGAGCGGCCGCCGGGCCAAGGCCAAGGGCAAGGGCGCTCCGGGCGCGGAGGCGGAGCAGCGCGCCGGCGCCCCCGGCGGCGGGACGGGGCGCGCCGCCCGCCGCTCGCACGCCGCGCCCGGCGGGGCGGACCAGGGGCTGGAACGGGAGCAGGAGCGGGACGGCCGGGTCGCCGGCGAACCGCAGCCGCCGCATCACCCGGCCGACGACACCGGCACGGTGGTGGCCCCGTGGGCGGTCCCGCCGGTGGCGCCCACGCCGCCGGTTCCCGAGCAGGCCGCACGCCGGGCCGGGGAGCAGGGCCCGGAGCAGGCCGCCGGCCAGGCCGACGCGCCGACCGGGCGCCGCCGCGCGCTGCGGCGCCCCATCGGCCGCCCCGAGCACCCGCAGGGGCAGAACCCGCCGCACGCGCCGCACGCGCTGCCGCCGGCCGCGCCAGGGCCGCAGTCCGGTCCGCAGTCCGACCCGCGATCCGGTGCGCAGGCGGAGTCCCAGCCGCAGGACCCTCGGGCGCCCCAGCCCCCGCAGCCCTCCCAGCCCTCCCAGCCCCAGCCGATGCCACAACTCCCGCAACTCCCGCAGCACGGAGCCGGCGGACCGGGCGGGCCGGGCGGGTCCCTCGGACCTGTCGGGCCCGAGGGCGTCGTCCCCGAGGACGGCACGCGGCCGACCGGCCGCAGGGCCCGCCGCGGGCGCCCCGCCGTCGAGGAGCAGCCCCCCGAGGAGGGCGGCGAGCTGCGCCGGCTCCCGGCACCCCGCATCCCGAACGCGCTGCCCCCCGCCGACGGTGACGGCGCCCCCGCCCGGCACCCGGGCGCCCCGCAGGACCCGGCGAACTCCCCGGCGCCGCAGGGCGGGCAGCCCGCCCTCGGCACCGGCCGCAGGGGCCGCCGTGCCCTCGAAGCCGCGCCGCAGCAGCCGCCCGTACCCGGCATGCCGTACCGGGAGGACCCGCCCGGCCCCGCGCAGCCGCCCGCCCCGAGCTGGCCGCAGCCCGTCCCGGACCCCTCCGGCGGCGACCCGGCCGCGCGGGCCGAGCAGGGCCCCGCGGCCTCCCCCGAGCCCGGTGTGCCCGGGCAGCAGCGCTCCGCCAGGGCCTGGCCGGAGCCCGGTCCGCTCGCGCCGGGGCCCGGCGACCAGCCGGCGCCCACCGCCTGGCCGCAGGCGGGCGGGCAGGGCGCGCCGCGCCAGGACCCGCGGGGCTCCGACGGCGCGCACGGCACCCACGGTGCGCCCGACCACCACGGCGGGCCCGGCACCGGTGGCGACGCGCAGCAGGACCCGTCGCACCAGACCCACGGCCGGGCCATAAGCGTCCGCACCCTCGGCCAGGGTGTGCCGTTCAGCGCCGGCGGCGACCCGAACGAGCAGACGCCCACCCAGGCCGTGCAGGCGCAGCACCCGCAGGGGCTTCCCGCGCAGGTCGCGGCCGGCGGCTCCGGCCGCCGGCGCCGCCTCGCCCCGCCCCAGCAGCCCGAACCTCCCCAGCCGCAGGGGCCGCAGGGCCTCGCGGTCCCCGGCGCGCAGCCGGCGCTGCCCGGGCAGCAGTCCGGCCCGGGCGGCGAGCACCAGGCCCGCCAGCACCCGCAGGCCGACCCCGACAGCGGCCAGGTCCCGGTGCGCCGTCCGGACGGGCGCGGCCGCGGTCAGGCCGGCGGGGACACCGCCCTGCTGCGCCCGGTCCCGCCGCTGGAGGAGCAGCAGCCCGGCCGGTCGTACGCGATCGGGGCGCCCGCGGAGGGTGCGGCCGAGGGCCCTGAGCCGCTGGACGGGCCGAACGGCGCGGTGGACGTCACCGACGTGCCCGCGGGCGAGGCGGCCGACGACCGCCACGAGGAGCCGCTGGACGAGCCGCGCCGCCTGCTGGTGTGGCCCGAGCCGGACGTCTCGACCCGGCAGGCGCTGACCGACCGGGGCTACCGCCCGGTGATCGTACGGTCCCGCGAGGAGGTGGACGCGCAGGTCGCCGAGCCGCCGGCGGCCCTGTTCGTGGACCCGCTGACCGGGCCGATCACCCGGACCGCGCTCCAGGCGCTGCGCCAGGCGGCGGCCGCCGCCGAGGTGCCGGTCCTGGTCACGGCGGGCCTGGGCCAGGCGACCCGCGAGGCCGCGTACGGCGCCGATCCGGCGGTGCTGCTGAAGGCGCTCGCGCCGCGCGACAGCGAGCAGCACCCGCCGCGGGTGCTGCTGGTGGAGGGCCACGACCCGATCGCGATGGCGTTCGCGGCCACGCTGGAGCGGCGCGGCATGCAGGTCACGCACGCGGACTCCGAGGCCGACGCGATGACCAAGGCCGCCCAGATCCACCCGAACCTGGTGGTGATGGACCTGATGCTGATCAGGCGCCGCCGCCAGGGCATCGTGGACTGGCTGCGCGGCCACTCCCGGCTCAACAGCACCCCGCTGGTCGTCTACACCTCCGCGGACATCGACCCCGACGAGCTGCCGAGGCTGGCGTCCGGGGAGACCGTGCTGTTCCTCGCGGAGCGTTCGACGAGCGCGGACGTGCAGTCCAGGATCGTGGACCTGCTCGGGAAGATCGGCACCTGACGCGGGGCCGACGGTCGGCGTGGGCGCCTGACGGGACGCCGGCGGCGGGCGGCCGGGGCCCGGGCCGGGCCGGCAGGGGTGCGCGCCGGGCAATCCGCTCGGCACCGCCCGCACCCTTTGCTAGGGTCGGCCCATGACCGCACACGCCTTCGCGATGATGCCCCGCAGGGGCCGCTGACGCGCGTGTGTGTCGCATCCGAGGCCCCGAGTCGGGGCCTCGTTCGCGTGTCGCGGGTCGGAGCCCCGCCTCCCTGATCGCAGGAGGTTCCGATGTCGCGCTTCTACGTCACGACGACCATCCCCTACGTCAACGCCCGCCCGCACCTCGGCTTCGCGCTGGAGCTGGTGCAGGCCGACGTGCTGGCCAGGCGCGCCCGCCAGGCCGGCCGTGAGGTCCGCTTCCTGACCGGAACCGACGACAACTCGCTGAAGAACGTGCTGGCCGCCGAGGCCGAGGGCGTGCCCGTACAGGACCTGGTGGACCGCAACGCCGCCGCCTTCGCCGGTCTGCGCGCACCCCTCGCGCTCTCCTTCGACGACTTCATCCGCACCAGCAGCGACCCCCGGCACCGGATCGGCGTCGAGCGGCTGTGGGAGCGGGTCGCGGCGAGCGGCGACCTGTACCGCAAGCACTACGAGGGGCTGTACTGCGTCGGCTGCGAGCAGTTCTACACGTCCGACGAGCTGACCGGCGACGGCCTGTGCGCCGAGCACCTGACCCGGCCCCGGCGCGTCGCCGAGGAGAACTGGTTCTTCCGGCTGTCCCGCTACGGCGACCGGCTGCGCGAGCTGATCGCCGGCGGAACCCTGCGGATCGAGCTGGCCGCGCGCCGCAACGAGGTGCTGGCCCTGATCGACTCCGGGCTGCACGACTTCTCCGTCTCCCGCTCGCAGCGCCGTGCCCGCGGCTGGGGCATCCCGGTGCCCGGCGACCCCGACCAGGTCGTCTACGTCTGGTGGGACGCGCTCGGCAACTACGTCACCAGCCTCGGGTACGGCACCGCCGCACCGGACGTCGAACGGTGGTGGGGCCCCGAGCGGCCCCCCGGAACAGCCGACGGCGCCAGCACCAGCACGACCACCGGCACCAGCACCGGCACCGGCACCGGCACCGGCAGGGACACAGCGGCGGGCAGGCGGCGGGTACACCTCGCCGGGAAGGGCGTCCTGCGCTTCCACGCCGTGTACTGGCCCGCGATGCTGCTGTCGGCCGGACTCCCGCTGCCGACCGACGTCCTGGTGCACGACTACCTGACCGTCGACGGCCGCAAGATCAGCAAGTCCGCGGGCACCGCGGTGGACCCGGCCGAACTGGCGGCCGAGGTCGGTACCGACGCGGTGCGGTGGTGGCTGCTGCGGGACGTTCCCCGGGTCGGGGACGCGGACTACACCCGGGAGCGCCTGGTGGCCCGGGCGGACGGCGACCTCGCGGGCGGACTGGGCAACGTGGTGCACCGGATCGTCACCATGGTGCACTCCTACCGCGGCGGCCGGGTGCCCGAGCCGGCCGGCCACCAACCTTCCCCGCTACCGGAGTTGGCCGACGCGTGCGCGGCGGCGGGCGGGCGGATCGACGCGGCGCTGGAGGCGTTCGACTTCCGGCGGGCCACCGCGGCGGTCTGGTCGATCGTGGAGGAGGCGAACCGCGCGGTCGAGGCCACCCGGCCCTGGGAGTCGGCGAGGGCCGAGCGCGGCGGCGACACGGCGGCGGGCGCGCGGCTCGACGCGGTACTGGCCGCGCTGCACCGCGGATGTGCCGAACTGGCGGTGGCGGTCGAGCCGTTCCTGCCGGGCGCCGCGGCCCGGATCGCCGCGCAGGTCACCCCGGTCGGCGGCGAACTTCCCCCGGCCGGACCGCTGTTCCCGCGCATCGGCGCGTAATGCGCGGCGGCCGCGGTTCCGCCCGGCGCCGCGGCGCGCCACCGTCAGGTCCGGGCGGGGCCGTACCGTCCAGGGGTACGGCCCCGCGGGCGGGGCGGGGCGTCACAGGCGGGTGACGTCCAACTCCCCTTCCGCGTAGGACTTCCGGATCACCTTCTTGTCGAACTTGCCGACGCTCGTCTTCGGCACGGCCGGCACGACCGCCCACCGCTCGGGCACCTGCCAGCGGGCGACCCGCTCGGCGAGGAAGGCGCGCAGTTCGGGGTAGCCGGCGGTGGCGCCCTCGCGCAGGACGACGGTGGCGAGCGGGCGTTCGCCCCACCGCTCGTCGGGCACGGCGACCACGGCCGCCTCGGCGACGTCGGGGTGCGCCATCAGGTGGTTCTCCAGATCGACCGAGGAGATCCACTCGCCGCCGGACTTGATGACGTCCTTCGCGCGGTCGGTGAGGGTGAGGAAGCCGTCCTCGGAGATCACCCCGACGTCGCCGGTGCGCAGCCAGCCGTCCGGGCTGAACTTGTCCTCCGGCCGCAGCGGCTCCTGGCCGGCCCCGCCGTAGTACGCGGCCGCGATCCACGGCCCGCGCACCTCCAACTCGCCGGCGGACCGCCCGTCCCACGGCATCTGCGAACCGTCCGGCCCGATCAGCCGCGCCTCGACGGAGGCGGGGAAGCGGCCCTGCGTGACGCGGTACTGCCACTCCTCCTCGCCGGTGGCGCCGGCCGGCGGGTGGGCGATGGTGCCGAGCGGGGAGGTCTCGGTCATGCCCCAGGCGTGCACCAGCCGCACCCCCAACTGCTCGTCGAACGCCTTCATCAGCGCCGGCGGGCAGGCCGAACCGCCGATGGTGACCTGCTTCAGCGAGCTGACGTCGCGGGGCCTGGCGGTCAGCTCGCCGAGCAGGCCCTGCCAGATGGTCGGCACGGCCGCCGCGTGCGTGGGCCGCTCGCTCGCGATCATCTCGGCGAGCGGGGCGGGCTGGAGGAAACGATCCGGCAGCAGCAGGTTGATCCCGGCCATGAAGGCGGCGTGCGGCACGCCCCAGGCGTTGACGTGGAACATCGGGACCACGGGGAGGGAGGTGTCCCGGTTGGTCAGGCCCATCGACTCGGCGGAGACGACCTGGAGGGAGTGCAGGTAGACCGAGCGGTGGGAGAAGACCACGCCCTTGGGGTCACCGGTGGTGCCGGAGGTGTAGCACATGGCCGCGGCCTCGCGCTCGTCCAGCTCCGGCCAGTCGTACCCGGTCGGGCGGTCGGCGATCAGCTCCTCGTAGGCGTGCACGGCGGGGCGGGCGCCCTCAAGGAGCGACAGGTCGCCGGGCCCGACGACGACCAGGTGCTCGACGGTCCCCAGGCGCGGCAGCAGCGGGGCGAGCAGCGGCAGCAGGGTGCCGTTGACGAGGACCACCCGGTCCGCGGCGTGGTTGACGATCCAGCAGAGCTGGTCCTCGGGCAGCCGCAGGTTCAGGGTGTGCAGCACCGCGCCCATCGAGGGGATCGCGAGGTACGCCTCCATGTGCTCGACGTTGTTCCACATGAGGGTCGCGACCCGGTCTCCGCGCTCCACGCCGAGTTCGTCGCGCAGCGCGTTGGCCAGCCGCACCGCCCGGGTACCGGTCTCCCGGAAGGTCCTGCGCAGGGGCGGCTCCCCGCCGGTCCAGGTGGTGACGGTGGACCGGCCGTGCACCTGCGTGCCGTGCACGAGGATGCGGGTGACGGTCAGCGGAACGTCCTGCATGGTGCTGAGCACGCGGGCCTCCGGGCGGCTTCCGAGGGGTTTGCCCGCGATTCTGCTTCCATACCGCGGGGTATGTCACTACCCCGGGCCGGACCGTCCCGACCCCTGATCCCGCGGGCCGGGTCCCCTGCGGGACGGCCGCCCCCGGCTCCACCCGCGGAAGGTGGGGACAGCCCCCGGCCTACGACCTGAGGGTGATTCCGTGTCGGCACCTGCGGCCGATCCGCCGACCGCGTCCCGGCTCCTACCGTGGAGCCATGACCACGCCAGTGTGCACCAGCGCCGACACGACGCAGTTCACGGCCTACGTCCGGAGCAAGGGCCCGACGCTGCTGCGCACCGCCCGCTCCCTGACGCCCAACCCGGCCGACGCGGAAGACCTGCTGCAGACGGCCCTGACCAAGACCTACCTCGCCTGGGACCGGATCGACGACCACCGCGCGGTCGACGGCTACGTCCGCCGCACCCTGGTCAACACGCGCACGTCGCAGTGGCGCAAGCGCCGGGTGGACGAGTTCAGCACCGACGAGCTGCCGGAGCCGGCCACCGCCGGACCGGACCTCGTGGAGCAGCAGGTCCAGCGGGACGCGCTGCTGCGCGCGATAGCCCGGCTCCCCCCGCGGCAGCGCGCCATGGTGGTGCTGCGCTACTACGAGGACATGAGCGAGGTGCAGACCGCGGAGGCGCTCGGCGTGTCCGTCGGCACCGTCAAGAGCGCGGTCTCCCGCGCCCTCGGCAAGCTCCGGGACGACCCCGAGCTGGAGCTGAGCGTCGCCTGACCCCGGCCCGGCCGCCGGCCGCCCGGCGGTACGCGCGGGCCGCCCCGCCGTCAGGGGCGCCGCCCGCCGGAACTGCTCAGCCCACGACGGCGACCGGGGCGTCCACCAGGTCGCGGTCGACACTGAGCTTCTTCCCGCCGTGCGACTCGGTGACGGCGCCGTGGTACTGGTGGATGCGCGCGTGCGGGGTCCAGGCGTCGGGGCCGAGCGACGGCTCGTCGGACAGCGTCGGGGCCACCCCCCAGCGGGCGTACCAGAGCACCTTGGGCAGGTCGGACACCCCCGCCAGCCGTGACGTGGCCATGTGCTTGATGCCGGAGTCGGCGCTGCTGTAGAAGCCGGAGAGGTAGCCGGACGCCGCAACGCCCTTGTCCCATGCCTGGATGTACTTCAGGGTCGACGCCGCGCACGAGGCGTTCCCGATGTCGTACGCCTCCATGTCGAGGTAGAGCGCGCTGCCCGGGCCCACCCCGAGGGCGGCCGCCTGCCGTACCGCGTCCGCGGCCTCGCTCGCCCCCTGGGAGGCGGGCCGGCTGGTGTCGATCCGGTAGGGGTTCTTGTTGGAGCCGGTCACGCAGGGGCTCTGCGAACCGACGTAGATCGGCAGCAGGCTCCATCCGTCCTTGGTGGTCTGCCGCACCCAGTCCGGGGTCAGGTGGGTCTGCGACGTGCAGGCCCGGGCCCGGCCGCCGAAGTAGATGCCCGCCGCGCGGTAGTCGGAGTGGGCGATCCACGCCTTCATGGTGTCCAGGTCGGGGGCCTGGCAGGTGTCGAACGCCTGCCCGCTGAAGTTCCGGCCCGCGTCGGACCCGGTCGCGGCCGGGCCGGCGGCGTCCGCGGGGACGGCCGGGAGCAGCAGTCCGGCCAGCGCGAGCGCACCCGCGACGACATAACGGATAAACCCACTTTTTTCGGTCATTCAGTGAGTCAACGATGATCACACCGCCGGGCCGCGCAGACACGCCGGGGGCGGACGAAAGCCGGCACGGCGTTCACGCGGGACGGTGCGGGACGGTGCGGCCGCGGGAACCGGTCGGCGCGAGCGACGGGGCCGGCCCGGCGCGCGGCGGAGCGGCTCGACGCAGGACCACCGTTGTCCACAGGCTGTGGACAACGGTTCGCGCGCCCCCTCCCGGGCTAGCCCCCGCAGCTCCCCCGCAGCACACCCGCAGGCCGACCTGCGGGCGATCCCCCTCTCACCGCCCGCCGTCGCACCCCGCCCGCCGCCCCGCTCCCCCGCCCGTCCCGCACCGGCGGCGCCCCCGACCCCGACCCCGACCCCGGCCCGTTCCCGCCCCTCGTCCGGTCCCTCCTCCCGCTCCCCGAGGCCCCGGGACGCGCGACGGCCCTCGCACCGCCGCCGCGCATCCCGTGCGACCAGGCTCCCCTCAGCGGACCGGCGCGGCGGGCGCACCCGGTCCACCGCTCACCACAGCGGCGAGAAGTGGACGGCCACCGTGTTCTGGTGGATGGAGGTGAGGCCCGAACCGGCGACACTCGCCGTGTTGTCCTGGTTCGACGCGCCCGCCCCGGTCGCGGCCTGCTGGGTCGTCGTCACGTTGCCCAGGTTGCCGCCGAGCACGTTCCCACCGGAGTTGCTCACCACCGTCGCGTTCGAGTGGCCACCCGCGACGGAACCGTCGTCCGCCGCGGCGGCGCCGGCGAACAGCACTCCCGCGACGGGCAGTGCCGCGACGGCGGCCAGGACACGGGCGGTACGGATGCTTGCCATGGTGTTCCCTCCCAGGGGGACAGACGTTCTTCGGTTCGGAGAAGCGGCCGGCCGACCGCTCCGCCGGCTTGCTCGGCGTCGCCATCAGCAGACTTGCCCACCCCCTCACCCGTAATGCCCCACCATGATCCGTTTCCCTCGCACGCGTGACGATCTGTCGATAAACCTGCCGTCCGCCCCTTTCCGGGACACGGGGCGCACGGCGGCGGCCCCGCTCACCGCCCCGCCCCGAGGTGCCGGGTCCCGCCGATCTCGACCGGGCGCAGCCCGGCCCCGTCGCGCACCCACCGGCTCACCGAGGCGTTCGGCACCTGGGACGGCGCCGCCGCGGCCGGCGCCCCGCCGATTCCCGCGAGCACCCGGCCGACCGCGAGCACCACGGAGTCGTGCGCGACCAGCAGCACCCGCCGCCCGGCCGCCGCCGGGCCAAACTCCGCGAGGAAGTCCCGCACCCGCAGCGTCACGTCCGCCAGGGACTCACCGCCCGGCGGCCGGTAGAACCACTCGCCCACCCGCCCCCGCCGGTCCGCCTCGGCCGGAGCGGACGCGCGCACCGCCGGGGGCGTCATCAGCTCCAGCACGCCCATCTCCCGGTCCCGCAGCCGCTCGTCGAACGGCGCCGGGCCGTACGACGCCCCCGCCGCGCGTGCGACCGACGCCATCACCTCCCAGGTCCGCACCGCCCGGACGTAGGGCGAGCAGACCACCAGGTGCGGCCGCTCCCGCGCCCCCAGCCCAGCCAGCCAGCGCCCCAGCGCCTCCGCCTGGCCCACCCCGGCCGCCGACAGCGGCACCTGCCGGTCGGTCTCCTCGGCCACCGCGAGCCCCGGGTCGCCGGTCCGCTCCGCCCGCGCGAACACCTCGTTCGCCGTGCTCTCCCCGTGCCGCACCACCGTCAGCCGCGCCGGGGCACAGCCGTACGGCACCGATCCGTCCACCACCGGGACCCTCCTCCGCCACGTCACCGTCCGCCACCGCGTACGCCCCAAAACCTACGGTGTGTCCGGTGCGCCGCCCCGCCGCACCACGGCCGGTCCGCCACCTGGTGCAGCGAGCGGCCGGCCGGGCGGCGGTGCCCGGCCGGCCGAGCCGAGCTGTGATGACGTGCCGTCAGTCGGTGAGGGTGGCGGGATCGTTGGTGCTCGCGGCGCCGGTCTCCACGTGGCCGGCGAAGCGGCGGACGTACACGGAGTCGGAGGCGGAGGTGACCGTGACGTCGTACCAGTGGTTCCCGGCGGCGACTCCCCACCCCGGCACGCTGCGTGAGCCGCCCGCGGCGACGGTGTAGGTGTAGTGGTCGCCGGGCGCGTAGGCGTCGGTGGCGGTGAAGGTGACCGGTGTCTTCCCGGGGTTGCTGAACACCAAGGTGACCTGGCCCGTCGAGGCGTCGTGGCGCGCGGTCACCTCGGGACCGACCGAGCCCGCCGTACCGGCCATCCGGCGCAGGAACCCGTTCGGCCCGTACACGGAGAAGTCGTAAGGCGAGGAGGCGGCGGGCATCGCCCAGGTGTCCGTGAGCGTCCTGCCCGCCTCGACCGTGTACGGCCAGGGGCCGTCCGAGCGCACCGCCGAGGTCACGAGGAACGCGGCGCCGGCCGCGCCGGAGTTGCCGAAGGTGAACTGCATCCGCCCGTCCACCGGACGGGTGTCGACGGCCAGTTCGTACGGCAGCGCGCGGGCGTGGCGCAGGCCGGCCTCCTGCCGCGGCAGCGCGCCGGTGGCCGGCGGGGTCGGGACGTAGTCGCCGGGGTTGTCGTGGTTCGGCGGGGCGTACCCGGCGGTGCCGGGCAGCACGGGCGCGGACGCGTCGCCGCGGGTGAAGTCGAACGCGGCGGTGAGGTCGCCGCAGATCGCCCGGCGCCAGGGCGAGACGTTCGGGTTGTGCACGCCGAACCGCTTCTCGACAAACTGCACGATCGAGGTGTGGTCGAACGTCTGCGAGCAGACCCAACCTCCGGTGCTCCAGGGCGAGATGACAATCATCGGCACGCGCGGCCCGAGCCCGTACGGCCCCGCGGCGTATCCGGACACGCCGCCGGTGTACAGGTCCCGACCGACGTCGACGGTGGACAGCCCGCGCGCGGCGGAGGCGGGCGGGAACGGCGGCACCACGTGGTCGAAGAACCCGTCGTTCTCGTCGTAGGTGAGGAAGACGGCGGTACGGCTCCACACGTCCGGGTCGGCGGTGAGCGCGTCCAGCACCTGGGAGACGTACCAGGCACCGTAGTTGGCGGGCCAGTTCGGGTGCTCGCAGAACGCCTCGGGCGAGGCGATCCAGGAGACCTGGGGCAGCCTGCCGCTCAGCACGTCGGACCTGAGCTGGTCGAAGAAGCCGTCGCCCCCGGCCGCGTCCGTGCCGGTGCGGGCCTTGTCGTACAGCGGGTCGCCGGGCCGGGCGTTGCGGTATTGGTCGAAGTAGAGCAGCGAGTTGTCGCCGTAGTTGCCGATGAACGCGTCGCTCGTCCAGCCCCAACCGCCGGACGCGTCAAGGCCGGTGCCGACGTCCTGGTAGACCTTCCAGGAGATCCCCGCGGCCTCCAGGACCTCCGGGAAGGTGGTCCAGCCGTACCCGGCCTCCTCGTTGCCCAGCACCGGGCCGCCGCCCTGGCCGTCGTTCCCCGCGTAACCGGTGTACATGTAGTAGCGGTTGGGGTCCGTCGAGCTGAGCATCGAGCAGTGGTAGGCGTCGCAGATCGTGAACGCGTCCGCGAGCGCGTGGTGGAAGGGGATGTCCTGCCGCGTCAGGTACGCCATCGTCGTGGTGCTCTTCGCGGGGACCCAGTTGTCGTAGTTGCCGCCGTTCCACGCCGAGTGGGTGCCGGCCCAACTGTGGTCGAGGTCCTGGATGAACTGCAGCCCGAGGTTGTCCGCGCTCGGCCGGAACGGCAGCGTCTCGTGCCCGGCGTCGTCCGCCTGGTGGAACACCGTCCTGCCGCTCGGCAGCACGGCCGGGCGCGGATCGCCGAAGCCCCGTACGCCTCTCAGCGTGCCGAAGTAGTGGTCGAACGAACGGTTCTCCTGCATCAGGACGACGACGTGCTCGACGTCCTGGAGGGTCCCGCTGCCGGCGACGGCCGGAAGCGCGGCGGCTTTGGCGATGCCCCCCGAGAGCACGGACGCGGCGGCGGTACCGCCGGCGAGTTGGAGGAACCTGCGGCGGTCGATGTCGGGCACGAGCTGTTCTCCTGACGGTCCGGTGGGGTCGGCCCCAGGCGGCGAGCACGCCTGCCTGCGCACACGTGCGCGCTGAGGAGGTCTTCGCGACATGCCCGAGCAGGCATGCCGCGCACATGATCGGACGGGGCCCAGGCGGTGTCAATGCCGCGTGGGCCCCACGACTCACTCTGCTCTCACCGGAACCGCCGTCACCGGCGGGTGTACTGCGCCAGGGCTCCCCGCGCCGCCCGGGGGGAGGGGGCGCCCGGGGAAAGGGGGCGCCCGGGGATCAGGCCCGCCCGGGCGTCTGCGCGGGCGGGCGGGTGCCCCCTCGGGTTCGGGTCAGCGCGAACGGGCGGGTGGGTGCCTGCCGGGATTCGGGTCAGCGCGGGCGGGCCGCTCGCACCACGTGGACCAGCGCCGCACAGAAGAAGACGAAGCAGGCCGTCGACAGCACGGCGATCACGTTCTGCGTGTCACCCGTGTCCGTCTCCGCCGCGCCCCACGCGAGTAGCCCGGACAGGACGAGGAACACCACCGCCCAGGTGGCCGGCCACCGCATCCGCCGGCCACGGGCCGGGTCCACTCCCACCGGCTCCTTGCCGACCCGTACCGCTCCGTGGGTGCTCATCGAGTTCATGTCGGAACCTCCAGGCAGTGCCGGCGGCGCGCTCACGGCGCCCGCCCGCCCCCGGACCGGGGGCACCCCCGCAACGCCGCGCGCGCGTCCCTCCGGCACGCACGCGCTTCCTTCTCCCTGCCCCACCCATTGTCCCCCGGGGTCCCTCCCCCCGCAGTTCGATCACCCGGGGAGCCCGGTCCGCCCTCGTCCGGTACGAGGCACGGCCCCTGCCCGGACACCCGCGACCTGACGGCGAGGCCGTACCCGAGCGCATGGAGGGACAAGGGTCAGGCGCGCGGCAGCACGCCCAGGAGGGCCGAGGTGAAGGAGATCCGCAGGGCGTCACGCAGTTCCAGGTGGAGCACGCCGAGGGCGGGCTCGTCCTCGTAGGCGGCGAGGAGGCTGGGCGGCGGGGGGACGTAGGCCGACAGGGCCCCGGCCGAGACCAGGCTCATCAGGCAGAACATCTGTGCCTCGTCGCCGAGTTCGGGCACGTGGCGGCGTACGAGCGCGGTCATGGCGGCGAGCCGCGCGAGGGAGGACCGCTTGTGCCGTTTGACGACCTCGACCGAGACGTTGTGCTCAAGGACGCCGCCCTGGGCACCGAAGAGGTCGCACAGCACCGTCCGGTCGGCCAGCGACCGGCCGAGGATCTCGGCCAACCGGCGCGCCCGCGCTTCCGGTGCCGCGTCCGCGTCGACGCCCGCGGCCAGTTCGTCCGCCAACTCGGCGAGCCAGTCCCCCAGGAAGACGTCCAGCAGTTCGAGCAGCACCGCCTCGCGCGACTCGAAGTACCGCAGGACGTTCGACTTGGCCAGGCCCACCCGGCGGCTGAGCTCGTTGAGACTCACCGCGGCCACGGGCATCTCGTCGAGCATCGCCGCCGCCGTGTCCAGGATCGCCCGGCGGCGGACCTCCCGCTGCTCCTCGCTTCGCGCCCGCTGGAATGCCACGTCCTCAGCGTAGCTTAAAGACCGCCGGTCCCTTGACAGGAGACCGCCGGTCTTTTACGTTGGCGGTGATAACAGACCGCTGGTTCGTTAGGAGTCGGACATGGGCGTCAACTGGACCGAGCAGGACATCCCCGATCAGCACGGCCGGGTGGCGATCGTGACCGGCGCCAACACCGGCCTCGGTTTCGAGACCGCCCGGATGCTCGCCGCGCACGGGGCCAGGGTGGTGCTGGCCGTCCGCGACGTCGAGAAGGGGGAGAAGGCGGCAGCCCGCATCACCGCTGGCATCACCGCCGGCGGCAGCGGTCGTGACTCCGGTGCCGGCGGCGGCAGCGGGACCGGCAGCGGCACCGGCGGCGGCACCGGCGGCGGCGGCGGCGAGGTCACCGTCCAGGCCCTCGACCTGACCTCCCTGGACTCGATCCGGTCCGCCGCGGCAGACCTGCGCGCCGCCCACCCGCGCATCGACCTGCTGATCAACAACGCGGGCGTGATGTACACCCCGAAGCGGACCACCGCCGACGGTTTTGAACTGCACTTCGGCACCAACCACCTCGGCCACTTCGCCCTGACCGGCCTGCTGCTGGACCGGCTCCTGCCCGTCCCCGGCTCCCGCGTCGTCACGGTCAGCAGCACCGGCCACCGCATCCGCGCGGCCGTCCACTTCGACGACCTCCAGTGGGAACGCTCGTACAGCCGCGTGGGCGCCTACGGCCAGTCCAAGCTCGCCAACCTGATGTTCACCTACGCGCTCCAGCGCCGGCTCGCACCGCACGGCACCACCGTCGCGCTGGCCGCCCACCCCGGCGTGTCCAACACCGAACTCATCCGCAACGCGCCGGCCGCGATGCGCGTGCCCGTCACCTGGCTCGCGCCGCTGCTCACCCAGAACGCGGAGATGGGCGCTCTCCCCACCCTGCGCGCGGCCACCGATCCCGCAGCGGCCGGCGGGCAGTACTACGGCCCCGGCGGCCGCGGGGAACTCCGCGGCCACCCGAAGCCGGTCACTTCCAGCCCCGACTCCCACGACGAGGCCGCCCAGCAGCGCCTGTGGACCGTCTCCGAGGAGCTCACGGGGGTGACGTTCCCCGCGGTGGCCTCCCAGCGGGGGAGTTCCTGAGCCGCAACCGCCTCCGGCGGGGGCCTCCCGCCGACCAGGACAACGGCCCACAGCGGCCGGGCCACAAGTCCCCGCGCACGCGGGGCTGCTCCCCCCGCGAGCCTTGGGCCGCCGGGCACGCAGCAGGGGCGCCCCGGAAACTGGGGCGCCCCTGCTGGACTGCTCGAACCACTACCTCTGCGGAGGCTGTGGGATTTGAACCCACGGTGACATCGCTGCCACGACGGTTTTCAAGACCGTTCCCTTCGGCCGCTCGGGCAAGCCTCCACGGGTGCCCCCGTGGGGCGGGGGCGCCGTGGGGACAGCGTATCGGGTCGTCGGGAGCGGGGGGCGGGGGTCAGCTGTCGCTGTCCCCGGTGCGCTGGCCCAGCGTGAGGGTCGTGGTGTGGGAGGACCCGTCACGGGTGTACGTGAGGGTGACCTTGTCGCCCGGCTCGTGCTGCCAGATCTCGCCGATCAGGGTCTCCCCGCTGTCGATGAGGGTGTCGTCGAACTTGGTGATCACGTCCCCCGGCTTGAGACCGGCCTTCTGGCCGGGGCCGTTGGCGCTGATCGCGGAGCTGGAGTCCGTGGAGATCTGGGCACCGTCACCGTCGTACTGGGTGTTGAGGGTGACCCCGATGACCGGGTAGACCGGCTGGCCGGTCTTGATGAGCTGGCTCGCGACCCGCTTCGCCTGGTTGATCGGGATGGCGAAGCCGAGGCCGACGCTGCCGCCCTGGCTCCCGGGCGACGAGGTGCCGCCGGGCTGGATCGCGGAGTTGATGCCGATCACGGCGCCGCTGGCGTTGAGCAGGGGGCCGCCGGAGTTGCCCGGGTTGATGGAGGCGTCGGTCTGGATCGCGCTCATGTACGAGGCGCTGCTGCCCTCGCCGTCGCTGGACGCGACCGGGCGGTGGACGGCGGAGACGATGCCGGTGGTGACGGTGCCGGACAGGCCGTACGGGGCGCCGACCGCGATGGTCGCGTCGCCCACCGCCGCGTTGTCGGAGTTGCCGAGCGGCAGCGGGGTGAGCTTGATGCTGCCCGGGTTCTTCAGCTTGATGACGGCGACGTCGTACCCCTGGGCGCGGCCGACGATCGAGGCGTCGTACGTCTTGCCGTTGGAGAACGTGACGGTGAGCTTGCCGCTGTCGGCGCCCGGGGCGACCACGTGGTTGTTGGTGAGGATGTGGCCCTGCTTGTCGAAGACGAAGCCGGTGCCGGTGTCGCTCTCCTGGCTGTTCTGCGCCTTGATGGTGACGACGCTGGGCAGCGTCTTGCCGGCGATGCCGGCCACCGAGGTGGGCGCGCGGTTGAGCGCCTTGCTGCTGCTCGCCGCGCTGATGGTGGTGGAGCCGGAGTCGTCGTTGTTCTTGGCGGCGTAGTAGCCGATGCCGCCGCCGACACCGCCGGCCACCAGGGCGGCGACCAGGACCGCGGCGACCACGCCGCCGAAGCGACGCCGCCCGCGTCCCTCACCGGACGGCGAGCCGGGGGGCATCGGGGTGCCCCACACCGGGCCGCCGGGCGAGCCCGGGGTGCCGCCGCCGGGCTGTGGGGTGGCGTACGAGGGGGTGGACGGCACCGCGTACGGGTCGTGCACGCCGCCGGACTCCTGCGTGCCCTGGCCCTGCTGCTCGGAACCCTGCTGGCCCTGGTGCCCCGGCTGACTGGGCTGACCCTGCTGGCCCGGCTGCTGCCCGGGGTGCCCGCCCTGCGGCGCGCCGTACGCCGCCGCGGGAGCGCCGTACGCCGGCGCCGGAGCGGCCGCCTGCTGCGGGTACTGCGGCTGGTGCGGCTGGGCCTGCGGCGGCTGGGGCACCTGCGGAGGCTGCGGCTGCTGCGGGGCGTCGTACGACGGCGCGCCCGTCTTCGGAGCGTCGTACGGCGACGGGGCGCCGTGGCCGGCCAGCGGGCCCGGCGGCGGGCCGTACGGCGACGGGGGCCGACCGGCGGCGGCGCCTGGGTCGGTACGCCGTCCGTGCGCTGCCCGTCCGGGGAGGCGGAGGCCGCGGGAGAAGCGGAGGAGAAGCCCTCGGACCCCGCGGGCCGTCCGGCGTCGGCGCCCGCGTCCTGTGCCTGCGGCGGCACCTGGTCCGCGGGGGCCGGAGCGGACGGCGGCGTGGAGGGGGCCGGCGGAACGTGCGCAGCCGGGGCACCGTCGGGCGTGCCCGCCGACTCCGCAGCCGGTACGGACGACCCGGCCTCGTTCTCGGTGCTCACAGCGTTTCTCCTCAGGGTCATGACGAACGACAGAAGACAAGGGGACCAATCACGTCGTGCACACAGCATTTCCTACGGCGTGTCGGACCGCCGTAAGGGGTACCTGTGCGCCGCGCACGCGCCCGCCGCGGGCGGCCCGTGGTCGGCGGTCCGCCGTGAGGAAGCGCACAGCGCGCCAGGCCCCCGGGCTCCCGGGACCCCGGCACCCGGTATCCGGCACGCCCGGCGGCGCGGCCGGTCGTCGAACCGCCGGTGGCCGCCGGCCGCACGGTGGCACCATGGCCCGGTGACCTTTGCGCGCGTGGCCCCGGAGCCGTACCCGGAGGGACGGCCGGTCCAGGTCGTCGCCCACCGGGGCGCCTCCGAGGACGTACCAGAACATACGCTCGCCGCGTACCGGAAGGCTATCGAGGACGGTGCGGACGCGCTGGAGTGCGACGTACGGCTGACCGCGGACGGCGAGCTGGTGTGCGTCCACGACTGGCGGGTGAACCGCACGTCGAACGGCCGCGGCGCCGTGTCGTCCATGGAGCTGGCCGACCTCGCGGCGCTCGACTTCGGCTCCTGGAAGGGCCAGAGCACCGACCCCGAGGCGCCGGAACGGTTCGCCGGGGACCGGCCCGGCAGCGGCCCGGACGGCCGGGGCGAACCGAGTGGCTCGGGCGAACCGAGTGGCTCGGGCGGACCGAGCGGCGGACCGGGCGAGCACAGCCGGGTGCTGACCCTGCGGCGGCTGCTGCGGCTGGTCGCCGAGACCGACCGCCGGGTCGAACTGGCCGTCGAGACGAAGCACCCGACCCGCTGGGCCGGACAGGTGGAGGAACGGCTGCTGGAACTGCTGGCGGAGTTCGACCTGGACCGCCCGGCACCCGGCACCCCCTCCCAGGTGCGGGTGATGAGCTTCTCCGCCCGCTCGCTGCGCCGCGTCCACCAGGCCTCGCCCGGGCTGCCGACGGTCTACCTCATGCAGTACGTCTCCCCGCGCTACCGCGACGGTCGGCTGCCCGCGGGTGTGGGAACCGCCGCGCCGAGCATGCGGATCATCCGCTCCCATCCCGACTACGTGGCGCGGCTGCACCGCGCCGGGCACCAGGTGCACGTCTGGACCGTGGACCGCCCCGAGGACGTCGAGCTGTGCGTACGGCTGGGCGTCGACGCGATCATCACCAACCGCCCGCGCCGGGTGCTGGCCCAGCTCGGCCGCTGAACGGCCCGCGGTCCCGGAGCCGGGCACGGCCAGGCGCCCGGTTCCGACCGGTCGTACGGCACCGACCCCGGCCGCGGGCGCGTGCCCCGGCTCGGACGCGTCCCCGAGCGCGGCCCCGAACAGGTCCCCGGGCACGTTCCCGGCCCTGGAAACGCCGCCGGCCGCGGTCGGCACCTCCTGCGGACGTCCCCCCGTCCTCCGTGTCACCGCCACCGCCACCGTCACCGCCTCCGCCGCGTTGCCGGCGCGCTTCCGCCGCCGTCGCACGCGAGGCGCGCGCCTCACGGGCTGAATCGATGCACCACGCGCCGGATCGTGTCGCGGGCATGAGCGTGTTCCGTATCAGCCGTCAGTGTGCCGTAAAAGATCGCGCTTGGCCTGTTTCCGCTCGAGTGCGAAAGGGCATCCACCCTGTGGCGTGGGGTGAAACAGGGAGGTCTCGGGGGTGTCGTTGATGGTGGCGCAAGAGGTGCCGACGTCCACGACCATGGCCCTGCCCCATGGTCCGACGGGTGTCGCGGACGCCCGGCGCAGGCTGCGCACCGACCTGTGTACGCGCGGGGTCCCGGACCCGGTCGTGGACGACGCGGTCCTGATCCTCTCGGAACTCATCAGCAACTCCTGCCGGCACGCCCGCCCGCTCGGCGACGGCGCGCCGGAGGAACTCGGCGGATACGGCGAATACGACGGATACGGCGGCGGGACGCGGGCACCGGAGGGCCGGGCGGGCGTGCAGACGCCCGCCCGCCGTCCGGGCCTCGCAGGCCGCACGGACCGGACCGCTCGAACGGACCGGACGGACCGGTCCGACCGGACGGACCGCGCGGACACCGCCGACCGCACCTCGGCCGCGGACCCCGTCGAGCAGCGCGCCGGCATACTCGCGGCCTGGTCGGTGGACGGCGGCGGGATGCTCGTCCTGGAGGTCACCGACGGCGGCGGCCCGACCCGGCCGCGCCCGTCGAGCCCCTCGCTGACCGCGCACGGCGGCCGCGGCCTGGGCATCGTCGGAAGCCTCGCCCTGCGCTGGGGCGTGCGCGACGCGCCCGGCGAGGTGACGGTCTGGGCGCTGCTTCCGGTACGCGGCCGCCACGCCCGCCGGGACGACACGATGGGCACGGGCATCGGCCTCCCGCTGGGAGTCCCCCTCGGCCTGCCGCTCGATCTGGCGGAGTCCCTGGACGACCTGGGGTAGACGCCGCCCGGCCCAGCGCGGACGACCCGGCACCCGAGTGGGGAGGATCCGGCGCCCGGAGCGGGGACGACTTGGCGCCCGGGGCGGGGACGGCCCCGCACCCGAGTGCCGGCGGCCCGGCGGTCGTACGGAAGCACCCGGACGGCGGGGCACGCGGGAGTGCGCCCGCGCGCGGCGCGCCACCGGTTGCGGCGAGGACGGGGTCCGGCGACCGCTAGGCTCGCTGGCCGGAAGAACGCCGTACCGGGAGAGACCGGGAGACATCCAGCATGGCCAAGAAGCGCGCGACCGCCACCAAGTCCACGAACCAGCAGGCGGCGGCAGGCGGTGCCGTCCCCGTCGTCGGCGCGCGCGAACCGTGCCCGTGCGGTTCGGGGCGGCGGTACAAGGCGTGCCACGGCCGGGAGGCGGCGCACGCCGTCACCGAGCTGGTGCGCCGCCCGTTCGAGGGGCTGCCGGGGGAGTGCGACTGGGTGGCGCTGCGCGAGCTGGTGCCCGCGGCCACGGTGCCGCTCACGCTCAAGGGCGAGCTGCCCGCGGGCGTGCCGTCCGTCACCCTCGGCACCGTACTGCCCATGGCCTGGCCGGCGCTGCGCCGCGACACCGGCGCCGTGCTGCTCGGCCTGCAGAACGACGCGTCGAGCGGCGACATCAGCCGCGACCTGGCGGACACCCTGTCCCGCGCCCTGGAGGCCGACCCGGGCAACCCGGTGGAGAGCCGGCGTCCCGCGCCGGACGGGCCCCGGCTCCAGGACCTGCTCGACCTGTCCGTGCCGTTCGCGCCGCAAGTGCACAGCGGGTTCGAGTTCTGGCTCGAGGACGCCAGTGCGGCCGGCGGCGAGGTGGCCGCGTCGCTGGAGCGGGCGAACCAGGCGGCGATCCCCACCGTCCGGCTCACCGGTGTGGACGCCGCGTACTGGTGCGAGACGCCGGAGAAGAACCACCTGCGCTGGGTGATGCCGCAGCCGGAGGACGACCTGCTCGACGCGCTCGCGCGGCTGCACGCCGCCGGCGCCTCGGGGCTCGGCGAGGGCACCCGGCTGGTCGGGTCCTTCCGGGCGCACGGCCTGATGGTGCCGGTGTGGGACCTGCCGGTGGGCATGTCCGCGGAGGAGGTGGAGAAGCCCGCCGCCGCCTTCGGGGAGCGGCTGGCCGAGACGCTGGCCCGTACCGGCCCGCTGACCGCGGAGGAGCGCAGGGCGCGCAGCGGCTTCACCAACCGCCAGATCACGCTGAGTTGACCGGCGCCGACCGCCGGACCGTGCCGAAGGGACGGGGCGTCCGCGCCCCGTACCGCAGCCGACCAAGCGGTCGTTCAGTGATTCCGATCACAACTCGCCTGGAAACACCGGGTCATGGCGCCGCTCCCCCGATCGGGGAATTTGCTAACCGCCGAAGTCTTGTTACCGTTTGAACAGCCCGGTCGCTGGTGCATCCCCCGTCGCCAGCGACCGGGCGTTTCCATGTCCCGGCCCGGCCGCACCGACGCGATCCGTCGCACCGCCGCCGCGCGGGTACCGATCCCGTCGCGGCGACGCGTCAGTCGTCGCTCGCGGACGCACCGGCGGAGCCGCCGGCCGCGGTGCCGACGGAGCCGACGGAGCCGTTCGCGGCACCGGCCGAGGAGCCGTTCCCGGAGTCGTCCGAGGAGGGACTGGCGTGGGCGGTGGTGTGGCCCGCCTTCCCCTGGTGGTCGACGCCGTGCTCGGAGCCGGCGGTGGCCACCGCGAGGGCGAGTACGGCGGCGAGCGCGGCGGCGCTCGCCATCGCGACCTTGCGCAGGCCGTCCGCCCGGGGCGGGTCCTGGTCGGGCTCCCCGCCCCGGGTGCGCCCCCGCTGGTCGGAGGCGTCCGACGGCTGTTGCGACTTCATGGGCTCACCTGCACTCGACATCCGGGGTCCGGGCGAACATAACGCTCACAGTCGGCCGGGGGTTCCGGCGACACCCGTCTTGTACCCCGTCAGAGGCCGTTCAGTAGCGCAGCCGGTCCCCGTCGGGGGCGGTGCGCCCGGCCAGGACCAGCGCGTCGACGAGCGCGTCGATCCGCGGCAGCCACGGGGTCCGCTCGGCGGTCCGCGTCGCCCGGACGGCGTCGGCCACCCGGCCGGTCCTGACGGCCTCCACCGGAACGGTCGGCACGACCGCTTCCACCGGTTGGCGCACCCACTTCAGCGGGCCCGGCAGACCGCCGGCCGGCGGCAGACCGACGTAGCCGCCCTCGCCGTGGTAGCGCAGCGAGGTGGGTACCCAGTCCTGGCTGTCGAGGAGTTCGCCCAGTTCGGCGAGCGAGTAGGGCGCGACCAGGAACACGTAGCGGGTCGGGGTGGCCACGACCGGGCCGAGCCGGCAGCCCAGCGCGTCCATCGCCTCCAGGGCGCGCGCCCCCGCGACCGCGGGCAGGCTCGCCGCCGAGACCCGGTCACCGGTGGCCAGCACCACGGGCGCGTCCGGCCGGCGGGTCCACCACCAGCGGACCATCCGCGGGTCGCGGGTCGCGGCGAGCAGGCCGGGTTCGACCGGATGGACGCCGGGCACCGGGCACTTGGGGCGCCCGCAGGCACAGGCGGAGCGCCGCGTGTCCTGCCCGCCGCGCCCGTCACGCCCCTCACGCCCGCGTCCGCCGCGACCGCGCGCGTCCTGCCCGTCGCGTCCTTCGAAGCCCGCACCGGGTACCACGCGCCACTGCCACCGCTCGGCGTAGGTCAGCGCCGCGTCGAGGAACGCGGTCCGCTCCTTCCGCCGAAGAGAGATCTTGCGTCGCCTTCCGAGGATCTCGCGCATCAGCGCTCGTTCCTTTCCGTTAACGCCCAGGGATCTGCCCACTGCACACGTAACTGTCGAGCACACCGCATATGAGGCAGCACACCGCACTGCCAGCCGAGCGTGGAACGTGGCGGAGGGTGGCACACAATCGGCGCTCTTGACTCGCGCTGAACTCACTGCGCCCTGGTCGCGGGCCATGGCGCACGGTCCGCACCGGACGCCGCACCCTTCACCACTCGGGCTTGGGTCGGCCGTCAACTGTATACGTACTACGACGCTTGAGCCGGACTTCGGGTTCCTACCCAGCGGTCGCGAAATGACGCGCTGCTGGCTGGGGCCAGTCGATCGTGCGCATACACCGGGGGTGGCTGTTTTCAGCCATCCTCCGGTCAACGGAGCCGTCCGGGGCACGCTTCCGACACCACTCCGTGTACCGGGACAATCCTGGACATGCCCACGATCGTGCGTGTAGAAGTGGGGTCTTGACAGCAGCGCAGCACACCATGGGGGTTTGCGATGCTATTCATGCAGATGCGCCGCGCATTGCGGACGAAAAGTTCTGATCGCCCCGTTCGCCGGCAACCGGCCGGAAGTCTCGGGACATGAGCCCGGGGCGCGTCGGAAAAGTGGCCGGAAGCGAGCCGTCCACTCCTGTCCGGGCGGACACTGGCGCACCTGTGCCCGGTCCGACCGCAGCGGGCGGGACGGCCGTCCCGCCAGGCGCCGCGGCCGGCTCCGCGCCCCCGGTCGCCCCTGTTCCGGTGCCCCCCGCGCAGAGCGGCGCGGGCCGGACGATGCCGCCGCGCGGCACCCCCGACCACTCCCTCGCCGTCCAGGACCGGCTCGCCGCCTGGGTGTGCGACCTGTCGCTGCTGCACGAACTGACCGAGCGGCTGTCCCGCACCGCCGCGCTGGACGACGTCCTGCACGAGGTGCTGCGGGCGGGCGCCACGCTGGTGGGCGCGCGGCGCGGCCTGATCGCCCTGGACCCCGCGGACGGCCTCGGCCCGGCGACGAGTGCGGGCCTCGGACTCGGCCGCGCCGACCTCGGCACCCTGGAGACGGTCCCGCTCGGCTCCGGGTACGCCGAGTCGGTCCTGCCCGACCTGCTGCACGGCCCGGGCCCGACCACCCGCCACCGCGAGGTGGCCGCCCAACTCGGTCTGGCCGCGAGCTACGCGGTGCCGCTGATCGCGGAGGGCGCGGCCGAGGACGCGCCGCAGCGCCCCGCCGGTCCCGCGTCCGTGCTCGCATCCGGGCCCGCGTCCGTATCCGGGCCCGTGCCGGGGCCCGCGTCCGTGTCCGTGCCGGGGTCCGCATCCGTGTCCGGGCCGGGCGCAGCCGCCGGGGGCGGCCTGCCCGATGCCTCCGCCGGACGGCCCGCCGGTCTCCTCGGCACCGCGGTCTGGTTCTACGACGAGCCCGCCTCCCCCGCCGACCGCCAGCGCCGCCTGGTCAGCCTCTACCTGGGGTTCGCGGTCGAGCACCTCTCCCGCTGCCTGGCGCTGGACCGGGCCCGTGCCGCGGCCCGCGCGCTGTCCGACGAACTGCTGCCGGCCCGGCTGCCGCGCGTGCCCGGCCTGCGGATGGCCGTACGCCACACCACCGGGCCGCGGGGCGGCGGCGACTGGTTCGACGCGCTGCCGCTGCCCGAGGGCGCGCTCGGTCTCGCCGTCGGCGGGGTGACGGGCGCGGGGCCCGGCGCGGTCGCCGCGATGGGGCGGCTGCGGGCGTCCCTGCGGGCGTACGCGGTGATGGAGGGGGAGGACCCGGTCGCGGTCCTCTCCGACCTGGAACTGCTGATGCGGCTGACCGAACCGGCCCGCTGCGCGACCGCGCTGTTCGCCTACGCCACCGCGCTGCCGGACGGCGGCCGCCGGCTGACCATGGCCGGCGCGGGCCACTGCCCGCCGCTGGTGGTCGGCGAACGCCGCTGCGAGTACGTGGAGACCTCGCTGTCGGCTCCGCTGAACATGCTGAGCTGCTGGGAGGCGCCCAGCGCGGAACTGGTCGTCCGCCCGGGCGAGAGCCTGCTGCTCTACACCGACGGCCTGCTGCACCGTACCGGGGAGCCCGCCGACCGGGCGCTGTCCCGGCTGCACTCGGCCGCACAGTTCGCGCCCAGGAGCGTACGGTCCGACCCGGAGGCGCTGGCCGACCACGTGCTGCGCACGCTGTTCCCGGACGGACGGGACCGGGCGGACCACCCGGAGGACCTGGTGCTGCTGGCCGTGCGCTTCGAGGACTGACCGTCGCTCCGCCTCCCGGCGGTCGGCGGTCGGCTCCCGGCGGTCGGCGGCCGGCCCCTGCCCCGGCCGCACCCGCCCTGCCGTCCCCCGCCCCGCTTCCCGGACCCCGCCCCGCCCTCCGGCCCGGGCGTTGTCCACAGGCCCTCCGACCGGCCGCGGGCGGCGCCCATACGATGGACGAAAGGGTTCATTCTGAGGAGGCAGGACGTGGCGAAGGCCGAGGACAGGCAGGACACGGCGGAGGGCCAGGGCGGGGAGGCCGTCGCGGCGCAGGAGCCCGCGCAGGAGACCGCGCAAGCGCTCACGGCGGACGACGCGGCCTCCGGCGAGCAGGACGGCGCGATCAAGCAGCGCAAGAACGGGCTGTATCCCGGCGTCTCCGACGAACTGGCCGCGGCCATGAAGACCGGTTGGGCCGACACCGAGCGGCGCGGCCTGGAGCCGGTGGACCAGGCGCCGTACGCGGCCGCCCGACGGGCCGCGCTGTCCGCGCGCTTCCCGGGCGAGCGGCTGGTGGTGCCCGCGGGCAACCTGCGCACTCGCGCCAATGACACGGACTACCCTTTCCGCGCCTCGACGGAGTACGTCCACCTCACCGGCGACCAGACCCAGGACGCCGTCCTGGTCCTCGAACCGCTGGCCGGCGGCGGCCACACCGCCACCGCCTACCTGCTGCCGCGCTCGGACCGGGAGAACGGCGAGTTCTGGCTGGACGGCCAGGGCGAACTGTGGGTCGGCCGGCGCAACAGCCTGGCCGAGGCCGAGCAGTTGCTCGGCCTGCCCTGCGAGGACGTCCGCACCGTCACCGACGTGCTGCGGGAGGCCACCGGCCCGGTGCGCGTCGTGCGGGGGTACGACGCGGGGGTCGAGGGCGCCCTCACCGACAAGGTCACCGCCGAGCGGGACGCCGAACTGAAGGCTTTCCTGTCGGAACTGCGACTGGTCAAGGACGAGTTCGAGATCGCCGAGCTCCAGAAGGCGTGCGACTCCACCGCCCGCGGCTTCGAGGACGTGGTGAAGGTCCTCGACCGCGCGCAGGCCACCTCCGAGCGGTACATCGAGGGCACCTTCTTCCTGCGCGCCCGCGTCGAGGGGAACGACATCGGCTACGGCTCGATCTGCGCCGCGGGCCCGCACGCCACCACCCTGCACTGGGTGCGCAACGACGGCCCGGTCCGCGCCGGCGAACTGCTGCTGCTGGACGCCGGCGTGGAGACCCACACCCTCTACACCGCCGACGTCACTCGCACCCTGCCGATCGACGGCCGCTACTCGCCGTTGCAGAAGAAGATCTACGACGCGGTGTACGACGCGCAGCAGGCCGGCATCGCGGCGGTCAAGCCCGGCGCCGCCTACCGCGACTTCCACGACGCGGCACAGCGCGTGCTCGCCGAGCGGCTGGTGGAGTGGGGCCTGGTCGAGGGACCGGTGGAGCGGGTGCTCGAACTCGCGCTCCAGCGGCGCTGGACGCTGCACGGCACCGGCCACATGCTCGGCCTCGACGTGCACGACTGCGCCCACGCCCGCACGGAGACGTACGTGGACGCCACACTGGAGCCGGGCATGGTGCTCACCGTGGAGCCCGGGCTGTACTTCCAGGCGGACGACCTGACGGTGCCGGCGGAGTACCGCGGCATAGGGGTGCGGATCGAGGACGACATCCTCGTCACCGAGAGCGGCAACCGGAACCTGTCGGCGGGGCTGCCGCGCCGCTCGGACGAGGTCGAGGAGTGGATGGCCGGGCTGAAGGGCTGAGCGCCGGGGCGAGTCGGGGCTGGCGGCCGGCGCGGCGCGGGCCGGGAGCGCGGGTCAGGACGCCTTGAGAAGGGTGTCCTCCCGCCACTTCAGCACCTTGTCGAAGGCCACGACCGTGCCGTGCCCCGGCCGGTCGTGGAACTGAACGTGGTCGACGAGGGTCTCGATCAGGAACAGTCCGCGGCCGTGCTCGGCGTACTGGCCCCGCCGGGTCAGCGGCCGGGCCGTCCGGCGGACGCGGTCGCGGGGCAGTCCCGGCCCCGAGTCGGCGACCTCGATACGGCACCGGTCGCCCTCGATCTCGGCGGTGACGACGTACCCCGTGGCCGAAGCGGCGTGTTCCACGGCGTTCGCACACGCCTCGGAGAGAGCCACCGACAGGTCGAAGGCGGTGTCGGGGTCGACCCCGGCCGTCTCCATGGTCCCCAGCAGCAGTCTCCTGGCCAGCGGGACGCTCGCAGCCTCGCGCCGCAAATGGAGTGACCACCAGATGCTCATGCTCCAGCCTCCTGGCTGCGGCTCGACATACGGTTACGTATTGCCGCGAAGGACCGCGCGTAAGCGTGATGTTGACGTGATGCCGCTCATTCGGCGGATGCGTTCGTCACACACCGCGGGGTAGGAGTCACGCCCCGGCCGGTGGGACCGTGCAAGGGCGCCGTAGGAGGGCGAAACCGGCAGTGAGATGATGACGGCCGTCATGGCTGCGCCTTCCTCCGCCTCCTGCCCTCCCGCGCCCACCGTGCGCGCGGGCGCCGGGATGCGACTGCTGCGGACCGCGGTGTTCACCGCGGTCTGCGTGCTGCTCGCGGCGGCCGGGCACGCCATGGCGTCGGGCCGTGCGGTGCCGGCCGGTTCGCTGGCGCTGGGATGGCTGGCGGTCTTCGCGGTCGTCGCCCCGCTCGCGGGCCGGGAGCGCGGACTGCCCGGCATCACCGGGCTGCTCGCCGTCGGCCAGCTCGCCCTGCACCTGGTGTTCAGCACCGGCCAGATGTGCGCCGCCGTCGCGGGCTCCTCCCGGGCCGGCGCCACCGACCCCCTGGTCGCCGTGGCCGCCCGGTTGGTGTGCAACAGCGGCGGAGCGGCCCCGCTCACCCCCGGGGCCGCGCGGCAGGTCGTGCTGCGGGCCGGGATCGACCCGGCCGCGGTGGCCGGTGGCGGGGTGCAGCCGCGGGACGTCGGAATGCCCGGCATGTCGGCGCTCGCCGACCCGACGGGTGCGGCCGCCTCGGGCGGCGCCCACGGCGCCCACACGTCGGTGGCCGCCATGCTGCTGTCGATGTGCTCCGGTCCCATGCTGCTCGGCCACCTGCTGGCCGCCGTCGTCGCCGGGCTGCTGCTGCGCCGCGGCGAGGCCGCGCTGTGGCGGCTGGTGCGGCTGTCGGTGCGCGGCATCGCGGAGCTGACCGCGCTGCCGCCGTCCGCGCTGCGCCGGGCCCGCGCGCTGCTGGCGGCGCTCGCCGCCGCGGTGCCCTGCGCCCGCCGGCCGATACGGGGCGCCACGTGGTCGGCGACGGCCCGGCACCGTACCGTCTGGCTGCGGCACTGCCTGGCCAGGCGCGGTCCCCCGGCGCTCGCACTGGCGGCCTGACGCGGCGTCGGCTCCCCCGCGGGGAGCGCCGGCGCGGGCGCGGGTCGCCCGGCCGTCCTCCCACGAGCGCCCCTCGCCCCCGAGGGTCCGCACCGCGTGGCCCCGCCCGTCCCCGTACCGGTGTCCGTACGGCGCCGGCCGGAGCCCGGGTACGGGTGCGCGTCGTGTGCGGGGCGGCTGCCCGTGTCCTGCCGCGCACCCGGGTGTGCGCGGTCCACCGTCAGCGCACCACTTCCCCGTGGAGATACTCCTGCCATGAGCAGTTCCCGTATGCGCGGCCGTGCCGCGACCGTCGCCGCGCTCGCCGGCTCGGCCGTCCTGCTGGCCGCCGTACCCGCCTTCGCCCATGTCACCGTGCAGCCGGGCTCGGCCGCCAAGGGCAGCTACAGCACGGTCTCCTTCAAGGTTCCGTGCGAGGAGGACAACGCCTCCACCGTCAAGCTGGAGGTGAACCTCCCGACCGACCACCCCATCGCCTCGGTGTCGATCCAGCCGGTGCCGGGCTGGACCGCGAAGGTCACCACCACCAAGCTGACCACCCCGCTGAAGACGGACGACGGCACGGTCACCTCGGCCGTCACCAAGATCACCTGGACCGGGGGGAAGATCGAGCCCGGGCAGTTCCAGCAGTTCCCGGTCTCCTTCGGGCCGCTGCCGGACAACACCGACACGCTGACGTTCAAGGCGCTCCAGACCTACAGCGACGGCAACGTCGTGCGGTGGATCGAGATCCCGCAGGCCGGGCAGCCCGAGCCGCAGAACCCGGCGCCGACCCTCCAGCTCACCGCGGCCGCGGGTGACTCGGGCGCGACGCCCGCCGCGACCGGCAGCCCCGCCGCCGCCCCGCCGGCCGCGGGTACGGCCGCGACCACCACCGCGTCGGGGAGCAACAGCGACGGCACCGCACGGGCGCTCGGCGTGGCCGGCATCGTGGTCGGCGTGATCGGCGTCGGCTTCGGCGTGTACGGCGGGCGGCGGCGTACGGCCGCGGTCGCGCCCGGTGCCGGCTCGTCCGCGGGTGCCGCCGGTGGCTCCCCGGGCGAGGGCCCCTCCGCGCCCTCGGCCTGACCGGTCCCCCGCCGGGCGGCCGTGGTGCGCGCACCACCCCACCGCGGCCGCCCGGCCCCTTCGAGCACTCGCGAACAGGAACACGATCTCTCATGCGCACCACCGTCAAACTCGGCGCCGCCGCCGTGACCGCCTCGGCCGCCCTCCTGCTGTCCGCCTGCGGGGGGTCGTCCTCCGGCGGCGACTCGAACGCCGCCGCCGTCGTGTCGGCGCCGGCCTCGCAGGGCCCGGGCGTCTCCCTGGACACGCCGTTCGCCAAGCCCGCACTGGTCCTGACCGACAACCACGGCAAGTCGTTCGACCTGGTCAAGCAGACCGCCGGGCACCCCGTGCTGCTCTACTTCGGCTACACCCACTGCCCCGACGTGTGCCCGACCACCATGAGCGACATCGCGCTGGCCAAGTCCAAGCTGTCCGCGGCCGACCAGGCGAAGCTCCAGGTGGTCTTCGTCAGCTCCGACCCCACCCGTGACACCCCCACCCGGCTGAACTCCTGGCTCGGCGCGATGGACAAGAGCTTCATCGGCCTCACCGGGAAGTTCAGCACCATCCAGGCCGCCGCCCGCTCGCTCGGCGTCGGCATCGACCCGCCGGTCAAGGAGAAGGACGGCAGCATCACCGTCACCCACGGCGCCGAGGTGCTGGCCTTCTGGCCGAAGGACAACAAGGCCCACGTGCTGTATATGTCCGGCACCACCGCGGACCAGTACGCGCAGGCGCTGCCGAAGATCATCAGGAGTGAGCGGTCGTGACCCCGACCCCGACCAGGTCCGGCGGGCGGCGCACCCGGGTCGGCGCGGCAGCGCTGGTGGTGCTGGCCGCGCTGGCGACCGGCGGCACCATCGCGCTCACCGGCTGCTCGTCCTCTTCCGGGTCGACGGGCACGTCCGGCTCCCCGGGGTCCACGGCCGCCGCGGCGGGCGCCGGGTCCGGCAGCCCCGCGCACCTCGCGGTGACCGGCGGCTACGTACCGCAGCCGCTGCTGACCGACATGGCCGCGGCGTACTTCACCGTCACCAACACCGGCGGGACCGCGGCCCAGCTCACCTCCGTGACCAGCGACCTGTCCGCGCACGCCACGCTGCACACCACCACCGACGACACCATGCAGCAGGTGATGTCGCTGGCCGTGCCGGCCGGCGGCCGTCTCACGCTGAAGACCGGCGGCGACCACGTGATGCTGGAGACCCTCACCCACAAGCCGGCGGTCGGCGACAAGGTGACGCTCACCCTGCACTTCGCGCACGCCACGCCGGCCGCGGTGACCGTCACCGTGCCGGTGCGTCCGACGACGTACCAACCGGGAGACTGACCAGCCGATGGACACACGGTCGTACGTAGGACAACCGGGCGCCCGGCGGACCTGGCCGCGACGGGTGGCGGCGCTGCTGGTCGGGCTGGGCGCGCTGGTCGGGCTGCTGCTCGGCACGGCGGTGCCCGCCTCGGCGCACGCGGCGCTGATCCACACCGACCCGGCCGACGGGTCGGTGGTCGCGACCGCGCCGCAGCGGGTGGTGCTGACCTTCTCCGAGGGCGTGCTGCTGTCCGACGACTCGCTGCGGGTGCTCGACCCGCACGGCACCGACGTGGCCGTCGGCACGCCGGGCCACGCGCAGGGCAAGGACTCGGGCGCCACCTCGACCGTCGCCCTCCGGTCGGGGCTGGGCGACGGCACCTACACCGTCGCCTGGCGGGCGATCTCGCAGGACAGCCACCCCGTCGCTGGCGCCTTCACCTTCTCGGTCGGCAGCCCCTCCAGGACCGAGGTCGACCTGTCCGGCGTGGCCGCGCGCGGCGGCGGCGCGGCCAGCACGCTCTACGGCGTCGGCCGCTACGTCGCGTACGCGGGCTTCGCGCTGCTGGTCGGCTCCGCGGTGTTCCTGTCGGTGTGCTGGCCGCGCGGCGCGCTGCTGCGCCCGCTTCAGCGGATCGCGGCGACCGGCTGGGTGGCGATGGCCGCCTCCACGATCGCCCTGCTGCTCCTGCGCGGGCCGTACGTCAACGGCAAGGGGCTCGGGCAGGCGATCGACCTCGACGTGATGCGCGACCAGCTCCAGACCAGGCCGGGGGCGGCGCTGCTGTCGCGGCTGCTGCTGCTCGCGGCGGCCGCGGTCTTCCTCGCGGTGCTCTTCGGGTCCTACGCCCGGCGGGAGGACCCGGAGGAACGCGCCGACCTCGCCTGGGGGCTGGGGATCGGCGGCACCGTGATCGCCGTCGGCATCGCGGCGACGTGGGCGATGGCCGAGCACGCCTCGGTGGGCATCCAGCGCCAGGTCGCGATGCCGGTCGACGTGGTCCATCTGCTGTCGATGGCGGTCTGGCTGGGTGGCCTGATCACCCTGCTCACCGCGTTGTGGGCGCCCACGCTCGCGAACCGCCCGATCGAGCCGCACGCGGTACGCCGCTTCTCGCTGATCGGGCTCACCGCGATCACCCTGCTGGTCGGCACCGGCGTCTACCAGGCATGGCGGCAGATGGGCAGTTGGCGGGCCTTCACGGACACCTCCTACGGCCGGACGCTGCTGGTCAAGATCGGGCTGGTGTGCGCGCTGGTGGTCATCGCCTGGTTCTCCCGGCGGTGGACCGCGCGGCTGGGCCAGGCACCGGGTGCGGGTGCGGTGCCGACCTCGGCGGCGGCGTCTGCGGCTTCTGCGGCGGCCTCGGCTTCGGTCCCGCCTCCGGCTTCGGCTTCGGCTGCGGCGCGGGTTCGGTTCCAGGGCCGGGCCAAGGCGAAGGGCGCGCGGGAGCCGGTGGCGGCGATGGCCGACCGTACGGACTCGGCCCCGGCGGGCCCGGCGTCAGGGGGCCGCGGCGCAGGCGGGGCCGACGGCGCCCGGGCCGAGCAGTTGCGGCGCCAGCAGGCCGCCCGCAGCGCCGCCCGGGCCAGGAAGGTCCTGGAGGCGGACCCCTTCCGGGGCGCGCTGCGCCGCTCGGTGCTGGCGGAGGCGGCGGTCGCCGTGGTGCTGCTCGGGGTGACCACGGTCCTGTCCGGCTCGCAGCCGGGGCGGGCCGCGGAGGAGCAGAAGGCCCTGGCTCCGGCGCCGTCCGCGTCCTCGGGCGCGGGCACCTCCACGTCGGGCCAGGGGCCGATCTCGGTCACGGTGCCCTATGACACCGGCGGCCCCAAGGGGAAGGGCACCGCGGCGGTCACGGTGACGCCCGGGCGGGCCGCGACCCCGAACCAGGTGGAACTGGTGGTCAAGGACGCGGCCGGGTCCCCGGTCGACGTGCCGGAGGTGCGGTTGGCGTTCACGCTGCCCGCGCAGAACCTCGGCCCGATCCCGATCACCCTCCGGCACACCGGCACCGGCCGGTGGACGGCGAGTGCGGCGCAGTTGCCGCTGCCCGGCACCTGGCAGATGTCGGTCACGGTCCGCACCTCGGACATCGACGAGGTGACGGAGACGAAGAAGGTGAAGGTCACTTCGTGAGTGCCACGGACAAGACGGCGGGTCGCACCGCCGGGCAGGCAGGCGGGAAAGCCGCCGACCGGGCAGGCACCGGTCAGGCTGGCACCGGTCAGGGTGCCGCGCGGGACGCGGCCCCGCCCGGCGTCAGCCGGCGGCGGCTGCTGGGCACCGCCGGCGCGGTCGGCGCCGCGGGACTGGTGGTCGGCGGCGGCGCGGGCGCCGCCGTGGCGGTCGGCACCCGCGACGAGCCGACCGCCCTGACGACCGTCGGTTCGGCGCACGTCCCCTTCGAGGGCGCGCACCAGGCCGGGATCGTCGAACCGGCGCAGGCGTGCGGGCACCTCGCCGCCTTCGACCTGAAGGCCGGCGCGGACCGCAAGGCGGCCGCCGCCCTGCTGCGCCGCTGGTCCGACGCGGTCCGGGGGATGACCGCGGCCGGACGCCCCACCACCCCGGCGGCCTACGACGACCAGGTCGCCGACGACGCGGGCCCCTCCTCCCTGACCGTCACCTTCGGCTTCGGGCGCAGCTTCTTCACCCGGACCGGGCTGACCGCGAAGCTGCCGACCGCTCTGGCTCCGCTGCCGGACTTCCCAGCGGACCAGCTCGACGCCAAGCGCAGCAACGGTGACCTGTGGGTGCAGGTCGGCGCCGACGACGCGCTCGTCGCCTTCCACGCTCTGCGCGTGCTCCAGAAGGCGGCCGCCGGCAGCGCGACCGTGCGCTGGCAGATGAACGGGTTCAACCGCACCCCCGGCGCCACCGACCGGCCCCGCACCGCGCGCAACCTCATGGGTCAGATCGACGGCACCAACAATCCGAAGCCGTCCGACGCGGACTTCGACAAACGGATCTTCGTGCCGGCGTCCGGCTCTCCCGACTGGATGGCGGGCGGCTCCTACGCCGTCGTCCGCCGGATCAGGATGCTGCTGGACACCTGGGACCACCTGTCGGTGGCCGAGCAGGAACGGGTGGTGGGGCGCCGCAAGTCCGACGGCGCACCGCTTTCCGGCGGTGTGGAGACCACTCCCGTCCAGCTCGACAAGATCAACCCCGACCGGTCACTGGCGATCGCCGGCGACGCCCACATCCGGCTGGCCGCACCCGCCTCCAACAGCGGCGCGGCCATGCTGCGCCGTGCCTTCTCCTACCACGACGGCATCGGCACCGACGGCACCCCGGACGCGGGGCTGCTCTTCGTCGCCTGGCAGGCCGACCCGATGACGGGCTTCGTGCCGGTCCAGCGCAAGCTCGACGGCGCCGACGGGCTGTCGCGGTTCCTGCGTCACGAGGCGAGCGGGCTGTTCGCGGTGCCGGGTGGCGCGGGGAAGGGGGAGTACGTCGGACAGCGCCTGCTGGAGGGCTGAACTCCGGGCCCGCACGGCGGGAGGGCTGGCGTGTGGCTGCCCGGCGCTGGGCGGGCCACGCGTCTCGTACGGCCGTGCGGTGCGTCGGGAACAACAGTACGACGCGAGCGGGTGCGGCCGCGTGGGCCATTAGGCTGAACTCATGTCGTCGGCGAGCCGTTACACGTACCTGGGGCCTGAGGGCACCTTCACCGAGGCCGCGCTGCGCACGCTGCCCGAGTCCGCCACCCGCGAGCTGGTCCCGATGGTGTCCGTGGCCGCGGCGCTGGACGCGGTGCGTACCGGCGAGGCGGGCGGCGCGCTGGTGCCGATCGAGAACTCGGTGGAGGGCGGGATCACCACCACCCTCGACGAGCTGGCCTTCGGTGCCCCGCTGATGATCTACCGCGAGGTGCTCCTGCCGATCGCGTTCGCGCTGCTGGTCCGGCCCGGCACGAAACTGTCGGACGTGAAGACGGTGACCGGCCACCCGGCCGCCCAGGTCCAGGTCCGGCAGTGGCTGACCAAGCACCTGCCGGACGCGGCCTGGGAGTCGGCCGCCTCGAACGCGGACGGCGCCCGGCTGGTCCAGGAGTCCCGCTACGACGGCGCGTTCGCGGGCGAGTTCGCCGCCCCGACCTACGGGCTCGAGCCGCTGGCCACCGAGATCCACGACGCCTCGAACGCGACCACCCGCTTCGTGCTGGTGGGCCGGCCCGGCCGGCTGGCGGCGCCGACCGGGGCGGACAAGACGTCCGCGGTGTTCTGGCTGCGGGACGACCACCCCGGTGCGCTGCTCGACCTGCTCCAGGAGTTCGCGATCCGCGGGGTGAACCTGATGCGGATCGAGTCCCGGCCGACCGGCGAGGGCCTGGGGCAGTACTGCTTCTCGGTGGACGCCGAGGGTCACCTGACCGACCGGCGGGTCGGTGAGACGCTGCTCGGGCTGCACCGGCGGTGCCTGAAGGTGCGGCTGCTCGGGTCGTACCCGCGTGCCGACGAGATCGCACCGGTGGTGCGCCGCGGCGCGAGCGACGAGGAGTTCAGCGCGGCCGCGGACTGGCTCAACCGGGCGCTCGACGGCCGCGTCTGAAGCCGGCCGGGCCCCCGCCCGGGCCACCTGGCGTTCGCCTCCGCTCTGCCCACCAGCCTTCTTGCACGTTGTCCACAGAGTTATCCACAGGCACGGACGGCGGCCTGTGGGTAACTGGGGACAAGTCGACAGAGAAAGCCGACCAAGTCGACAAATGGGTACACAGGCGCCAGGCGCTCCCGGAGCGCGACACCTCACCCCGCGTCATCCCAAATCACCCTCGCCATCCTCCCGGGGGAACACATCTCACTCGAAAGGGAGTGTGGAACGGGTTTGCGCGGGGAATCCATGGCCGCGCACCGGCCCCGGGAAATGACCCCGCCACTTCTCCACAGATCTTCCCCACACCCTGTGGACAACTCACGGAGATTTCCCCACTCCCTGTGGATAACCCGGCCCGGAAAGAGCCTCGGAACCACCCCCGTCGCCGACCGGCGCGAGGGATCAACTCCGTTTCTCCACAGGCCCGATGACCCCGTCGGGCGTCCATCGGAATTGCGTTGACGACCGTCTTTATCGCCATCTTCTCCACGTTATCCCGCTTTTCCCTCGAATCGGACATTGCACACATTGCCGCCTTTAAGTTGTCGCCGGGCCCGACCACCGCCCGGTAGCCTGTGGACCGTGATTGACCTTCGTCTGCTTCGTGAGGACCCCGACCGTGTGCGCGCCTCGCAGCGCGCCCGTGGAGAGGACGTCGAAATCGTCGACGCGCTGCTCTCCGCCGACGAGCGGCGCAGGTCCTCCAGTACCCGCTTCGATGAGCTGCGCGCCGAGCAGAAGCAGCTGGGCCGCCTCGTCTCCAAGGCGCAGGGCGACGAGCGCGCCGAGTTGCTCAAGCGCACCAAGGAGCTGGCCGAATCGGTCAAGGCCGCGGACGCCGAGCAGCAGGATGCCGCCGAGCAGGCCCAGCAACTCCTGCTCCGACTGGGAAACGTGGTCCACCCGGACGCCCCGATCGGCGGCGAGGAGGACTTCGTCGTCCTCGAGACCGTGGGCACCCCCCGGGACTTCGCGGCCGAGGGCTTCACCCCCAAGGACCACCTGGAACTCGGCGAGCTGCTCGGCGCGATCGACACCGACCGCGGAGCCAAGGTGTCGGGCTCGCGCTTCTACTACCTCACCGGCGTCGGCGCCCTGCTGGAGCTGGCCCTGGTCAACGCGGCCATCGCGCAGGCCACCACGGCGGGCTTCACCCCGGTGCTCACCCCGAACCTGGTGCGACCGGCGGCCATGGCCGGCACCGGCTACCTCGGCCAGGTCGAGGACGACGTCTACTACCTGGAGAAGGACGACCTCTACCTGGTCGGCACCTCCGAGGTCCCGCTCGCCGCCTACCACATGGACGAGATCATCGAGGCGTCCAGGCTGCCGCTGCGGTACGCGGGCTTCTCGGCCTGCTACCGGCGCGAGGCCGGGTCGTACGGCAAGGACACCCGCGGCATCTTCCGGGTGCACCAGTTCGACAAGGTCGAGATGTTCGTCTACACCACGCCGGAGGAGGCCGAGGCCGAGCACCAGCGGCTGCTGGCGTGGGAGAAGCAGTGGCTGTCGTCGCTGGAGCTGCCGTTCCAGGTGATCGAGCTGGCCTCGGGCGACCTGGGCTCTTCCGCGTCGCGCAAGTTCGACTGCGAGGCGTGGGTCCCCACCCAGGGCAAGTACCGCGAGCTGACCTCCACCTCCAACACCACGCAGTTCCAGGCCCGGCGCCTCGGCATCCGGATGCGCGACAGCGACGGCACCAGGCCGCTCGCCACCCTCAACGGCACGCTGTGCGCGGTGACCCGCACCATCGTCGCCCTGCTGGAGAACCACCAGCAGGCCGACGGCTCGGTCCGGGTGCCCGAGATCCTGCGGCCGTACCTGGGCGGGCGGGACGTCCTGGAGCCCGCCGCCGCCTCGCGCCCCGCCGCCAAGTGACGGCGACCAGGCCGGCCGAGGCCGACGGCCCCGCCACCGGCCCGCTGCCGTACCGGCTGGTCGCCACCGACCTGGACGGCACCCTGCTGCGCGAGGACGGCACCGTCTCGCAGCGGTCCCGCGACGCGCTCGCCGCGGTGACCGCCGCGGGCGCGGCGCACATCATCGTCACCGGCCGCTCGGTGCCCTGGACCCGGCACGTCCTGGACAACCTGGGCTACCAGGGGCTCGCCGTCTGCGGCCAGGGCGCGCAGGTGTACGACGCGGGCACCGGCCGGCTGCTGACCTCCGTGACGCTGGACCGCAGGCTCGCCGCACTGGCACTCGCCAAGATCGAGGCCGAGGTCGGCCCCCTCGCCGTGGCGGCGAGCCGGGACGGCCTCGAAGGCGAGGTGCTGATCGGCGAGGGGTACGTGTACAACCCCGAGCTGCCGGTCGTCCACATGACCGGCAGCGAGGAGCTGTGGGCGGAGCCCATCAACAAGCTCTACATCCAGCACCCCGCCCTCGACGACGACGCGCTCGCCGAGGCGGCCAGGACGGTCGCCGGGGACATGGTGGGCGTCGTCATGGCCGGCGAGCACATCGTGGAGCTGCTGCCGCTCGGCCTCACCAAGGCGACCGGGCTGTCCCTGGCCGCCAGGCGGCTGGGGGTCGGCGCGGCGGAGACCGTCGCCTTCGGCGACATGCCGAACGACGTCCCGATGTTCCGCTGGGCCGGGCACGGCGTGGCGATGGCCAACGCCCACCCCGACCTCAAGGCGGTCGCCGACGAGATCACGCTGTCCAACGACGAGGACGGCATCGCGGTGGTGCTGGAACGGCTCATCGGCGCCGCTTCCTGACCCACCGGTGCCGGACCGCTTCGGCGCCCTCGGTCACGTCCGGGGCCGGGTCCGGCTCCAGGTCCGGGGGCCGGGGCGGGCAGGGAGCCGTCTCCCGGCTCGGTGTCAGGGGCGGCAGGGGCGTCAGGGCGTAGCAGCACAGCCCGATCAGCACCGCGGTGAAGTGGCCGAGGTCGGTGAACGTGTCGTCGGCGACCAGCCGGTAGCCGAAGACGCCGACCAGCGCTGCCGCGTAGGGCCCGCGCAGGCGGCGCGGCAGCCGGTAGGCGAGGACCCCGGCGACGCCGGCGAGGCCGTAGCTGACGCCGATGTCCACGGTGTGGGCCAGGGAGCGCGGCAGGTGGTTGTCCCGGATGTCCAGGAGGACCGCCTTCTGGCTGAGCAGCGTCGCGCCGATGTGCGCGAAGGCGGCGGTCGCCAGCCAGCGGGCGGTGCCCAGCCAGCGTTCCGCGGTGGCGTGCACCACCTCGAAGAGCACCACGTACAGGGCGAGGGCGGAGGGGCCCTGGGTCCACAGCGCGCTGGCGACCAGCACCCGGATCGGGTGCGCCCGCAGCTCCACCAGGTTCGTGCTGACCTCGTGCAGCAGGTGCGACCGCACGTCCGCGGGCAGCAGTGCGGCGACCGCGGACGTGAGCAGGATGATCAGCAGCCAGACATGGGTGCCGGGGCTGGAGCGGACCCACGCGACAACGGCGCGCCGCGGGTCGCCGGTGGTGAGCCGGTGACGCGCGGCGGCCGTTCCGGTGGCCGTTGCGGTGGCGCGGCCTGGAGGCGGCGGCGTGCGGGGCGAGGGGTCCTGGACCATCCTTTCCAGTCTCGGACGCTTCGCTGTGCGGCGCAGGCGAAGACGAAGGCCCTGGCCGCCCCGGGTGGGGCGGCGGCCCCCTACTCCTCGCCCACCGGCTTCAGGGTGCTCAGCCGGCGGCCCGCGTACCAGGTGCCCACGACCGTGACGGCGGCCAGCATGACGACGCCTGTCGGCAGCGACACCGCCGAGGTGACGACGTGGCCGTGCGCGGCCTTCGCGCCGACGGCGAGCGCCCACTGCTGGACGCTGAGCGTCTGCGCGCCGGGCACGAGGTTGCCGATCACCGTCTCCCAGACGAGCGCGTAGACCAGCCCCACGATGACCGCGTGCCGGGTGACCACCCCGAGCAGCAGGAAGATCGCCGAGTAGGCGACGGACGCGACCGCCGTGGCGACGCCGTACGCGACCGCGATGTCCTGGCCGTTGGCGTTGAGCACGTAGCCGGCGAGCAGCGTGGGGACCGCGGAGAAGGCGAGGGTGACGCCGATGGCGACGAGCAGCTTGGTGCAGATGATCGTGGAGCGCCTGATCGGCTTGGCGAGCAGGTACACGATGGCGCCGTCGTCGATCTCGGGTCCGATCGCGCCGGTGCCGGCGATGACGCCCAGCAGCGGCAGCATGGAGCTGAGCGCGAAGCCCTGGAGCATGTCGTCGGCGGTGCCGTCGTCCGCCCCGGTCAGGAGGCGGACGAAGACGGAGATCACCAGCAGCAGGACGGGCAGTCCGAAGAGCATCAGGGCGCGGCGCCGGCCGAGCAGCGCGCGGTAGGTGAGCCTGGCGACGGTCGGGTGGTAGAACGCGTTGCCGCCGCTGCGGGGCGCCGCCGGACCGGCGGCGGTCGGATCGGGGAGCGCGGAGGTGGTGGACATGTCGGTCGTTCCTTACGCCGTGACCAGGTAGGAGAACACGCTTTCCAGCGACTCGTCGGACGGCGAGACCGCGTACAGCCGGATGCCGTGGTCGCGGGCGATCCGCGGCAGGTACGCGGTGAAGCCGGCGAAGTCGACGGCCTGGATGCGCAGGGCCCGCTCGGTGCCGTCCAGTTCGATGGCCGCGGTGGAGCCGTGCGCGATGAGCGCGGAGGCGAGTGCGCGGTCGTCGCTGGAGCGCACGAGGTAGCGGTGCGGGCGGTCGGTCATCAGGCGGCGGATCTTGCGGAAGTCCCCGGACGCGGCGTGCCGCCCGGCGACCACGACCTCGATGTGGTGGGCGAGCTGTTCGACCTCCTCCAGGATGTGCGAGGAGAACAGCACCGTCCGGCCGTCCGCCCCCATGGCGCGCAGCAGGTCCATCAGGTGCAGCCGCTGGCGCGGGTCCATCCCGTTGAACGGCTCGTCGAGCAGCAGCACCGACGGGTCGTGCACCAGCGCCGACGCCATTTTGGCGCGCTGCCGCATGCCCTTGCTGTAGGTCTCGATCCGCCGGTCCTGGGCGTACTCCATCTCGACCGTGGCCAGGGCGCGCTGCGCCGCGGCGCCCGGGTCGGCGAGGCCGTGCAGTTCGGCGTTGGCGACGACGAACTCGCGTGCGGTCAGGAAGTCGTACATCGACTCGCGTTCGGGCACGATGCCGATCTCGCGGTACGCCTGCTCGTTGCGCCAGATGGGAGTGCCGTCGAGGGTGACGCTGCCGCCGGACGGCGCGAGGAAGCCGGCCATCATGTTGATGAGCGTGGACTTGCCGGCGCCGTTGGGGCCCAGCAGCCCGGTGACGCCTGGGCCGATGCTCATGGTGACGTCGTTGACGGCGACCACGTTGCCGAACCAGCGGGAGACCGCGTTGATGCCAATGGTGGTCATGACAGGCCCGCCTTCCGGTAGCGGCGGATCAACAGCCCGAAGCTGCCCGCCAGGATCGCCAGGACGACCAGCAGGTACGCCATGCCGGCCACCGCGTCCGGCGGCCCCGACGCGTTCGGGAAGGCCGAGGTCGCGCCCAGGAACCAGGTCTGGAACCCGTCGACCAGGGTGATCGGCGAGAAGAGGCCGAGCCAGCCGATGACGTGCCAGTCCTCCTGGCTGTCCGCGACGCCCTGCACCGCGGACACGGCGCCGTAGCTGATCACGAACAGGGTGATCACCGCGGCGACGCCGAAGCCCCGGCGCGGGGTGACGGCCGCGATCACCAGCCCGATGCCGGCGAACAGGAGGGACAGGAGGGCTATGGACACCAGGCCCTTCGCAAACCCGGCGGTCTGGTGGCCGAAGCTCAGCTTCGCCAGCAGCGCACCGATGTAGAGGATCAGCAGGGGGAGCGCGGTCAGCAGGAACAGCGCGGAGGCCAGCGCGGCGAACTTCGCGGCCACGTAGTCGACGGCCTCGATCGGCCGCGAGAAGTACAGCGGAGTGGTCTTGAAGCGCAGGTCGCGCGAGACGGCCTGCGGCGCCTGGGAGGCGACGAAGAGCGTGACGACCGCCTGGAGCACGATCGCGTAGCGGGTGTACTGCAGCGGCAGGTCGTTGCGATCGGTCACGATCGTCAGCGCCACCATGATCAGTGCCGGCAGGCACATCACGGCGAGCAGGAGGATCGGCAGCACCTTGGACTTGGCGCTGCGGCCGAGTCCGTAGGCGCCGCGCAGGCTCTGCACGTAGAGCGACTTGCGCGCGTAGGCGCGGCCGAGGCGGGGTCCGCCGTACGGCCGGTAGCCGATGTCGTGGATGACGTCCGTGGGCGTCAGGTCGGGCTGGGTCACCGGGCGGTCCTTCCTGTGCCCGCGGGGACGGTGGCGTGGGGATCGGTGTCCGTGTCCTCTTCCGAGTGCGCGCCCTCGTCCGAATGCGCGTCCTCGTCCGAATGCGCGTCCTCGTCCGCGTCCGCGAAGAGTTCGGCGATCCGGTGGCGGCGCTGTTCCATCCGGACCAGGCCGACGCCGAGCCCGGCCACCGCGTCGCGGACGGTGTCGTAGGTCTCGTCGCCGGCGATGTCGACCATCAGCAGGTGGCCGGCGCCCTGGGCGCGCAGCCCCGCGGCGGTCAGCGCGGCGAGCAGGTCGGCCTCGCGGTCGGTGACCTCGACGGCGAGGGAGCCGGTGGTCTGGGTGAAGTCGCTGGTGGACGACGCCCGCAGCAGCTTGCCGCCGTCGATGACGACGATGTGGTCGCTGGTGCGCTCCAGTTCACCGAGCAGGTGCGAGGTGACCAGGACCGAGATGCCGAAGTCGCTGTGCACGCGGCGGATCAGGCCGAGCATGTCGTCGCGACCGGCCGGGTCGAGACCGTTGGTCGGCTCGTCGAGCAGCACCAGTTCCGGGTCGTGGACCAGTGCCTGGGCGAGCTTGACCCGCTGCTTCATGCCCGTGGAGTAGCCGCCCATCGGACGGTAGCGCTCCTCGTAGAGGCCGACGTGGCGCAGCGTGTCGGCGGTGCGCTCGCGGGCGGCGGTGGGCGGCAGGCCGGACATGCGGGCCATGTGCACCACGAACTCGGTCGCCGAGACGTCCGGCGGGAGGCAGTCGTGCTCGGGCATGTACCCGACCAGGGCCCGGATCCCGGGGCCGTCCGAGGCCACGTCGCGACCGAGCACCGTGGCGCGGCCCTCGGTGGCCGGGGCGAGTCCGAGCAGGATCTTGATCAGGGTCGACTTGCCGGCTCCGTTGGCCCCCACCAGCCCGGTCACACCGGGCGTGATGTCCACGGTCAGCCGGTCGAGCGCGGTCACCCTCGGGTACCGCTTGCTCAGGCTCTCGGTAGCGATCACATTCACGGCTCGACCGTAGTGGCTGGCGCGAGCCCCCCGCGTCGCCCGCGGGGCGGTGCTTCTCGTACGACTCGCGGCGGACACCCCGTAGGGGTCGGCATCCGATCGGGTGAAAGTGCCTCCGGGCGGGGTCGGACGTCTTGACGCTGCCATCGGTCGATGTCACATTGATCACTGACAGCGTTTCTCGGTGCTGGGGGCGGTGACGGCATGGACGGCGTGGAAGGCAAGGACGGGACGGACGGCGGGAGCGACGCGGAGGCCACGGGCCGGGCGGCGGAGGCGGACGGGGCCTCGGTTGCGGGCACGGGCACCGGCGCGGTGAGGGGCGGTGCCGAGCGTGCGCCGGTGCGGGAGCGGTTCGTCACCGGTGCCGGAGGGGTGCGCCTGTGCGTGGCCGAGCGCGGCGCCGCGGCCCCGCCCGGCGGTCCGCCGACGATCGTGCTGGTCCACGGCTACCCGGACAGCAAGGAGGTCTGGTCCTCGGTCGCCGACCGGCTCTCCGACCGCTTCCACGTGGTGAGTTACGACGTACGGGGCCACGGCCGCTCCACCGCGCCGGACCCGCTCAGGGGCGGCTTCACCCTGGAGAAGCTCACCGAGGACTTCCTCGCGGTCGTGGACGCGGTCAGCCCGGACCGCCCGGTGCACCTGGTCGGCCACGACTGGGGCTCCGTGCAGGGCTGGGAGTTCGCCACCGTCACCGCCGCCGAGGGCCGGATCGCCTCGTTCACCTCGATCTCCGGCCCGAGCCTGGACCACTTCGGCCACTGGATCGCCCGCCGCCTGCGCCGCCCCACCCCCCGCCGGGCCGGCCAACTCCTGGGCCAGCTCACCAAGTCGTGGTACGTCTACGCCCTGCACACCCCGGTGCTTCCCGAGGCGGCCTGGCGCGGACCGCTCGGCAGACAGTGGCCGAAGCTGCTCGCCCGGGCCGAGAAGGTCCCGTCCGACGGCTATCCGACCACGTCCCTGCCGCAGGACGCGGCACACGGCGCCTGGCTCTACCGCGACAACGTCCGGCGCCGGCTCAGCCGTCCGCGTCCCGACCCCGTCGCCCACGTGCCGGTCCTGCTGGTCACCCCCACCCGGGACGCCTTCCTCTCCGAGGGCCTCTACGACGACCTGGAGCGCTGGGCGCCCCGGCTGACCCGGCGCACCCTTCCGGCCAAGCACTGGGTGCCGCGTTCCCGGCCGGACCAGTTGGCCCGCTGGATCACGGACTTCGTGGCCGGCACCGAAGGCGCGCCCGCCCCCGGCGACGGGGACCCGGACCCCGCCCGGAAGACCGTGCTCGGCCGGGGCCTGCCCGCCGCGCGCGAGCGGTTCGCCGGGCAGCTCGTGGTGGTCACCGGTGCCGCCAGCGGGATCGGCAGGGCGACCGCGCTCGCCTTCGCCGAGGCCGGCGCGCGGGTGGTCGCGGTGGACCGGGACGCGGAGGGCGCCGCCTCGACTGCGGCGGCCGCCCTGCGGGCCGGTGCAGCCGACGCGTGGCCGGAGGCGGTCGACGTCGCGGACGCCGAGGCGATGGAGAAGTTCGCGGCCCGTTCCGCCGACCTGCGCGGCGTGCCCGACGTGGTGGTCAACAACGCGGGGATCGGCCTGGCCGGCCCGTTCCTCGACACCACGGTGGAGGACTGGAAGCAAGTGCTGGACGTCAACTTGTGGGGGGTGATCCACGGGTGCCGGCTCTTCGGCCGCCAGATGGCCGAGCGCGGCCAGGGCGGGCACATCGTCAACACCGCGTCGGCCGCCGCCTTCCAGCCGTCCCGGGCGCTGCCCGCCTACAGCACCTCCAAGGCCGCGGTTCTGATGCTCAGCGAGTGCCTGCGGGCCGAACTGGCGCCGCACGGCATCGGGGTGAGTGCGATATGCCCCGGCCTGGTCAACACCGCGATCACCGGCAGCGCGCGGCACGCGGGTGTCAGCGAGGAGGAGCAGGAGCGGCGGCGGGCCATGAGCGCCAAGCTGTACTCCCTGCGCAACTACCCGCCGGAGAAGGTGGCCCGGGCCGTCGTACGCGCGGTGCGCAGGGACACCGCGGTCGTGCCGGTCACGCCCGAAGCACGCGGTGCGCGGCTGCTGTCGCGGATGTCCCCCGGAGCGCTGCGGGCGCTCGCACGGGTCGATCCGCCGATGTAGCCGACCGCGCAGCGGCCCAGTCCGCTCCCCCTCCTGCCTGCTCCCTCTGCCCGTTTCTCCCACCCCGTCCCCCGCCCCGTCCTCCCGTCCCGTCCTCACCCGCCGCCCACCCGCAGAACCCCGTCAGGAGGCACCACCCGTGAGCCACGCGATCAAGCCCCGCCGGGTCACGTTCGACTGGAAGCAGACGCCGCTGCACTGGATTCCGGGCGAGCCGACCGCGACCCACGTGATCAACGTGCTGCACCTGCTGCTGCCCGCGGGTGAGCGGTGGTTCGTCAAGGTGTTCAAGGAAGCGCTGCCGCTGGTCACGGACGAGCGCCTGCTCAAGGACGTGAAGGGCTTCATGGGCCAGGAGGCCACCCACAGCGTCCAGCACGCCTACGTCCTGGAGCACCTGGCCGAGCAGCGGCTCGACACCACCGCCTACACCCGCCACGTGGAGTGGATGTTCGACGTGCTGCTGGGCGAGCGACCGCCGTGGGGGCTGCCGGTGACGCGCCGCGAGTGGCTGCGCTTCCGGCTGTCGCTGATCGCGGCGATCGAGCACTTCACCGCGGTCCTCGGCGACTGGATACTGGAGGCGGACGCGCTGGACGGCGCGCAGAGCGACGAGGTGATGCTCGACCTGCTGCGCTGGCACGGCGCCGAGGAGGTCGAACACCGGTCGGTCGCCTTCGACATGTACCAACACGCGGGCGGCAAGGGCGCAGGGCGCTACCTGCGCCGCGCCGAGGGCATGGCGATGGCCTGGCCCACGCTGTTCTACCTGTGGGTGGTCGGCGCCCGCTACCTGATGCGCCATGATCCACAACTGGAGCGGGGGCGTTACCGCTTCAAGGACCACCGCGCCGCCGCCCGGCGCGGCCTGCTCCCCTCGTGGTCCTCGCTGCACGCCGCCATGCCCCGCTACCTGCGGCGGTCGTACCATCCCTCGCAGGAAGGGTCGTTGAGCAGGGCGGTGGACTACCTGGCGATATCCCCCGCCGCGCAGGCCGCCTCCGGGACGACCACCCGCGGCCGGGCGGGGACGGTGGAGGGTCCGGCCGCCGCCTCCTGACCTCCCCCGAACCGCAGAACAGCGAGGAGCATGTCCGTGACCACCGCGGAAAAGCAGCGCGCCTACCGGATCGAGGACCTGTCGCGCCTCAGCGGCACCACGGTCCGCACCATCAGGGCGTACACCGACCGCGGCCTGCTGCCCAGACCCGGGCGGCAGGGCCGGGCCAACGTCTATGACGACTCCCACCTGGTCCGGCTGCGGCAGATCGCCGGCCTGCTGGAACGCGGATACACGCTGGCGAGTATCAAGGAGTTGCTCGCCGCCTGGGACGCGGGCACCGGGCTCGGCGGCGTGCTCGGGCTGGTCGGCGAAGTGGACCGGCCGTGGTCCGACGAGGCACCGGCGCGGATAGGGCTGGCCGAGCTGACCGAGTCGTTCGGCGGGGTGATGGACCTGACGGCGATCGAGGAGGCGCTGCGCCTGGGCGTCCTGGAGGCGGTGCCCGGGCAGGACGACGAGTTCCTGGCGCCGAGCCCCAGCGAACTGGCGGTGGCGGCCGAACTGCATCGCGCCGGGGTGCCGTTGGCCGCGATCACCGGGCATCTGCGCGAGGTACGCGGCCAGGTCGAGCACATCTCCGAGCGGTTCCTGGAGTTCACCACGGAACACGTCTTCCATCGCTTCCTCCAGCACCCGCCGACAGAGGAGGAGGCCACCGAGGCCACCGACCTCATCCGGCGACTGCGCCCGCTGGCCCAGCAGACCGTGGACGCCGAGTTGGCGCGCGCGATGCGGCTGCGCGCCACCGAGCACATCCGGCGCCACCTCGGCGATGCGGCGGCGCTGACCCCGCGGCCGGACCAGGAGGACGAGCAGGGGCTGGGGCCGGAATCCCGGGGCCAGGTCACCCCCGTTCCCTCGGCGACCCCCGCTTCCTCGGCGGCCCCCGAGCCCTCGCCCTCGCCCCAACCCGCGGCGGCCCCCGCAGCCACAGCCGAGGACACGGCCGGGGGCCCGGCCGAGACCTCACCCGTACCGCTGCCCGCGTCCACCGTCGCCGCCGTACGGGAACTGGTGGGCGCGGACCACGTCGCGGAGTTCGTTGCGGCGGCCGCCGACCGGGAGGTGGCCGCCCGCCGGATGAACGCGCTGGCCGCACGACCCGCGGCCGCGCCCTGACCCACGGCCCTGCCGGGTTTCCCGTGGTGAGCAGCCGTGTCCAATGCCGCGTGAAGGAGGCGGGAACGGATGCGGGAGACGGCGGATACACGGAAAGGTCGGACCGAGGGCACGGCGTCCCGGTCCGCTTCATGGCCCGTCATGGCCCGGAAAGTGCCTCAGGCAGAACGCGTTTTCTGCGGAACGCTGTTGTCATCCGCTGCTCTGAGGGCGCCATACCTCCAGCCGCCGGCCGCCCGGCCCAGTGGGCCCCACCCCCGCGGCACCGGCCTGCGAGCAGCGCCGATCCGAGGCATCCATGCCCGCACCCGAAGTCCGACCCCCGCCTGCCCGCAGCCGACCCACCACCACGGATGGCGACGCAGAGGCGGTGATGCCCGGGAGGCCGCGCTGGAGCGCGTCTGCGCCGGTTTCGTCACGACGATCGGTCCGCGGGAGTTGCCGTCTCCGCCGGACAAGTGCCGTCGCCTGAGGGCATCCGATCGCTCGAACGGGCCCTGGCCTGCGGCTTTCGACAGCCCGCAAGGTGATCAATTGCTCTCGCGGACCGATCGATTGGGCCCGCTTTGCGTGGTACGTTCTGTCACCGACGATCTCAATAGGGTGACCCCGGCAGCGCGCCAACGCTCCGGGGTCCGGCACAAGGAGACACAACTCCTCATGCAGATTCATCGTAGCGGCCATGCGCGCGGCTTCACGGTCCTGCCTAACACGTTGCTTCAGGACCGGCGGCTGTCGTACACCGCCCGCGGCCTACTGGCCGACCTCCTCTCCCGGCCCGACGGCTGGTCGGAGGACGGCCGACGGATGGCCGACACCAGCCCGCAGGGCCGCCTGACCGTCGCCAAGGCCCTGCGCGAGCTGGCCGCCGCCGGGTACTACCGCGTGGACAAGGTCCGGCGGCCGGACGGCACCTTCGTCAGTGAGAGCCACGTGTACGACTCCCCACAGGCGGGACCGAGTGCCGTACGTCCGGGCTCCGGTCGACGGGCCCCCGACGACCATGACGCCCACCCCGTAAAGGACCGTGGGAAAGAACCCACCCTCCCCGCACAGCGGTCGCATTCCGCCGAGGCGTTGGGTGCTCGCTGCGACGCCCGGGAGGCGGGGCAGGCGGGGCAGGCGGGGCAGGCGGGGCAGGCGAAGCTTCCCGCAAGCGATGGCGTCGCGGACGGCCCGGTCGGGGAGGCGGCGGCCGTTCTGTTCAGGGTGCTGAGGCCCGAACCGCGCCTGCGCCTCGGCACGGCCGAGGCCATCGCCCTCGCGCCCCTGGTCGGCATCTGGCTGGAGCGCGGTTACGGCCAGCGCGACCTGGCCGAAGCCCTCCTGCCGGGGCTGCCCGCCCGCCTCCACTCGGCCGCCGCCCTCGTGCGCGACCGCCTGACCCGCAAGCTCCCACCAGCGCCCGAACCAAGCGCCCCGGCGAAGCCGAGCTGGTGCGAGTGCGGCTCGTGCTCTCGGCCTATCCCGCACGAAGGGATCTGCCGTAGCTGCGCGGGCCTGGCAGACAGAAACGACGACACGGCGGCCCGCGCGGATGTCGCCGCGCGCGGACGAGCCAAGGTGCGCGCCGCCCTCCAGGCCGACGCCGGTCGGCTCCTTCCCGCCAGAGCCTGACCTCCCACCGCCGCGCCTCCTGGTGGGACCCGCTCGCCCTGATCGTGCTCGGCTCGGCCGGCGGCGCGCTGTCGTACGCGACGCGCCGTGGGTCGCCCGTGCCTACGCGTATGCCCCGTTCGGCACGGCCACGGCAGCCAGCCGGTGGGCCAAGGCCGTGCACGCCGTCCGCCTCAACCAACCGGGCGTCCACACCTTGACCCTCGGCGACCACACCGTGGCGGTCCTGTCGGCGACAGCGCCACCGGCCCTGGGGGGCGCCACCCACGTGCACACCCCCATCAGCCGCCACGGCGACCAAGGGCAAAGCCGTCCTGACCAGCCTCACCCAAGCTCCCGCACAGGCGTCTACGCCTGAGCACCGTGATCCTGCCGATCCACCGCTGGGCCGAAGGGCGGAAGGCGTCGTAGGGAGCGGAGGAGCTCGGCTTCCACGCGGCCTCCAGCTACGACCACCTGTCGTGGCGCGTGCCGTTCCGGGACCGGACGTGGTCCGGCGCGATCCCGACGCTGACCGCGGCCGCCGGCGTGACCGACAGCATCCGCCTTGGCACCCTCGTCACGTCGGTCAAGCCGCGTTCACGCATCACGGACTGACCTGCGGAAAAGCGAATGGGACCAAGGGAGAACACCTGGACCACGCCGGGCCTCGGTCTGCGGGTCGACAGTCGGAACCTTCTCCGTGTGTTCAGCGTGGGCGGATGCGGAGCAGTTCACTGAGCCGGTTTCCGATGACGGAGACGCCGGGGCGTAGTTCGGTCTCGTCGTACCAGGGCTTGCGTCGGCGCAGGAGTGCGTCGCCGTGCTCGCTCCAGGTGAAGCCGGGCTGCCGCAGGAGCTTTTGGAACACCGTGTCGACAGTCAGCGGGTGTGCGGCGGCCAGGCGGCGGATCGGCAGTGGTGTGATCGACTCCTCGCGCAGATAGGTACGGAGCAGGTCCTGGTGGTGTTTGCGCCCCGGAAGGTCGGGGTTCGCGAACAGGTCTCGCAACGATCCGTAGTCCGCGTAGAAGTTGAGTCCGTCGACCTGGTCGTAGATGACGCCGACGGTCTCCGCGTCCGCCAGTTCGGCAGGCAGCGTGAAGAGGGGCAACTCCGGGGCGGTGTCTCTGCCCCGGTCGCGGCCGAGCGGTCGGCCGGCGGTGGCTGCTTGTTGCCGGTGGCGGTAGTAGGCATTGATGCGGTCCTCGGCTACGCCGGAGGCGAGGACCAACTCGTCACTGCCGAAGAACTCGGCGAAGGCGGCCCGGTCCTCCCGCATCGAGCGCCATCCCTGCTCGACCTTCTCGGGATTGCGGAAGACGAGGTCGGGCCGGCTGGTGGCCAGTTCGAGGGCCGCGGCGGCGATCTCCGGCGCGGCGGCCCGGGGGTAGGAGGACATGACGCCGGAGACGAGCCACGCGCCGGGCATCGGTGCCAGGGCTACCAGCCGGGCGCCGAGGAAGCCTCCTTTCGTGACCCCGCGGAAGGCCGCACGCCCGGCGTTGGTGTAGGTCCGGTACTCCAGGTCGTCCAGCAGGTTGAGCAGGAGCAGGCGGTCGCCGTCCTTGCCTCGTACCTCGAAGAGCCCCTCCACCGGGTCGCGCCAGGCCAGGACCATCTGCCGGTCCGTGTCGGTCAAGCCCGTCCGACGGGTGACGAAGCGGTCGGCGACGGTGGTGCCGTCCGGAAGGCGGTACTGAAGAAGGAAGTGGTCGATGACGTTGATCGCGGTCGCCTCGTCCAACGCGCCTTCGGGGCCGGCGGCTTCCGTCAGGAGCGGGACGAGGAACCGCTCGAAGGAGCGGCCCTCCCCGAACGCCACGAGGTCTTCCTTCAGTTCGGCGCTGCGTCGTAGGACCGGTGCGGGATCGGCGACGGTGTTCATGTCGTCCTCCGCCGCGCCTCGCCGCCTGTCCGGGTCACTCCGTCAACTCCGGACCAGCGCCGGTACGCCTCGACCCGGCGCGCCCCGTCCGGAGGTGGTTCGGGCAGGGGCAGTTCAGCCAAGCCGATGTCCTGGTGGAACCCCTCCCGGACACAACGGGCAACCAGGCGGGAGTCGCTGGTGAGGTCGACCTTGACCACGGTCACCTCTACACCCAGGACGGTCGTGGCGAACGGAACGGCCAGGTGTTCGTCGATGACCGCCAGGAATCCGTTGACTGCCTCGACCTCGTCGTACGTGTCAACGGTCGCTTCCTCGATCAGCGCGTCCAGTTCGGCGGTGCCGCGTGTGCTCATCTCAGCCACGGTAGCGAGCCGGTGCGCGCGTCGTCGTCCGCTTCCACGAGAATGCCGCCGTGGTACGACCATGTGTTGTCGCCACTGGTGTGGGGTTCGTTGCTCGTAAGGTCATGCCTATGCGACTGAGTACTGTGATTCTGCCGATCTACCGCTGGGCCGAGGGGCGGAAGGTGTGGCAGGGAGCCGAGGAACTCGGCTTCCACACCGCCTACACCTACGACCACCTGTCGTGGCGCGTGCCGTTCCGGGACCGGACGTGGTTCGGCGCGATCCCGACGCTGACCGCGGCCGCCGGCGTGACCGACAACATCCGCCTGGGCACCCTCGTCACCTCACCCAACTTCCGTCATCCCGTGCCGCTGGCGAAGGAGTTGATGACGCTCGACGACGTCAGCGGCGGGCGGGTGACGCTCGGGATCGGAGCCGGCGGGACCGGGTTCGACGCGACCGTCCTCGGACAGCAGCCCTGGACGCCGAGGGAGCGGGCCGACCGCTTCGCCGAGTTCGTCGAACTCCTCGACCGCCTCCTGGTCCAGGGCGACATCACCTTCAACGGCCGCTTCTACTCCGCCGTCGAGGCCCGCAACGTCCCCGGCTGCGTGCAGATCCCCCGCCTGCCCTTCGCCGTCGCGGCCACCGGCCCGCGCGGCATGAAGCTCGCCGCGAAGTACGGGCAAGCGTGGGTGACCACCGGCGACCCCGCCCTGTACGAGACCGGCACCCCCAAGGAGTCCCTGGACGCGATCCGCGGCCAGGTCGACCGCCTCTCGACCGCCCTGCGCGACGCCGCACGGGACCCCGAGAGCGTGCCCAAGATCCTCCTCACCGGCTTCACCCCCGACCGCGCCACCCCCTTCGAATCCCTGGACGCCTTCGTCGACTTCGCCGGCCGCCACGCGGAGGCCGGCATCACCGAGATCGTCATCCACTGGCCCATCCCCGACTCCGACTTCGCCTACGACCACCCGACCTTCGAACGCATCGCCATCGAAGCGCCGGGCCAACTGGGCATCTGAGCCGAGTCGCCGAGGCTACGAGGCCACGGCTTGGACGCCGCTCCTCTGGGTGGACTGCGTCGATGGGGCCAAGCGGTCAGCGGACCCGGTTGCTCCGGTCAGCGAGCCGTGCACTGCACGTCGCGCCGTGTCGGCAGTCCCGTGAAAGCGGACGACCAGGCACCCGCCCGCTCGCCGGCCTGGCAAAGGTGAGCGGAAGGAGCACCGCGGAACTGAAACACGCTGGGTGCCCGACGCCTGGCCCGCCGCACACCCGACGCTCCGGCGATCGGCAACACCACGGTTCGGCGGCACCCGACACCCCGCCGCAAGGAGGACAGCGTGCCCACCGCACAGCAGTGGATCGACAGCCTCGGCCTGGAGCCGCACGTGGAGGGCGGGTACTTCAGGCGTACCTACCAGGCCGATCACCGGCCGATGGTCAGCACCCCGCACGGGGAACGCCACCTGCTCACCTCCATCCACTACCTGCTCACCGAGTCCTCGCCGATCGGCCACTGGCATCTCAACCGGTCCGACATCCTGCACTTCCACCACTCCGGCGCCCCCCTGACCTATCACCTGATTCACCCGGACGGGCGGCTGCGGACCGCCGTGCTCGGCCAGGACCCCGGCCAGGGCCACGTGCTGATGCTCGCCGTGCCCGGCGACGTGTGGAAGGCGACCCATCTGACCGGTGGCGGGCACGCCCTGATCAGCGAGGCCGTCGCGCCCGGCTTCGACTACGCCGACATGACGCTCGGCCGCCCCGACGTGCTGACGGCACGCTTCCCGCAGCACGCCGAGCTGATCCGCCGCTACGTCCGCCAGGCCCCGCCGCCCGGTGGCGCATGAGGCCGTTTCGGCCAATATCCCCCTACGTCTGTCGCAAGGGGGCCTTGAGGAGGACATTGTGCGGTCACACCACTCCGTACGGTCAACCTCTCGCCTCAAGGAGGACCCGCCCCATGCGAAGAATCGGCGCGCTCGTCACCGTTCTGCTGGCGGCGCTCGTCGCGGCCGCCGTCCCCGCCACCGCGGCATCCCCGTCCGCCGCCGCCGGCCCCGTCCTGAGCCAGACGGTGCCCGGCGGCCCGCCCGTCAACCCGGGGGACATCCTGAAGTCCTCGCTCACCCCCGGCACGACGCTGAACTTCACCACCGTTCCCGGCGGCCCGGTGGGCCTGTTCTGCAAGCAGTCGACCTGGGCGGCGCAGGTGCTGTCCAACCCGTCCGCGCCGGGAACCGCGGTGGCCAACCTGCTCAACCCGTTCTCGATCGCCTCGTGCTTCGACAACTCGCCGACGGTCACCGGCGTGGTCGGTGTCACGGTCGGCAGCCTCCCGGCGACCGTGACGGTCAGTGACGCCTCGGGCTACCCGATCCAGATCCTGCCGTCGACGGCTCCGCTGGTGATCTCGTACACCGTGACCACCACCGGTGCGCCGACCGTCACCTGCACCTTCCAGGCGGGCGGCCCCGTGGCCGGCTCCACCGCACCCGGCGGTGCGCCGTGGCAGTTCACGAACCAGCCGTTCAAGCTGGTCAGCGGGTCGCTGCCGGCCTGCGGGACCGCGCCCACCGCCTTCCTGACCGCCGGGTACAGCCCCGTCCTGGACGCGACCGCGGGCGGCACCACGGTCTACGTGAACTGATCCTCCCGACCGGCCTGACGCGGCCCGGCCCACCTGACGCGGCCCGGCCGACCGGACCGCGTCAGGCGTCGAGGCGGTCCCAACCGCGCGGCTGGGGCCGCTCGGTGAGCGGCCCCCGGCTGCGGTAGACGAGGTACGGGCGGAAGAGGTACTGCACGGGAGCGCTGAACATGTGCACCAGGCGGGTGTACGGCACCACCGCGATGAGCACCATGCCGACGACCGCGTGGATGCGGTAGGTCAGCGGGGCCCCGGACATCAGGTCGGTCCTGGGGTCGAGCGTGAACAGGCTGCGGGACCAGGGCGCGATGGTGGTGCGGTAGTCGTAGCCGTGGCCGAGGGACGAGTTGGTCAGCTTGGCGTACAGGCCCATCGCGATCTCGCCGAGCAGCAGAACGTACATGAACTTGTCGTTGCGGGTGGTCGCCAGGAGCACGGGCGCGTTGGTGCGGCGCCGGTACACCAGCAGCGCGATGCCGCCGATCGCCAGCAGGCCCGCGAGGGTACCGCCGACCAGGGAGAACAGGTGGTAGACGTGCTCGTCCACGCCGATCGCGTCGGTCCAGGACTCCGGGACGAACAGCCCCATGAGGTGGCCGACGAGCACGAAGAGGATGCCGTAGTGGAAGACCGGTGAGGCCACGGACAGCAGCCGGGACTCGTAGATCTGCGACGAGCGCGTGGTCCAGCCGAAGGTGTCGTAACGGTGCCGCCAGATCAGACCGGTGACGAGGAGCGCGAAAGCGACGTACGGCAGGGCGCCCCACAGCAGGATGTTCATCAGCGGCTCTCCGGTCAGACGGTCGGGCGGTCGGTCAGTCGGGCGCTCGGTCAGTCGGTCAGTCGGTCAGTCGGATGTTCGGGTGAATCCGGCGGGCGGGCGGGGCGCCAGGACGGGCGGGTGCAAGCGGTCCTCGGCGTCCTGACCCGGGCCCCTCGGGGCAGGGCGGCAGGGCCCGTGCCGGCTCTACTCCGTCAGCACCGGCAGCAACCCGAGGTGGCCGTACGGCACCAACCCCACGTCCTCGCTCGGCGGCCCCCCGCGGGCCATCGCCATCGCCTGCGCCCGGTCCGCCGGGGACGCGCCGGGCAGCGTGCCGCACACGGCCTCCAGCACCCGGGCGTAGGGCGTGCCGTTCTCGGTGAGGGCCAGCCGCAGGAGCTCCAGGGCGGGCCGGTGCTCCCGCAGCAGCGTGTCGGTACGGGTCTCCGCGCAGAACTCCAGGACCACCGGCAGGAAGTCGGGGAGGTCGTCGCCCCGCGGCTCCAGCCCGTACCGGCGGTAGTGCTCCTTGAAGCGGACCAGGGCGGCCCCGCGGCGCCGGGTGTCGCCCTCGGTCCACCAGGTCAGGTGCAGGCAGTGGCGGCTGGTGAAGTCGAAGGTGCCGACGTACGCCTCGGCCGCGGCCGCCGGCTCCGCCGCCGCCAGGTGCTCGACCAGCGGCAGCAGCACCCCCGCGCCCTGGGTGCCCAGGGACCGCAGCGCGTCCCCGACCAGCGGAAGCCCGCCGGCCAGCTCGGCGTCGGGATAGGCCAGCAGCCGGGCCGCGGCCTGGTACAGCACGGCCGCCGCGTACGGGACCGGCTCGCGCGACGGCCGCCCGGCCGCCCCCACCGCCCCCGCCGCCCTCACCGCTCCTGGCGCCCTCACCGCTGCCCCTCGTCGTCGCTGGTCTGCCGCCTGCGCAGCCCGTGGAGGTTCTCCAGGCTGACCAGCGGGAGCCGCCGCCGGCCGGAGTCCTCGCCGAAGGGCCCCGCGCCGCCGCCCGCGCCCGTGGGTCCGCCGCCCGCGCCGCCCGTCCCTCCCATGCCCGGGCCGCCCTCGTGGTCCAGGGAGCACTCCTGCGGCAGCGCCGACTCCTCCAGCCGCCGCGCCTCGCCCATCGCGGCGGTCGGGATGACGTACCGCTCCTCGTACTTGGCGATGGCCAGCAGCCGGTACATCTCCTCGATCTCCCGGCCGCTCATGCCGACCGCGCCGGCCGCCTCCGACGGCGCACCGGCCTCGGCCTCGCCGAGGTTGACCGCCCGCATGTGCGCGCGCATCGCGGCCAGCTTCTCCAGCGACGCCCGGACCGGTGCCGGATCACCGGCCGTGAACAGCCCGGCCAGGTACTCCACCGGGATGTGCAGGGCGTCGATCGCGCCGAACAGGTTGCCGGCGTCCTCCCCGTCGTGACCGGTCCCGGTCAGCGCCTCCACCACCGGCGACAGCGGCGGGATGTACCAGACCATCGGCATCGTCCGGTACTCCGGGTGCAGCGGCAGGGCGACGCGGTAACGGCTGACCAGCGCGTGCACCGGCGAGCGGCGGGCGGCCTCGATCCAGTCGTCCGCGACGCCGTCGCGCTCCGCCGCACGCCGCACCCGCGGGTCCTCCGGGTCGAGGAAGACGCCGAGCTGCGCCCCGTACAGGTCCTGCTCGTCGGGCACCGAGGCGGCGGCCGTCACCGCGTCCGCGTCGTAGAGGACGACACCGAGGTAGCGCAGCCGGCCCACGCACGTCTCCGAGCACACCGTGGGGAGCCCGACCTCGATCCGCGGGTAGCAGAAGGTGCACTTCTCGGCCTTGCCGGTGCGGTGGTTGAAGTACATCTTCTTGTACGGGCAGGCGGTCACGCACTGGCGCCACCCGCGGCAGTGGTCCTGGTCGACCAGGACGATGCCGTCCTCCTCGCGCTTGTAGAGGGCGCCGGAGGGGCAGGAGGCGACGCACGCCGGGTTCAGGCAGTGCTCGCAGATCCTCGGCAGGTAGAACATGAAGGTCTGCTCGAAGGCGGTACGCACCTTCTCCGCGACATCCGCGACCGGTCCGGCCTGCTCCCGGATCTCCGCCTCCCGGGTCGCAGCTTTCCGGGTCACCGCTTCCCGGGTCGCCGCCTCCACCGGGTCCGCCCCCGCGTGCTCGACCGACCCCCCGAGGTCGTCGTCCCAGTTGGCGCTCCACTCGATCTTCATCGGTTTGCCGGTGAGCAGCGAGCGTGCCTCGGCCACCGGATAGTCCTCGCCCAGCGGCGCGTTGACGAGGTTCTGGTAGTCGTACGTCCACGGCTCGTAGTAGTCCTTGATGCCGGGCAGCACCGGGCTGGCGAAGATGTTCGCCAGCCGCGCCACCCGGCTGCCGGCTCGCAGGGTGAGCCCGCCGCGGCGGTTGAGCCGCCAGCCGCCCCGCCACCGGTCCTGGTCCTGCCAGCGGCGCGGGTAGCCCTGGCCCGGCCGGGTCTCCACGTTGTTGAACCAGGCGTACTCCATGCCGCGCCGGTTGGTCCACGTCTGCTTGCAGGTGACCGAACACGTGTGGCAGCCGATGCACTTGTCGAGGTTCATCACCATCGCGACCTGCGCCATGACCCGCATCAGTACGCCACCTCCTGCGTGCGGCGGCGGATCACGGTGACCTCGTCCCGCTGGTTCCCGGTCGGACCGAGGTAGTTGAAGGCCCAGCTCAACTGGGCGTAGCCGCCGATGAGGTGGCTCGGTTTGAGGAGCAGCCGGGTGAGCGAGTTGTGGGTGCCGCCGCGGCGGCCGGTAGCCTGCGCCTTGGGTACGGCGACGGTGCGCTCCTGGGCGTGGTGCATGTACACGGTGCCGGCCGGCATCCGGTGCGAGACGATCGCGCGGGCGACGACGACGCCGTTGCGGTTGACCGCCTCGATCCAGTCGTTGTCGCGGACCCCGATGGCGTCGGCGTCCTGCGGAGACATCCAGATCACCTGCCCGCCGCGCGAGAGCGACAGCATGAACAGGTTGTCCTGGTACTCCGAGTGGATGGACCACTTGTTGTGCGGGGTGAGGTAGCGCACCGTCACCTCCCGCTGCCCGTCGGGGCCGAGGGCGGGTTCGCCGAAGAGCCGGTGCATGTCCAGCGGCGGCCGGTAGACCGGCAGCGCCTCGCCGACCTCGTGCATCCAGTCGTGGTCGAGGAAGAACTGCTGGCGGCCGGTGAGGGTGTGCCACGGCTTGAGCTGCTCGACGTTCTGGGTGAACGGGCTGTAGCGCCGCCCGCCCGCCTCGCTGCCGGACCACTCGGGAGAGGCGATGACGGGCACCGGCGCGGCCTGCGTGTCGGCGTAGGTGACGCGGCGCGCCTCGCTGTCCGCCGCGAGGTGCGCCATGGCCTGGCCGGTCCTGCGCTCCAGGGTGCGGAAGCCCTGCACGGCGAGGCGGCCGTTGGTCGTGCCGGACAGGGCGAGGACGGCGTTGGCCGCCTTGGCCGCGGTGTCCAGCAGCGGCCGCCCGTCCGCCGGGCCGCCCCCGGTGGCCGCCCCGTTGAGCGCGCGCAGCACCTCGATCTCGGTGTCCGGGTGCAGCGTCAGCCCCTTGGCGGGCAGCCCGAGTTCCTCCGCGAGCGGTCCGAGCGAGGCCATCTTGGCGGCGATCGCCGTGTAGTCGCGCTCCACCACGGTCAGCCCCGGCATGGTGACGCCGGGCACCGGTGCACACTCCCCGCGCCGCCAGTCGAGGGCGAGCCCCCCGGGCTGGGCGGTCTCCGCGGGCGTGTCGTGCTGCAACGCGGTCGCCACCAGGTCCCGCCGGGTGCCGAGGTGGTCCGCGGCCAGCTCGCTGAACCGCCGCGCGATCGCGTGGAAGGCGTCGAAGTCGGTACGGGCCTGCCACGGCGGGTCGATGGCCGGCGAGAAGGCGTGCACGTAGGGGTGCATGTCGGTGCTGGACAGGTCGTGCTTCTCGTACCAGGTCGCGGCGGGCAGGGTGATGTCGGACAGCAGTGTGGAGGACGTCATCCGGAAGTCCAGGGACAGCAGCAGGTCGAGCTTCCCCTCGGGCGCCCGGTCGTGCCAGACGACGTCGCGCGGCCGGACCTCGGGCCCCGCCTCCTGCGCCCGCAGCGAGGAGTGCGTGCCGAGCAGGTGCTTGGTGAAGTACTCGGCGCCCTTGGCGGAGGAGCCCAGCAGGTTGGCGCGCCAAAGGGTGAGTACCCGCGGCCAGTTCCGCGGGGCGTCGGGGTCCTCGCCGGCGAACTTCAGCGTGCCCGCGCGCAGCTCGTCGACGGCCGCGCGGACCGGGTCGTCGGCGTCACCGAGGTCGAGGGGGTTGCGGTCGAAGGTCGGGTAGGACGGCATCCAGCCGGCCCGGGTGGCCTGCGCGAGGCAGTCGGCCGCGGTCATGCCGGCGAACCGGCCCTGCCCGAGCGGCGAGGCGAGCACGTCGGCGGGGAAGCGGTCGTAGCGCCACTGGTCGGTGTGCAGGAACCAGTAGGCGGTGCCGATCGCCTGCCGGGGCGGCCGGGACCAGTCGGCGGCGCCGGCCAGCGTCGCCCAGCCGGTCGACGGGCGGGTCTTCTCCTGGCCGACGTAGTGCGCCCAGCCCCCGCCGTTGCGGCCCTGGCAGCCGGTGAGCTGGAGCAGCGCGAGGAAGGCGCGGTAGATGGTCTCGGAGTGGAACCAGTGGTTGGTGCCGGCGCCCATCAGGATCATGCAGCGGCCCTTCGACCGCTCGGCGGTGGCCGCGAACTCCCGCGCGATCCGGACGCAGGCGGCCGCCGGCACCGAGGTGTGGACCTGCTGCCAGCCGGGGGTGCCGGGCGTGTCCGGGTCCTCGTACGAGGCGGGCCAGTCGCCGGGCAGGCCGGCGCGGCCGACACCGTACTGCGCGAGCAGCAGGTCGTGGACGGTGGTCACCAGCCGGCCGCCGGGCAGCCGGACCGCCGGCACCCCGCGGCGTACGACGCCGCCGCGCCCCTGGCCGTGCGGCCCGCCGTCGGTGTCGAACCGGGGCAGCAGCACCTCGACCGGCACGGCGCCCTCGACGTCGAGCATCGTGAGCGCCGGACTGATCCGGCCGAGGTCGAGGTTCCAGCGGCCTTGGCCGGACTCGGTCCACCGGAAGCCGACGGAGCCGCCGGGGACCGCGGGGCGCGCGGTGGCCTCGTCCCAGACGACGGTCTTCCACCGCGCGGCGTCCGTGTCCGTGTCCGCATCCGTGTCCGCGGCACCGGCACCGGCCGGGTCCGTAGCGGAACCGGCGCCGCCGGCCGTGGCACCCTCGTCCAGGTCGGCCGCCCGGAGGAACTTGTCCGGCACGTGCCCGCCCTCGCGCTCGGCGAGCGTGACGAGGAACGGCAGGTCGGTGTAGCGGCGCACGTAGTCGGTGAAGAACGGCACCTGCCGGTCGACGAAGAACTCCTTCAGCACCACGTGGCCCATGCCGATCGCCAACGCGCCGTCCGTCCCCGGGTGCGGGTGGAGCCACTCGTCGGCGAACTTGGCGTTGTCGGCGTAGTCCGGCGCGACCACGACGACCTTCTGGCCCCGGTAGCGGGCCTCGGCCATCCAGTGCGCGTCGGGGGTGCGGGTGACGGGGACGTTGGAGCCCCACATCACCAGGTAGGCGGCGTCCCACCAGTCGCCGGACTCCGGCACGTCCGTCTGGTCGCCGAACACCTGCGGCGACGCCACCGGCAGGTCCGCGTACCAGTCGTAGAAGGACAGCATCGGGGCGCCGATCAGCGCCATGAAGCGCGCGCCGGCCGCGTGCGAGACCATCGACATCGCCGGGATGGGTGAGAAGCCCGCCACCCGGTCGGGGCCGTACTCCTTGACGGTGTGCACATGCGCGGCGGCGATGATCTCGACCGCCTCGTCCCACCGCGCCCGCACCAGGCCGCCCTTGCCGCGTGCCCGCTGGTAGCGGCGGCGGCGCTCGGGGTCGGCCTGGAGGTCGGCCCAGGCCAGTACGGGGTCGCCGAGCCGTGCGCGCGCCTCCCGGTACATCTCCAGCAGCACGCCGCGGACGTAGGGGTGGCGGACCCGGGTCGGCGAATAGGTGTACCAGGAGAAGGCCGCGCCGCGCGGGCAGCCGCGGGGCTCGTACTCGGGACGGTCGGGGCCGACCGTCGGGTAGTCGGTGCCCTGGGTCTCCCAGGTGATGATGCCGTCCTTGACGTACACCTTCCAACGGCACGAGCCGGTGCAGTTCACTCCGTGGGTGGAGTTGACGACCTTGTCGTGGCTCCAGCGGTCGCGGTAGAAGCGGTCGCCCTCGCGGCCGCCTTCGAGGTGCTCGCTGTGCAGGTCCGGCGCGGTCCGCCCGCGGCGGAAGTGGCGGCCGGCCCGCAGCAGGAGGGCGCCGGGCTCGCGGGGACCGCCGGGCTCGCCGTCACCGGGATCGCCGTCACCAGGCGGGCCGTCGCCGCGGGTGCCGTGCGCGTCCCCGTGCAGGGCTCCGTCACGGCGGCCCGGGCCGTCCGTACTCTCCCGCATACCGTCGTCCTTCCGGATCGGAGGGCCGACGCCGCGCGCCGGATCCTTTCGGCCGGGCGGCCCGGGGCCGTCGGCCCGCTCGGCCCGGTTGCCCCTCTTGGCTCCCTTGGCTCCCTTGGCCGTCTTGGCCCTCTTGACCTCCCAACTTGGCCGATGACCGGCCGCGCTCCCGGCGCCACGCGCCGCGGTTCCTCCCTTCGGCCCCCCAAGGTGGCGCCGCGCCACCCCGTGCGATCCGATGAAACGGTGAGCACACCTGCGGATCGACCCGGCCACGGGTCACCCGCCGCGCGGGCGCTGGACGCCCTGCGGACGGTGCCGCCCAGCGCGGGCGCCGCGGTGATGGCGACCGGCATCCTCTCCATGGGGCTGCGCCTGACCGGGCACGGCGTGCTGTCCGCGATCGCGCTGACCGTCGCCACCGTGCTCTGGCTGGTGCTCGCCCTCGCCTTCGCCCTCCAGCTCGCCTGCGACCGGGCCCGGTGGCAGGCGAGCGCCGCGAACCCGCCCGCGCTGACCGCCGTGGCGGCGACCTGCGTGCTCGGCACCCGCTACTCGCTGGCCGGCCGGCAGCCCCTCGCGCTGGTCCTGCTCGCCGTCGCGGCCGCCGCCTGGCCATGGCTGCTGGTGTCGGTCCTACGGCACTGGAAACGACCGGTGCCCGGCGTGGCCTTCCTGGTGTGCGTCGCCACCCAGGGGCTGGCGGTGCTCGGCGGCACCCTCGCGCTGGCCGGACGCGGCGACTGGCTGGCGCGCGCGGCGCTGGCCGCCGGCCTGCTGGGGCTGGTGCTCTACGTCGAGGCACTGGCACGCTTCGAGTTCCGCCAGGTCTTCACCGGCCAGGGCGACCAGTGGGTGGCCGCTGGCGCGCTGGCCATCTCCGCGCTCGCCGCGTCCAAACTCGTCGCCTCGCCGCTGTGGTCGGGCGGCGCCCACCAGGCCCTGCGCGACGCCGCCTTCGTGCTGCTCGCGCTCGACTTCGCCTGGTACGCGGTGCTGGCCGTCGCGGAGTTCGTCCGGCCGCGGCCGGGGTACGACCTGCGCCGCTGGTCCACGGTCTTCCCGCTGGGCATGACCGCCGTCGCCGCGCTCTCCACCGGCCAGGTCGCCCACGTCCGCTGGCTGCACGGCGTCGGCAGCGTGCTGCTGTGGATCGCCGTGGCCGCCTGGCTGCTCACAGCGGTCGGCTGGGGGTCCCGGGCCGTCCGCCGCGTGCGCGCGACCGCCTGATCCACGTCCCTGGAATGCCGCGATTGCACCATCTGAGTGGCGTTGATGTGAATATCGCCGACTCCGAGGTGCGGCTCCACGGTTTGTGTGCTCGTTTCCGCATCATCGGATTAGTCAGTTCACCGGATACGAGCCAGGAAGCGAGAGGTCGATGGCTGCCGACATCAAGACGTTCTGGGGCGCGCTGCTCAGCGTGCTGCTCAAGTGCATCGCCGCGCTGGGATTCACCGCCGCGGACCGCGCCGCCGCCCGCCGGCAGGCCGCCGCGCAGGCCCCGGCCACCAGCGCCACCTCCACCGTCACCCCCACCCCCACCGCCGTCGCCACCGCGCGGGTCGCGGCCGGGACCGGCGAGGCCAGGGAGGCCAGGGAGGCGGTGAGCGCCGGCGCACCCGCGACCGGTACGCCGGCTCCGGCCCGATCGGCCGCGCCGCCGCGCCGCGGGCAGGCGAAGGCCCACGTCCCCGCACCGCGCACGGCCGAGTCGCGCCTGGTGCGCAGGAGCCGCGGCCGGACGCTGCCGCCCACGATGAAGCAGCGCATCGGCGCCGAGGCCCACGGCGCCTCGCCCTCCGCCCGCAGCCTGCGTACCGCGGAGCCGCTCGACGAGTTCGGCGACCTCGGCGCGCTGGCCACCGCTGCCGGCGCACCGGCCGCCGCCACAACGTCCGCAGCCGCTTCCACCGCGGCTTCCACCGACCGCGGCGCCCGCGCCCACCGCGCCCACGTCCCGGGGCGGGCCGTCGCGAAGGCCACCCGCGAACTGTTCACCCGCGCCGCCTGAACACCCGGCCGGTCTCCACGTCTTCCCGCACCCCTCGCTCCGTGCGGCAGGCACACGACACCGACCCGCCCGCAGGACGTCTGCGCGGCACCGCGGTCGGCCCGTCGGTCCACCCGGCGCACGGCCGGAAACAGCGGCTCCGCTGAGCGGATCTGCGCACCACCGAGCGGGACAAGGTTGCGGTGCGGAAGGATGGGGCAGTGACCCCAGCCACCGAGCCAGCCGAGTCCTCCGAAGCCCGCCACCGGCCCGAGGCCCGTACGGACCCCAGGACGGGGCCCGAGCAGAGCCGGCCGGACCGGCCCGACGGCCAGGGCGAGCAGCACCACCGGCAAGACCCGCAGGACCCGCGAAGCCCGCAGGACCCGCAGGAACAACAGGACCCGCGGGAAGAGCAGACCCCGCGGGAAGAGCAGGACGAGCAGGACCGTCACGACGAGCAGGACCCGTACGAGTACCAGCACCGACAGACTTTTCAGAAGACCTTCGCCGACCCCGGACCGCGGCTGATCGCCACCGATCTGGACGGCACGCTGCTGCGGGACGACAAGACGATCTCGCAGCGGACGACCGCCGCCCTGGCCGCCGCCGAGGACGCAGGCGTCGAGGTCTTCTTCGTCACCGGCCGCCCCCTGCGCTGGATGGGCGTGGTCGCACAGCACCTCGCCGGGCACGGCATGGCCATCGCAGCGAATGGTGCCGCGGTCTACGACCTGCGGGCCGGCACGCTGATCGAGGCGTTCCCGCTGCCCGAGGACGACGCGCTGGCGATCGCGCACGCGCTGCGTGCGGCGATTCCCGGGACGACCTTCGCGATCGAGCGCACCTTCTGCTTCCGGCGCGAGCCGGGCTACCCGCCGATCGAGGCCGACGATTCCCTGCCCCGCGCGGGCATCGAGGAACTCCTCGCCGCCGACCGCGGGCAGCCGCTGCTGAAACTGCTGGCCAAGCACCCCTCCCTCGACCCGGACGAGTTCCTCGCCACCGCGCTCACGCTGGCCGGCGGGCACGGCGAGATCACCCGCTCCAGCGAGTCCGCGCTGCTGGAGATCAGCGGCGCCGGCGTCAGCAAGGCCACCACCCTGGCCAAGTGCTGCGCCGAGCGCGGGGTGACCGCCGCGGAGGTGGTGGCCTTCGGGGACATGCCGAACGACCTGGCCATGCTCGGCTGGGCGGGCTTCCCGTACGCCGTGGCCAACGCGCACCCGCGGGTGCTGGCCGCGACCAGGTACCGCACCGGCTCCAACAACGACGACGGCGTGGCCCGGGTCATCGAACGCCTCCTCGCGGCCCGAGCCGAGCGAGCCGAACGCACTGACCGCACTGACCGAGCCGACCGAGCCGACCGCACCGACCGCCTTCCGTAAGCGGACAGGCCCTGGCTAGACGGCCACCGGCTCCGCGACGGTACGGGCGGCGTCCTCGGCGGCCCGCTCCCGTTCCAGGGTCTGGCGGAAGGGTCCCTCGACGGCGGCCAGCTCGTCGTAATTGCCGCGCTGCACGACCCGGCCGCCCGACAGCACCACGACCTCGTCCACGGCGCCGCCGGCGAGCCCGGCCAGGCGGTGGGTGATCAGCACGGTCGTCCGGCCGCGGGTGGCCGCAAGGAGGTCGGCGGTCAGGGCGTCGGCGGTGGGCAGGTCCAGGTGCTCCGCGGGCTCGTCGAGCACGAGCACGGGGAAGTCGGCCAGCAGCGCGCGGGCCAGCGCCAGCCGCTGCCGCATGCCGCCGGACAGCCGGGCGCCGTGCTCGCCGACCTCGGTGTCCAGGTCGAGGGCGAGCCGCGCCGCGGCCAGTGCCTCGCGCAGTTCGCCGTCCTGGGCGCCGGGCCTGGCCAGCCGCAGGTTCTCCCGCACGGTGCTGGCGAACACGTGCGCGTCCTGCGCGCACAGCCCGACCAGCCGCCGGACGTCGTCGCCGTCCAGCGCCGAGGCGTCCCGCCCGGCCAGGGTGTACGTCCCCTGCTCGGCGTCGAGGAACCTCAGCAGCACGTGCGCCAGGGTCGTCTTCCCCGCGCCCGACGGTCCGACGACGGCGACCCGGCGCCCGGGCGTCAGCGTCAGGTCCACGCCGGCGAGGGCGGGCCGCTTCTGGCCGGGGTGACGCGCGGTCAGCCCGCGCAGCACCAGCGGAAAGGGCGCCTCGGGTGCCTGCCCCGGCTGCTCCGGCTCCCGCACGGGCAGGGGCGCGTCCAGCACGTCCCGCACCCGTTGCGCGGCCCTGCGGCTGCGCTGCCGCTGCTGGGCGGCGAGCGGCAGGCCCGCGACGGCCTCGAAGGCGGCGAGCGGGAGCAGCACCAGTACCGCCAGCAGGACGCCGTGCAGCCGGCCGGCCGCGACCGCCCGCACGCCGACCCAGGCGCACCCGGTGACCGTCAGGCCCGTGACCAGCGCGGTCAGTCCGGCGCCGAGGGCGGTCACGGCGGCCGAGCGGGCGGTGATCCGGCGCAGCGCCCGGTCGGCCTCCGCGGCCCGCGCGCGCCGCCCGGACAGGGCACCGGCCACGGTCAGCTCGGCGGTGCCCGTGAACAGCCCGAGTACCCGGGCGGACAGCACGCCCCGGGCGGGTGCCAGCCGGTCCTCGGTCCGGCGGGCCGCCGCGACCGACAGCGCCGGCACGGCCGCACCCGCGACCAGCAGGCCGGCGCCGAGCACGGCACCGGCCGCGGGCAGCAGCCATCCGGTGAAGGCCGCCGCGCACAGCCCGGTGGCCGCCGCGGTCGTCGCCGGCAGCAGCCAGCGCAGGTAGTGGTCCTGGACACCGTCCACGTCCGCGACCAGCCGCGAGAGCAGGTCGCCGCGGCCGGTCCGGCCGAGCCCGGCGGGCGCCAGCCGCTCCAGCCGGCGGAAGACGGCCACGCGTACGCCGCCGAGCGCCCGGAAGACCGCGTCGTGGCCGACCAGCCGCTCCCCGTACCGGAAGGCGGCGCGGCCGATGCCGAAGGTGCGGGTCGCGGTGACGGCGACCATCAGGTAGAGCACGGGCGGCTGCTGGGCGGCCCGGCTGATCAGCCAGCCCGAGGTGCCCATCAGGCCCACCGCGCAGCCGAGCGCGAGGACGCCGAGCGCGCAGGCGCCCGCGAACCGGACCCTGAACCCGCGGATGTCGCGGCCCTCGACGAAGCCGCCGGCGCCCCGCCGCCGCTTGCGGGTGCCCCGGTCCCGGGCGAACGGCACGGAGGCCGGGTCGTCCACGGCGGGACCGCCGGGGGTCGGTGCGCCCGCGGTCGACCCGTCGAAGGGCTGCTGCTCGAAGGGCTGCAGGTCGAGGAGATGCTTGTCGAGGAGCTGCTGCTCGACGGTCGGTGTGCCCGCCGCCGACGCCGTGTGCGCCTCGCGGTGGCCCCGGACCTCGGCGGGCTCCCGCGCGGCCGCCCGCGCCGGGTCCGCGGCGGCGCCGTCCGAGGCGATCGCCTCGACCCGGTCCGCCAGGGGCAGCAGCGCGGGGCGGTGCGCGACGAGCAGCACCGTTCGGGTGGCGGACAGCTCGCGCAGGGCCCGGACGACCTCGGCCTCCGTGTCGCCGTCCAGGTTCGCGGTGGGCTCGTCGAGCAGCAGCAGGGGCCGGTCGGCGAGGAAGGCGCGGGCCAGGGCGAGCCGCTGCCGCTGACCGGCCGACAGGCCCGCGCCGTCCTCGCCGAGGAGGTCGTCGGGGTCGGCGAACCCGGCCGCTCCGGCCGCGGCCAGCGCGGACCGTACCTCCGCGTCGCTCGCGTCGGGCCGGGCCAGCCGCACGTTCTCCGCGACGGTCCCGGCGAACAGGTGCGGCCGCTGCGGCACCCAGGCGATCTGCCGGTGCCAGGAGGCGCGGTCGATGTCGGCGAGGTCGGTCCCGTCCACGACGATGCGCCCGGCGGACGGCTCGACGAAGCAGAGCAGGGTCCTCAGCAGCGTGGACTTGCCCGCGCCGCTCGGTCCGGTGACGGCGACCGTCCGGCCGGGTGCGAGTTCCAGCGTGGTCCGGCCCAGCCGCCCGTCCCGAACCACCTCGACGTCCTCGACGCGGATCGTGGCCGTGCGCAGGTCGGGGGCGGGCTGCCGACCTGCGTCCGCGGCCGCCGGCAGCGCGGTCTCCAGCACCTCGAAGACCTCCTCGGCCGCCGCCAGCCCCTCGGCGGCCGCGTGGTACTGCGCGCCCACCTGGCGCAGCGGCAGGTACGCCTCGGGCGCGAGCACCAGCACCAGCAGCCCCGTCCGCAGGTCGAGTTCGCCGTGCACCAGCCGCATGCCGATGCCGACGGCGACCAGGGCGACCGAGATGGTGGCGAGCAGTTCCAGCACGAAGGAGGAGAGGAAGGCGATCCGCAGGGTGCGCAGGGTGGCTCGGCGGTAGTCGTCGGTGATCTTCCGGATGTTCTCGGCCTGCGCCTTCGCCCGGCCGAAGACCTTCAGTGTGGGCAGGCCGCCGACCACGTCGAGGAAGTGCCCGGACAGTCGCGCCAGCAGCCGCCACTGGCGGTCCATCCGGTCCCGGGTCGCCCACCCGACCAGCACCATGAACAGCGGCACCAGCGGCAGCGTCACCACGATGGTCAGCGCGGAGATCCAGTCCGCGGTGGCGATCCGGGCCAGCACCACCACGGGCACCACCGCGGCCAGGCCGAGTTGGGGCAGGTAGCGGGCGAAGTAGTCGTCGAGCGCGTCGACGCCGCGGGTGGCGAGCACGGTCAGCTCGCCGCCGCGCCGTCCCGTCAGCCAGTTCGGGCCGAGCGCGGTGGCGTGCGCGAGCAGCCGTTGCCGTAGCTGCGACTTGACCGCCGCGCCCGCCCGGTGCGCGCACAGTTCGGTGAGCCAGGCCACCAGCGCCCGTCCGACCGCCACCGCGGCCAGCGCGATCAGGTCACCGCGCAGCGCGCCGGCGCCCCGGCCCTGCTGGAACCCGCCGACCACCACGTCGGCGATCAGCACCGCCTGGGCCACGACCAGTCCGGCCCCCGCCGCCCCCAGCAGCACCGAGCCGGCGAGGAAGACACGGGTGGTCCGCGCATACGTCAACAGCCGGGGATCGACAGGTTTCACGTGGAACATCCCCTTTCGTGTTTCACGTGGAACAAGAGCGAGCAGGGCCTGGCCGGAGCGGACATCGTCAGTGCGCCGCTTCGGCTATGTGCTGGGTGCCGATCCGCTTGCGGAAGATCCAGTACGTCCAGCCCTGGTAGAGCACGACCAGCGGTGTGGCGACGGCCGCGCACCAGGTCATGATCCGCAGCGTGTACGGGGTGGCCGACGCGTTATCGACGGTCAGGCTCCACGCGCTGTTCAGCGACGAGGGCATGACGTCCGGGAAGAGGGTGAGGAAGAACATCGCGACGGTCGCGGCGATCGTCACCCCGGACAGGGCGAACGACCAGCCCTCCCGTCCGGCCCGGTTGGCGCCGAGCGCGGCGAGGAGTGCCGCGAGCGCGACCACCAGGGCCGGCAGGCTGCGGCCACCACCGCTGTGCACCTGCGTCCAGACCAGGAACACCGCCGCGAGTGCAGCCGTGACCAGGCCGACCCGGGTCGCCAGCGCCCGCGCCCGCTCGCGGATCGGGCCCACCGTCTTGAGCGCGGCGAACACCGCGCCGTGGAAGGTGAACAGCGCCAGCATGACCAGCCCGCCGAGCAGCGCGTAGCCGCCGAGCAGGTCCCCGAGACCGCCGACGTACTCCTGGTCCGCGTCGATCCTGACGCCCCGGACGATGTTCGCGAAGGCGACGCCCCACAGCACCGCGGGCAGCAGCGAGGTCCAGAAGATGGCGTGCTCCCAGTTCCGCTGCCACCGCTCCTCGGGCCGCTTCGCCCGGTACTCGAAGGCGACCCCGCGCACGATCAGGCAGACCAGGATCAGCAGCAGCGGCAGGTAGAAGCCGGAGAAGAGGGTCGCGTACCAGTCCGGGAAGGCGGCGAAGGTGGCGCCGCCCGCGCTGAGCAGCCACACCTCGTTGCCGTCCCAGACCGGCCCGATCGTGTTGATCAGGACCCGCCGCTCGGCGCGGTCGCGGGCGAGCAGCTTGGTCAGGACGCCGACCCCGAAGTCGAAGCCCTCCAGGAAGAAGTAGCCCGTCCACAGGACGGCGATGATGACGAACCACGCGTCGTGCAGGTGCATGTCCCCAGTCCCTTCCCTTCCGTCGTCGATCCGTCAGTACGAGAAGGCCATCGGCCGGTCGGCGTCCGCGGCCTCGTCGGAGCTTTTGCCGCCGGGTCCGCCGCCGATCCTGGTCGGGGGGTTCAGGTCCGCCTCGGTGAGTTCCGGCGGGCCCTGTTTGGCGTACTTCGCCAGCAGCCGGATCTCGACCACGGCGAGCAGCCCGTAGAGCACGGTGAAGACGATGAGCGAGGTCAGCACGTAGCCGACGGAGACGCCGGGGGAGACCGCGTCCTTGGTGCGCAGCACGCCGTAGACCACCCAGGGCTGACGGCCGGTCTCGGTGAAGATCCAGCCCCAGGAGTTGGCGATCAACGGGAAGGCCATGGTCAGCAGGGCGATCCGCCAGTACCAGCGGGACAGCCGCGCGCCGAGCCCGACGGTGCGGGTGAGCATCAGGTGCGGCACCTCGTCCTCGCCGGTGCGGCGGTCCGGTGCGAGCCAGAAGCGGCGCCGGGTCAGCCACAGCCCGGCCGCACCGACCCCGATGGAGACCACGCCGAAGCCGATCATCCAGCGGAAGCCCCAGTACTCGACGGGGATGTTCGGCCGGTAGTCGCCGGGGCCGTACTTCTGCTGCTCGGCCTTGTTCACGTCGTTGATGCCGCCGACGTAGCTGGTGAAGTCGTCGGTGGCGAGGAAGGAGAGCAGGTTGGGGATGTCGATGGCGACCTCGTTGTGCCCCTTGTTCACGTCGCCGACCGCGAAGACCGAGAAGGGCGCGCCCTTCTGGCCGTCCCACAGCGCCTCGGCCGCGGCCATCTTCATGGGCTGCTGCCTGAACATCACCTTGCCGAGGGTGTCGCCGCTGATCGCGGTGAGCGCGCCGGCGACCACCGCGACGACCAGCGCCATCCGCAGCGAGGAGCGCATCACCGCGATGTGCTGCCTGCGCGCCAGGTGGTAGGCGGCGATGCCGATCATGAACGCGGCACCGGTGAGGAAGGCCGCCGACATGATGTGGAAGAACTGGGCGAGCGCGGTGTCCTGGGTGAGCACCTTCCAGAAGTCGGTGAGCTCCGCCCGCTTGGTCTTCGGGTTGTAGCGGTAGCCGACCGGGTGCTGCATCCAGGAGTTGGCGGCCAGGATGAAGTACGCGGACAGGATGGTGCCGATCGACACCATCCAGATGCAGGCGAGGTGGATGCGCTGGGGCAGCTTGTCCCATCCGAAGATCCACAGGCCGACGAAGGTCGACTCGAAGAAGAACGCGATCAGCGCCTCGAAGGCCAGCGGCGCGCCGAAGACGTCGCCCACGAAGCGCGAGTAGTCCGACCAGTTCATCCCGAACTGGAACTCCTGGACGATCCCGGTCACCACGCCCATGGCGATGTTGATCAGGAAGAGCTTGCCCCAGAACTTCGTGGCCCCGAGGTACTTCTCCTTGCCGGTGCGCACCCAGGCGGTCTGCAGTCCGGCGGTGAGCGCGGAGAGCGAGATCGTCAGGGGGACGAAGAGGAAGTGGTAGACGGTCGTCACGCCGAACTGCCACCTGGCGACGTTCAGTGGCTCCAGTGCGAGCTGCACGATACGTCTCCTTTACTGCCGATACGCGTCCTGCTTGTGAACGTGAACTCATTCACAAGGAGTATCGCGCACATGCGTTCGCCCCCTTCCACCGGGGGGTGGCAGGGGGCGAATCAGCAGGTCAGCGTATTGTCGGGCCGAAGGGCGGCCGGCTACAGCTCCTTGCGGAACGCCTCGGCGGTCCGCAGCACGATGTCGTTCGCCTCGGCCTCGCCGATGGTGATCCGCACGCCCTCACCCGCGAAGGGACGCACCGTCGCGCCCGCCCGCTCGCATGCCGCCGCGAAGTCCCCGGTGCGCTCCCCCAGCCGCAGCCACACGAAGTTCGCCTGCGTCTCGGGCACCGTCCACCCCTGGGCGGCCAGCGCCCCGGCGACCCGGGCGCGCTCCACCACCAGGCCCTCGACCCGCTCCAGCAGCGCCGCCTCGGCCCGCAGGCTGGCGATCGCCGCGTCCTGGGCGAGCTGGCTCACACCGAACGGCACCGCCGTCTTCCGCAGCGCCTCGGCCACCGGCTCGTGCGCGATCGCGAAGCCGATCCGCAGGCCGGCCAGGCCGTACGCCTTGGAGAAGGTGCGCAGCACCGCGACGTTGGGGCGGTCGCGGTACAGGTCGACGCCGTCGGGCACCTCGGGGTCGGTGTTGAACTCCCGGTACGCCTCGTCCAGGACGACCAGCACGTCGGACGGCACCCGGTCCAGGAACCGTTCCAGTTCCGCCCGCCGCACCACGGTGCCGGTCGGGTTGTTCGGGTTGCAGACGAAGATCAGCCGGGTCCGCTCGGTGACCGCCGCCGCCATCGCGTCCAGGTCGTGCGTCTCGGCCGCGTCCAGCGGCACCTGCACCGCCCGGGCGCCGCTGATCTGGGTGACGATCGGGTACGCCTCGAAGGAGCGCCAGGCGTAGATCACCTCGTCGCCCGGCCCGGAGGTCACCTGGAGCAGTTGCTGGGCCACGCCGACCGAGCCGGTGCCGGTGGCGATGTGTCCGACCGGTACGTCGAACCTCGTCGCCAGTTCCGCGGTCAGCGCGGCGCAGGACAGGTCGGGATAGCGGTTGAAGGAGGCCGCGGCGGTGGCCGCCGCCTCCAGGACGCCGGGCAGCGGGGGATACGGGTTCTCGTTCGAGGACAGCTTGAAGGCGGGCCGCGGGGCGCCGCCCTCCTCCGCCGCCGGGGGTCGCCCGGGCTTGTACGTCGGGATGCCGTCCAGTTCCGCGCGCAGCTTGGGGGTGGTCATGGGCACACCCTACGAGGGTCGCCGCACGGCCGGGGAGGTGTGCGGCGCCACCGAGTGCGCTGGTAGCGCGCGCCCTGGCGCGCGTCCCCCGTAGGAGTGAGTTGCCGACGCGCATCCCGGTAAGCCAATGGCCGGGCGAGCACGGCCACTGAGCCGCCATCCGCGCCGACTGCTCGGCCTGCCGCCTGCATATTCCACCTTGCATAGGGCTTTCGATCTTGCAGAAACCGTTCTTCAGTAGGGGCGCATCGCTGGCAGCCGGACGGACCAGTGCCGCCCTACTATCGGGCTCGCCATGACAGCAGCAGGGAACCACCAGGCGAGCCGACCCGTCGGACGCCGGCTGGAGCGCGCGGGGATCCGAGACGTCGCCGCCGCCGCCGGCGTCTCGATCACGACTGTCTCCGACGCGCTCAACGGCAAGGGCCGACTGCCCGACTCCACCAGACGCCACGTCCGCGAGGTCGCGGACCGGCTGGGCTACCGCCCGTCGGCCGCCGCGCGCACGCTGCGCACCGGGAGATCGGGCCTGATCGGCCTGACGGTGACGACTTACGGCGAAGAACCGTTCACCTTCACCGAGTTCGCGTACTTCGCCGAGATGGCCAGAGCCGCCACCTCCGCGGCGCTGGCCCGCGGCTACGCCCTGGTCATCCTGCCCGCCTCCTCCCGGCACGACGTCTGGGGCAACGTGGCGCTGGACGGCACCGTGGTCATCGACCCGTCCGACCAGGACCCGCTGGTCGGCGAACTCGTCCGGCAGGGCGTGCCGGTGGTCAGCGACGGCCGGCCGGCCGGCAGCCTGCCGGTCCACGCCTGGGTCGACAACGACCACGAGGAGGCGGTGCTCGGCATCCTCGACCACCTCTCCGCGGCCGGCGCCCGCAGGATCGGCCTGCTCACCGGCACCAGCACCGACACCTACACCCGGCTGTCCACCACCGCCTACCTGGAGTGGTGCGAGCGCGTCGGCCAGGAGCCGGTGTACGAGGCGTACCCCGCGCACGACCCGTGCGCGGGAGCCGTCGCCGCGGACCGGTTACTCGCCCGTCCGGACCGCCCGGACGCCGTGCACGGGCTCTTCGATCCGAACGGCACCGACCTGCTCGCCGCCGCCCGCCGCTACGGCCTGCGCGTCCCCGACGACCTGCTGCTGGTCTGCTGCAGCGAGAGCGGCGGCTACGCGGGCACCGACCCGCCGATCACCACGTTGTCGCTGCAACCGCGGCGGATCGGCACCGCCGTCGTCCAGTTGCTGATCGACGCGATCGAGGGGATCGGGCCCAGCCACCCCGTGCAGCAGGTGATGCCGACCGAGTTGATCGTGCGGGCGTCCTCGCAACGGCGGGCGCACCGCACCACCGTCAGTCCGCCGCGCGGTCCGGCCCGCGGGGAGGCGTGAACCGCGGGCCCGACGCGCGCGGTCCGCGGGCGTCGGACGCCGACCGCGCCGCCGTGCACCGCCGCTTCCCCCACGCCACGGGAGTGCGCGGCGACACCGACCCGCCGGACGCCGAAGGACCGGCCCGACCGGGTGACTACGTGGCGGTTTGTCCAGGGCCCGTGAAAACGAGGTGCCTGGGTATGTCACAACGCGCCAGCCGCATTCCTATGATGGGCGGATGGCGGCGCGAGCGTGGAGGGGTCGATGACTCAGGGGGCAGGTCAGGGGCACGAGCCCGACACCGGGTACGAAGCCGCGCCCGGCTACGGGACGGCACCCGACTTCCAGCCGGCCGCCGGGTACGAACAGGGCTACCCGCCACCGGCCGTCTCCGGCTACGAGGGCGCCCCGCCACCGGCGGCCGCCCCGGCCGCCGTACCGCCCGGCTACGAGCCGACCCGCCCCGACACGCCGCTGGTTCCGCCGGGTTACACCCCCACCGCCCACGACCTGCCGGTGATCACCGACGCGTCCCTGCCGGGCGAGCGCCCCGGTCCGCTCTACGTGGTCGGTGACGTGCACGGCTACCTCCACGAACTCCTCGCCGCGCTGCACGAGTCGGGGCTGGTCGACGAGGACGGCCACTGGTCGGCGGGCAGCGCCCGGCTGTGGTTCCTCGGGGACTTCACCGACCGCGGTCCGGACGGCATCGGCGTGATCGAGCTGGTGATGCAGTTGTCCGCCGAGGCAGCCGCCGCCGGCGGCTACTGCCGCGCGCTGATGGGCAACCACGAACTGCTGCTGCTGGGCGCCCACCGCTTCGGCGACACCCCCGTCAACTCCACCGGCGGCACCGCCTCGTTCCTCGCCGCCTGGCGGCTCAACGGCGGGCAGCCGTCCGACATGGAGCGGCTGGAGGACCGGCACCTGACCTGGATCTCCCGGCTGGACGCCGCCCACCTCACCGACGGCCACCTGCTGGTGCACTCCGACACCACCGCCTACCTCGACTACGGCAGCAGCATCGAGGAGATGAACGACGCCGTCACCGGAGTGTTGCAGCGCGCCGACGCCGACGAGTGCTGGGACCTGTTCCGCAAGTTCACCAAGCGGTTCGCCTTCCGCGGCGACGGCGGTCCCGACGCCGCCCGCGAGATGCTGGGCACCTTCGGCGGCGAGCGGGTCGTGCACGGCCACAGCCCGATCCCGTACCTGCTCGGCGAGGGCGGTGAACCGCAGGTGGACGGCGAGGCGGCCGCGCCCGTGATCCACGGCCCGATGGTCTACGCGGACAACCTCGCGGTGGCGATGGACGGCGGCGTCACGATGGAAGGGCGCCTCTTGGTTGCCCAACTCCCGCTGGTGGGATAGCTTCCACATTTCCTGGTCGCGACCTGTCAAGGCCCCCCGTACAGCCCTACCATCGGCTGTATCCGTAGTCCCACCGCTCTCCGGGCATCCGGCAGGCAGCGACTGTTCCACGTGGAACACCGGCCGCACGCGGAGAGTCGGAGCATCGGGGGATGCACATGACCAGCGCTCCACATCTGCTCACCGAGGACCGCCCGGACTTCGAGCACGTCCTCGACGAGGCGCTGCACATCGCGTTGGGCGGCACCGGCGACGGCGCGGCCGGTTCCCCGCTGAACGCCGAGCAGTTGCGCACGATGGCGCTGGCCGCCGCCGAGTCGATCGGGGCACGGGCCGCCGAGGAGTACGAGGTGTACCGCCGGGTCCGCGCCGACAGCCGGGAGGCGGTACGCGAGTCCGCCCGGGTCCGTGACAGCCGGGCGTTCAGCTATGCCGCGATGGGCGTCGCGGACCGCGCCGGGTCCGGCCCCGGCCTCCTTGCGGTGATGGCCGTGCTGACGCCGCTGCTCGCCGGCGCCGCGGCACTGATCTTCCTGCTGATCGGCTACGCGCTCGAGGCGGTGTCCCCGGAGCCGGGGATCGCCTCGCCGCTGCGCACGGCCGGCTGGTTCTTCGCCGCCGTGACCGCCGCCGCGATCGTGCTCGGCGGAATCGGCCTGCTGCTCACCGCGCTGCGCGACGGCTCCTCCGCGATCCGGGACACGCCCGACGCCCTGCCGTCGGAGGTCGCCCAGGCGCGGGAGGCGTGGCGGCGCGCGCTGCTCGACCGGGGGCTGCTGCCCTTCCTCGACGACGCGCTGGCCGGACGGGCAGGGGTGCCGCCACCCGCCGCGCCCGCCTCCGTGCCGCGCATGCCGCGCCTGGGCTACACCCGGCCGGACTTCTCCTCCCCGCAGGACCCGCACCACGGGACGGTCAACCGCCGGCCCTACCAGTGAGCACGGCCGGCGTCCCCGCGACACGGACGGTCCGGCCGAGGCCCCCGGCAGCGCGGAACCGCAGCAGCAGCAGCCGCTGCGACTGCCACCGCCACTGCCACTGGCTCTGCCGCACGGATGGACTCCCCGGGTCGCGGCGGCCGTCCACCGTTGCTTGACTGCTCCCGTACCTGGTCAGAACGGGAGAGGCCCATGCGCGTCCGCCACCGTACGCTCGCTGCTCTGCTCACGACCGTCCCGCTCGCCTTCGCGATGACGGCCTGCTCCGACTCCTCGGCCGGCCAGGTGACGGGCACCCGCGGCCTCGGCTTCAGCCAGACCATCGCCAACCCCACCCAGGGTGACGGCGCCTGTCACCGCTTCGCCCCGCGTGGTGTCGACCACGTCACCAACAACACCGGGGTCGACATCTGGCTGCACAAGGGCCTGGACTGCAAGGACCCGGCCGGACGCCCCAGCACCTACCTGCCCACCACGTTCAGCGCGGGCGTCGCCGAGACCCCGGGGCTGTGGCACAGCTTCTCCACCGTCGGCTGGCCGCCACCGGTCCCGCCCAACGTCGGCCGGAACCTCGACTAGGGAATCACTCAATCGCGGTGGGAGGGCCCGGCGGCACACCAGTGCCTCCGGGCCCTCCGTGGAAGCGGTCCTCCCGGGAAGCGCGGCCCCTCCCGGGGGGGCGAGGCTCCTTCGGGGTCCTCCAGGGGTACTTCCGCTGATCCCCTCCGGACTCAGTCCGCGATCGGCAGGTACACGCGGTTGCCGGCGGCGGCGAACTCCGCCGACTTGGCGGCCATTCCGGCCCGGATCTCCTCCTCACTGCCTTCCGCGGCACCGGGCGCGCCGTCCTGGTCCACGCCGTCCTGGTCCGCGCCGCCGTGGGCGCGCCGGATGTCGTGCGAGATCCGCATCGAGCAGAACTTCGGGCCGCACATGGAGCAGAAGTGCGCGGTCTTGGCCGGTTCGGCGGGAAGCGTCTCGTCGTGGAAGGCACGGGCGGTGTCGGGGTCGAGGGCCAGGTTGAACTGGTCCTCCCAGCGGAACTCGAAGCGCGCGTCGGACAGCGCGTCGTCCCATTCCTGGGCACCGGGGTGCCCCTTGGCGAGGTCGGCGGCGTGCGCGGCGATCTTGTAGGTGATCACCCCGGTCTTGACGTCGTCGCGGTCCGGCAGTCCGAGGTGCTCCTTCGGGGTGACGTAGCAGAGCATCGCGGTGCCCCACCAGGCGATCATCGCGGCGCCGATGCCCGAGGTGATGTGGTCGTAGGCGGGGGCGATGTCGGTGGTGAGCGGGCCGAGCGTGTAGAACGGGGCCTCCTCGCAGATCTCCTGCTGGAGGTCGATGTTCTCCTTGATCTTGTGCATGGGCACGTGACCCGGGCCCTCGATCATGGTCTGCACGTGGTGCCGCTTCGCCACGGTGTTGAGCTCGCCGAGCGTACGCAGCTCCGCGAACTGCGCCTCGTCGTTGGCGTCGGCGATCGAGCCGGGCCGCAGCCCGTCGCCGAGCGAGAACGTGACGTCGTAGGCGGCGAGGATGTCGCACAGCTCCTCGAAGTTCTCGTAGAGGAAGCTCTCGCGGTGGTGGGCCAGGCACCAGGCGGCCATGATCGAGCCGCCGCGCGAGACGATGCCGGTCTTGCGGCGGGCGGTCAGCGGGACGTGGCGCAGCAGCACCCCGGCGTGCACCGTCATGTAGTCCACGCCCTGCTCGGCCTGCTCGACGACGGTGTCCCGGTAGACGTCCCAGCTCAGTTCCTCGGCCCGGCCGTCGACCTTCTCCAGCGCCTGGTAGAGCGGCACCGTGCCGATGGGGACGGGGGAGTTGCGCAGCACCCACTCGCGGGTGGTGTGGATGTTCCGCCCGGTGGACAGGTCCATCACGGTGTCGGCGCCCCAGCGGGTCGCCCAGGTCATCTTCTCGACCTCCTCCTCGATGGAGGAGGCGACTGCGGAGTTGCCGATGTTGGCGTTGACCTTCACCAGGAACCGCTTGCCGATGATCATCGGCTCGATCTCGGGATGGTTGACGTTGGCCGGCAGGACGGCCCGGCCCGCGGCGATCTCCTCGCGCACGGTCTCGACCGGGACGTTCTCGCGCAGCGCGACGAACTCCATCTCCGGGGTGGTCTCGCCCCTCCTGGCGTAGGCGAGTTGGGTGACCGGACGACCGGGCCGGCCGCGCCGGGGGAGCCGGGGCCGGCCGGGGAAGACCGCGTCGAGGTTGCGCAGGCCGCCGCGCGGCGCGGTGTGCCTGAGCCCGTCGTCCTCCGGCCGGACCGGTCGACCCGGGTACTCCTCGGTGTCGCCGCGGGCGATGATCCAGTTCTCCCGGAGGGGCGCCAGGCCCCGCCGGACGTCGGTGTCGACCGACGGGTCGGTGTACGGGCCGGACGTGTCGTACAGCGTCACGTCACGGCCGTCGGTGAGATGCACCTGGCGGACCGGCACCCGCAGGTCCGGCCGGGATCCGGTGGGACCGGTGACGTACGACTTGTGCCAACCGGTTCCACGCGTGTGCGCATCCTGCATGGTCATGTGAGACCCACTCCCTACGCCGGCATTACCCGGTAACAGGTTCAGCGGTCGGCGCAGCGCTCGCCCTCGGCGATGTCAGCGCCCTCTCAGCCCGGTGCTCCGAGCTCCCGCGTTTGCAAAGGTGCTGCCAACCGTAGCGTCTGGGTACGGACATTCACCAGGGGCCTTGCGATGATCGGGCCGTGGACTCCCCCCAGGCCGGCGAGCACGGCCCGCACCCCGCCGCGTCGCCCGAGCCAGGCCACGACGCCGGCCACGCCCCCGGCCACGGCCACGCGAACGGGCACGCGCACGCGCACGCGCACGGGCACAGCCATGGACACGCGCACGGGCCGGTGCCGCCGGCCTCCCGGCACCTGCGGAAGGTAATCGCGGCCGTCCTCGTGCCGTTCGCGGCCGCGGTGGTCGCCGGCATGGTGCTGCTGTGGCCGGGGGGCGCGCCGGCGCACGCGCGCAGCGGGGTCGGGTTCGACCAGCAGACCCGGCCGGGAAAGGTGGTCCAGCTCGTGCACGTGTCCTGCAAGCAGGTCGGCGCGCTGCCCAACACCGACGGGACCGGGGACGGTTCGGGCAGCACGGGCGGGACGTCGGGCACGGCGTCGGGCTCGGCGTCGGGCGGCTCGTCCACCGCGGGGACCGCCACCGGCGACGACTGCCAGAAGGCGACGATCGAGGTGGAGTCCGGGCCGGACAAGGGCACGAAGTTCACCGAGATCGTGCAGCCCGACCAGACCCGCCGTTACACGAAGGGCGAGGGCGTGGTCCTCGCGTACGCCCCTGACGCGCCCAAGAGCCTGCGCTACTCGGTCACCGACGTGGACCGGGGGCTGCCGATCGCGCTCCTCGCGTTGGCGTTCGCGCTGGTCGTGGTCCTGGTCGGGCGGCTGCGCGGGATCATGGCGCTGGTCGCGCTGGCGATCTCGTTCGCGATCCTGACCCTCTTCATCCTCCCGGCGATCCTGCGGGGCGACGATCCGCTGCTGGTCGCGGTGGTCGGCGGCAGCGCGATCATGCTCATGGCGCTGTACCTGTGCCACGGCGTCAGCGCCCGGACGTCCGTGGCGGTGCTCGGCACGCTCTGCTCGCTGTTCCTGATCGGGGCGCTCGGCTCGGTCTTCATCGCGTGGGCCCGGCTGACCGGCAACACCTCCGACGAGACCGGGCTGATCCACACCCTCTACCCGGACATCGAGATCAAGGGGGTGCTGCTGGCCGGGGTGATCATCGGCTCGCTGGGGGTGCTCGACGACGTGACCGTCACCCAGGTCGCGGCTGTCTGGGAGCTGAAGGACGCCGACCCGACCGCGAACTGGCGCAAGCTCTACGGGGCCGGCATGCGGATCGGCCGCGACCACATCGCCTCGGTCGTCAACACCCTGGTGATGGCCTACGCGGGCGCCGCCCTCCCGCTGCTGCTGCTCTTCTCGATCGCCCGCAGCGGGGTGTTCCAGGTGGCGAGCAGCGAACTGGTGGCCGAGGAGATCGTCCGGACGCTGGTCGGCAGCATCGGCCTGGTGGCGTCGGTGCCGCTGACGACGGCGCTGGCCGCGCTGGTGGTCAGCGCGGACCGCGGCGGCCGGGGCGCCGCGGAAGGACCTGGGCACGGTCCGGACGGCGGTGCCCCGTCGGCGGCGCTTCCCGGGCCGTCCCGCCCGGCCGGGCGCAGCCACCGCCGGGTGAAATGAGACGGACCGGCGGACGGCCCGAGCCGTTCACCGGTCCGCGCGACGCCGCCCCGGCCTCGACCGCCGGGACGCCCGCGTCACCAGTCGCGCTTCTTGCCGGACCCTCCCGAGGTGACGCGCTTCACCACGAAGACCAGCGCTGCGACCAGGACCACGAAGACGAACACCTTGAAGAGCAGGCCGATCACGAAGCTCACCAGGCTCGCGATCAGCGTGCCGAACACGACCAGCGCGATGACCGGGATGCCGATCCACTTGACCCACCAGGGCAGGCTCTTCAGCAGATTCTCCATAACGCTCTTTCGCTCCTAGGTCGCTGTGCGGGGCGCACTCGGGACTCTGCGGTACCGCGGCTCCGTGCCGTACTTCGACTGTAGGTCCACCCGGGGGCCGGACGAAGGCCGGGCAGGCCCCATCCGACCCTGATCCTCCCCTTAGGGTTCCGGCGGCGAGAAGACCACCATGACCCTGAGGTCCTCGGTGACGTGGTGGAAGCGGTGCGGGGTGCCGGCCGGCACGTAGACCACGCTGCCGCGCGCGACGGTGGTCGTCTCGTCCCCGACGGTGATCGCGGCCCGCCCGCTGACCACGAGGTAGATCTCGTCCTGCGCGTGCGGCTGCTGCGGGTCGCTCTCGCCGGCCCCGACCGCGTACAAGCCGGCCGACATGGTGCGCTCCCGCAGGAAACGGAGGTACGCGCCCTGGTTCGCGGCACGCTCCGCGTCCAGGTCGTCCAGCCGGAACACCTTCATCATTTCGCTCCTCCGCTGCGGTACGGCCACGGTTCTGTCGCGTCTCTTGTCCCGATGATCGGACCTGCGACGATCTCACCATGAAGAATTTCGTCGTCAAGACCCTGGCGAACGCCGCCGCCCTGGGCGTCGCCGTCTGGCTGCTCAAGGGCATCACGCTCACCGGGAACTCGGTGTGGCGCGAAGCACTGACGCTCATACTCGTCGCCCTCGTCTTCGGCGTGGTGAACTGGCTGGTGAAACCGGTCGTCAAGGTGCTGTCGTTTCCGCTGTTCATCCTCACCCTGGGCCTGATCACCCTCGTGGTGAACGCGCTGATGCTGCTGCTGACGTCGTGGCTGGCCGGTCACCTCAGTCTGAAGTTCCACGTGCACGGCTTCTGGACGGCGGTGCTCGGCGGGCTGATCGTCAGCATCGTGGCGTGGGCGATGCACGTCGTCCTCCCGGACGAGGACGACTGAGGGCGACTGAGGGCGACTGAGGACAGCCCGGGGACGGCCGGGAACGGCCGAGGACGCCGGGATCACCGCCGGGGACCGCTGGGAGGATGAGGGCCGGATGACGCAGGACCGCAGGGCGCAGGACACGGCGGGGGACCCGGCCGGCGACGTCGGCGACAGCACGCGGAGCGTGCACGCCGGCCGTCCCGAGGCTAGGCCGTACGAGCCCTCGCTGCCCGGCCCGGTGTTCGTCTCGCACTACCACCTGCCCGGCGAGCCGACCGGCCCCTACGCCTACGGCCGGGACGACAACCCCACCTGGGATCTGCTGGAGCGGGCGATCGCGGAACTGGAGGCGCCCGGCGACCCGGACGCGACCACACTCTCCTTCGCCTCCGGCATGGGCGCGGTCTCCGCGGTGCTGCTGTCCCAGGTGCGCTCCGGCGACGCGGTCGTCCTCCCGTCGGACTGCTACCAGACCACGCGCGCGCTGGTCGAACGCCTGGAGTCGTACGGTGTCGAGGTGCGGATGGCGCCGACCGCCGGCGACGCGCAGCTCCCATTGCTCGACGGCGCCCGGCTGGTCTGGCTGGAGACCCCCTCCAACCCGCAGTTGGACGTGTGCGACGTCCGGCGGCTTGCGGCCGCCGCCCACGCGGCGGGCGCGCTGGTCGCGGTGGACAACACGCTGGCCACACCGCTGGGGCAGCGGCCGCTCGACCTGGGCGCGGACTTCTCCGTGTCCAGCGGCACCAAGGCGCTGGCCGGGCACGGCGACCTGCTGATGGGATACGTCACCACACGCGACGCCGCACTGGCCGGCTCGGTGCGGACGTGGCGCAAGACCGTGGGTGCCATCCCGGGGCCCATGGAGGCGTGGCTGGCGCACCGCTCGCTCGCCACGCTGGCGCTGCGGGTGGACCGCCAGGCGGCCAACGCGCTGGCGCTGGCCCGCGCCCTGCTGGAGCGGCCCGAGGTCTCGGGGGTACGGCACCCGGGGCTGCCCGGCGACCCGTCGCACGCGGTCGCCCTGACCCAGATGCGCCGCTTCGGCAGCGTGGTCTCCTTCACGCTGCCGGACCGGGAGCACGCCGAGCGCTTCCTCGCCGCGCTGCGGATGACCTCGGAGGCGACGAGCTTCGGCAGCGTGCAGTGCACCGCTGAGCGCCGGGCCCGCTGGGGCGGCGACGCGGTGGCGCCGGGCTTCGTCCGCTTCTCGGTGGGCGTCGAGGACCCGGACGACATCGTGGCCGATGTGCGCCGCGCCCTCGACGAGGCCGCGCGCCGCCGGTAGCCGGTCGCACCGCGCGGCTAGCGTACGGCCATGACCAACTCTGCGAGCGGGTCCGGCGCCCCGGACCTGGCCGGCGTCCTGCGTCCGTACGTGGCCGACGGCACGCTGCCCGGGGCGGTGGGCCTGGTGGCGCGGGGCGGCGACGTGGAGGTCGCGGTGGTCGGGTCGGCGGACGCCGAGGGCCGCACGCCGATGGACAGGGAGTCGATCTTCCGGATCGCCTCGATCACCAAGCCGATCACGGCCGCCGCGGTGATGGTGCTGGTCGACGACGACCGGATCGACCTCGCGGACCCGGTGCGGCGCTGGCTCCCGGAGCTGGCCGAGCCCCGCGTCGTCCGCACCCCGCGCGGCCCGCTGGACGACGTGGTGCCCGCCGTCCGCCCGATCACGGTGGAGGACCTGCTCAGCTCGCGTACCGGGTACGGCTTCCCGGCCGACTTCGAACTGCCCGCCGTGCGAGCGCTGATGGCCGAGGGCGTGCAGTCCGACGGCCGCGAGCCGCAGCGCTTCCTGCCCACCGACGCGTGGCTGCGGGTGCTGGCGGGCATCCCGATGCTGCACCAGCCGGGCGATGCCTGGCTCTACAACACCTCCTCCGACCTGCAGGGCGTCCTGGTCGAACGGGTGAGCGGCCAGTCGCTGCCCGATTTCCTGGCCGAGCGGATCTTCGAGCGGCTGGGCATGCGGGACACCGGCTTCGTCGTCCCCGCCGCGAAGCGCGACCGTCTCACCGGCTACTACCGGGCCGCTGCATCGGGCGGCCTGGAACTGCTCGACGGTCCGGACGGCCAGTGGAGCAGGCTGCCGCCCCTGGCGTCCGGTGCCGGCGGGCTGGTGTCGACCGTCGACGACTGGCTGGCGTTCGGCAGGATGCTGCTCGCCGAGGGGGCCACCGCGGACGGCCGGCGGCTGCTGTCGGCGCGCTCGGTGCGGCTCATGACGACCGACCACCTCACCGGGGCGCAGCGGGCGGCGTGCCCGCTCTTCCTGGAGGGCCAGGGCTGGGGCTTCGGCGGCGCCGTGGACGTCGAGGCCGTCAGCCCCTGGAACGTCCCCGGACGGTACGGCTGGGTCGGCGGCACCGGCACGTCGGCGCACGTGGTGCCCGCGACCGGCGCCGTCCACGTCCTGCTGACCCAGCTCGCGGCGACCGGCCCGGTGCACGCGCGGCAGCAGCGGGACTTCTGGCGCTACGCGGCGGCCGGGTGACGGGTCGGGCGGGATTTCCCGGTTCCCCGCACGTTTGCCCGGCGCCCGGTCGCGGCAGATCTCAGGCATGCCTCCGGACTCGCTTCCCCTCCCCTCCACCCGGCCGGTGGTCAAGCGCACGGCCCGCGCAATCATCCTCGACGGCGACCGGCTGGTGCTGATCAAACGCACCAAGCCCGGCCTCGCGCCGTACTGGCTGACGCCCGGCGGCGGCGTCGAGGACGAGGACGCCGGGGTGCTCTCCGCGCTGCACCGCGAGATCGACGAGGAGCTGGGCGGCAAGATCGTCGACCCGGTGCCCGCCTTCGTCGACACCGTCGAGCACATCGCGGAGGACGGGTCGCACGGGGTGAAGGTGCAGTACTTCTTCGTCTGCCGGCTGGCGTCGATGGATCTGGACCGGCGGCACGGCCCGGAGATCGACGAGCCGTGCGGCAGCTACGAGGTCGTACGGGTGCCGTTCACCAGGATGGGGCTCGCGTCCGTGGAGATCGTCCCGCTGACCCTGCGGCACTACCTGGACGCGAACATCGAAGGGGTGCTCGGGCTGCTCGGGCCCGACCTGGGCTGAGCCGGGGCCGGCCCGGTCCAGGCTCCGCCCGGGTGCGGCCCCGGCCGAGGCCGCACCGGGCCGCCGGTCAGCCACCCGCGACGAGGTCGTACGCCTCCCGCAGGTCGCCACCGGTGTACGCGTGCGTGGCCATGCCGCTGACGTGGTCGTCCCCGTTGACCGCGACCGAGACCGGGACCACGCCGAACAAGGCGGTGTCCGACAACGAGTCGCCGTAGGCCACGCAGTCGGCGCGGCTCACTCCGTAGGCGGGCGCACAGCTCGTCGGCGATGACCACCTTCGACTCGGGCAGCAGGATGCCCGTCAGGTCGAACGCGGCGTCCGGGGCGAAGGGGAACGCGGGGAAGACCGAGGCACGGGCGTCGTGGACGCCCCAGGCACGCAGCCGGGTCACGAAGAAGTCGGGGGAGAGCGAGATCACCGCACAGTGCTCGCCGCGGGCGGTGATGTCGGCCCAGACCTCGCGTATGCCGGCCAGCCACGGCGCCCCCGCGAACGCGCCGGCCACGTGGTGCTCGGTGAGCGCGGACCACATCCGGTAGGCGCGTTGGGCGTACCCGGGAGAATCGATCGCACCGCTGGACAGCGCGTGCTCCAGCTCCCGGAACTCGGCGGTCATCCCGATCTGCCGGGAGATCTCCATGCCGGCGGACGTGCCGGACATCAGCGTGCCGTCCATGTCGAAGATGTGCAGTCGAGTCATTCCGCCCCCTTGGTCGTCCCCGCCAGTGTTCCACGTGGAACACGCCGCGTGACCGTCGGCGCCGCGATATAGGTCCGCGAGCGAATAGTCCCGTAGCGGAACTCTTTCACTACTCTCGACCCATGACCGGCCAGACCACCCCCACACCCGCGACGACCACCGATGTCTCCTTCCTGCTCCATCACACGGCGCACGTGCTGGCCACCCGCATGACGGCCGCCCTCGCGGAGATCGGCACGTCACCCCGCGCACACTGCGTGCTCGCCCACGCCTCGCAGACCGAGCGGACCCAGGCGCAACTCGCCGAACTCTCCGACCTGGACAAGACCACCATGGTCGTGACCGTCGACCAACTGGAGCGCGACGGACTGGCCGAGCGGGTGCCCTCCGCACAGGACCGACGGGCCCGGATCATCAAGGTCACCCCGAAGGGCGCGCAGGTCGTGGCGACCGGACAGGCCATCGTCGACCGGGTGCACGGCGACGTGCTCGACGCCCTGCCCGACGAGGAGAGGGCCGCCTTCGTCTCCGCGCTCACCCGGCTCGCCACGGGACACCTGTCCACGCCCGTCGAGTCCGCGGAGGGCGGCCAAGGGGTACGCCGCCCCCGGCAGTCGCGCACGTGACCGCCGGGATCCAGCCGAAGCGCCCCGGAACCCCCCGCGTCAGCTCCAGCCCGGAAACCCGCCCGGTACCGGCGCCTGCGGATCGTAGGGCGTGCGCGTGAACACGAAGGACCCCACGTCGAGGTGGCTGAGCGTGCCGTCGTCACGGCGGACCGCCCGCAACGTCTCGCCCGCGTAGTACCCGTCGCGCCCGGTCCAGGTGCCGTCGTGTTCCACGTGGAACCGCGTTCCGCGGCCCTGGCCGGACAGCGGCCGCAACTCCACGTCACCCGACGCGAGCACGAGCAGGCCGAACGGATGGGTGCCCCAGTACCAGGCACCGGCCAGGTCGAGCAGCGCGGCGTCGAGGGAGTCGGCGGGCCGCCACGGTGCGGGGAAGGCGGGTTCGGCGTCGGCGGTGATCGTCAGCAGGTCGGCCGCGAGACCACCCACCGCAGGCCCGGACGTGGAGTTGGCCAGCGCCACCGCGCCGAGCCGGTCCTCGACACTCACCCACACCGCCGCCAGGAACCCGGGCATCGAACCGGTGTGACCGGCGAGGGTGCGGCCGTGGTGCCGCAAGATCTGTATCCCGAGGCCGTAGCCCGCGCCCGGCGTGCTCGCCTCGGGCGGCGCCGCCGGTTCGCGCATGTGCGCCACGGTCGCCTCGTCGAGCACCCCGTCGTGGCCCCCGGCCAGGAACGCCGCCCACCGGGCGAGGTCGTCGACGGTGGACCACAGCTCCCCGGCGGGCGCCATCACGCCGGTCCGCTGGACCGCCTCGGGCACCATCACGTCGGCCCAGGGGTGCACCGCGAAGCCGCCCGCCGCGGGCGGGCGCGGCAGCAGGCCGGTGCGGCCCATGCCCAGCGGGTCCAGCACCTCCTGCTGGAGCGCGTCGCCCCACGGAACGCCCCGCAGCCGGGCCACCACCGCGCCCAGCAGCGCGAAGCCGGGGTTGGAGTAATGGTGCCGCCGCCCCGCCGGATGCTTGACGGGCGCCGCGCCGAGCACGTCCGCCAGCTCGGGCCGCACGTCACCGGGGGTACGCTCCCACCATGGCCCCGGCGTCTCGGAGGCGATGCCCGACGTGTGTGCCAGTAGCTGACCGATCGTCACCTCGCCCACCCGCGTACCCGGCAGGTGCCGCTCCAGCGGATCGGTGAGCGCCAGCCGGCCTTCGTCACGCAGCCTCATCACCAGCACCGCGACGAAGCTCTTGGTCAACGACCCGATCCGGTACTGCGTGTCGGTGTCCGGCGCGTGCCCCTCGATCATGCTGCGCGAGCCGCTCCACACCAGCTCCCCGTCCCGCACCACCCCGCCGATCAGCGACGGTGTCCGGCCCCTGGCCTGCTCCACCGCGACCCGGTGCATCAGCGCCCGGGTCGCGGTGGACAGCAGCTCGCCGCCGTACGCCGAAGGAGAGTCGTTCGTGGTCACGCGCCCCCTGCCCTTCTGCCGGGCACCGGCCCGGCGCCGCTACTCGCCCGTGTCCCGCGCGAGTGGGTCGGCCGCGCCGAAGCGCACCGAGATGATCGACATCCGCATCGACCGTACCCCCGGGATGCGGTGCGAGAGGGGCGCGAGCGCGTACAGGCCGCGGCCGCGCCGGAACGGGAGGCTGCGCACCCGCGTGATCAGCGGGGACGCCGACGCGACCTTGGGGTACTCCCGGTAGTCCATCCCCCACTCCCAGCGCGGCGCCCGGTACCCCCCGCGCCGCCCGTCCGCCGGGGTCTTCCGGCTCTGCGCGACCTGCGCACGCGGCAGCGTGTCGAAGAGGAACCACCCGCCGGGGAACCGTCGCGCGCACGCGGCGATCAGCCCCTTGGCGTCGCGCTCCGGCAGGTACATCAGCAGGCCCTGCGCGGTGACCAGGACGCCTTTCGCCGCGTCGGCCGCCGAGATCTCGTCCATCCACGCGAGGTCGAGTGCGGAGCGGGCCACCGTACGGCGCCGCGGCGGGTCGTCGGGCAGCAGCGCGGCACGGACCGCGACCGTCTCCGGCAGGTCGACGGTCAGCCAGCGCAGCCGGCCGTCGTCCACCCGCCAGAACTGCGTCTCCAGGCCCTCGCCGAGCGCGACGACGGTGCCGCCGGGATGTTCGGCGGCGAACCGGCGGACCTCGTCGTCGAAGGCCCGCACCCTCAACGCGTGCCACTGCGCCATCACCGGGGCGCCGAAGCGGTCGAAGGGGTAGTCGATCCGGTCCACCAGGTCCACCGCGAGCGGATCGTCCAGCAGTCGTTTCCCGGGCGGCCGTCCCGCCTCGGCCGCGCGGTGGACGAGGTTCCACAGCAGGGTCTCCGGCACACCGTCCAACTCGACCCTGAGCCGGCCGGCCCCGCGCGCGAGCGCACCATCCGCCGAACGGGTCGGGTCCCCGCCCGACACCCCACCCGCCTCGGCCGGCCCACCACCCGTCGGCCCGGCACCCGTCGGCCCGCCACCCGCCGCGCCGCCTCCGGCTCCGCTTCCGGTCGTGTCCCCGCCCTGTGCCCGGTCCCCGTCACTCATGGCGCCAGCCTCTCACCCTCGTGCGCGCCGCCCCGTCAACTGCCGTGTACGGCAGGCGGCTTCCTCCGGTCGTCCCTGTCAGAAAGGTTGACACCCCCCACGGCCCGGCGTGACCATCACGTCGGCCAGAGAGCGCTCTCACTGCAACGTGCCCGCCCTCCGCGCCGTCTGTCGGTCCCCCAACACGCGAGCCGCAACCCGACACCCCAGGAGTTGACATGAGGGTCACCCCACACGGGCTCTCCCAACCGGTCCGTAAACGTTTCCGACGATCTCCCCAGGGCATCGTGCTGCTCGCCCTGGTGCTCATCGCCTCGGCGTACCTCTCGCTGAGCCCGACCTCCTCACAGGCCGCCGCGCCGCAACTGCTGTCCCAGGGCAAGCCCGCCACCGCCTCCTCGGTCCAGGACGCCTTCGGCGCCGCCGCGGCGGTGGACGGGAACACCGGAACCCGCTGGTCCAGCGCCGCGTCCGACCCCCAGTGGCTCCAGGTGGACCTCGGCTCCAGCCAGTCCATCACCCAGGTGGTGCTCAACTGGGAGACGGCCTACGGCAAGGCGTTCACGATCCAGACCTCGGCGAACGGCACGAGCTGGACCGACATCTACTCCACCACCACCGGCACCGGAGGCGTCCAGACCCTGGCCGTCACCGGCACCGGCCGCTACGTGCGGATGTACGGCACCCAGCGCGCCACCCAGTGGGGCTACTCGCTCTGGGAGTTCCAGGTCTACGGCGGCTCGGGCAGCGGCAACCCACCCGCGACGTGCGGCGACGGCAACGCGGCACTCGGCAAGCCGTCCAGCGCCTCGTCCACCGAGAACGCCGGCACCCCCGCGTCAGCGGCCTTCGACGGCAACGCGGGCACCCGGTGGTCGAGCGCGGCCTCCGACCCGCAGTGGGTCCAGGTCGACCTGGGCTCCGCCCAGAGCGTCTGCGGTGCCCAACTGACCTGGGAGACGGCATACGCGACGGCGTACCAGATCCAGCTTTCGACCGACGGTTCCACGTGGAACACGGTGTACTCGACCACGACCGGCGGCGGTGGAACCGAGAACCTCTCCTTCACCGGCACCGGCCGCTACGTGCGGATGTACGGCACCCAGCGCGCCACCCAGTACGGCTACTCGCTCTGGGAGTTCACCGTCCTCACCCCGGGCGGCACAGGCACCCCGCCGACCGGCGGCAACGGCGACTGCCCGTGGGTCGGTTCGACCGCGCCCGTCGCGGACCGGGTGGCGCAGGTGATGGCGCAGATGACGAACGCCGAGAAGGTGTCGATCCTGCACGGCAACAACAACGCCTCGCCGTACATCGGCAACATCAACGGCATCCCGTCGCTGTGCATCCCCGCGCTCGGGCTGCAGGACGGGCCGCACGGCGTGGGCGACGGGCTCGGCGGCGTCACCCAGATGCCGTCGGCGAACGCGTCGGCGGCCACCTGGGACACTGCGCTGGAGCAGCAGTACGGTGCCGCTATCGGTGCCGAGTTCGCCGGCAAGGGTGCGCAGGTGGCCCTCGGCCCGACGCTGAACATCGTCCGCGACCCGCGCTGGGGCCGCGCGTTCGAGACGTTCGGCGAGGACCCGTACCTCAACGGGCAGATGGCCGCCGCCGACATCAAGGGCATCCAGAGCCAGGGCGTGATGGCCGAGATGAAGCACGTGGCCGTCTACAACATCGAGAACCCGGCCGGCACCGTGATCGTCGACAACCGCACTCTCCAGGAGCTGTACCTCCCGGCCTTCCAGGCGGCGGTCGCGCAGGGCTCGCCGGCGGCCGCGATGTGCGCCTACAGCGTGGTCAACAACGTGCCGGCCTGCCAGAACCCGGCGCTGATGAACGTCGGCCTCTACCAGCAGGCGAACTTCGGCGGCTTCATCACCAGCGACTGGGGCGGCACGCACTCGACGCAGGAATCCGCCAACGCCGGACTGACGGTGGAGATGCCCAACGGGTACTTCTACGCCGACTTCCTCGCCCAGGCGGTGGCGAGCGGCACCGTCAGCCAGGCGACGCTGGACACCATGACCAGCCGGCTGCTGACCCAGTACTTCGCCTTCGGCCTGTTCGACAAGGCGCCCAGCGGCTCGACCGGCGCGACCGTCACCACCAGCGCCCACCAGCAGGTCGCCCTCCAGGGGGCCGAGGAGGGCGCGGTGCTGCTGAAGAACAACGGCATCCTGCCGCTGTCCACCGCCACCACCAAGTCGATCGCGGTGATCGGCTGGGACGGCGGCGCCGGAGTGCAGACCATCGGCGGCGGCAGCGCGACCACCACCAGTTCCGGTACGGTCTGGCCGATCACGGGCATGCAGAACCGGGTGGCGGGCACCGGCACCACGGTGCAGTACAACGACGCGACCAACCTCGACTCCGCGGTCGCCCTGGCCCGCGCCTCGGACGTGGCGATCGTCTACGCGTCGGACAACTACGGCAACGAGGAGCACGACACCACCACGCTCGACCTGCCGAACAACGGCGGCGGGTCGGTCAGCGACAACGACATGATCGCCGAGGTCGCCGCGGCGAACCCGCACACGATCGTGGTGCTCAACAACAACTCGGCGATCAACATGCCGTGGCTGGGCCAGGTCGCGGGCGTCTTCGAGGGCTTCTACCCGGGCCAGGAGATCGGCACGGCGATGGCGGCGCTGATCTTCGGCGACGTCAACCCCTCCGGCAAGCTGCCGGTGACCTTCCCGAAGTCGCTCGCCGACGTGCCCGCCAACACGGCGGCGCAGTGGCCGGGCACCAACGGACAGGTCCAGTACAGCGAGGGCCTGGACGTCGGGTACCGGTGGTACGACGCGAAGAACATCGCCCCGCTCTTCCCGTTCGGCTACGGCCTGTCCTACACCACCTTCGGGTTCAGCAACCTGCAGGTGGGGGCCTTGAGCGGCGGCACGGCGACCGTGCATGCCACGGTGACCAACACCGGGTCGCGGGCGGGCACGGAGGTCGCGCAGCTCTACGTCGGGGACCCGGCGTCCACCGGCGAGCCCGTGCACCAGTTGCGCGGGTACCAGCGCGTCACGCTCTCCCCGGGCCAGTCGCAGACGGTGGCCTTCACCGTCAGCACGCACGACCTGGCCTACTGGAACACCGCGAACAGCAACTGGACCACCGCGGCCGGCAACTACGGCATCCTCGTGGGCGACTCCTCGCGGAACCTGCCGCTGACCGGCACGCTCACCGTGCCGGCCACTGTCAACGGCAACCTGGCCGCGGCCGTGACCCCGAAGGCCGCCGCCTCCGGCCCGGCCGCGACCGCCGCGCCGCTGTCCGTGCCCAACCCGTACGGCATGAGCAGCCCGGTGCACAAGCGGGTCGACTGGGCGTACGGCGGCACCACCACGGGCGTCAGCTACACCGCGACCGGGCTGCCGCCGGGCATCTCGCTCTCGGCCGACGGGACCTTCAGCGGCGCGGCCGACACGGCGGGCACCTGGACGGTGACGGTCACCGGCCGGAACGCGGCGGGCTCCCAGGGTTCCGCGACGTTCGTCTGGACGGCGACCTGACGGCGGATCGGAGCCGCTGACACGGCACCCCCGCGGCCGGCCCGGGTCGCGGGGGTGCCCCGTATCCGGGTGCGCGCCCTGCCCTCGCCTCGGCCCGACCGCCGCCGGGGCCGTCGGAGGCTGCCCTGGCCACGGCAGTCCACCCGGGTCCGGGTCCGGGCGAACGGCTCCCCACGGGTTTGAGCGGGGCGGCTCGCCGCGGGTCTGGGGTTCGGGCTGGACAGCTCCCCGGGCCGCTTCACCCCGTCCGCGCCCGCACATCCGCGAAGAGCTTGTCCAGCAGCCCGACCAGCACCTCCCGCTCGGACGCGGACAGGCCCGCCACGAGGGTCGCCTCCCGCCCGAGCACCGCGTCGACCGACCGCTCGATCAAGGCGTGGCCGTCGTCGGTCAGCGTGACCAGGACCGTCCGTCCGCCGGTCGGCGCGGGGCCGCGGCGGACCAAACCGCCGTCCTCCGCGCGGGCCACCCGCTGCGAGACGGCACCTGCCGTGACCAGCGTGCGGCGCACGATCTCACGGGTGGAGAGGGTGTACGGCGGCCCGGCGCGCCGGAGCACCGAGAGGAGGTCGAGGGTGGCCGCGTCGATGCCGGCGGCGCGCAGCACCCGACCACGGTCGTCGGCGAAGAGCTTGGCGAGCCGCCAGATGGGCGTGACGACCTCGATCGACGAGGTCGGGGTGCCGGGGCGCTCCCGCTGCCAGGCAGCCGCGATGTCGGCGGCGGGGTAGGGCGGGGGTGTCCCCGGCGGCGCGCCGGGCGGGGCGTCGCCCGAGACGTAGGCGTCGGAGTGGACCGGGACCGGGGGGCCGGGCGCGCCCGATGCCTCCGGTGCCTCCGGTGCCTCCGGTGCCTCCCCGATGTTCGCCGCGTCCGCGGTGTCCGCCTCGCGGTCGGTCATGCCTGGGCTCCGCTCCTGCCGGGCGGCTCTCTTGCCGGTGCCGCGCGATCTGTGTTTAGCTCTAAACTTACCAGTTCGGAGAGCCGACACCGGCACCCATGAGGAGCGAAGCGTTGACCCGTACCGTGCTCGTCACCGGCGGAAGCGGCGGAATCGGCCGTGCCGTCGCCGCGCGCTTCGCCGCCGACCGTGCCCAGGTCGTGCTGACGGGGCGGCACGGCAACACCGTGGCGCGTGCCGCGGCGGAACTCGGCGTGCGCGGGGTGGTCTGCGACGCGACCGACCCGGCGCAGACCGCGGCGCTCGCGGGGCAACTGGCCACGGTGGACGTGCTGGTCAACGCCGCCGGCGGCCTGCCCGTCCCGGCGCCCGCTGGCACGCCCCCGCTGGAGGCCCTGCTCGCCGAGTGGAGTTCGAGCCTCGGCGCCAACCTGCTCAGTGCGGTGCTGACCACAGCGGCCGTCCGCGACACGCTCGCCGACGGCGGCACCGTGATCAGCGTCGGATCCATCGGCGCCGAGCGGCGCGGCGGGTCGTACGGCGCGGCCAAGGCGGCGCTCGGCGCGTGGAGCACGTCGCTGTCCGCGGAACTCGCCCCGCGCGGCGTGACCAGCAACGTGATCTCGCCCGGGTACGTCACGGGAACGGACTTCTTCCGCGGCGGTATGACCGGGGCCCGCCACACCGCCCTGGTCCAGGAGACGCACAACCAGCGCCCGGGCACCCCCGAGGACATCGCCGAGACCGCGTTCTTCCTCGCCTCCCCGGGCGCCCGGCACATCACCGGCCAGACCCTGCACGTCAACGGCGGCGCCTTCACGACGCGTTGACGCGGGCACCACCCGCGAAGTCCCGTCGGCGAGGGGGTAGAAGCGGGGGCCAACGGCTTCCGGCGCCGCGCCGTGCCGACGCGCTCGCCGAACTCGGCCACGTGACACCGGCCTTCGACATCAACGCGCGGCGCTGGTTCGGCAACCCGCAGGAGGTACCGGCGCAGTCGCCCGGCCGCCCCGGAGCTCGCGGATCCGGACCGGATGCGGACCGGATGCGGGAGATCGGCCGAGCACTGATCCCACACCGCACCACGCTGTAGAGGCTCACCACCGTGACCTGGGCCGTCCCGCTGCTGTGCGCCAGGCTCGGCCTGGTCGAATTCCAGGAAACGGCTGCGCTTCCACAGCCGGCGACGCCGGACCAGCGCCCCGCAGCGGTGTAGGTTCTCGCTACTCGTGTCCTACGGCGGTGCCGTGACCTGCGGCTTTTCACAGCGTCTCACACCATGTCCGTCCGCTGATTCCCACGGCCTGTGGCCATTTCCTCGGGCGCTGTCGCTCGGAGTTGGGCTCTGTGTCGCTTGCTAGATCACCTAGCCGTCGTCGACCAGTTCTCAGTGCAATAAGACGGCTTCCTCGTCCCAGAAGCAGCGAGCCCAAGTCGTCACGGATTTGCCGCGTCGAAGGGCTCGTCGTGCCAGCGCCAGCCAGCGGTGCCGTCGTCGTGAATGTGCAGCAGGAACTCGGCGACCCGGCCGCCGTCAGGAAACGTCAGGGTGAGCGCACCGCGTATCTGGGTGTAGCAGGCGTCGGCCCGTTCCCAGTCCTCCTCGCCGGCAGCTCGATCTTGCTCGCTGAAGAGGGAACGGAACTCCTCGAACCCGGGAAGCCTCTCGACTTCTCCGTGCACCCAGGGCATGTCGGTGCCGGTCACGGTCAGCCGGGCGATCTCTTGGTCGCCATGGTGGAGCCGCCAGATGCTGCCTGAGGCCAGGTTCGGATTGGTCATGCCTCCCATGATGACAATCGACACTGAGCGACGCTGTCGGAGATCTTGGAAAGGCCCTGACCTGTTGTCAGGAACCTGTGCTCGATAGGCTTGTGACACGGCGTGGGCGGTCAGGAGTCTGGGGTATGTCATGGCCGGTGAGATCGTCGAGTACGAGCTGGCCGCTCCCTGGGAGGGCTTCCTTGCTACGCCGGCCGCTGGCCCCGCCGAGGTGGGCGTCGTGGTGCTGTCCGGATCGAGCGGACGGATCGAGCGCGAGCGGTGTCGGCTCTTCGCCCGTGCCGGGGTGACCGCGGCGTCAATCCGATGGTTCGGCCGACATGGACAGCCGCCGGGTATCTGCGAAGTCGCGCTGGAGACTTTCGTTGCCGCGACCGAGTTGCTCCGCGAGCGCGGCGCCGAACGCGTCAGCATTCTCGGTGTGTCCAAGGGCGCCGAGGCTGCGCTTTTGGTGTCCACCTTGTCGGATTGCGCCGACGCCGTGATTGCGCTTGCGCCGACATCGGTCGTCTGGGCCAACGTCGGTCCTGGCCGCGACGGCCGGGAGCGTCCCTGTAGCTCCAGCTGGACCTGGCAGGAGCAGCCCCTGCCCTTCGTTCCCTACGACGACTCCTGGATGCCGACGGAGCCGGAAGGCACTCCGATTTCCGTGCTCGGTTCGTACGAACGCAGCCTCGCGACATACGCGGACCTGCTCCCTGCCGCAGCTATTCCTGTGGAGAGGTCCGCTGCCGAACTGGTGCTCATCGCTGGCGGCGCGGACCGGATGTGGCCCTCCTTGCGTTTCGCTCACGAGCTCGCGGACCGGTACGCCGCGACTGGGCGCGAGCTGGCTATGATCTCCCGGCCGGATGCGGGCCACCGAAGCGTCTTTCCCGGTGAAGTGGCCCGCCCCCCTCCGTCCGGTTCGACCACGGCGGTACCTCCGAAGCGGATGCGATACTCGGCGCGGCTGCCTGGCCGACCGTGCTGGCGACGGTCCTCGGTACCTGAGAGCCATGCAGATAACGACCAGCTCATCCTGCGGCGTGGGTGGCGGCGCGCCAGGACCGGGGCCGAAACGTCCTCGACGCACCAGTCACGACAGCGACTCCAACACCAGAGAGCACGAACGATGCGTTCGCCGAACGGTCACCAGCCCGCGGCCGAGCTCTCCATCGAGCCGTCGGCCTGTTCGCTGGGTCCCTGAACAGCGGTAATGGATTGCTCGCCCGGCATCTTCGTCATGATCGACAACTCGGAAACCAAGATCCCCGACAGCGTCGCTCACTGACAGGCCGGGAGTTGGATCACCCCCCACCTCCCTCTCACTCAAACCTGTCTCGACCCTCGCCTCGCAAGGTCGACACACAATACGGTGCGGCGGAACACGCTGTTGCTTTCTCCCGCGGGGGTGTGCTCGCTTCACGAATAGCCTTGGACTTCACAACTGGAGGCTCAGGGACGATCGCCGACAACGTCTCCGCTTGATCCGGGAACAGCACGACGCGAGGGTTCAAGTGAAGCGAGGAAGAGGGGCCAGAACCGCTGAGGGGCGCCCGGATGCAGATTCAGCCCACAAACGTTCGGTTCCTAGCCGGCTACCGCCGCGCGGGGCTGTTCGACTCGGACCTGGTGGCCGCTTTGCGGGCCGCTGATCTGGACGGGATGTCGCTGGGCGATGCTTTCCGGCTGCTGCCGAAGTGGCCCCGGCCTCTGGTGAAGTCGGCGGTGCTGCACCTGGTGTGGTCCGGGCATGTGACGACTGCGTTGGACCGGCCGCTGAGCGAGGGGCACGTGCTGCGGAGGGCCGCATGAACGGGGCGGGGACGAGGCTGGGGGTCGGGACGTACTTCCGACTGGGCGGCGAGACGGTCGAGGTCGTGGAGTTCGTCAGCCTGGCCACTGGCATGGAGGTCGTCCTCAAGGACGGGCGTGACCGGCTGGCCCGGATGTCGCTGCGCGAGTTACTGACCTCCGATCGCGCCGAGCTGATCCACGACAGGTCAGGCCCGTCGTCCACCGACGACGAGGGTCTCGTGGCCCCTTGCCATCGATAACGGCCTTGAGCAGAAAAGGCTGGGCAACGATGTGCCGCACGTCCGGAGCGAAGTCGGCGGACAACAGCCGCCCAGCTCCAGCCGCGACTCGTAGATCACGTGATCGCCCACGGTGGCCGACCAGTACATGCCCGAGTAGTACTGCTGCCCCTTGAACCAGCGGAACGTCCTCCACGGCCGGGCCTCGCCCAGCAGCGTGAGCGGCACCAACGGCCACTCCAGGTCCTCCACCACGACCTCGTCACCACGCCGGACACTCAGCCGTACCGGCGCGGCCACCGCTGTACCCATCGGACCACCAACCCCGCGATTCCCCAGGCAGCCCCACTGGCCGCCGAAACGCTGAGGTCCTGCCCCGGCCACGCACTCAGACGACGGCCGGGGCGGTCCTGTACACGAAGAGGGGAACTACTGGTCCACGGAGCATGATTTCCATCCCCGTGGCCAATTGGCCATGGAGTGGCCATCGCCGGTGGAAAGTGGCCACGGGATCTGGAAACCCGCAGCGGGCGGGATCAGGTGTGGGCCATGTCCACGAAGCGGGAGTAGTGGCCCTGGAAGGCGACCGTGATGGTCGCGGTGGGGCCGTTGCGGTGCTTGGCCACGATCAGGTCGGCCTCGCCGGCGCGGGGGGACTCCTTCTCGTAGGCGTCCTCACGGTGGAGGAGGATCACCATGTCGGCGTCCTGCTCGATGGAGCCGGACTCGCGCAGGTCGGAGACCATCGGCTTCTTGTCGGTGCGCTGTTCGGGCCCGCGGTTGAGCTGGGAAAGGGCGATCACGGGGACCTCCAGCTCCTTGGCGAGGAGCTTGAGGTTACGGGACATGTCCGAGACCTCCTGCTGGCGGCTCTCGGGGCGCCGGGAGCCGCCGGACTGCATGAGCTGGAGGTAGTCGATGACGACCAGCCGCAGGTCGTTGCGCTGCTTGAGCCGGCGGCACTTGGCGCGGATCTCCATCATCGACAGGTTCGGCGAGTCGTCGATGTACAGGGGCGCCTCGGTGACGTCGGACATCCGGCGGGCGACCTTCGTCCAGTCGTCGTCGGTCATGGTGCCGGAGCGCATGTGGTGCAGGGCGACCCGCGCCTCGGCGGACAGCAACCGCATCGCGATCTCGTTGCGCCCCATCTCCAGGGAGAAGATGACGCTGGGCATCTTGTGCGCGATGGAGCATGCCCGGGCGAAGTCCAGCGCGAGCGTCGACTTGCCCATGGCCGGCCGGGCGGCGATCACGATCATCTGGCCGGGGTGCAGCCCGTTGGTGAGGGAGTCGAGGTCGGTGAAGCCGGTGGGCACCCCGGACATCTGCCCGCTGCGGGAGCCGATCGCCTCGATCTCGTCGAGCGCGCCCTCCATGATGTCGCCGAGCGGCAGGTAGTCCTCGGAGGTGCGCTGCTCGGTGACGGCGTAGATCTCGGCCTGGGCGCTGTTGACGATCTCGTCGACGTCCCCGTCTGCGGCGTACCCCATCTGCGTGATGCGGGTGCCGGCCTCCACCAGGCGGCGCAGCACGGCGCGTTCGTGCACGATCTCGGCGTAGAACTCGGCGTTCGCCGCCGTGGGCACCGCGTTGACGAGGGTGTGCAGGTAGGGAGAGCCGCCGATCCGGGCGATCTCGCCGCGCTTGGTGAGTTCGGCGGCGGTGGTGATGGGGTCGGCGGGCTCGCCCCGGGCGTAGAGGTCGAGGATCGCGGTGTAGATCGTCTCGTGGGCGGGCCGGTAGAAGTCGGCGCCCTTGAGCACCTCCACGACGTCGGCGATCGCGTCCTTCGACAGCAGCATGCCGCCGAGCACGGACTGCTCGGCGTCCAGGTCCTGCGGCGGAACGCGCTCGAAGCCGCCGCCCCCCTCGGAGAAGCGGCCCTCGTCGGAGCCGCCGGCGCCGCGCTTGCGGAACTGGCTGACGGCGGGGCGCTCGTCGGGAGGGTGGTCGGCCCAGTGGTCGTCGGCGGTTTCGGGCTGGCTCATTCCCGCCACCTCCTCCTGTCCGGCCGGTTCCGCCGGACCCCGCGTGCGTGCCACTCTTTCACGGCGGTGCTCCGGTTTTCACGGCGGCACAGCCGACCAACGAGCCACCCGGCGCACGCGCTTCGCGGAGTCGGGGACGGTCCACGCTAGGCCCCCGGACCGCCCACACCAAGCCGGTTATCCACAGGGGGTGTGGATGACGGCGGCATACCTGTGGAGAACTGGCCCCAACCTGTGCACGACCCTTGGGACAGCGCTGTGGACAAGCGCGCGACCGTTCGACGGAAACAGCCCTGACCTGCACGTTCTTCGTCCATAGCCTGTGCAGGAGAAAAACTTCCGCCCCCGGCGCAAGATCATGACAAACAACGCGGAGGAGATCACGCTGCGCAGTCGGTCGTAATGATCGGAATCGCACTTCACCTCTTACTTGTGGACGGTTAGGATATCCGCCTGTGAGTCCTGTGCCCCCGACCACCGACGTGCCGGCGCCGCGCGAACCCGCCCGGCCGCCCGCGTCCGCGCGCCGCCGCCACGACCGGGAGATCGTGGCCCTCGCGCTGCCCGCCTTCGGCGCCCTGGTCGCCGAACCGCTCTTCGTCATGGTGGACAGCGCGGTTGTCGGCCACCTCGGTACGGCGCAGCTCGCCGGCCTCGGCGTCGCCGCCGCCCTGCTCACCACCGCCGTCAACGTCTTCGTCTTCCTCGCCTACGCCACCACCGCCGCCGTCGCGCGCCGGGTCGGCGCCGGCGACCTGCCCGCGGCCCTGCGGCAGGGCATGGACGGCATCTGGCTCGCCCTCCTGATCGGCGCACTCGTCATCGCCGCCGTGCTGCCGGCCGCCCCGGGCCTGGCCGACCTCTTCGGCGCCTCGCCCACCGCCGCCCCGTACGCGAGCGATTACCTGCGGATCAGCTCGCTCGGCATTCCGGCGATGCTCGTGGTGCTCGCCGCGACCGGGGTGCTGCGCGGCCTGCAGGACACCCGCACCCCGCTCTACGTGGCGGTGGCCGGCTTCACGGCCAACGCCCTCCTCAACGCGACGCTCGTCTACGGCGCGGGGCTCGGCATCGCGGGCTCCGCCTGGGGCACCGTCATCGCACAGAACGGCATGGCCGCGGTCTACCTCGCCATGGTGGTCCGAGGCGCCCGCGCGCAGGCCCCCGGCACATGGCGGTCGATGCTGCGCCCGGACGCCGCCGGAATCCGCGCCTGCGCGCGCGCCGGTGTGCCGCTGCTGGTCCGGACGATCAGCCTGCGGGCCGTCCTGATGATCGCCACCGCCGTCGCCGCCCGGCTGGGCGACACCGAGATCGCCGCCCACCAGATCACCCTCACCGTCTGGTCGCTGCTCGCCTTCGCGCTGGACGCCATCGCGATCGCCGGCCAGGCCATCATCGGCCGCTGTCTGGGCGCCGGCGACGCCGCCGGGGCGCGGGCGGCCTGCACCCGGATGATGCAGTGGGGCCTGATGTGCGGCGCCGCGCTCGGGCTGCTGGTGGTCCTGGCCCGGCCGCTGGTCGGGCCGCTCTTCAGCTCCGACCCGGCGGTGCGCCACGCGCTCGGCGCGGCCCTGCTCGTGGTGGCGGTGGCGCAACCGGTGTGCGGAGTGGTCTTCGTGCTGGACGGCGTCCTCATGGGGGCGGGCGACGGACCGTACCTGGCCGGGTCGATGCTGGTCACGCTGGCGGTCTTCGCGCCGGTCGCGTGCGCGGTCCCGGCCGCAGGAGGCGGTCTGACCGCGCTGTGGTGGGCGATGGGGCTGATGATGCTCACCCGGTTGGCGGCCCTGTGGCTGCGGTCGCGGTCCGGCCGCTGGGTGGTGACGGGCGCGAGCCGCTGAGGCCCGCGACGGTCGCACGGCAGCGCGTTCCCGGCGGCACGACGCGACCGGCCCACGTACGGGGCAGCACGTGTCCAGCAGCGCACGCCCCGCCGCACCCACCGGCCGCGCAACCCGTCCGCACGCACCGGCCGCGCAACCCGTCCGCACCCGCTGACCGCGCATACCGGCCGCACGCACGCGCCGCACGCATCGGCGGCGGACACGACGAAAGGGCCGGCTCCCTCAGGAGCCGGCCCGTTCCCGGTCCGCCCGGCCGACACGCTCCCCGTGTGTTCCACGTGGAACATGCCGGCCATGCCGCACCAAATGCCGCGTTACGCGGCCACGACCTCCAGGTCGAGGACGGCCTCGACCTCGGGGTGCAGTCGCACCGAGATCTTGTGCGCGCCGAGCGTCTTGATGGGCGAGGCCACCTCGACACGACGCTTGTCGACCTGCGGGCCACCCGCGTTCTTGATCGCCGCGGCGATGTCGGCCGGGGTGATCGACCCGAAGAGGCGACCGGTGTCGCCCGCGCGGGTGCTCAGCGTGACCTTGACGGCCTGGAGCTGGGCCTTGACGGTGTTCGCGTCCTCGAGCGAGTGGATCTCGCGGATGCGCCGGGCCCGGCGGATCTGCTCGACGTCCTTCTCGCCACCCTTGGTCCACGCGATGGCGAAGCCCCGCGGGATCAGGTAGTTGCGGGCGTAGCCCGGCTTGACGTCCACGATGTCGCCGGCGGCACCGAGGCCGCTGACCTCGTTGGTGAGGATGATCTTCGACATGCTGGTCACCCTCTCCTTATCGAGCCGTCGAGGTGTACGGCAGCAGCGCCATCTCGCGGCTGTTCTTCACCGCGGTGGCGACGTCACGCTGGTGCTGCGTGCAGTTGCCGGTGACGCGGCGGGCACGGATCTTGCCGCGGTCGGAGATGAACTTCCGCAGCATGTTCGTGTCCTTGTAGTCCACGTACACGGTCTTGTCCTTGCAGAACGCGCAGACCTTCTTCTTCGGCTTGCGCGGGGGCGGCTTCGCCATGGTGTCTCTCCTGTGAGCTCAAGAAGTGTGTGAGGGTCCGCCCTCTAGAAGGGCGGCTCGTCCGAGTAGCCGCCGCCGGAGGAGGAACCGGAGCCGCCGCCCCAGCCGCCTCCGCCGCCACCCTGGCCGCCGGCCGGTGCGCTGGTCGCCCAGGGGTCGTCGGCGGGAGCCCCGCCGCCGCCCTGCTGGCCGCCCCAGCCGCCTCCGCCGCCGGCCTGGCCACCGCCACCACCGCCGCCGTAGCCGCCCTGCTGGCCGCCGCGCCCGCCGCCGCCGCTGGTCTTGGTGACCTTGGCGGTGGCACTGCGCAGGCTGGCGCCGACCTCGTCGACGTCCAGCTCGTAGACCGTCCGCTTGACGCCTTCACGATCCTCGTACGACCGCTGCTTCAGCCGGCCCTGCACGATGACGCGCATACCGCGCTGGAGCGACTCGGCGACGTTCTCCGCCGCCTGGCGCCAGACCGAGCAGGTGAGGAAGAGGCTCTCGCCGTCCTTCCACTCGTTGGTCTGCCGGTCGAAGGTGCGGGGGGTGGACGCGACGCGGAACTTCGCGACCGCCGCACCGGAGGGGGTGAAGCGCAGCTCGGGGTCGTCGACGAGATTGCCGACGACCGTGATGACGGTCTCGCCTGCCATTGGGATGACCTCTCGACTGGCTTGGTGGGCGGTGCAGTGGTGGTGGCTGCTACTCGGTGGTCCGGTCCGGGCGAACCCGGTACTCGGTGGTCCGGTCCGGGCGAACCCGGTACTCGGTGGTCCGGTCCGGGCGAACCCGGTACTCGGTGGTCCGGTCCGGGCGAACCCGGTACTCGGTGGTCCGGTCCGGGCGAACCCGGTACTCGGTGGTCCGGAGGAACCGGATCAGTGGAGTTCCGGACGCAGGACCTTGGTCCGCAGCACCGACTCGTTCAGGTTGAGCTGGCGGTCCAGCTCCTTGACGACCTCGGGCGTGGCCTTGAGGTCGACGACCGAGTAGATGCCCTCGGGCTTCTTGTTGATCTCGTAGGCGAGACGACGACGGCCCCAGGTGTCGACCTTCTCCACACTGCCGCCGCCACTGCGGACGACGGCGAGGAAGGACTCGATCAGCGGGGAGACAGCGCGCTCCTCCAGATCGGGGTCGAGAATGAGCATGAGCTCGTAGTGACGCATAGGGGAACCCACCTCCTTTGGACTCAGCGGCCACGGCGTTTCCGTGGCAGGAGGGTTTGGCTTGCGTCGCAACGGTAACGCCGGGCACCGACAGCGCTTCCCGCGCCGCCGTCGCCCGGCGGAAGGCCGGTGCAGACCGCCCAGCGTACCCGGGTCGGTCCCCCGGGTTGAAATCCGCCCGGTTATGCCCCCAATCTGTATACATCGGGTGTGGCCGGCGCTACCTTGCGCCACCTCTCCATCACGGAGGTGCCCCATGGCACAGCAGCACACAGCCCAGGGGTCCGCGGCCCGGACCCACCGCCTCACCTTCAACACCGACGGCAGGCGCCATCCCCTGGAGAACTCGCTCCTGGCGGTCACCGTCGTCCTCGGCATCGTCGCGGTCACCACGGCCGGGTTCCACAGCCTGCACCTGGTCAGCTCCGTGACCGGGCTGGTGGGCATCCTCACCGGTGCCTGGGGCCAGTACATCTCGGTGACCACCGCCGAGCGGTTCGCCCTGATCATCGGCCTCGGGATGTCGGCGCTCGGCTTCTACCTCGGCGTCGCTCACGGCGGCTTCTCCTAGAGCAGTAGCGGCGGCGCTCCCCCCTCGCAGTAGGCTTCGGGCCAGCAAAAGCCCGCAGTCGGAGCATGGGGAGCGCCCCGTATGAGCCTGTCCCTGAGGACCATCAGTCGCGAGCAGCACCTGGCGTACATCCAGAGCCTGCCCTCGGCGAGCCACTGCCAGGTCCCGGCATGGGCCGATGTGAAGAACGAGTGGCGCTCGGAGAACCTCGGCTGGTTCGACGACGGCACCGGGCAGTTGGTCGGTGTCGGCCTGGTGCTCTACCGCCAGCTTCCCAAGGTCAAGAGGTACCTGGCGTACCTGCCCGAGGGCCCGGTGATCAACTGGTACGCGCCGAACCTCGACGAGTGGCTCCAGCCCATGCTCAAGCACTTGAAGCAGCAGGGCGCGTTCACCGTGAAGATGGGCCCCCCGGTGATCATCCGCCGCTGGGACGCCGGCGCGGTCAAGGCCGGCATCGCCGACCCGAACGTCCTGCGGCTGCGCGACGTCGAGGCCACGTACGTCGAACCGCGCGCCTTCGAGGTCGCCGACCGGCTGCGCCGGATGGGCTGGCAGCAGGGCGAGGACGGCGGCGCGGGCTTCGGCGACGTCCAGCCGCGCTACGTCTACCAGGTGCCGCTGGAGAACCGCTCGCTGGACGACATCCTCAAGGGCTTCAACCAGCTCTGGCGCCGCAACATCAAGAAGGCCGAGAAGGCCGGCGTCCAGGTGATCCAGGGCGGCTACGACGATCTGCCGGTGTGGCAGCACCTGTACGAGATCACCGCCACCCGCGACCACTTCCGGCCCCGCCCGCTGTCGTACTTCCAGCGGATGTGGACCACGCTCAACGGCGAGGACCCCAACCGGATGCGGCTCTACCTCGCCATGCACGAGGGCGAGGCGGTCGCCGCGGCCACCATGCTGACCGTCGGACAGCACGTGTGGTACTCCTACGGAGCCTCCGCCAACCACAAGCGCGAGGTGCGCCCGTCGAACGCCATGCAGTGGCGCATGCTGCGTGACGCGTACGCGATGGGCGCCAGCGTCTACGACCTGCGCGGCATCAGCGACTCCCTGGACGACAAGGACCATCTGTTCGGCCTGATCCAGTTCAAGGTGGGCACCGGCGGCCAGGCTGCCGAATACTTGGGCGAGTGGGACTTCCCGCTCAACAAGCTGCTCCACAAGGCACTCGACATCTACATGTCGCGCCGCTGACCGGCCGACTCTCCGCCCGGACGACGTCCGGACGGAGCCCCCGAGAAAGGTCCTGACCACGCGATGGCGCTCACCCTCTACGTCGACACCACGCGCTGGCGTGCGCACCAGCAGTCCGTGGTCGACCAGTTCCCCGGCATCGTGCCCGTCTGCAAGGGGAACGGCTACGGCTTCGGCCACGAACGGCTCGCCGACGAGGCGACCCGCCTGCGCTCCGACATGCTCGCGGTCGGCACCACCTACGAGGCCGCCAAGATCAAGGACTTCTTCGGCGGGGACCTGCTGGTGCTCACGCCGTACCGGCTCGGTGAGGAGCCGGTGCCGCTGCCGGACCGCGCGATCCGCTCGGTCTCCTCGGTGGAGGGGGTGCGCGGCCTGGTCGGCGCGCGGGTGGTGATCGAGGTGATGAGCTCGATGCGGCGGCACGGCGTCTCCGAGGACGACCTGGTCAAGCTGCACAGCGCGATCGACGACGTGCGCCTGGAGGGCTTCGCCATCCACCTGCCGCTGGACCGCACCGACGGCACCGACGCGGTGGAGGAGGTCTTCGGCTGGATGGAGCGGCTGCGGGCGGCCAGGCTGCCGCTGCACACGATGTTCGTCAGCCACCTCACCGCGACCGAGTTGTCCGCCCTCCGGCAGCAGTTCCCGCAGACCCGGTTCCGGGCCCGGATCGGCACGCTGATGTGGCTGGGCGACCACGACGCCACCGAGTACCGCGGCGCGGTCCTCGACGTCACCCGGATCGCCAAGGGTGAGCGCTACGGCTACCGGCAGGAGAAGGCCGCGGCCGACGGGCACCTGGTGGTGGTGGCCGGCGGTACCTCGCACGGCGTGGGCTTGGAGGCGCCGAAGGCGGTGCACGGTCTGATGCCGCGCGCGAAGGGCGTGGCCCGGGCCGGCCTGGCCACCGTCAACCGCAACCTGTCCCCCTTCGTGTGGGCGGGCAAGCAGCGGTGGTTCGCCGAGCCGCCCCACATGCAGGTGTCGATCCTCTACCTGCCCAGCGACGTGGCCCCGCCCGCGGTCGGCGACGAGCTGGTGGCGCACCTGCGGCACACCACCACCCAGTTCGACCGCATCGTGGACCGCCAGTCCGCGTAGCGGGCGACCCGGCCCGCCCCGGACCGCTCGCGCCCGCCCGGCGGAGCCCACGGGGGCCCGCCGGAGCCCAGCGGGCCCCTCACGCCCGGCGCCCCGCCCGGCGCCGCCGCGCGCCGCTCAGCCGCCGTACGGACCACCCTCGGGACGGGCCTCGGGACGGGGCCCGCCGTCGGCGTACGGCACCGGCGGCGCCGACGCGTGCTTGGGCGCGTGCACGGGCGCGCCGAGGACGAACGCGTCCTCGGCGCCGTCCAGGACCCCGCCGGCCGGGTCGTCCGCACCGCCCCGCCGCAGCACGTCGTGCTCCGGCAGCAGGATGTCGCGCACCACCAGCGCGCACAGGTACAGCACGCCGAGCAGGTGCACGCCGATCGCCAGGTGGTAGGCGTCGGCCGTCAGACCGTGGTGCTTGGTGCTGTTGAGGTACGCCAGCCGGTACCAGATGCCGAGGAAGTACAGCACCTCCGCGCCCTGCCAGATGGCCAGGTCGCGCCAGCGCGGCCGGGCCAGCACCGCCAGCGGCAGCAGCCACAGCACGTACTGCGGCGAGTAGACCTTGTTGCTGATCAGCAGCGCGGCCACCACCAGGAAGCTCAACTGGCCCAGCCGCGGCCGGCGCGGCGCGTACAGGGCGAGCGCGGCGATGCCCACACCCAGCACCAGCATCAGGGCGATGCCGTACTCGTTGACGCCGTCGAGCGCGTCGCCCGAGCGGTCGCTGACGATCATCCACAGGGAGCCGTAGTCCGTGCCCCGGTCCTTGCTGAAGGTGTAGAACTGCGCCCAGCCGTGCGGTGCGAAGGCCATCACCGGCAGGTTCACCACCACCCAGGCGACGACCGCGGCCAGCGCGGTCCGGCCGAAGTCCCGAAGGCGGCCGGCCCGCAGGCACAGCAGGAACAGCGCGCCGAGCAGCAGCACCGGGTAGAGCTTCGCGGCGGCGGCCAGGCCGATCAGCACGCCGGCCCAGCCCGTGCGGCCGCGCGACCACGCCAGCAGCCCGCCGGCCGCCAACGCGACCGCGAACAGGTCCCAGTTGATGGTGGCGGTCAGGGCGAGCGCGGGGGACAGGGCGACGAACAGGCCGTCCCACGGGCGCAGCCGGTTGGTGCGCGCCACGCACACGACCAGCGCGACCGCGCAGACCATCAGCATCCCGGAGTTGGCGATCCAGAACACCTGCGCGCTGTGCTGCCCCGATCCGGGCGGGGTCAGCCAGGACGCCACCTCCATGAACAGCCCGGTCAGCACCGGGTACTCGAGGTAGTGGATGTCGGCCGAGCCGCTGAGCGACTCGGGGATGCGGTCGAAGTACGGCACCAGGTCGGCGCCGAAGCCGCGCTGGGTGTACATGTGCGGGATGTCGGAGTAGCAGGCGTGGGCGTACTGGAGGTCGCCGGGCGGCGGCTGGAACCAGCCGCCGGAGTAGCAGGACGCCTTCTGCGCCATGCCGAGCGCGAACATGCCGATCACGACGAGCACCATGACCCGCAGCGGGTTCCACCAGCGGTGGCCGGACAGCGCCCAGCGGCCGGCCGGGCCGCCGATGAACTCGCTGCCCGCCGCGGCCACCGGGTCCTCGTCCGTGGGGCGGACGGGGGTCTGCCGCCGGTCGTCGTCTGCTCGGTAGCGCACGCTCGTCATGGCGCCATCCTGCCGTACCGGACTGTGTACGCGAGAGCCCCCGGCACCGTCACGGTGCCGGGGGCTCTCACATGCCGCTGCGCCGGCTGTACGGCGCCCGGCTCACGGCCGGGCGGTCGGCGCGGGCAGCGCGGTCAGCGCGGTCATTGCTGTCTGCTCGTGGTCTCCTCCCGGCCGGTACCGCCGTTGCCGCCGTTGCTACCGCCGTTGCTCGTCCCCGCGTTGCCGTTGCCGGCGTCGTCACCGGTGGTGGGTGACGTGGTGGGCGACGTCGGGCAGCCGAAGATCGAGGTGCACGGCGGGGTCGTGGTCTCCGTCGGCGGCGTCGTGGTCGGCGTGGTGGGCGGAGTGGTCGGGGGAGTCGTCGGCGGCGTGGTCATCGTCGTCGTCGGCGGGGTGGTCATCGTCGGCGTGGGCGTCGGGCTGGGCACGTTGCCGTAGATGACCTTGCCGATCTCCTCGGTGGGCTTCTCGAAGGTCTTCTTCGGCTGCCCGGACATCGCCGAGGTCATGTAGTCCTTCCAGATCTGCGCCGGGAAGGAGTCACCGTGCACCTTCTCCGCACCACCGGTGCCGTACATCGCGAGGAAGGGGTTGGTCTTGCCGTCGTGCACCTGGTCGTCGCGGCGGAACATGACGATCGAGGTGGAAAGCTGCGGGGTGTACCCGTCGAACCAGGCCGACTTGTTGTCGTCGGTGGTACCGGTCTTGCCCGCGGCGGGCCGCCCGCCGGGAAGCTGCGCGGGGGTACCGGTGCCCTCCTTGACCACGTCGGTGAGCATGCCGGTGATGGTGTCCGAGACCGTCGGGGAGAAGGCGACCTTGGTCTTGAGCTGGTGCTTGTAGATCTGCTTGCCGTTGTGGACGACCGTGGAGACCGAGTACGGGTCGTTCTGCCGGCCGTGGTTGTCGAAGGTGGCGTAGCCGTCGGCCATCCGGATCGCGCTGGGCGAGGAGGTGCCGATGGAGTACGTGACGCTGTTCTTGTAGTCGTCGAGGCCGTTCGAGGCGTCGGCGACCAGGCCGGCGGAGATCGCGGCGTCGTGCACCTTGTCCGTGCCGACGTCCTGGCCGAGCTGGACGTACGGCGAGTTCAGCGACTTGTCCAGCGCCACGCGCAGGGTGACCCGGTCGTAGTTGTCGCCGTCGTCGTTGGGCTGGCGCCACTGGAACGGCTTGTTGTCCTTGTCGTACCCGACCCAGGGCTTGCCGGTGTAGTCGTCGATGAGCTGGTTGTCCTTACCGCTGAACTCGCTGTCCGGCGAGACCAGGGTCCGTTCGCTCTCGCTCTGGGTGGCCGGCCCGTCGGGATCCCGGGCACCGTAGGTCATCGCCGCGGCGAGCACGTACGGCTTGAAGGTCGAACCGACCTGGGCGCCGGTCTCGTCGGCGTTGTTGGTGAAGTGCTTGGTCGCGTCGGTGCCGCCGTAGATGGCCACGATCGCCCCGTCGGACGGGTTCACCGAGGCGCCGCCGAACTGGACGTACTTGTCCATGTCCTCGCCCTTGACCACGTGGGTGCCGGGCTTGATGTACTGCTTCTGCACCTTCTTGACCGCGGCTTCCATCGCCTCCACCTTCGGCTTCTGGAAGGTGGTGTGGATCTGGTAGCCGCCCTGGTTGAGCTGGTCGGCGGTGAGGACCTTGTTGTTGATCACGTAGCTCTTGGCGAGGTTGACCATGTAGCCGATCTGGCCGGCCATCTGCGCGTTCTGCTTGACCGGGTCGGGCATCGGGTAGGTCGTGTACTTCGCCCGATCGGTGGCGGACAGCAGCTTGTCCTTGACCTCCAGGTCGAGGATGTCCTTCCACCGGATCATCGAGTTCTTCTTGTTGCTCGCCGCCGTGGCGATCGGGTCGATGCTGGTGTTGCCCGCCGGGTCGTAGTACGTCGGGCCCTTGAGCAGCGCGGCGAGGAAGGCGCACTGGCTCGGGTTCAGCTTGATCGCGTCGACGCCGTAGTACGTGCGGGCCGCCGCCTGGATGCCGTAGGCGCCGCGGCCGAAGTAGGAGGTGTTGAGGTAGCCCTCCATGATCTCGGACTTCTTCATCGTGGCCCCGACCTTGATCGAGATGAAGAGTTCCTTGAACTTCCGGCTGAACGTCTGCTGCTGGTCGAGCCGGGTGTTCTTCACGTACTGCTGGGTGATGGTCGAGCCGCCCTGGGTCTCGCCGCCCCTGGCCATGTTCAGCAGCGCGCGGGCGATGCCCTTGGGGTCGATGCCGCGGTCGGTCTCGAAGGTCTTGTTCTCGCCGGCGATCACCGCGTTCTGCATCGCCTGGGGGATCTCGTCGATCGTGATGTTCTGGCGGTTGATCTCGCCGCCGGTCGCGATCATCTGGCTGCCGTCGGCCCAGTAGTAGACGTTGTTCTGCGCCTGGGCGGCGAGGTTCTCGTTGGGAACGCTCACCATCGCGTACGCGATGCCGATCAGCCCGACCAGCCCGCCGACGAAGCCGACGCACAGGGCCGTGACCTGGCGCCAGGACGGCATCCAGTGGCGCCAGCCCACCTTCCCGTAGCGGGGGTAGTCGATGAGGCGCTTCTTGCCGGGGCGGCGGCCGCCCCGTCCGGCCGGACCGCCCGCGGCACCGCCACCGGCCGCCGCGCGGCGCCTGCCGCCCTTGCCCCGTCCCTGAGCGGCCCGCCGGGCGGCCGCGCGGCCCTCGTACGGTTGCTGCCGCTCGTCGCCTCCACCCGGGCCGCCGGACGGTGACTCCGCCGCGTACGCGCCGCCGGCCGGCGGGGTGTCTCCGGGAGGGGTCCCGCCCGCGGCGCGCCCGCCACCGGAGGGAGGGGGCGTCGGCTGCTGTCCCCCGCGCCGGGCGGCAGCACGGCCGCCTGAGGGCGACTGCGGCGGCTTGCGACGGTGCTCGCTCATTGAACAGCTACTCCTCGACAGGCGGGATCGCCTGAAGGCATCGGTGACATTCCGGTCGGGTCCCCCTGCGTGCGGCTGGATCGGGCCGCACTGCACCAAGGATCATGACGCGTCTTGACGCCACGGGGTTCCCGGTGCTCCGCATGGCGAACAGAGTACGCACGGTCAAATGCCGCTCGGCACGAACGTTCGTCACATATCGGGCAGTTGGCTGCTCACAGGTTTGCCGATGTGACGCCGGTCACCGTGCCTCGCCTTGCATGACGTCTCGGCCCGTTCTATCGTCACGATGTATCGACTCGATACATCGGGTCGACACACACGCGGCACTTCCGATCGAGAACCGAGGGGACGAGGGATTGAGCAAGCGCTCCGGAATCCTCGAGTTCGCGGTTCTCGGTCTGCTGCGTGAGTCCCCGATGCACGGCTACGAGCTGCGCAAGCGGCTCAACACATCGCTCGGGGTGTTCCGCGCCTTCAGCTACGGGACGTTGTACCCGTGCCTGAAGATGCTGGTCGCCCAGGGGTGGCTGATCGAGGAATCCGCGCTGGACGGCGACCCGCTGGCCACGCCCCTCGCCGGTCGCCGGGCGAAGATCGTCTACCGGTTGACGGCCGCGGGCAAGGAGCACTTCGAGGAGCTGCTCGCCAACTCCGGCCCCGATGCCTGGGAGGACGAGCACTTCGCCGCCCGGTTCGCCTTCTTCGGCCAGACGTCGAAGGACGTCCGGATGAGGGTGCTCGAAGGGCGGCGCAGCCGCCTGGAAGAACGCCTGGAGAGGATGCGCGGGTCGCTGGCCCGCACCCGGGAGCGGCTCGACGACTACACGCTCGAGCTGCAGCGGCACGGCATGGAGTCGGTGGAGCGCGAGGTCCGGTGGCTCAACGAGCTGATCGAGACCGAGCGGGCCGGACGCGTGGAGCGTCCGCTCTCCGAGCGGGACGACTAGACAACAACCAAGAGAACGGCGGCCGACCCGGGATCGGGGAACCGCGTGACTATTTCACAAGGAGCAACCGGTATGGGTTCGGTCCGCGTAGCCATTGTCGGCGTGGGCAACTGCGCCACCTCGCTGGTGCAGGGTGTCGAGTACTACAAGGACGCCGAACCGGACAGCAAGGTGCCTGGTCTCATGCACGTGCAGTTCGGTGAGTACCACGTGCGTGACGTGGAGTTCGTCGCCGCCTTCGACGTGGACGCGAAGAAGGTCGGCCTCGACCTCGCCGACGCCATCGGCGCCAGCGAGAACAACACCATCAAGATCACCGACGTCCCGCAGACCGGCGTGACGGTCGAGCGCGGCCACACCCTCGACGGCCTCGGCAAGTACTACCGCGAGACCATCGAGGAGTCCGACGAGGCTCCGGTCGACATCGTCAAGATCCTCAAGGACCGCAACGTCGACGTCCTGGTCTGCTACCTGCCGGTCGGCTCCGAGGACGCGGCGAAGTTCTACGCCCAGTGCGCCATCGACGCCAAGGTCGCCTTCGTGAACGCCCTCCCGGTGTTCATCGCCGGCACCAAGGAGTGGGCGGACAAGTTCACCGAGGCCGGCGTGCCGATCGTCGGTGACGACATCAAGTCCCAGGTGGGCGCGACCATCACGCACCGCGTGCTGGCGAAGCTCTTCGAGGACCGCGGTGTGGTGCTGGAGCGCACCATGCAGCTGAACGTCGGCGGCAACATGGACTTCAAGAACATGCTGGAGCGCGAGCGCCTGGAGTCCAAGAAGATCTCCAAGACGCAGGCCGTCACCTCGCAGATCCCGGACCGCGACCTCGGCGCCAAGAACGTGCACATCGGCCCGTCCGACTACGTGCAGTGGCTCGACGACCGCAAGTGGGCGTACGTCCGCCTCGAGGGCCGCGCGTTCGGCGACGTCCCGCTGAACCTGGAGTACAAGCTGGAGGTCTGGGACTCCCCGAACTCCGCCGGCGTCATCATCGACGCGCTGCGCGCCGCGAAGATCGCCAAGGACCGCGGCATCGGCGGCCCGATCCTGTCGGCGTCCTCGTACTTCATGAAGTCCCCGCCGGTGCAGTACTTCGACGACCAGGCGCGCGAGAACGTCGAGAAGTTCATCCGCGGCGACGTCGAGCGCTGACCCGTCCGCACCGGCGGCCACCGCGGCAGCGTCCGACGCTGGAACGGTGGCCGGCGGAAGCACGAGGTGACGGTCGGTGGGCCTGACGGCCGGCGGACCGACCGGATCGACCGAGCAGGGCCCCGGGGTGCGTCCCCGGGGCCCTGTCCGTCGTGTGAAGGTGTGCACATGGGTGTTCTGCGTGACCTCCGGGTGCTGCTGCGGCTGCCGGACTTCCGGCGGCTGCTGGCGGTACGGCTGCTGTCGCAGCTCTCCGACGGCGTGTTCCAGGTCGCGCTGGCCGCGTACGTGGTGTTCTCACCGGAGAAGCAGGCGTCCCCGGGGGCGGTCGCCTCCGCGATGGCGGTGCTGCTGCTGCCGTACTCCCTGCTCGGCCCGTTCACCGGCGTGCTCCTCGACCGCTGGCGGCGGCGCCAGGTGCTCCTGTACTGCAACGCGCTACGGGCCGTACTGTGCTGCGGCACCGCCGCGCTGATCCTCGTCCACGTGCCGGACTGGCTCTTCTACCTGTCCGCGCTGTCGGTCACCGGCGTCAACCGGTTCGTGCTCGCGGGGCTGTCGGCCGCCCTGCCGCGCGTGGTGGACGGCGCGCACCTGGTGACGGCGAACTCGCTGTCGCCCACGGCGGGCACGCTCGCCGCCACGGTGGGCGGTGGCGCCGCGTTCGTGGTGCACCTCTTCCACACCGCCGGCTCGGGCGCCGACGCCGCCACCGTGCTGCTGGCCGCCGCGCTGTACCTGTGCGCGGGCCTGTCCGCGCTCACCCTCGGCCGCGACCTGCTCGGCCCGGACATCCGCGGCGGCCGCACCCGGGTGGTCGCCGAACTCGTCGGCACCGCGCGCGGCCTCGCCGCAGGGCTGGGGCACCTGCGGCAGCGGCCGGCCGCCCGCCAGGCGCTCTCGGCGATGACCGCGATGCGCTTCTGCTACGGCGCCCTGACGGTCACCCTGCTGATGCTCTGCCGGTACGCCTGGTCCGACCCGTCCGACAGCGACGCCGGACTGGCGCTGCTCGGGGTCGCCCTCGGCCTGTCCGCCGCCGGCTTCCTCGCCGCCGCGGTCATCACCCGGTGGACGACCGCGCGGTTCGGCACCAGCGGATGGATCACCATCTGCTCGGCCGCCTCCGCCGTCCTGCTGCCGCCGCTGGCACTGCCGTTCTCCGAGGCGCCGATGATGGTGGCGGCCTTCGCGCTCGGTGTCACCACACAGGGGGCGAAGATCGCCACGGACACCGTCGTGCAGACCCACGTCGACGACACCTACCGCGGCCGGGTCTTCTCGCTGTACGACGTGGCGTTCAACGTCTCCTTCGTCGGTGCCGCCGCGCTCGCCGCCCTGGTTCTGCCCGCGGACGGCCGTTCCTCGTCGCTGGTGGTCGCGCTGGCACTGATCTACGCGGTGGTCGGATACGCGATGTTCCACGTGGAACATCGGCCCGCCATGTTCCACGTGGAACAGGGAGCGGAGGAGAACGGCTGAGGTCGAGCAGCCGGCGGGGCCGCGGGATGTTCCACGTGGAACATGGCGCGGCCCCGCCCAGGGTCAGTCCTGCGCCGCCCACCACTCCTTGAGCGCCGCCACGGCCGCGTCCTCACCGAGCGGGCCGTTCTCCAGCCGCAGCTCCAGCAGGTGCTGGTACGCCTTGCCGACCACCGGCCCCGGCGGGACGCCGAGGATACCCATGATCTGGTTGCCGTCCAGATCCGGACGGATCGCGTCCAGTTCCTCCTGCTCCTGGAGCTCGGCGATGCGCGCCTCCAGCCCGTCGTAGGTACGCGACAGCGCGGCGGCCTTGCGCTTGTTGCGGGTCGTGCAGTCGGAACGGGTCAGCTTGTGCAGCCGCTCCAGCAGCGGACCGGCGTCGCGTACGTACCGGCGGACGGCCGAGTCCGTCCACTCGCCGCTGCCGTAGCCGTGGAAACGCAGGTGCAGCTCGACGAGCCGGGAGACGTCCTTCACCAGCTCGTTGGGGTACTTCAGTTTCGTCATGCGGGACTTGGTCATCTTGGCGCCCACCACTTCGTGGTGGTGGAAGGAGACCCGGCCGTCCGGCTCGAACCGCCGGGTGCGGGGCTTGCCGATGTCGTGCAGCAACGCGGCCAGCCGCAGCACCAGGTCGGGGCCGTCGGTCTCCAGGTCGATGGCCTGTTCCAGCACGGTCAGGGTGTGCTCGTAGACGTCCTTGTGGCGGAAGTGCTCGTCGCGCTCCAGCCGCAGCGCCGACAGCTCGGGCAGCACCTGGTCGGCGAGCCCGGTCTCCACCAGCAGCCGCAGGCCCTTGCGGGGGTGGTCGGAGAGCAGCAGCTTGTTCAGCTCGTCCCGGACCCGCTCCGCGGACACGATCGTGATCCGGTCGGCCATCGCCGTCATCGCGGCGACGACCTCGGGGGCCACCTCGAAGTCGAGCTGCGCGGCGAACCGGGCGGCCCGCATCATCCGCAGCGGGTCGTCGGAGAACGACGACTCCGGGGTCCCCGGCGTGCGCAGCACCCGCGCGGCCAGGTCGTCCAGACCGTGGTGGGGGTCCACGAACTCGGTCTCGGGCAGCGCCACGGCCATCGCGTTCACCGTGAAGTCCCGGCGGACCAGGTCCTCCTCGATGGTGTCGCCGTAGGACACCTCCGGCTTGCGCGAGGTCCGGTCGTACACCTCCGAGCGGTAGGTGGTGACCTCGACCTGGAAGCTCCTGGGCCCCTCGCCCCCGCCGGCGGGCACGTCCTTGCGCGCACCGACCGTGCCGAAGGCGATGCCGACCTCCCACACCGCGTCCGCCCACGGCCGCAGGATCCTCAGCACCTGCTCGGGCCGGGCGTCGGTGGTGAAGTCCAGGTCGTTGCCGAGCCGGCCGAGCAGGGTGTCCCGGACCGATCCGCCGACCAGGGCGAGCCGGAAGCCGGCGGCGCTGAACAGCCGGCCGAGGTCTTCGGCCACCGGCTCGACGCGGTGGTGGGCCTGCGGGGTCTGGGCGGCGTTGCTGACGTTCGGCACAACGTCAAAGGGTACGGGGCGCGGGCGGGCCCTGGCGCCCCGCTTTCCCAGGAGCTGTGGCCCGGCTGTGGCGGACGCACGGCACTGGGACACCGCCGCGCTCGTTAACATGCCACCACGCACTTCCGCAGGACGCACAACACACACGAACGACCGACCGGTGGCAGCCACCGGCAGACGACGAACAAGGGACGGGCGAGCGCGTGGGCGAGGCGGCACAGGCAGCCGGTAGGGCTCCGACGGGACCGCGCCGACGGCTGCTGCGGGGCACAGCACTGCTCGCGGGCGCGGCGCTCCTCACGGGCCTGCTGCAGGCCGCGGGAGCCACCGCCTCGCACGCCGCCCCCCGACTCGCCGCCACGGCCGCCACCGGCTCGCGTGCGGCCACGGTGAGCGTCAACGGACTCGACCCGCAGATCCCGACCCCGGGCGGTTCGATCACGGTGAGCGGGACCGTGGTGAACAACGGCAAGTCGAAGATCACCGACGCGCGGATGGCCGCCCACGTGGCGCCCGGCGGGGCGCTGCACACCCGCAGCGCGCTGGAGAGCGAGGAGGCCAGGACCGGCTTCGACGTCTCCCTGGACGGCAAGGACATCAACGGCCACCAGGTCACGATGCCGGACCTCGCGCCCGGGCAGAGCGCGCCGTTCTCCATGAAGATCCCGGTCAGCGCCCTCTACTTCGGCGACTCCGGAGGCGTGTACGTCGTCGGCATCGCCCTGGACGGCCTGAACGCCGAGGTGCCCGCCGACCACGTCCTCGGCATCAAGCGGATCTTCCTGCCCTGGTACGGCGACAGCAGCGGCGCGGAGCCGACCAAGATCACCAACCTGTGGCCGCTGACCGACCGGCCGCACATCGACCCGCGCGGCGACAGCGACTCCCAGCAGAGCCCGATCTTCACCGACGACGACCTGGTCAAGGAGCTCAAGCCGAACGGCCGGCTCGGCGAGATGGTCAAGCTCGGCGGCAGCCTGCCGGTCACCTGGGTCGTCGACCCGGACCTGCTGGCCACCGTCGAGGCGATGACGAAGCCCTACCGGGTGGCCGGCTCCGGCGGCGACGTCACCAACCCCACCCAGGGCACCGGCTCGGCGGTCGCCAAGCAGTGGCTGAACTCGCTCAAGACGGCCGTCGCCGGCCACGAGGTGGTGGCGCTGCCGTTCGGCGACCCGGACATCGCCTCGCTCGCCCACCACGCCAAGGGCACGACCGGCGACCTCGACCTGGTGAAGACCGGCACCGCCCTCGGCAAGACCACCGTCGACCTCATCCTCGGCGTGCAGTCCGTCACCGACGTGGCCTGGCCGGTGGACGGCGCGATCGACTCCTCCGTGGTGTCGGTGGCCCGCTCCTCGGGCGCCGACCAGATCATCACCCGCAACGACTCCCTGCGGGAGCACAGCACCCTCGACTACACCCCGACCTCGGCCCGCTCCATCGGCGACGGCACCACGGCGGTGAACACGGACGCCGCCCTTTCCACCGCCTTCGACGGCACCACGAGCGCCCCGCAGAGCGCGACCCTCGCCGTCCAGGACTACCTCGCCCAGAGCCTGCTGATCACCCTTGAGGCGCCGGACAAGCAGCGCAGCATCGTGGTGGCGCCGCAGCGCATGCCGAGCATCGCGCAGGCGAAGGCGATGGCGACCGCGATCGACGCGACGGACGACAGCCAGTGGGCGGACTCGGCCGGCTACGGCAGCGCGGTGAAGGCGAAGGCCGACCCGCAGGCCAACCGCAAGGTGCCCTCCTCCAGCGCCTACCCGAAGGCGCTGCGGGCCGGGGAACTGCCCACCGAAGCGTTCCAGCAGCTCCACGAGGTGCAGCTCAACCTCGACGACTTCGTGGTGATTCTCACCATCAAGGACCGCGTGACCGTGCCGTTCCGCAACGCGATGCTGCGGGCGATCTCCACCGGCTGGCGCGGGGACGACAGCGCCGAGCGGACCTACCGCGACTCGGTCGGCACCTACCTCACCGACCTGATCGGCTCCGTCCACATCCTCCAGAAGTCCGACCTGACCCTCTCCGGTCGCAGCGGCACCATCCCGGTCACCGTGAAGAACGAGCTCGGACAGCCGATCAACGGCCTCGTGCTGCGGCTCGGCTCCAACTCCAACATCCGGCTCAAGATCAAGGACCCCCAGCAGCCGATCGCCATCGACGGCGGCCATACCCGTACCCTGAAGTTCCAGACCACGGCGAGCGCCAACGGTCCGGCACAGATCACCGCACACCTCTACACCCGAAGCGGCGCGCTGTACGGCGGTGCCGTGGACTTCAAGGTGCAGCTCACCAACGTCACCGACCTGGTGATGCTGATCATCGCGGCCGGTCTGCTGCTCCTGGTGCTCGCCGGGGTACGGATCTATCGTCAGCGCAAGCGCCACGCGGCCGCCGAAGGCGGCGCGAACGGCGGCACCGGCGGCGGCGTGGACGGCGACGACGGTGGTGACACCGGCGGCACCGGCCCCGAGCACCCGGGTGACCCTGCGGTTGACACCGGCCAGGACAGCACCGAGCCGTCCCCGGCAGGTGAGAAAGTGGACGGATAGCCAGCGGACAATAAGGTGGGGCACTGATGAACGCGCCGTACGACGGTGATCGCGACGCTGCGGGCCAGATGCCTCACCCGCCCGAGCAGCACCCCGCGCCACCCGACCCCTATGCGCAGGACGGTTACGCCTACCAGCAGCCGTACCCGCAGCAGTACTCCCAGCCGGGCCCAGCAGGGCCCGGCCCGTCCGGCGACCAGTTCTACGACCAGTACGGACAGTACGGCCAGCAGGCGCAACCGCCGCAGCACCAGCAGCCGCAGCAGTACGCCCCGCAGGCGCAGCAGTACGGCGGCCAGGGGTACGGCGGCCAGCAGTGGCAGCAGCCGCCGGCGAGCTACCAGCAGATGACCTACGGCGACAACCCGGCCTCGCTCTACGTCGACGACCTCGGGCAGACCGGCGCGCTGCCCGTCTTCGACGCGTACGAGCACCTCTTCCGCGACCAGCAGCAGGGCGGCTACGCCCCGCCGCAGCAGGACCCGCACCAGCAGGGCCAGGGCTACCAGCAGGCGTACCAGCAGCCGCAGGACCCGCGGCAGGGCTACTTCCAGCAGCCCCAGCAGCCCGGCTACGAGCAGTCCTACGGCTACCCGCAGGCGCCCGGAGCCGCCGGCTACGCCCAGCCCGCGTACGAGGAGCAGCCGTACGGGCAGCCGACCACGTACCAGGGCGACCACCCGTACCCGGAGCAGGGCTACGCCGACCCCCGGCAGTACGGCCAGGGCGCCGGCGCCGGGTATGCGGACCCGCGGCAGGCCGATCCCCGGTACCCCGCCGCGTACCAGCCGCAGGCCGGCCAGCCGGTCCCGGCCGGGGTCCCGGCGGGCGGGGATCCCGGCGAGGGCACCGGGCAACTGCCGCCGCGCGACGCCACCGGCCCCATCCCGGTCGTCGCGCCCGCCCCCACCGGGGGCAAGGGCGGCAACATCCTCAAGTCCAGCGCGCTCATGGCCGCGGGCACCCTCGTCTCCCGGGTGACCGGCTTCGTGCGCACCCTGGTCATCGCCGCCGCGATCGGCGTGGCCACCCTCGGCGACTCCTACGCGGTCGCCAACGTGCTGCCGACGATGATCTACATCCTCACCATCGGCGGCGGGCTCAACTCGGTCTTCGTCCCGCAGCTCGCCCGGGCGATGAAGAACGACGAGGACGGCGGCGCCGCCTACGCCAACCGGCTGCTGACCGTGGTCATGGTGGTGCTGGGCGGCATCGTGGCGGTCACCGTCGCCGGAGCGCCGCTGCTGGTCAAGATGATGTCCCCGAAGCTCGCGCAGAACCCGGACTCGTACGACGTGGCGATCTCCTTCGCCCGCTACTGCCTGCCGACGATCTTCTTCATGGGCGTGCACGTCGTGATGGGCCAGGTGCTCAACGCCCGCGGGCGGTTCGGCGCCATGATGTGGACGCCGGTGCTCAACAACATCGTGGTGATCTTCACCTTCCTGATGTTCATCTGGGTCTACGGCCCCTTCAGCAGCACCCGGATGGACGCCACCACGATCACCCCGCAGGGCGCCCGGCTGCTGGGCATGGGCACCCTGCTCGGCCTGGTGGTGCAGTCGCTGTCGATGCTGCCGTACCTGCGGGACGCGGGCTTCAAGTTCCGGCCGCGCTTCGACTGGCGGGGCCACGGCCTGGGCCACACCGCCAAGCTGGCCAAGTGGACGTTCTTCTTCGTGCTCGCCAACCAGGCCGGCCTGATCGTCGTCACCCAGCTCGCCACCTGGGCGGGCGCCGACGCCGACAAGAGCGGCTACCAGGGCACCGGCATCACCGCCTACAACAACGCGCTGCTGATCTGGCAGATGCCGCAGGCCATCATCACCGTCTCGGTGATGGCGGCGGTGCTGCCCCGGATCTCCCGGGCGGCCGCCGACGGCGACATCGCCTCGGTCCGCGACGACATCTCCTACGGCCTGCGGACGTCGGCGGTGGCGATCGTGCCCGCCGGGTTCGCGTTCCTGGCGCTGGGCGTCCCGATGTGCGGCCTGCTGTACGCCAGCACCGGCGCGGAGTCCGCCCGCAACATCGGCTTCATCGTGATGGCCTTCGGCGTCGGGCTGATCCCGTTCTCCGCCCAGTACGTCATCCTGCGCGGCTTCTACGCCTTCGAGGACACCCGCACCCCCTTCTACAACACGGTGGTGGTCGCCGCGGTCAACGCGCTCGCCTCCGTCATCTCCTTCCTGGTGCTGCCCACCCGCTGGGCCGTGGTCGGCATGGCCTTCTCCTACGGCCTGGCGTACGCGGTCGGGGTCGGGGTGGCCGCCAAGCGGCTGCGCGCGCGGCTGCAGGGCGACCTGGACGGCAAGCGGGTCATGCGCACCTACGCCCGGCTGGCCGGCGCCTGCGTGCCCGCGGCGGTCCTCGCCGGGATCGCCGTGATCGTCGTCCTCAAGGCGCTCGGCAGTGGCGCGGTCGGCTCGATGGCCGCCCTCGTCGTCGGCGGCGGCCTGCTGATGGGAGTGTTCGTGATCGCGGCGAAGCGGATGAGAATCGAGGAGATGACCGCCATGATCGGGATGGTGCGCGGGCGCCTGGGCCGCTGACGGGCCCGAGCGGACGTTCCTGTTCCGTACCGCACAACCATCGCGGTGGGCTGTGTGTCGTGCAGAGAGCCGGAGTGCGGGCACAATTGTCATCGGCGTGACGTGAGAACGTGCAATGGATGGGGAGGCAGGAACGACGGTGGCGGATCGGAGCACGGCCGCCGTCGGAGTGGCCAACGAGGGCGGCGAGGGTTCGTCCTCCGCCCGGCAGGGCGGCGCCACTCCCGACGGCACCACGACGGACGAGCAGACCGGCGGCACCGCCGAGGACACCACAGCCCAGGAGCAGCCCGACACCAAGCCGGCCGCCGAGGCGATCGCCGAGCCGTCGACCGAGAGCACGGGGCAGGACACCGTGCAGTTCGACGCCGCGACCGACGAGGACCCCGACACCGCCGAGCCGACCCAGCCCATCGACGCCGTGTCACCTGCCGGGACCGCGCGCGCGTCCGCCGGCGCCGCGACCAAGCCCGCCCCGACGTCGGGCAGGGAATCCGGCGCGAGGCCCGCTGCGAAGTCCGGTGCGAAGCCCGGTGCCGGGGCCGGCGGCGGAACGGCGACCACGACGGCCACCAAGGCGGCCGCCCCAGCCACCCCGGCGCCCGCGCCCGCGGCTGCCGCGGCCGGCGCCAAGCCCAAGCCCAAGCCACGGATCGCCGCTCCCGACCTGCACAGCGGCCACAAGCTCGCCCGCCGCTACCAGCTCGCCGAGTGCGTGACCCGGGTCGACGGCTTCAGTAGCTGGCGCGCGGTGGACGAGAAGCTGCGCCGGGCCGTCGGCGTGCATGTGCTCCCCGCCGACCACCCGCAGGCCCGCCCGGTGATGGCCGCGGCCCGCTCCGCCGCGCTGCTCGGCGACCCCCGCTTCGTCCAGGTCCTCGACGCGGTCGAGGACAGCGACCTCGTCTACGTCATCCACGAATGGCTGCCCGACGCCACCTCGCTGGCGGACCTGCTCCGGACCGGCCCCCTGGAACCGCACGAGGCGTACCAGATGGTCAGCCAGGTCTCCCAGGGCATGGCGGCCGCCCACCGGGAGGGCCTGGCACACCTGAGGCTCGACCCCGGTGCGGTGCTGCGCACGGTCTCCGGCCAGTACCGCATCCGCGGGCTCGCCGTCGCGGCGGCGCTGCGCGGCCTCACCTCGGAGCAGCCGCGCCGGGAGGACACCGAGGCGATCGGCGCGCTGCTGTATGCCGCCCTGACCCAGCGCTGGCCGTACGAGGAGGACGCCCACGGTCTGACCGGCCTGCCCAAGGGTGTCGGTCTGATCGCCCCGGACCAGGTCCGGGCCGGCGTCCACCGCGGGCTGTCCGAGATCGCGATGCGCGCCCTCGCCAACGACGGGGCCACCGCCTCCCGCGAGGAGCCCCCCTGCACCACCCCCGAGGAACTGGCCAAGGTCGTCGCGGGCATCCCGCGCGTCCGGCCGCCGGAGCAGCCCTCGCCCGCCTACGGTGTGGCGGCGCTCCAGCGTCCTCCCGCGCCGCCGGGCGCCGGCGCCACCCGCCAGCCGACCGTGCTGGCCGGACCGCCGCCCGCGCTGCCGGGCCGCACCGGTCAGGCTCTCAAGTGGGCCGTGGCAGCGCTGCTGATCGTCGCCATCGGCCTGGGCAGCTGGCAGCTCGCCGACACCCTCCAGTCCCGCGAGGGCCGCTCCGCCACGCCCACGCCCACGAGCCAGAAGGGCGGCCAGGCGCAGACGCACCCGTCCGCCGGACCGATCCCCATCGTCACGGTCAAGGACTACGACCCGTTCGGGTCCGACGGGGACGAGAACCCGACCAAGGTCAAGCTCGCCTACGACGGCAACGCGTCCACCGCCTGGGAGACCAGCTGGTACGCGGACGCCCGGTTCGGGAACCTCAAGTCCGGTGTCGGGCTGATCCTCGACCTGGGCAGCGCCAAGACCGTCAGCGACGTGAAGGTGGACTTCGTCGGGCAGACGTCGGTCGACCTGATGGCCGCGCCCGCGGGGACGACCACCATGCCGACCGACTTCAGCACCTTCACCAAGGTCGCCAACGGTTCCGGCACGGAGGTCACGCTGACCCCGAGCAGCAAGGTGTCCTCGCGCTTCCTCCTGGTCTGGCTCACCTCCCTGCCGCCCATTTCGGACGGCCACTTCCGTGGAGAGGTGTCCGAGGTCCACGTCACGGGCAGCTGACCGCGCCGGCGGCCGGCGGAGGAGGGGGCCTGCTGTGGAAGGAAGCACGCTCGGTGACGCCGAGCTCCTCGCCCGCCATGTCGCGGGCGATCCCGACGCCTTCGGCGAGCTGGTACGCCGGCACCGGGACCGGCTGTGGGCGGTCGCGCTGCGCACCCTGGGGGACCGGGAGGAAGCCGCTGACGCGGTCCAGGACGCCCTGGTGTCCGCCTTCCGCTCCGCCCACACCTTCCGCGGCCAGTCGGCCGTCACCACCTGGCTGCACCGCATCACCGTGAACGCCTGCCTGGACCGGGTGCGCCGGGCCTCCTCCCGGCGCACGTCACCGGTCGCGGACGAGCAGCACCTCGACGCGCTGATCGAGCCGCACGAGTCCGCGGAGGCGCCGGCGGAGCGCGACGAGCTGCACCGGGAGCTGCTGGCGGCGCTCGCCACGCTTCCCGTCGAGCAGCGGGCCGCGCTGGTCCTCGTCGACATGCAGGGCTATCCGGTCGCCGAGGCCGCCGCGGTCCTGGACGTGCCGACCGGCACCGTGAAGAGCCGCTGCGCGCGCGGCCGGGCCCGGCTGCTTCCGCTGCTGCGCCATCTGCGGGCCGGGGCGGCAGAGGCGGCAGAGGCGGCGGAGGCAAAGGCCGCGGCGGACGGACCGTCCTCCTTGCCGGCGGCGGGACCCTCCGCGGACGGGCCCTCCGCCCAACGGCCACCAGGGCAGCGACCTGTCGCCGGGAGCAGAAGGAACCGGACGGAGGGGACATCCGTCCCACCGACAGGATCGACGCAGGACGGAGGTGGACACCGATGACGTCGGCACCCGACAGCACGCAGCACCCCGAGGTCGCGGAGATCTCCGACCTGTCCGAGGACCTGCTCGCCCCGGAGCGGGCCGCCCAGGTCCGTCGGCACCTCGCACAGTGCCCGCTCTGCGCCGACGTACTGGCCTCCCTCACGGAGATCGGTGCCCTGCTCGGTGAACTACCGACAGCGGAGCCCATGCCCGCGGACGTGGCCACGCGGATCGACGCGGCGCTCGCCGCCGAGGCGACGGCAGCCCGTGAAGAAGCCGACGTTCCACGGCGGGATGTTCCACGTGGAACATCGCCGGGTGGGGCCAGCCGTGTTCCACGTGGAACATCGACCGCACCCGGGGGCCCCGACGGCCGGTCCTCCGCCGGTACCGGACCGGGCCGCTCCCAGCGGGTAGGCCGCGGACGGCGCCGGAGCATCGTCCTGGCGGCCGGTTGGGCGGCCGGCGTCCTGGTGCTCGGCGGCGTGGTCTACGGAGTGGTGTCGGCCGGAGGGAACCCGTCGGGCGGTGGCAGCAATCCCTCGGCCAGCCGGCAGGTGGACTCCGCCCAGGCGTCGGGGGCGATCGAGGACCAAGTGCAGCAGTTGCTCGCGGAGCCCTACGCGCCCGACCAGGACGACGGCGGTTCCACCGCGGCGCCCGAGCACGGCAACACCCCGATGCTCAACGGGACCGGCACGGGTCCCGGATCGACGCCGAGTCGGGACGCGAACCAGGGCCAGGGGAGCGATGCCGTCGAGGCTCCCTCCTGCGTGCTCAAGGCGACCCACCGGACCGAGACGCCCCTGGCGGTCGGCGAGGACCGGTTCCAGGGCACCGCGTCCTACCTCGTGGTGCTGCCGCACCCCGCCGACAGCGCTCAGGTCGACGCGTACGTCGTCGATGCCTCATGTTCGGGCGACAGCCCGGGCACCGTGCTCTTCCAGAGCACCTTCCCACGTCGTTAGGGACGGCCGTGCCGGGCCCCGGACGCGCGCGCGGGCGGCGTACCGACAGGGGAATGCGGGGCCCGTAGTATCCGTTAGGCAGGACGAGAGTCCAGCCAGGGCCCCGCAGTAGTTCGCAGAGACGAGGAAAACATCCGTGACCGACGTCCGTAACGTGATCATCATCGGCTCAGGGCCTGCGGGCTACACCGCGGCGCTCTACACGGCGCGTGCCTCTCTCAACCCGCTGGTCTTCGAAGGCTCCGTGACCGCGGGCGGTGCGCTGATGAACACCACCGAGGTGGAGAACTTCCCCGGGTTCCGGGAGGGCATCCTGGGCCCGGATCTGATGGACAACATGCGGGCGCAGGCCGAGCGCTTCGGCGCGGAGCTGGTTCCGGACGACGTCGTCGCGGTCGACTTCAGCGGTGACGTCAAGACCGTCACCGACTCGGCGGGCACGGTCCACCAGGCGCGGGCGGTCATCGTCACCACCGGCTCGCAGCACCGCAAGCTGAACCTGCCCAACGAGGACCAGCTCTCGGGTCGCGGTGTCTCCTGGTGCGCCACCTGTGACGGCTTCTTCTTCCGGGACCAGGAGATCGCCGTCATCGGCGGTGGCGACACCGCGATGGAGGAGGCGACCTTCCTCTCCCGGTTCGCCAAGTCGGTGAAGATCGTGCACCGCCGGGACAGCCTGCGGGCGTCCAAGGCGATGCAGGAGCGGGCGTTCGCCGACCCGAAGATCTCCTTCGTCTGGGACAGTGAGGTGGCGGAGATCAAGGGCGAGGGCAAGCTCGCCAGCCTGACCCTGCGGAACACGAAGACCGGCGAGACCTCCGACCTGCCGGTCACCGGGCTGTTCATCGCGATCGGCCACGACCCGCGGACCGAGTTGTTCAAGGGCGTGCTCGACCTGGACGCCGAGGGCTACCTCACCGTCCAGGCACCGAGCACCCGAACCAACGTCCCCGGGGTGTTCGCCGCCGGTGACGTGGTGGACCACACCTACCGGCAGGCGATCACCGCGGCCGGCACCGGCTGTTCGGCCGCGCTGGACGCCGAGCGCTACCTCGCGGCGCTCGCCGACGCCGAGAAGACCGCCTGACCTCACGTCAGCACTCCTCCCATTCGCAGCAACCCTCAAGGAGGCCCGCCGTGGCCGAGAACACTACGGGCAGCACCAAGCCCAAGCCCGTGACCGACGACACCTTCGCGCAGGAAGTCCTCGCCAGCGACAAGCCCGTGCTGGTCGACTTCTGGGCCGAGTGGTGCGGCCCGTGCCGCCAGATCGCCCCGTCGCTCGAGGCGATCGCCGCCGAGCACGCGGACGAGATCACCATCGTGAAGCTCAACATCGACGAGAACCCGGTGACCGCGGCCAAGTACGGCGTCATGTCGATCCCGACGCTCAACGTCTACAAGGGCGGCGAGGTCGTGAAGACCATCGTCGGCGCGAAGCCGAAGGGCGCGCTCGTGAAGGACCTGGCGGACTTCATCAGCTGACCTGCCCCGGCTCCACCGGGTCGTACGAGACGGCGGTGGTCGTGTTCCACGTGGAACACGACCACCGCCGTTTTCTCTCTCGTCTTCCCCCGTCACCCCGCCGATGTCACAGCGGCCGCAGGGCGGGCTCCTTCTGCACGGCTCCCAGCAGCCGGTCGATGGCCATCTCGACGTCCTCCCGCCAGGAGAGGGCGGTCCGCAGCTCCAGCCGCAGCCGGGGAAAGCGCGGGTGCGGCCGCACCGTCTTGAAGCCGACCGCGGTCAGGTGGTCCGCCGGCAGCACGCAGTCCGGGGATTCCCACTGCGCATCTCCGAACGCCTCGATGGCCCGGAAGCCGCGGCGCACCAGATCCTTGGCGACCGTCTGGACGAGCACCCGGCCGAGGCCCTGCCCCTGGAATCCCGGCAGGACCCTGGAGGTCATGAGCTGGACGGCGTCACCGGACACCGGACTGGTGGGGAACGCGGTGGAGCGGGGCACATAGGCGGCGGGAGCGTAGAGCACGAAGCCGGCCGGCATCTCGTCGACGTAGACCAGCCGACCGCAGGAGCCCCACTCCAGCAGCACCGCGGAGATCCAGGACTCCTTCTCCAGCTCGGGTCGGCCCGCCGTGACGGCTGCCTCCCCGCTGACCGGGTCCAGCTCCCAGAAGACACAGCGCCGACACGGCCTCGGCAGGTCGGTGAGATTGTCGAGGGTGAGCGGTGCGAGCCGACGTCCCATCTGGCGAAGACCCCGTTCCTGTCAGCCAACCAACCAGGCGCTCGGCACCCCGGCAGGCCCGCCGGGGTGCCGACGGGTCATTCGGTGCCGGCCTCGGACCCGGTGCCGGCCTCGGTGCTGTCCTCGGCCTCGCCGCCCTCCTCGGGCTCGGCCTCCAGCCGGCTCTCCAGGACCTTGCCCTCACCGGGGGCCATCGATCCCAGGATGCGCTCCAGATCCTCTATCGACGCGAACTCCACGACGATCTTTCCGCGCTTTTGACCGAGGTCGACCTTCACCCGGGTGTCGAAGCGGTCCGAGAGCCGGGTGGCCAGGTGGGTCAGGGCCGGCGAGACCCGACGGCCGGCCCGCGGCGCGGCGGACTTACGAGCGGTCGTGGGCTCGCTGTTCATCAGCGTCACGACCTCCTCGACC